>JAYRDK010000043.1:0-32188 GCA_041909435.1 Lacunisphaera sp.
GCGAAGTCGACGGTGTCCTCCTCGATGTCCTTGAGGAGTTCCTCGGCGATGTCCTTCAGGCGGGCCTCGGTGTAGCGGTAGGCGGCCGGCGGATCGCCGTCGACGGAGCCGAAGTTGCCCTGCGGGTCGATGAGCTGGTAGCGCATGACCCAGTTCTGGGCGAGGCGGACGAGGGTGTCGTAAACGGACGAGTCGCCGTGCGGGTGGTAATTCTTGAGCACTTCACCGACGACGCCGGCGCACTTGTCGAAGGCGCGGTTGTGGACCAGGCCCTCGCGGAGCATGGCGTAGAGGATGCGGCGCTGGACGGGCTTCAGGCCGTCGCGGGCGTCGGGCAGGGCGCGCGAGATGATGACCGACATCGAATAATCGATGTAGGCCGTCTGCATGATGTCGGTGATGTTGGCCGAGGAGAGTTTTTCGTTCGCGGTATACACTGAGGAGAGAGGTAAGCCTTAAGGTTTAAGCTGTAAGCGGGCGGCGCGGATCAAACGTCCAGATACTGCACGTTGAGGGCGTTGTCCTCGATGAACTGGCGGCGGGGCGGGACCTCGTCGCCCATGAGGAGGGTGAAGAGGGCGTCGGCCTTGGCGGCGTCGTTGATGCTGACCTTGAGGAGGCGGCGGTGGTCCGGATCCATCGTGGTCTCGTAGAGCTGCTTCGGGTTCATTTCGCCGAGGCCCTTGTAGCGCTGGATGGAGAGGCCCTTGCGGCCGTTGGCGCGGATCTGGGTGATGATGTCGAGCGGGGAGAAGAGCTCGGTCTTGGTCTCGGACTTCTGGCCGGCGTTCTCGGTGATGGTGTAGCGGGCCTTCTCGGTCGGCGCGAACTGCGCGGTGTCGACGCCGGCCTTGGCGAGGGCCTTGAGCAGCTTCGTCATCTCGGTGGATTCGAAGATCTCATGGATGGTGACGCGGCGCGTGACCTGGACGGCCGGCGTGGTGGCGCCGGGGGCGGCGCTGTTGAGCTCGGCGTCCATGCCCTGCTTCCGGAGGAAGTCGGCACGGTCCTTGTCGTCGGTCAGGAACTGGTGGGACTCCTTGTTGCCCTCGCGGACGCGGGCGATGTAACGCGGTAGCTCGTGGGAGGCCTTGTCGGACTGGTCGAGGTATTCGGCCAGCGTGGCGCCGTGGCGCGTGATGCCGTGGCCGAGTTTCTCGAGGGCGCCGAGCATCTCGATGATCTGGTCGATGGCGGCCGGGGCGAAGACATGGGCGTCGCCGGTGCGGGCGAGCACGATCTCCTCGGAGCCGAGCTCGAGGAGGATGCGGTTGAGCTGCTCGTCGTTGTCGACGTATTGCTCGCGCTTCTTGCGCTTGATCTTGTAGAGCGGCGGCTGGGCGATGTAGACGTAGCCGCGCTCGATGATGCCCTTCATCTGCCGGTAGAGGAAGGTGAGGAGGAGGGTGCGGATGTGGGAGCCGTCCACGTCGGCGTCGGTCATGATGATGACGCGGTGGTAGCGGGCCTTGTCGGCGTTGAAGGCGGAGTCGTCCTCGCCGGTGCCGATGCCGGTGCCGATGGCGGTGATGAGGGTGCGGATTTCCTCGTTGTTGAGGACCTTGTCGAGCTGGGCCTTCTCGGAGTTGATGAGCTTGCCGCGGAGCGGGAGGATGGCCTGGTAGCGGCGGTCGCGGCCCTGCTTGGCGGAGCCGCCGGCGGAGTCGCCCTCGACGATGTAGAGCTCGCAGATGGCCGGGTCCTTCTCGGAGCAGTCGGCCAGCTTGCCGGGGAGGCCGCCGCCGTGGAGGGCGCCCTTGCGGATGGTCTCGCGGGCCTTGCGGGCCGCCTCGCGGGCGCGGGCGGCGGTGAGGGCCTTCTCGACAATGCGCTTGGCGACGGGCGTGTTGCTCTCGAAGTAGAACATCAGGCCCTCGTAGGCGAGGGAGCCGACGATGCTCTCGACCTCGGGGGAGAGCAGCTTGACCTTGGTCTGCGACTCGAACTTCGGGTCGCTGTGCTTGATCGAGATGACGGCGGCGAGGCCCTCGCGGACGTCATCGCCGGTGATCTGGGGATCCTTGTCCTTGAGGAGGTTGTTGGCCTTGGAGAACTGGTTGATCGCGCGCGTGAGGGCGCTGCGGAAGCCGGAGAGGTGTGTGCCACCGTCCGGGTTGTGGATGGTGTTGGTGTAGCAGAGGACGAGGTCGTTGTAGGTGTCGTTGTATTGGAGGACGATCTCGACGTGGATCTCCATCGGCTTGTCGTCGAGGGTGGTCTGGAGCTCCTTGGTGATGCGGACCGGCACGGGGTGCAGGGCGGTCTTGCCGGTGTTGATCTGCTTCACGAACTCGACGACGCCGTTCTTGTAGAGGAAGACCTCGGTCTTCGGCGTGGACGGGCGCTCGTCGGTGAAGGCGATCTCGAGGCCCGAGTTGAGGAAGGCCAGCTCGCGCAACCGCTGGGCGATGGTGTCGGCCTTGAAGACGGTGGTCTCGCGGAAGATCTCGGCGTCGGGCTTGAAGGTGATGAGCGTGCCGGTGCCCTTGGCCTGGCCGATGACCTCGAGCTTTTTCATGGTCTTGCCGCGCTCGAACTTCATGTGGTGGACCGAGCCGCCGCGGGAGACCTCGACCTCGAACCACTCGGAGACGGCGTTGACGCACTTGGCGCCGACGCCGTGGGTGCCGCCGGAGAACTTGTAGCCGCCCTGGCCGTATTTGCCGCCGGAGTGCAGGGTGGTGAGCACGAGCTCGACGCCCGGCAGGCCGGAATCCTTGTTGATATCAACCGGGATGCCGCGGCCGTTGTCGCGGATGCTGATCGAGCCGTCGACGTGGATGGCGACCTCGATTTTCGAGCAGTGACCCGCGAGATGTTCGTCGACGGAGTTGTCCAAAACCTCGGAAACGCAGTGGTGCAGGGCGCGTTCGTCGGTGCCGCCGATATACATGCCGGGCTTCTTGCGGACCGCCTCCAGGCCCTTCAATTGGCCCAGTTTATTGGCGTCGTAGTCGGCGGAGGCGGCGTTGGATTTGGCGAGAGTGGAGGCTTCTTCGGAGGCAGACATTTAGGGCGAAAATGGGTTGAAAAAAGGTCATGCAAAACGTGCGCTCCGACAAGGGTTTTCTCGCGATTTTCCGAGTTATTTTTACCGTAAAAAACAGACGTTTAAGATGTTGATGGATAATGATTAAAAATCGCCCGTTTTCGTTCAAAAAATAAGGCCGCAACGAACCTGATTTCGGACCGGGTTTTTGGCTGAAAATCGGAGTCTGAAATTGACTGCTTCTGCGGCGGAAAGTTTCGTTTGACCGCAGGGTGACCGGCGCCGCAATGTCGCCGCCATGGCTGCTCTCGATTTGTCCAAGCTGCTGGCGCTCCAGGAATCCGACTCGAAGCGCCTCGCGCTTGAGCAGCAGCTGCAGGCGGCGCCCCGCGAAATCGCGGCGGTCGAGGCCCGGATCGCGGCGGAAAAGGCCGCCATCGAGGCCGCGAAGGCCGAGTGGCACGCCTTGGAATCGAAGAAGAAGCTGCTCGAGGTGGAGATCAAGAGCGCCGAGGACAAGGCGGGCAAATACCGCACGCAGCAGCTCGAGGTGCGCAAGAACGACGAATACAAGGCGCTCACGCACGAGATCGAAAACACCGAGGCGGCCATCAGCGGGTTCGAGGAGGAGGAGCTGAAGGTGATGTATTCGATCGACGAGGCGAAGAAGCGTTTCGCCGCCGCCGAAGCCGAGCTGAAGCAGAACATTTCCGGCCACGAGGGGAAGATCCGCGCCCTGCGCGAGCGCGAGGCCCAGCTGCAGGCCGACCACAAGGCCGCCTTGGCGGAGGTGGCGGCGGCCCGGCCGGAGGTGCCGGCGCCGCAATTGAAGATTTACGACCGCGTGGCCCTCAAGCCTGGTCACCCGGTGTGTGTGCCCGTAAACAGCGGGCGTTGCGGCGGTTGTCACCTGAAGGTGCCGACGCACATCGTGTCGGCAGCCCGGACCGGCTCGGAAATTGCCACTTGCGACCAGTGCGGCCGGGTGGTCTATTGGGAATCCTAGTTTCGGAGCCAGATCTTCGCTCCGCGTTCTTTGAACCAGGAGAGGAAAGTCCGGACACCACAGGGCGGGATTCCCCACGAAAGCGGGGGCGGGTCGCTTCAAGGCGGCCTGACGGACAGTGTCACAGAGAAAATACCGCCCCGCGGGCAACCGCGAGGTAAGGGTGAAAAGGTGGGGTAAGAGCCCACCGCGCCGAAGGCAACGACGGCGGCATGAAAAACCCAATCCGGTGCAAGACTAAATAGGGGACTCGGCGGCCCGTCGGACAGTCCCGGGTTAGTCGCACTCCAGACGCCGGCGCAAGCCGTCAGCCTGGGGAGGTCCGCCTTCGGGCGGGCCTAGAGAAATGAAGATCACGGTGCCGTTCGCGGCACCCAACAAAATCCGGCTTATCGGCTTCGGAACTAGACCATACGCGGGGCGCGCTGCCAAAAGCGGCGCGCCCCGCTCCATTTTTACAGGTTTGGGGTGGAGCGTGACCTCAGGGCACGCTTTCAGGGCTCAATCAACCCGTCCGGAGGCCGGGTTCCACCTTTGGGGCCCCGGGAGGAAAGCGCTTGACTCACCGGGGGGATTTTGGGTCTTTCGCCCTTCCAAATTTTCCAACCACCATGGCCAATACCAAGTCCGCTATCAAAGCCGCCCGCAAGTCGCTCCGCAACGCCGCCCGCAACCAGGCCATCAAGACCCGCCTGAAGTCCCTGGCCAAGGCCGTCGCCGCCGCCGCCAAGGGCACCGATGCCGAGAAGTCCCGCGCCGCCGCCATCGCCTTCAGCTCCGCCCTCGACAAGGCCGTCAAGAGCAACGTCATTCACCGCAACTCGGCCTCCAACCACAAGGCGCAGGTCGCCAAGTATATCTTCCCCGCGAAGAAGTAAGCGGACCTGAACCGAACCTTTGCCCCGCGCGCCTCACCGCCGCGGGGCTTTTTGTTGGCCGGATGGAGGCGGGACCATCAGGCCCGCGAGGGATCGGCCGCTTGCTGAAACAGATTGAGCCGCGCGCGGAACTTCGCGTTCATGGGCGGCCGTGCCTCCGCCCGCCAACGTCCGCCGCCATTTCCTGCCGTGGGACCGGCCGTTGCCCGCGCAGGCGGCGGCCTGGCTGGCGCAGGACTGGACGGGACCCGGGCCGCTGGATCTCAGCGCCGTGCTGGTGATCGTGCCGACGCGGCAATCGGGCCGGCGCCTGCGCGAGGCGCTGGCGGAGCACGCGGCCGCGCGCAACTCGGCCGTGCTGGCGCCGCGCGTTGTGCTGCCCGAGGATTTGCTGGCGGCGGCTGAAGGCGCGCCGGCGGCCGCGGTGGCGTCATCCCTGGAAACGCAGCTGGCCTGGGCGGAGGTGTTGCGCGCGGCTGAGCTGGAGGAATTTCGTGCCGTGTTCCCGATCGATCCCCCGGCGCGCCATTTTGCCTGGGCCGCCCGGCTCGCGGCGCAGCTGCAGCGCCTGCAGGCGACCCTCGGGGAAAACGGCCTGCGGTTGCGCGATGTCGTGCGCCGCGCCGGCGACGGCCTGCCGGAAACCGGGCGCTGGACGCAACTGGCCGAGCTCGAGCGGCGCTGCGATGCCGTGCTCAAGGGTTGGGGGCGGATCGGACCCCAGGCCGCCCGCATCGCGCTGGCCCGCGGTCTGCCGCCGCCGGTGGGCATCACCCGCATCGTGATGCTGGCCACGCCGGACCCGCTGCCGCTGGCCGTCGGCGTGCTGGCGGAATTCGCGCAAACCCTGCCGGTGGACATCGTGGTGTTCGCTCCGGCCGACGGAAACGATCTCTTTGATGAATGGGGCCGGCCGCGCGAAGAAGCGTGGTCGCGCCGTCCGCTGTTGCTGCCGGATTTTGCGGGACAGGTCCGGCTGTGCGCCGACGCTGCCGAGCAGGCGCTGCGGGTGACAGCACTGGCGCAAAGCTACGGCGAGCCTGAAGGCGCGCTGGCGGTCGGTGTCGCTGATGCGGAGGTTGCGCCGGCCTTGGAGAACGGCCTGCGCGGGGCGGGGCTGGAGGTATTCAACCCCGGCGGCCGGTCGCGCCGCCGCGATGGTTTGCACGCGCTGCTGGCGGCCCTGGCGGCGCTGGTGCGCGAGCCGGCGTTCGACACGGCGCAGGCGCTCGCACGCTGTCCGGATTTCATGGCGTGGCTGGTGGCCCGCGCGGCGGGCGCGTTTTCACCCGCGGCCATGCTTTCCGAGCTCGACGAGCTGCAGGCGAAGCATTTGCCGGCGACGATCGCGGCCGCACTTGGGCACACCACCCAGCGGCCGGCGGCACGAGCGGCGCTGGAAGGTGCGCAGGCCTTGCGCGCCCAGCTCATGGCCGGCGAATTTCCCGCGAATGCCGCGACCGCACTCGGCACCCTTTTCGCGGCGCGGCGTGTGGCCGGTGACTCGGCGCTGGCGGAATCGGCCGAGACCTGGATGGAAGTGCTGCGTGAAGCCGGCGAGGCGCAACGGCATCTCCCCGGCTTGACCACCGCCGAGTGGTGGGAGCTGACGCTGACCCGGTTTGGCGAGAGCCTGCGCTTCGAGGCCCGGTCCGAGGGCGCGGTGGACCTGCTCGGCTGGCTGGAATTGTTGTGGGAGGATGCGCCGCACCTCGTGGTGACCGGGCTGAACGACGGCCGCGTGCCGGAGACGGTGACGGGCGATGCGTTTTTGCCCGAGGCGCTGCGGGCCCGGCTGGGGTTGAAGACCAACGAGGCGCGTTTTGCTCGCGATGCTTACCTGCTCGCCGCGCTCGCGGCCTGCCGCACGGCGACGGGGCGGCTGGATTTGCTGGTGGGCAAGGTGTCGGCGGCGGGCGATCCGCTGCGGCCTTCGCGATTGCTGCTGGCGTGTCCCGAGGCGGAGCTGCCGCGCCGCGTGGCGGCGCTTTTCCGTCCGGTTGAAGCCGTGCGGCCCGGACTGTCGTGGCGGCGCGGATGGCAGCTGGCCCCGCCAATCGTGGCCCCGCCGACGCGGGTTTCAGTGACGGCGTTCCGCGACCACCTGCGCTGCCCGTTTCGCTTTTATCTCAAGCACGCGCTGAAGATGGAGACGGTGGATCCGTTCAAGAGCGAGCTGGACGCGCTGGATTTCGGCACGCTCTGCCATGATGCGCTGGAGGCGATGGGGAGGGAACCGGCGCTGCGCGATGGCACGGACCCGGCGGCGCTGCGGGAATTTTTGCTGGCCCGCGTCGACCGGCGCGCGCGCGAGCGTTACGGCGCCGAACTCACGCTGCCGCTGATCGTGCAGCTGGAGTCGGCGCGCCAGCGGCTGGCCCGCGCGGCGGAGGTGCAGGCGGCGCAGCGTGCGGCCGGCTGGGTGATCGAGCAGGTCGAGCGCAAGTTCGAGCTCGCGCTCGGGGCCGTCACCGTGAGCGGCAAGATCGACCGCATCGAGCGGCATGTCGAAACCGGCGCGCTGCGGGTGATCGACTACAAGACCTCGGACAAGGGCACATCGCCGCTCGCGGCGCATGTGCGTGGCGCGCGGCGCGACGAGACTGCGCCGGAGTGGGCGCGTTTCACGGCGGGTGGCAAGGACCTCGTGTGGACGGACCTGCAGCTGCCGCTTTACCTCGAGGCGCTGGCCGGGACGGCCGGGGTTGTCGCGGGCGCGGGGTATTTCAACCTGCCCAAGGCGGTCGGCGAGACCGAGCTGCTGTTGTGGGAGGATTTCGATGACACGTGGCGCGCCGCGGCGCGGCGGTGCGCGGAAGGCGTGGCGGCCGCGGTGACGGCGGGGGTTTTCTGGCCGCCGGCCGAGGTGCCGGCGCGGGACGAGGATGATGTTTTTGCCGGGCTGTTCCACCACGGCACGGCGGACAGCGTGGACTGGAGGGGGGCGTCATGAACCCGACCGGGCATGTCATGATCCTCGCCTCGGCCGGTTCGGGCAAGACCTACGCCCTGACGAACCGGTATGTCCGCCTGCTGGCGCT
The DNA here is from genome assembly GCA_041909435.1 of Lacunisphaera sp. Classification (GTDB taxonomy): domain Bacteria; phylum Verrucomicrobiota; class Verrucomicrobiia; order Opitutales; family Opitutaceae; genus Lacunisphaera. The sequence continues at coordinate 7,915 of JAYRDK010000043.1, forward strand.
CGGCGCGAAGCCGGAGCGGATCGCGGCGCTGACCTTCACGCGCAAGGCGGCGGGCGAGTTTTTCGACGAGATCCTCAAGAAGCTGGCCGGTGCGGCCACCGACGAGGGCGGCGCGAAAAAACTGGCGGCGGAGATCGGGGTGCCGGCGTTGCGCGCGGCGGATTTCCGGCAATTGTTGCGCGGGATGACGGAGGCGATGCACCGGCTGAACCTCGGGACGCTCGACAGTTTCTTTGCGCGGGTGGTGCGGGCCTTCCCGCTGGAGCTCGGGCTGGCCGGCGACTTCGAGGTGCTGCAGGAGCATGCGGCGCGGCTGGAGCGGCGGCGTGTGTTGCGGCGGATGTTCGCGCACACGGAGGGCGGCGCGGCGCGGCAGGATTTCATCGAGGCGTTCAAGCGGGCGACGTTTGGCACCGAGGAGAAGCGGCTCGGCGCGCGGCTGGATGCGTTCCTTGACGAACACGCCGAGGTGTATCTTGCCGCGCCCGATGAGGCGGCGTGGGGTCACGCGGAGCGGATCTGGCCGGCGGGGAGCGAGTGGCTGGCGGCGGCGGACGGGAGGAAACGCAGCGCGGCGGCCGCGGCGCTGCAGGCCGTGCTGCCGTGGGCGACGTTCAGCGATGCGCAGCGCGCCCGGTGGGAGGATTTTTTCGCGGCGCTGCCCGACTGGGCGCCGGGGGCGCCGCTGCCGAAGCCGGTGAGCTATGTGGTCGGCAATGCCTTCAAGGGGTGGCCCGGGTTGGCGGAGATCACCGTCGAACGGAAGAAGGTGCCGCTGGCACCGGACGCGGGCCGGGCGCTGCGCGCGTTGGTCAGCGGGATCGTGGGCGCGGAGCTGGCGCGGCGGCTGGAGACGACGCAGGGCATGTTTGCCGTGCTGCGCGGCTACGAGGAGGTTTACGACGGCGCGGTGCGGCGCGCGGGGCGGCTGACCTTCGCCGACGTGCAGCGGCTGCTGCGGCCGGACACGCCGGACGGGACCTGGCTGCTGACGCGCGACGCGGCGGCAGAGGCGCGGCTGTTCATCGACTGGCGGCTCGACGCGCAGATCGACCACTGGCTGCTGGATGAATTCCAGGACACGAGCCACGGGCAGTGGAGCGTGCTGCGAAACCTGATCGACGAGGCGGTGCAGGATCCGGCGGGCGCGCGGAGCCTTTTCTACGTCGGCGACGTGAAGCAGGCGATCTACGCCTGGCGCGAGGGCGACTCGCGGCTTTTCCGGGAGATTTTCGACCAATACAACGCGGTCGCGCCCGACACGATCCGCGAGGAGCGGCTCGACCGGTCGTGGCGGTCGAGCCCGGCGGTGATCGCGATGGTCAACCGCGTGATGGGGGACGGCGAGGCGCTGGCGCGGCTGTTCCCGGCGGAGGCCGTGGCCAGGTGGACGCGCGAGTGGCGCGACCACGAGAGCGCGCAACCGATGCTGGGCGGTTATGCCGTGTTGCGGACGGCGGAGGACGAGGCCGGGCGTTTTGCGGAGACGTTGAAGATCATCCGGGAAACGCACGCGCTGGACCGCGGCCTCAGCGTGGCGGTGCTGGTGCGGAAGAACAGCGTGGCGGCGGAACTCGCGGATTACCTGCGCCGCGAGGGCGGGCTGCCGGCGGTGGCGGAGTCGGATCTGCGCGTCGGCACCGACAATCCGCTGGCATGCGCGCTGCTGGCCCTGTTCCGCGCGGCGGCACATCCCGGCGACCGGGCGGCCTGGGCGCATGTGGGGATGACGCCGCTGCAGGCCGTGTTGGCGGCGGAGCAGTGCGAGCAGCGCGACGCATTGGTGGTGCGCCTGCTGGGGGAGATTCACGCCGGGGGTTTCGAGCGGACGGTGGAGGCGTGGGTGCACAAACTTGAACCGGCGCTGGCGGCAGACGATGCATTCAGCCGGGAGCGCGGGCGCCAGCTGGCGGATGCGGCGCGGTTGTTCGACGAGACGGGCAGCCGGGACGTGGCGGAGTTCGTGCAGTTTGTGGAGCGGCACACGGTGCGCGACGCCGACACCGCGGCGGTGGTGCGCGTGATGACGGTGCACAAGGCGAAGGGCCTGGGTTTTGACCTGGTGGTGTTGCCGGATCTGGAAGGCACGCGGCTGGCGACGCGGCGGCGGGGGTTGGCGGTGCAGCGGGCGGCGGACCGGACGGTGGAGTGGGTGTTCGACCTGCCACCGGAAATCTTTTACGAGCAGGATGAGGTGCTGGCGGGCCACGTGGCGGTGGCAGAGGCCGATGCCTGCTACGAGGAACTGGCGGTGCTTTACGTGGCAATGACGCGGGCGAAGCGGGCGATGTATGTCATCACCGAACCGGTAGGCACTTCCCGGTCGCATAATTTTCCCCGGTTGTTGCAGGAGACCTTGGGGGAGGAGTGGTCGGAGGGCGATGCCCACTGGTTCAAGGCCATCAAGGGTGCGGCGCCGGAAACGGGGCTTGAGGCAGGACTGTTGAACGTGGGAGCGCCGCGGGTGTCGCGCCGGCCGGCCCGCACACCGTCGGAGGCCAAGTTGGCCGAGGTGACGGGTGAACGATTGTTTGCCCTTGAAGCGGGTGGTGGGGCGGTCCGGTTTGGTCGGACGGTGCATGGCCTGTTGGCGCAGGTGGAGTGGGGTCACACGGCGGCGGAACGGATGGCGGCCTGGCAGGACGCGGGCGCCGCCGGGTCGGAGGCGTGGGCGTGCCTGCGGGCCCCGGAGCTGGCGGCGGTCTGGACGAAGCCGGTGGCGGCGCGGGTGGAAGTGTGGCGGGAGCGCGCGTTCGAGATCGTGCTGGAAGGAACGTGGGTGACCGGTGTGTTCGATCGTGTCGTGGTGGAGTTTGATGGATCAGGCCGGGCGGTCCGCGCAGTCGTGTATGATTTCAAGACGGACCGGGAGGCGGGTGATCCGGCCCGGACAAGGGCGGTGACACGCCACAAGGGGCAGATCGCGCTTTACCGGCGGGTCGTGGCGGTATTGGCGGGATTGCCTTTGGCTGCGGTGGAGGCGGACCTGGTTTTCACCGAGACGGCCCGGAGAATTACAGTGGTCGCGGGCACTTAAATTGTGCTTTACAGCGTCGGTGGTGAATCGCACGTTGGCCGACTTAAAACCTACTTTCACCATGGGAAATCTTAAGAAGAAACGACGTCTGAAGATGTCGAAACACAAACGCCGGAAGCGCCTCAAGGCGAACCGCCATAAGAAGCGCACTTGGCAGAAATAAGTCCGCGTCAGTCTGTAAAAGGCTGATTTTTTCACAAACCCGCCCGAATTGGCGGGTTTTTTGCTTTTTTGGGTCAAAATGCCTGAAGGTAAAACATTAGGGAAACTATTAAGGTCTGACGCCCTGATAATGGTTTTCGTCTTGTCAGATGGGTAAGTGCCCCATATCCAGCATGTCCTGCAAATGAGTTTTGCCCGGGCTTTTTCGAGGTTCACCTAACCCACGGAACGCCTGCTGAAACCGTAAGCACACACTCCACCTCCTCTCTGGCACTGAGCATGTTTCTCGCGAAAAAATCGAAAGGCTTTTGCGTCGAAATTGGCGAATATTCGACCCTCATGGCGCGCCTGTCGCAGCCGGAAGCGCCGTATATTGTCGAGGAGCTGAAGGAATTTCCCTCGACCGACCTTGCGGCCATCACCGACTGGATCAAAGGCACAGATGGCAAGGGCTCGACCGGTTATGCCCACGCGACTTGCGGAGTTTATCCAAACAAGCGGATCATACGGCGTCACACCCTGGACCTGAAAAAAGTCAAGGAACCGGCCTATTTCAGCGAGATCTATACCCAGCAATTCCGCGTTGAATCGGAAAAGTATACCATCAAGCCGCTTAACCCCGACGATGGTGGTGAATACGACATGGTAAAGGCCTCGCAGAAAGAGGTGCTGTTCTGCGGGTTGCCTTCGGAAGAAATCATCACGCTGCAGGACAAGCTGCTGGAGCAGGGGATTTACCCCGAACGCCTCGAGTTGGGCACCGTTGCCACGCTGGGTGGCTTGGTGAACTACCTGAAATTCAAGCAAAGCAAGTCCCCGCTCCTGTTGCTTGAGATCGGGGAGGAGTCGACCCAGAGCTTCATCCTTAGTGCCGATGGTGTGGACATCTCCCGGCCGATTCCCAGCGGCATCGCCGCCATGATCCCGGTCGTGCAGAAGGAGCTGGGGCTCAAGGACGAGGAGTCGGCCAAGAAACTGTTTTACTCGAACACCTTTGATTTCACCAGCATGGGCGGAGCGCTCGTCAAGAAGCTGCTGAAGGAGCTGCAATCCTCCATCGGTTTCTACGAGGTGCAAACCGGCCAGTCGATTGGCAGCGTGCTTTGCACCCAGCTCCCGGTCAGCCTGGGCTGGCTGAGCACCACCATGGCCGGATCGCTTGGAGTGCCGACCATGAAGATGGACATGATGCCCTGGCTTGAATCACTCAACATCAAGCTCGCCGATGGCGTGACTCTGGGCCAGCCCGAGGAACGCTGGGCCGGGCTCTTTGCCCTGATGGCTTCTTACCAAAATGCTGTCCCTGACGAAAAAAAGTGACGTGCCGGTAGCCGCCCCGTTGTGGCACACCAATTTCCGCAACTTTGAACGGTTGCCGGACACCAAGGTCGTGCGCACGACCTTCTTCGTCAACGTGGGCGCCGGTGCCGTGGCTTTCGCGCTGTTGCTCTGGCTGGGCTACCGCGAGTATACCATTTTCAACCTCGGGGAGCAGATCGCCGAGGCCCAGGCCCAGATCGACGCCAACGCCAAGCAGAATACCGAGGCGCTTCGCCTGACCAAGATCTTCACCGACGAGGACAAGAAGTTGGCGGAGGCCGATGCCTTTCTGAAGGTGCCGATCCCGGTTTCCGAATATATCGAATTGATCGGCCAGACCCTGCCGAAGGAAATTTCCATCGATTTTGCCGACGCCCGCATGCCTTCCGACCCCAAGGCCCCGATGGTGTATGTCTTGCGCGGCTTGGTTGCCGGCACCCGGGATCAGGCCGCCGGCACCGCCTCCAGCTACGTAGATTCGCTGCGGACCCACCCCCGGCTTGGCGCGGTTCTGGATCCCATCACCTTGGACAAGCTTACGCCGGATGGCAGCACGGGGTTCATGTCCTTTGAGATTACGTTGAAAGTCAAAACCGAGGGGAAGAAATAATGACCTTTGCCGACCTCATTGCCCGCATCAAGAAGCAGCCCATCGGCTTTACGTGTCTGATGATCTGCCTCCTGTCAGGTGGCTGGCTCTATTATCGCAGCGGCGAAATTGATGCCCGTCAGGAGGAATACCGGGCCAAATCCGAACAAGCGGCCAAGTTCATCTCCAACGTGAGCATTTCCAAGAACCTGCCCGAGCAAGTGACCGAGTTGCAGGCTGTCACCAAGGAAATGGACGGACGACTCGTCCGCGCCGGGCAGCTGGCGGTCAATCTGCAGTATTTCTACAAGCTTGAGGCCGAAAATGAGGTCAAGCTGCTGGATGTGCGCCAGAACCCGGTGCCGAAAAACACCAAGACCCTCTATACTGGCATCCCTTATAATGTGAACATTCAGGGTCCCTACAAGAACGTCATGGCGTTTTTGCAACGCCTGGAAAAGGGCAAGCATTTCTGCCGCATCAACGGCGCGAGTTTCACCAAGTTCGCCGGAACAGGCGACGGCGCCTCCATTACGCTCGCTCTCAGTCTCGAACTTCTCGGCCAGCCATGAAAACCTACCTCACTCGCATCATCGGCGCCGCCTTCCTCTTGTTGGGTGGTGCGGCTGCGGCGGCCGGCGACACGGTCCTAAGCCCGGCCAAGCGGCAGGAAGCCTTGGAGCGAGGCAAGGCCTTGATCGCTCCCCGGGAGATTACGACGATTGCCGTGAATCCTTTCTATCCAACGGCTTTTGCCGAGGCGGTCGCTGGCATGGGCCGGGCTTCGCCTGGCACTACGACACCGGCCAATGATGGCGGTGGCGAGGCGGCCGTCACCCGCGCCCCGGCCGGGCCGCGCACCGACCGTGAACTGCTGCAAGCCATCGCCGCCGCGCTCAAGCCCAGCGGTTTCTTCACGCTCGGCGGCCAGCCCACACTGGTCTTCGGTCAAAAGCGGGTCAAAGCCGGTGGCAACGTGACTATTAACTTTGAAGGGGCTGACTACACCGTAGAAATCACCGCGATCACCCCGCCCAATTTTACCCTCCGTCTGAATCGCGAGGAATTTACCCGGACCATCAAATAAGGAACGAACTATGAGCACACGCACCCTCCTCACCGCGCTCTTCGCCACGGCACTGACCATGCCGGCCCTGGCGCAGTCTGAAACCGCCGCCCCTGCCACCCCCGCCGCCCCGACGGAGGCTGCGGCACCCGTGGCCACCGTCCAAGGTGCCGAGCCCACCGCCGCGCCCGTCAGCCGCGACAAGGACACCCTTTCGGTCGATTTCCCCGACGAGGACATCAAGACCATCCTCCGCAACGTGGCCGATCTCTTCGAGCTCAACCTTGTGGTGCCTGACACCCTGACCGGCAAGACCTCCATCAAGCTGCGGGATGTCACGTGGGAGCAGATCTTCACGGTCGTGCTCGCCCCGGTCGGCTACACCTACGTCAAGGAGGGTAACATCATCAAGATCGTGAGCAACGAGCTCCTGCAGCTCGAGCCCGGCACCACCGAGGTCTTCATCCTCAACAACGCCAAGGCGGCCGATATCAAACCCACCATTGACGGCCTGATCGACGCCGCCGGCGGCGGCAAGATCGTGATCGATGGCCGCAGCAACGCGCTGGTCATCACCGAGCGCCCCTCCCGCATGGGCCGTATCCGCGCCATCATCGAGCAGCTCGACAAGGCCACCGACCAGGTGATGATCGAGTCCAAGTTCGTCGAGGTGACCGATCGCGACGTCCGCAACATCGGCGTCAACTGGGCCTCGCTGCAGGGCATGCAGTTCGGCGTCGGCGGCATCAGCCAGACCTTCGGCCGCAGCCGAGACCAAACCTTCAGCAACGGTGGCACCAACAACACCACGACGACCATCGGCAACAATGTGACCGACAGCATCACAACGAGCAACGGTTCGACCACCAATGTCATCGGGCCGACCAGTTCGTCCACGACCAATAACACTGGTGCCGTGACCACGTCGACGACTGTGACCAGCACGGGTGATCTCCTGACCTTTAACCCGAACACTAATGCTCCGCTCGTCACGTCGATTCCTCCGGTGACCAACGTCACGACCAATTCCTCGCCCGCCAGCTCGCAGACCAATTCGACCAGCTCGTCGGGTAGCACCCAAGTGAACACCACCAGCGGTAATAATAACTCCGTCACCGATGTTCTCAATACCGGGGTGAACACCGCCGTGAGCTCGCTGAACTCGCTGATCAATGGCGGCGGCACCTCCCGCGTGGCGACCGCCGTGTTCTCCTCCTCCGACTTCAACGTCATCATCTCCGCGCTCAAGACGCAGTCGAACACCAAGGTGATGTCGAACCCCACGGTCGTGACCCTCAACAACACCGAGGCGATCCTCAACATCGGCCAGGAATTCCCGGTCCCGAGCTACAACTACAACAGCGAGCGCGGCACCTTCGAGGTGTCCGGCTTCACCTACAAGCCGATCGGCATCATCCTCAAGGTCACCCCGCAGGTGAATGCCCGCGGTGTCATCAAGCTCAACCTTGAGCCTGAGGTCAGCCAGCAGAACGGTTCCACGACCTTCGGCGGCGCCGGCGGCGCTTCCATCCCGATCATCGCCACCCGCAAGGTGAAAACCCAGGTCTCGCTGCAGGACGGCTTCACGATGGGCATCGGCGGCCTCATCACCGATTCCCGCGACCACGGCGGCACCAAGGTGCCGGTCCTCGGTAGCATCCCGGTCCTGGGCCGTCTCTTCTCCTCGAAGAACGTCAATGACACCTCGACCAACCTGCTGATCTTCATCACCGCTAAGACGGTCACGGCGGACGGCGCTCCTCCGGAGCAGGTCTTTGATCCGCGCGCCATCAAGGCGACCGGCATGACCCGCGACGAACTGCCTGGCTTCCGCGCTCCGGCGGGCACTGAAGTCTTCGCGGCGCCGGCGGCCCCGGCAAAGAAGTAAGCTCCTGGCGTTTCGTTCCTTTCAGGCCGGCGGATTTTCCGCCGGCCTTTTTTGTGCCCGTCCGGGCGGCCCGGGGCTACCACCAGCCGTTCACGAATCCTTGGACGTATTTGATGGCGAAGACTCCCAGATTTTTCGTCAGGTGCGCTATGATACATGGCAACAGTGAGCGGGTCGGGTTCATCGGCAGAAAGCGCACCGCATAGAACCACAGCGAACCGGCGAACACGGCGGCGGTGCTGAACCAGGCCTTGGTGTCACAGTGCAGCTTCAGAACGCCGCCCTCCCAGTCCCAGAGAAAGGGGTGGAGCAGCGCGAACCCAAGCGATGCGCCGACCATACCCGCGATGAGGGCCGCGCGGCCTCGATTTTCCACCACCAGGTAGCCGCGGAAGACAAGCTCTTCGCCAAATGCCGCCACCAAGGTGTAGAGCCCGAATAGGACCGTCACCTGGCTTTGTTGGGCGGTGAGGCCGAGAGCGTGTTCTCCGGCGGTTTCCCCCGCCAGCAGGATAAGGGCGCCGCCGGCTGCGATGAACAGGGTCCGGCCGCTGGCCGGGGTCGCGCCCGGGAAAGATTGTGGCGCCGGGGCGCCTCGCCGCGCGGCCCGATAGTCGTCGCCCCACCACTTGGCCACCACGCCTCCGGCGAGAATCATGCCGGCGAGCAGCCAAGGGTTGTCCGGAGCCATGGGGTTAACGAAATGTTATCGCGCCCATTCATGGCAAGACTGCGTGCAGTATTTGTTAGCCATTTGGGAGCCTCCGCCTAGGTTGCAGCCGATGGCTCGCGAAGTGACCTCCCCCAGCATGCCGACCCCGCCGCCGCAGGATTTTTCCGCGCTTTTTGAGCGCGTGGCTCCGCACATGGCGGCGCTGGACCGGTTCATGCGCCGCGAGGTCGAGCACTTCGAGCCGGAGATCCGCGGGATGGCGGCCTATTGCCTCGATACCACCGGCAAGCGCTTGCGCCCCACGATGGTTTTCGTCAGCGGCTGGCAGGGCGGGGGAGTGGTGGCGGATGACCTGGTGCGCGCGGCCGGTGTGGTCGAGATGGTGCACCTCGCCACGCTGGTGCACGACGACATCATGGACCGGGCCGAGATCCGCCGCAGCCGCCGCACGGCGGCGCGGGAGTTCGGGCCGGATGCGGCCGTGCTGCTCGGCGACGCGCTTTTCTCCCAGGCGTTGCATATCGCCTCGCAGTTTCCCACGACCGAGGTGTGCCGGCTCGTGTCGGAATCCACGCGCAAGGTTTGCTCGGGCGAAATCATGCAGACGCTGCGCCGGCGCGATATCAATATCACGCTCGCCGAATACCGGCGCATGATCGACCTGAAGACCGCCGAGCTTTTCCGCGTCTCCTGTTTTCTGGGGGCGCGGCTGTCGGGCCATGACGGGGCGTTTGCCGCCGCAGCGGACCGGTTCGGGCACCACCTCGGCATCGCCTACCAGATCTATGACGATCTGGTGGATTTTGTCGGCGAGGAGCAGCGCATCGGCAAGACGCTCGGCACCGACCTGGCCACGGGCAAGCTCACCCTGCCGCTGATGCTGCTGCTCGAGCGCGTGTCGGCGGAGGAGCGCGCCGCCATGGTGGCGGCCCTGCGGGATGGCCGGCCGCTGGGCTTGCCGGCCAGCAAGCAACGCATGCAGGAACTCGGTATCGCCGCCGGCGTGGTGCGCGCCATTGACGGGGAACTGGCAGCGGCCGGAGCGGTGCTGTCGCCCTTCGCGGAATTGGCCCCGGTGCCGCTCATGCTCCAGCTGAGCGAGATGTTGCACAAGCAGGTCGCCGCCCTGTCCGTCCCGGCGGCTGCGCCATAATTTGCGTTTGCTTGGCTCCAACCCCGCTCTAACCTGTCAATCCGCGCGATGAATCTGTCCAAGGTTTTCACCAAGGCCATCATAAGCTCCCCCGAGCGCCAGCTGGAGGCGGATGCGGATTTCGCGGTGGTCAAGCAGGTCCAGGCGGGCGATGTCGCGGCTTTTGACAAATTAATCCTCAAATACCGCGAGAGGGTATTCGGGGTCGTTTACAACCTGACGGCGAACCGCGAGGATGCTTCGGATCTGACTCAGGACGCTTTCATCAAGGCTTTCCAGTCGATCAACCGGTTTCAGGGCCATTGCTCCTTCTTCACCTGGCTCTACCGGATTGCGGTCAATACCACCCTCAGCCATCTCAGGAAGAATCGTTTGCGCAGCTTTTTCAGCCTAGAGAAGCTTCATGAGGATGGCACGAACGCGGAAGTCCTTGAACAGCTTACGGATAAAAAGGGTGCGGATAGGGATACCTACCTGCAGGAGCTCAAGGAAAAATTGAACGAAGCGCTCCAAAAATTGTCTATCCCACACCGAACTGTGATTACTCTTTTTGAGATAGACGGCCTCAGCCACTCCGAAATCGCCGAAGTCATGGGCTGCTCCGAAGGCACTGTCCGCTCTCGTCTTCACTACGCCAAGCAGTTCCTGCAGGGCGAACTCGGCAAGTATCTCCGCTCCTGAACCCATGCCCGAACTCGATCAACGCCCCAAAGTGACTGTCGAAGACCTCCTGCGCCTCAAGCGCGCAGAGCGTCCGGCGCCGGAATTCTGGAGCAATTTCGAGCGCGAGTTGCGTCAGAAACAGCTCACGGCCCTGCTCGAGAAGCGCCCGTGGTGGCAGGAGATTCCGCAGTTTCTCGCCCGGCGTGCCTACCTGCCCGTCGGGGCCACAGCCATTCTCGCCTTTACGCTGGTCTCGGTGAAATACTATGCGCCGGCGCAACTCGCCCAGGTGGAAAGCCCGCCAGCGGGTTCTCCGGTCACCTTGGATCACGGAGTGACGGCGTCGGTCGCTCCGGTCAGCTCGCCTTTGGTCAATCGCAGTGAGACCGTTGAGTCTGCAACTGAGGAGACGGTCGTGGCGTCTGCTCCGCCCGTTTCGTCGCGAGCTTCCACCGAGGTGGTTGAATTGATGCCTTTGCTGGTGGCGCCGCGTGCGGAAGAAACCCCCTCGGCCCGGTTGCTGGCGGCCAATCTCACCCGGATGGAACAGTCCGACACCGATTTCGGCCATAATGTCCTCAACGCCCGCCTGAGCACACCCGCTCGCGACCAAGCCGTGGTGCCGGCCACCGAGGAACTTGCTTCCGTGCCCACCAACTCGACCCGTCGCAACCGGCTTCTCGCCCAGTATGGCGGCCGTCAGCTTAATCCCGAGCCCGCGCCGCCTGCCGTGGTGCGCGAGCGCCTGGCCCGTCGGCTCGGCGACACCGAGACCAGCGACCGGAGCAACCGCCTGGCGCGGGAGATCGACACCTTCAGCACCCCGATGCCGCAGATCGTGGCGCTCCGGTTTTGACCGGAAACTGTCCTGCTGCTTTCGCCCGCCGTTTCCCGGCGGGCTTTTTTATGGCTTCAGCGAGCCGGTCATGTCCTCTGGCCGCACCCACGCGTCGAACTGCTCGGCCGTGAGGTGGCCGAGCTTGATGGCCGCGGCCTTCAGGGTCGTGTTTTCCTTGTGCGCCTTCTTCGCGATCTCGGCCGCCTTGGCGTAGCCGATGTGCGGGTTCAACGCGGTGACGAGCATGAGAGAGTTCTCCAGGTGACGCTGGAGGATGGGTTTGTTCGCCTCGATGCCGTCGGCGCATTTGTCGGCGAAGGATACGCAGGCGTCGCCGATCAGCCGGGCGCTCTGCAGCACGTTGGCGGCGATGACGGGCTTGAAAACATTCAGCTCGAAGTGGCCGGTGGCGCCGCCGATACCGACGGCGACGTCGTTGCCCATGACCTGCGCGCAGACCATGGTCAGCGCCTCGGGCTGGGTCGGGTTGACCTTGCCGGGCATGATGGAGGAACCGGGCTCATTGTCCGGGATGATGAGTTCGCCGATGCCGGAGCGCGGACCGGAGCTGAGCATGCGGATGTCGTTGGCGATCTTCATCAGCGACACGGCGGCGCGTTTGAGGGCGCCGGAGAGCTCGACCATCGCATCATGCGCAGCCAGCGCCTCGAACTTGTTCGGGGCGGTGATGAAGGGGCGGCCGGTGAGTTCGGCGATCTTCTTCGCCACCAGCACATCGTAACCGGCGGGGGTGTTCAGGCCGGTGCCGACCGCGGTGCCGCCGAGCGCCAGCTCGCGGATCATCTCGAGGGCGTTGCGGATGGCCCGCATGCCGTTGTCGATCTGTTGCACGTAGCCGCTGAATTCCTGGCCGAGCGTGAGCGGCGTGGCATCCATGAAATGCGTGCGGCCGGTCTTCACGATCTGGGTGAAGGCGGCGGATTTTCCGGCCAGGCTGTCGCGCAGGCGCTGGAGGCCGGGCAGGGTGACCGTGACGGTGACCTCATAGGCCGCGATGTGCATCGCGGTGGGAAAAGTGTCGTTCGACGACTGGGACTTGTTCACGTCGTCGTTCGGATTCAGCACCTTCTTTGCGTCGGTCAGCTTCCCGCCGGTGAGGATATGGGCGCGGTTGGCGATGACCTCGTTCGCGTTCATGTTGCTCTGGGTGCCGGAGCCGGTCTGCCAGATGACAAGGGGGAACTGGTCGTCGAGCTTGCCGGCCGAGATCTCGTCGCAGACGCGGGCGATGAGGTCGCGTTTCTCGGCGGGAAGCACGCCGAGCTCGTGGTTGGCCAGGGCGGCGGCCTTCTTGAGCACGGCGAACGCGTGGATGATCTCGCGCGGCATGCTGGCCTCGGGGCCGATACGGAAATTGTTGCGGGAGCGTTCGGTCTGGGCGCCCCAATACTTGTCGGCGGGCACCTGCACCTCGCCCATCGTGTCCGTTTCAATGCGGAAGTTCATGATACCGTCTAGGACAGGGCAGGGGGGCGCCGGCTGCAACACGGAACCGGGGCCGGGAGAGGTCTCCGGCGGTGTATAACGGCCCGTTTCGGCCGCATTACCCGGCCTACAGGATCTTCAACTTGGGCAGGTCCTGCACGTCGATGTAGCCGGTGGGCCGTCCCTTGGCGTCGAGGGCGAACAGATCCGAGATCTTGAACTGCTGGAAAATCTTCAGGGCCTCCACGGCCAGCGCCTCGGCCGGCACCGTCTTGCCGCCGCGGGTCATGAAACCCCCGACCGGCTTCTTGAGGAAATCCGCCCCGCCGTTCAGCGCGCTGCGGCGCAGATCGCCGTCAGTGAAGATGCCGCTCAGCCGGCCCTTGCCGTCCACGAGCGCCACGGCGCCGGCCTTGGCCTTGGTCATGGCGAAGATGGCGGCTTGCACCGTGGTCTTGGCCTCGTGCAGCACCGGACAGGCGTCGCCGGTGCGCATGATGTCCTTCACGCGGAGCAGCAGCGTCATGCCGAGCGTGCCGGCGGGGTGGTATCTGGCAAAGTCCTCGCGGGTCAGCCCGCGGCTCTCAAGCAGCACCATGGCCAGGGCGTCGCCGAGGGCGAGGGCGGCCGTGGTGCTGGCGGTGGGGGCGAGGGCGAGAGGGCAGGCCTCGCGCGGTGCCGAGTAGAAAAGCCGGTAGTCCGCCCCGCGGGCCAGTTCGCTGTCGGGTGCGCCGGTGAGGGCGACGGTCTCGAGGCCGAACTTCTCGAACAACGGCAGCAGCCGGAGCATCTCGCTGGTCGCACCGCTGTTGCTGAGCAGGATGGCCAGATCACCTTCGGCGCACAGCCCGAGGTCGCCGTGCAGCGCCTGGGTCGGGTCGAGGAAACAGGAGGGGACGCCGATGCTGTTGAGCGTGCCAGTAAGCTTCTCGGCAATGTGGGCGTTCTTGCCCACGCCGGAGAAGATCACCTTGTGGCCGGTGGCGACGGTCGCCTCGACCGCCCGCACCACGGCGACAAAATCCCGGTCCAGCACCCGCGCGGTGGCCGCCAGCGCCTCCTGCTCGATGGCGAGGCATTGGCGGGCCGAGGCGAGGATGGTCTTGTCGGTGAGGGGCATCAAAAACTTGTGTTGGCGGAACGCTGCCGCAAACCTAGCGGTCGCGTATCCTCGTTCAATTCATTTCCGCCCGTGCCACGCCCTGTCTCCCTGTCCGCCTGCTGGTTGCGTCCTCTGCTGGGGCTCGCGGTCCTGTGGCTGGCCGGTTGCACCGACAGTGACCGGGTGAAAACGGCCGCCGAGATCGACGAGCCCGCCTATCGCGAAGGCCAGTCGCTGCTGAAGACGGGGCGCCGGCAGGAGGCCTTGGCTGCTTTCCTCCGGGTCATCGACAAACGTGGCAACGATGCGCCGGAGTCGCACCTGGAGCTCGGACTTCTCTACGCGCAGCATATCAACGATCCGCTCTCCGCCATCTATCATTTCAAGAAATACCTGGCGCTCCGGCCCAACAGCCCGCAGGCCCCGCTCGTCCGGCAGCGCATCGACGCCGCCACCCGCGAGTTCGCCCGCACGTTGCCGGCGCAGCCGCTAGAAAACCAGCTGCAGCGCGTCGACCTCGTGGCCACGCTGGACAAGCTCAAGCAGGAGAACGAGGCGCTCAAGCAGGAGCTGGCCGACGTGAAGGCCGGGCGCAATGCCGTGGCGGTGCTCGGACTCGACGGCGGCCCGGCCGCAACTGATGCCGCGGCCTCACCCGGTTTGAGTTTCAATGTGGAGACGATTCCAACGGTCCGCACCCGGCCGGTCCCGCCGCCCACCCGCACCCCGACCCCCGCTCCTGCGCCCAGTCGGGCTGCCCCGACGACCCAAAAACCGCCGGCCCCGGTGCCGACCACGGCGCAGCCGGTGGCAGGGAATCGCCGGCACACCGTGCAACCGGGCGACACCTTGTTCAAAATCGCCCAGCAGTATTACGGCAACCGCTCGCGGTGGCGTGACATCTATGCCGCCAACCGCGGCGTGATGAAGAGCGAGACCGACCTGAAGGTCGGCATGCAGTTGAGAATTCCCTGACGGACTCAGCTGGCGGCCAGAGCCTGCTCCAGATCGGCGATCAAATCGGCCGGGTCCTCGAGTCCGACGGACAGCCGGAGCAGGTCCGCGGGCACGGGACTGGTCGGCCCCTCCACGCTGGCACGGTGCTCGATCAGGCTTTCCACGCCGCCGAGCGAGGTGGCGCGTTTCCAGAGCCGCACCTTGGCCGCGGTGGCGATGGCCGCGGCCTCGCCGGCCTTGACCCGCAGGGAGAGCATGCCGCCGAAGCCGCCGGACATTTCCCGCGCGGCCACGGCATGGCCCTGGGCCGAGGTCAGCCCGGGATATAGGACCGCGGTGATCCCCGGGTGCCGGGCGAAATGCTCCGCGACCAGCTGCGCGCCGCGACAGGCGGCCGGCACGCGGACGAACAAGGTCCGCATGCCGCGCAGAAGCAGCCAGGCCTCGAACGAACCAAGGGTTGCGCCCATGTCGTGGCGGATGGCCTTGAGCTGTTTCCAGAAATCGTCATCGCGGGCGGTGACCAGCGCGCCGGCAATCACGTCGGAGTGGCCGTTCAGGTATTTGGTCGCCGCATGCATTACGATGTCGGCGCCGAGGGCCAGTGGTTGCGTGAGCACCGGCGTGGCCACGGTCGAGTCGACGGCGAGCCGCGCGCCGGTCGCGTGCGCCAGCTTGGCCGTGGCGGCGATGTCGGTGATGACCCAGGTGGGATTGGCCGGCGTCTCGATCCAGACGAGCTTGGTCTGGCCCGGCCGCATTGCGCGGGCGAGGGCGGCCTGGTCGGTGGTATCCACCAACTCGACGTCGAGGCCCCAGTCCTTGGCGAAACCCTGCAGCCAGCTGCGCAGGCCCCAATACATCACCTTCGGCGCGACGACGTGGTCGCCGGGCTTGAGTGCGAGAAAAACCGCGGTGGCCGCCGCCATACCCGAACTGAAAAGCATGGCGCCCGCGCCCTGTTCCAGGTGCGTCAGCAGCGCCTCGGCCTGGTCGAAGGACGGGTTGTCGGCCCGGATGTAGCCGCGGCCGGAGCGATATTGGTTGTCCTCGTCGCGGAGGTAGGTCGTCGACGGGTGGATGGCGGGCGTGACGGCGCGGGTCTTCTCGTCCACCCAGCCGAGGGCCTGGGCGGCGGCGCTGGCGGGTTTGACGTGCTTGGGATCCATGCGGCTACCCAAGGGCAAATCCGCCCCGGCTGCAAAGTCCCAATTAATGCGCCGGCTTCTCCGCGGGGTGGGTCGCGGCGGCTCCGGCCATCATCAACTTGTCGGTCCAGGCGAGCACGACCGCGGAGAGCACGAAGACCAGGTGAATGATCACCTGCCACTTCACGCCGTCCGGATTGAGGGAGATTTCGGGCGAGCGGATCTCGATGAAGGTCTTGAGCAGGTGGATCGAGGAGATGCTGATGAGCGCGGTGGCGAGCTTCACCTTGAGCATGCCGGCATTCACGTGGCTCAGCCACTCCGGCTGGTCCTCCTCGTCGTCGAGGTGCAGGCGGGAGACGAAGGTCTCGTAGCCGCCGATGATGACCATGATGAGAAGGTTGGCGATCATCACGACGTCGATCAGGCCGAGCACGCCGAGCATGATGTGCGTGCTGGGGTCCTTGACCTCGGCCGGATGCTGGATGGCGAAGTGGAGCAGGTGCCACAGTTCCGTGAAGAACTGGTAGACATAGATGCCCTGCGCGACGATCAGGCCGAGATAAAGCGGGGCTTGCAGCCAGCGGCTGGCAAAGATGGTTTTTTCGAGCAGTTTCTCAGTGCGAGAGTCAGGCTTGGCCATGCAGGGAGATAGATGACCCGGTTTCGGCGGCGCAAGCCCGGGCTGCTGGAAAGCCCTGCCGGAATTCCATTTGACGGGTTCCTGTCCGGTTCAACCCGCGAAGAATTTCTGGATCCTCTGCAGCGACTTCACCAGGCGGTCGATCTCCTCCTCGGTGTTGTAGAGGTAGAAGCTCGCGCGGGTCGTGCTGGTCAGGCCGAGCTTGCGCATCAGGGGTTGGTTGCAGTGGTGGCCGCCGCGGAGGGCGACGCCATCCTCGTCGGCAAAGGTCACGATGTCGTGCGCGTGGACATTCTCGAAGGCGAAGGAAACGAGCCCGCTGCGCTCGGCGCCTTTCCGCGGGCCGATGATGCGGATGCCGGGCAGGGCGGTGAGCTTCTCCATTGCGATCCTGATCAGCGCGTCGTCGTGCGCGGCGATCTTGTCGCGGCCGAGGGAATCGAGATAATCGCAGGCCGCGCCGAGGCCGATGGCGCCGGCGACGTTGGGGGTGCCGGCCTCGAAACGCTCGGGGGCGGGTTTCCACGTGGCGCCCTCATAGGTGACGCTGACCACCATGCCGCCGCCGGTCTCGTCGGGGGCGAGCTTGTCGAGCAGGGCGCGGCGGCCATAGAGGACGCCGATGCCGGTGGGACCGCACATCTTGTGGCCGGAGAAGGCGAGGAAGTCGCAGCCGATCGCCTGCACGTCGAGCGGCGCGTGGCCGACGGACTGGGCGGCGTCGATCACGGTGACGGCGCCGACGGCTCGGGCGCGGCGGCAGAGCTCGGCCACGGGGTTGATCGTGCCGAGGGTGTTCGAGATGTGCGTGAAGGCGAAAAGCTTCACCTGTGGCGTGAGCAGCTTGTCCAGTGCGGCCATGTCCAGACCGCCTTCGCCATCGACGCCGAGCAGCGGCACGTATTTCAGCGTGGCCCCGGAGGCCTTCGCTGCCTGCTGCCAGGGCACGAGGTTGGAATGATGCTCGAACTCGGTCGTGAGCACGACATCGCCGGCCTTGAGGTGGGCGTGGCCCCAGCTGCGGGCGACAATGTTGATGCTCTCGGTGGTGCCGCGCGTGAAGAGGACCTCGGCGGGATCGGCGGCGTTGAGGAACTTTGCGATGCGGGTGCGGGCACCCTCATAGGCGTCGGTGGCGCGCGTCGAGAGCGCGTGCAGGCCGCGGTGGACGTTGCTGTTGTCGCGCTCGTAGTAGCGGACGAGGACATCGATGACCTGGCGCGGCTTCTGCGAGGTGGCGCCGTTGTCGAGGTAGACCAGCGGCTTGCCGTTCACCTGCTGGTGCAGGATCGGGAAATCGGCGCGGACGTTGTCCCAGGCGGAAGGCATTAGGAAGTGAAAGTGAGAGTGAAAGTGACCGAACCGGATCCCTCAGTCCTTGTGGGTTTCGGTCGTGGCGGTGATCGGGTCGCCCTTGGCGGCGTTGAGGGCGGCGTGCCAGCCGAGGGTGGCGCACTTGATGCGGGCGGGGAACTGGTGGACGCCGGCGAGCGCCGCGAGGTCGGAAAGATTGTCTTCGTCCACCTTGCCGGTGGTGACGAGCTTGTGCACGTCGGCGTAGATCGCCTCGGCCTCGGGGACGGTCTTGCCCTTGAGGTTGAGCGTCATGAGGGAGGCACTGGCCTGGGAGATGGCGCAGCCGGAGCCCTCGAAGGAGATGTCGCCGATGCGGTCGCCATCGAGGCGGAGGTAGACCGTGCACTGGTCGCCGCAGCTCGGGTTGTCGCCGTGCGCGACGCGGTTGGCCGTGGGGAGCTTGCCGCGGTTCCGCGGGCGGCGGTTGTGGTCCAGGATGACGGACTGATAGAGGTCGGTGAGGTCTTGCATCGGCCGGAAAGGGAAGGGCAGAGGCTACTTCAGGGCGGCCGTTTGGCAAACAGAGTTTCGGGCCATAAGGGACTGCCGAGGTGGAACCCTGCCTCTGGACGGGTTTGTTTGGCGCACATCCTGAAAACGCGTCCGGAGGCCGCGTTCCACCTTAAGCCGGCGGCATCGGCGGGGCGGTCAGGCCGGTGGGCGGCGGGACGACCTCAAGGACCTTGGCGATGAGCTTGCGGACGCGGATGACGCCGACGATGCGGCGGCTGGTCTTGTCGCTCACGACCGGGATCGTCTTGAAACCGTGTTCCTGGAACGCCGATGCCGCGATAAGGGCGCTGTCGGTGGCGGCGAGCACGGTGGGATCCTTCTTCATGAAGTCGGCGAGGGGGGTGGCGGGCTTCACCCCGCTGCTCTGGGCGCGGAGCAGGTCGGTCAGCGTGATCATGCCGTCGAGCCGGGCGCCGTCGGGCGAGACGAAGAAGAAGTCGGACGGGTGCCGGGCGAACTGGTGCGTGACGTCGTAGAGCGTGTCGGTCGGCTTGAGCAGCGGGGTGGGGGCGGGCTCGATGAACTCGGCCAGCTTGAAGTCGCGCAGGGCCGCGAGCACGGCCGGGCGTTCCTGCCAAGAGGCGGGGGAGCGGCGGGTGATGGCCGCGGTGAGGGCGTTGCGCAGCGGCGCGAGCGACTTGGAGATGGTGGTGAAGACGTTGCGGCCCATGACCACGACCTCGACGGGCGTGCGGGCACGGACGGAGGCGGCGCGGGGCTGGTTGGTGATCAGCGCCTGCTCGCCGAAGAAATTGCCCATGCCGAGCGCGGCGATGACCTCGCCCTCGGGTTTCTCCGGGGTGGCGCGGACAATCTCCACCTCGCCGTGCTCGATGACGTAGAAGCCGGAGGGCGGCTCGCCCTGCTTGATGATGTAGTCGCCCGGCTCGTAGTGGGCGTGGGTGACGCGCTCGGTGACGTCGGTCTTGATGCAGCTGAGGTCGCGCGGGAAGATCAGCAGCCAGGCCCAGTCAAAGCCCACCTGCACGCGGCGGGACCACGAGGGGAGCTTGAAGAGATAAACGCCGCGCCAGGTGAACCAGGCCCAGAAGCCCGACAGCTTGAAGCCGAGCATCTCGGCCACCGCGCTGTGGCCGCCGATGGAGCACAGCTGGCCCAGCACCTTGAAGGAAAACGGACGGGTCGCCTCGCCGGCGAGGGCACGGACGATGTTGTCGGCGCATTGGCGGCCCTGGCGTTCGGCGAACTGACCGGTGGGCGGGGAGGACTGGCCGTCGTGGGCGTTGAGGATGTTGGCGCAGTCGCCGATGGCCCAGGCGTTGGTCCGGTCGCGGAGGCGCATGTCGGCCTGCGTGAGGATGCGGCCTTTTTCCTTCGGCGTGTCGAGCCGCTCGACGACGGGAGCGATGGTGCTGCCGATGGTGCAGACGATGGTGCCACCGCGGACAAAGCCATCCTTCAGGCCCACGCCCTCGCCGGTGGCGAGCATGACGCGGGCGTTGAGCCGCATGGTGACACCGGCCTTTTCCATCTTCTTGCGGGCGAACTCCCGCAGCTGCGGGCTGATCTCCGGCAGCAGCTGGTCGCGCGAGTGGATGAGGGTGACGGTGACGTCGTCGTCGCGGATGTTGGAATAGAAGCGCAGGCTGGAGCGGACGAGGTCGTTGATCTCGCCGGCGGTCTCGACGCCGCTGTAGCCGCCGCCGACCACGACGAAGGACAGATACCAGCGGCGCTTTTCCGGGTCGTCGCAGACCTCGGCCTTTTCCATCGAGGAAAGGACATGGGTGCGCAGGACGGCGGCGTCGCCGACGGTCTTCAGCGGGAACGCGTGGTCGGCCATGCCGGGCACGACGTTGAGGTTGGAGATGTTGCCGCAGGCGAGGACGACATGGTCGTAGTCGAGCGAGCGTGGCTGGCCGTCATGGCTCTCGAACTCCAGGCGGCTGGCGGCGAGGTCGACGCCCCGGACCTCCTCCGTGCGGCACTGGACGCCCGGCAGGAGCTGGCGGAGGGGGACGATGACATCGTCGAGGCTCAGGGAGGAGCCGACGGCGTCGGCCAGCAGGGGGCTGAAGACGAGGTGGTTCTCCTTGTTGAAAAGGATGATCTCGGCGTCGCCGTTGCGCAGCTGCCCGCGGAGGGTCTGGGCGCACTTCACCCCGCCAAAGCCGCCGCCGATGATGACAATGCGTTTCGAGGGCATGGGGTGCGTGCGCGACCACTCTGCCGGAGGGCGGGCCGAAGGCAATACGGGGGTTGGGCTAGGGGAGGGACGCCGGCCAGAGGCGTTTGCGGGCGAACGCGTGCCCGGAACCGGATTTCACGTAGTGTTCGAAAGCGAGGGCCTGCTTCTTTGAAGAGAAGCCCAAGTAGGTGATCAGTCGCCAAGGTCGGTAGCGGGCGGTGTTGCGAAGTCTGCCCTCATTGTGATCAAGCAGGCGCTGGCGGAGGTCGGTGGTGAAACCAACGTAGCGATTCCCACCCGAACCCTCTATCAAGTAGACGTAGTGCATCCTGGCAGTGTCCGCTCGATTCTAATCAGGGCAAAAGCCGGTTGAGCCCCAAATTAGGCGCCTAAAGGGTGGCCGTGCCATGCGTAGCTTTATCCGTCTGCCGAAGGGTGCCCTCCTACGCTAAAGCTACGGAGGGCATGCTTCGCTTTCGTTTCACTTCAGCGAAGCATGGCGGAGAGGGAGGGATTCGAACCCCCGGAACCTTGCGGTTCACGCGCTTTCCAAGCGCGCGCATTCGACCACTCTGCCACCTCTCCGTGAATGCGAAAGGGGTCGAGTAAAGGGAAACCCCGCCGCTGCGGTCAACGGCAAATCCTGTTCTGGAAATTTCTCCGCAAAACGGGCGAAAGTGCCTTGCTTGAGGGGGGTGGGGTGGTAGCTTGGGTCGATTTTTTTACACACATGGTCACCGCCAGCCAGGAAGTCACGTATAACAGCAAAATCGAGGGGGATGTCACCGTCACCCGCCTCGATTCCGCGATCAACTGGCTCCGGACGAACTCCATGTGGCCCATGCCGATGGGCCTGGCCTGCTGCGCCATCGAGCTGATGGCGACGGCTTCCAGCCGGTTCGATATCGCCCGCTTCGGGGCCGAGGTCATGCGCTTCTCCCCCCGTCAGTCCGACTGCATGATCGTGGCCGGCACCGTGACCTACAAGATGGCCCCGGTGGTCCGCCGCATCTATGACCAGATGGCCGCCCCGAAATGGGTCATCGCCATGGGCGCCTGCGCCAGCTCGGGCGGCATGTATCGGAGCTATGCCACCCTGCAGGGGGTGGACCGCATCGTGCCGGTGGACGTCTATATCAGCGGCTGCCCGCCCCGTCCCGAGGCCCTGCTTGATGCCCTCATGAAGCTCCAGACGAAGGTTCGCCGCGAACCTGCGCTCAAGAAGCAGTTCACCGCTGCCTGACGCCCTGCTGCCGCGCATGACCACCGACGTCGACCTTCCGACCGCCGTTAGCCAGCAGTTCCCCTCGGCCGCCCCGCGCCCGAGCCTCGACTGCCCCGCCTTCAATGTCCCCGCCGGCGACGTCCTCGCCGTGCTGCAATACCTGCGCGACACCCAGGCCTACGACTTCCTGATGGACCTGACCGCCATCGACTGGAGCGCCGAACAATCCCCGCGCTTCACCGTCGTCTGGCACCTCTACTCGAGCACGAAGCACACCTACGTCCGCCTCGCCGCCAGCTGCGCCTCCGACGCCGAGCCGGCCATGCCGACCACCTCGGGCCTCTGGGCCGGCGCCGACTGGCACGAGCGCGAGACCTACGACATGTTCGGCATCAAGTTCACCGGGCATCCCGACCTGCGCCGCATCCTGATGTGGGACGCCTATCCGTATTTCCCGCTCCGCAAGGAGTTCCCCCTCGCCGGCCTGCCGACCGAGATGTCCGACGCCGACATCAACGCCGAGATCGGCGTCGGCGTCATTCCCGCCCCGATGGCCGGCGGCCCCTTCGTGGCCACCCCGGGCGAGCCGATGAGCGACGCCGAACCGCGCGCCAAGGACGAGGCCTGGAATGAAAAGCGCGAGAAACCCGAGTAACATGGCCACCGATTTTTCCTATCCCGACGCCGCCGCGAAAGCCGCCTCGAACCTTCCCAAGGAGTTCGACCCGGAGAAGATGTCCCTCTCCATGGGCCCGTCGCACCCGTCCACCCACGGCGTGCTGCGCATCCAGTTCGAGCTCGACGGCGAGATCGTGACGAAGGCGGACCCGGTCATCGGCTACCTGCACCGCGGCGACGAGAAGATCGCGGAAAACATGACCTACAACCAGTTCGTGCCCTACACGGACCGGCTGGATTACATCGCCCCGCTCGCGAACAACATGGCCTACGCCATCGCGGTCGAGCGCCTCGCCGGCCTCGAGATGCCGCCCCGCTGCCAGGCCATCCGCGTGCTCACGGCGGAGATGGCCCGCGTGTCGTCCCACCTGATGGGTCTCGGTGCCTACGGCATCGATGTCGGCGCCTGGTCGGTGTTCATGTATTGCTTCGAGGAGCGCGAGAAACTCTACAAGCTCTTCGAGGAGCTGACCGGCGCGCGCTTCACCACCAGCTACACCCGTATCGGCGGCCTGACGCGCGACGTGCCCGAGGGCTGGATCCAGAAGGTCGACGCGTTCTGCGACCAGTTCCTGCCGATCCTCGAGGAGATCCTCGGGCTGCTCTCGCGCAACAAGATCTTCCTAGACCGCACCGTCGACATCGGCGTCATCTCGAAGGCCGACGCCATCGCCTACGGCCTCAGCGGCCCGAACCTCCGCGGCTCCGGCGTGCCGAACGACCTGCGCAAGGACAAGCCCTACTCCGGCTACGAGCAGTATGAGTTCGACGTGCCCGTTGGCTCGAAGGGCGACTGCTACGACCGCTACCTCTGCCGCGGCGAGGAGATGAAGCAGTCCATCCGCATCATCCGGCAGGTCGTGAAGAATTTTCCCGGCGGCGACTGGTATGCGAAGGACGCCCGCAAGATCTTCGCCCCGCCGAAGGACAAGGTGCTCACCTCGATGGAGGAGCTCATCAACAACTTCATGATCGTGACCGAGGGCCCGCAGATGCCGGCCGGCGAGGTCTACTTCGAGGCCGAGAACCCGAAGGGCGTGCTGGGCTTCTACATCGTCAGCAAGGGCGGCGGCGTGCCCTACCGCATGAAGATCCGTAGTCCCTCGTTCTGCAATTTGTCCATCCTCCCCAAGCTCTGCGTCGGCAACCTCGTGTCCGACGTCGTCTCCATCCTCGGCTCGCTCGACTTCGTCATGGGCGAGTGCGACCGGTGATTATGAAAAGTAGCGAGCATCGAGTAGCGGGTAGCGAGCATCACGCAAACGAACGTGATGCAGCTCGCGCTTGCCGGCTACTCACTACCCGCTACTCGCTACTCGCTACTTTGCGCCAGCAATGAATCTCAAGCCCGCCACCCTCCAGCAGATCGACGAAGTGATCACCCATTACCCGGTGAAGCGCAGCGCCACGCTACCCCTGCTGCACCTCATCCAGGAGGATGTCGGCTGGATCTCCCCCGAGGCCATCGAGTGGATCGCCGCCAAGCTCGAGCTGCAGCCGATCAACGTCTACGAGGTCGTCACGTTCTACCCGATGTTCCGGCAGAAGCCGATCGGCCGCCGCCACATCAAGGTCTGCCGCACGCTCTCCTGCGCCCTCACCGGCGGCTACAAGACCTGCGAGGCCTTCCAGAAGGAGTTCGGCTGCCACACCGGCGAGGTCTCGGCC
>JAYRDK010000044.1:0-32031 GCA_041909435.1 Lacunisphaera sp.
GCCGCCGTCGAGAGCATGTGCACCTCGTCGATGATGTAGACCTTGAACTTGCCCTGCGCCGGGGCGTAGCGGACGGTGTCGCGCAGCTCGCGCACCTGCTCGACGCCGTTGTTCGAGGCACCGTCGATCTCGATGACGTCGAGGCACGAGCCGTCGGCGATGGACTGGGCGATCGGGTCGTTGACGTCGAAGTCGGCCTTCGGGCCGCCGGTGACGTTCAGGGCCTTGGCGAAGATGCGCGCCGTGCTGGTCTTGCCCGTGCCGCGCGGGCCCACGAACAGGTAGGCGTGCGCGATGCGGTTGCGGGCGATGGCGTTCTTCAGCGTCCGGACCACGTGGTCCTGCCCGACGACGTCGTCAAACGTCTGGGGGCGCCACTTGCGCGCGATGACTTGGTAGGAACCGGACACGGCGCCCAGTCCAGATTGGCGACGGGCAAGCGCAAATCAAAAATGCCCGGAATCGTTCAGCTCTTCCGACCCAGGGCGGCGATCACGGCGTCCGCATCATAAACGCAACCGCCCCACGTGCCGCCGCCGGCCTGCTGCAGCGCCGCCCACAGCCGCGTGTCGTCGGGCAGCGCCGCGTGCGGCGCCATATCCGGCCGCGGAGTCCGGCGCGCCAGCACGACCGCGCCTTCCTCGGTCGTGAAACGACGCCCGCCCTCCCCGACCAGGTCCACCGTGCCCTCAAGCCGGCGGCAGTCGAGTTGGATGCGGATGACGTCTCCGTCCAAAACCTTGCCGATCGGCCCGCCCGCGAGCCCCTCCGGCCCGATGTGGCCGAGGCATGCGCCGGTGGACACACCCGAGAAGCGCGCATCCGTCAGCAGCGCGACGTGCCTGCCATACGGCGTGTGCTTGAGCGCCCCGGTCACCTGGTAGGTTTCCTCCATGCCCGTGCCCATCGGACCGATGCCGGCGAGCACGAGCACATCGCCCGCCTTGATCCGGCCCTGCTTGATGGCCTCGATCGCCGCCTTCTCGCTGACAAACACGCGCGCCGGCCCCTCTTTGCGGTAAATGCCGTCGGCATCGACCACGGTCGGATCGATCGCGGTGGCCTTCACGACGCAGCCTTCCGGCGCGAGGTTGCCGCGCGGAAAAATCAGGGTATTGGTCAGGCCGCGGACCTTCGCTTGCTCCGGCGCGAGAACCACATCATCCGCGTCCACGCCATCGTGTTCCTTGAGCAGCAGCCGGAAACGCGCGCGCCGCTCCGATTGCTCCCACCAGTCGAGATTTTCGCCGAGCGTCCTGCCCGTCACGGTCAGGACGCTCGCGTCGAGCAACCCGAGCCGCCGCAAATGCAACATCACCTCGGGCACGCCGCCGGCCAGGAACACGCGCACGGTCGGATGGTGCACGGGGCCGTTCGGCAACACGCTGACCAGACGCGGCACCTGGCGGTTGATGGCGATCCAGTCGGCCACCGTCGGTCGCGGCAACCCGGCCGCATGCGCGATCGCCGGGATGTGCAGCAGCAGGTTCGTCGAACCGCCGAAGGCCGCGTGCACGACCATGGCGTTCCTGATGCTCGCCGAGGTCAGAAGGTTGCGCCCGGTCACCTTGCGGTCGGCCAGCAGTTGCAGCGCGCGGGCCGAACGTTTCGCCAGATCCAGCCACACCGGCTGCCCCGACGGCGCCAGGGCCGAGTGCGGCAGCGACAGGCCGAGCGCCTCGCCGACGACCTGCGAGGTCGCCGCCGTGCCGAGAAACTGGCAACCGCCACCCGGCGTCGCGCACGCGCGGCAGCCGAGGTCCGCCGCCTCGGAAAGCGTGACCAGGCCCTGGGCATAACGCGCCCCGAGGGTCTGCACCGCGCCGGCGTCCTCCCCGGTCGTCGGCGGCAGCGTCACGCCGCCCGGCACGACCACGCCCGGCAAATCGCGCAGACCGGCGACCGCCATCAACATCGCGGGCAGACCCTTGTCACAGGTGGCGATGCCGAGCACACCGGCCCGCATCGGCAGCGACCGGGCCAGCCGGCGGAAAACCAGCGCCGCGTCGTTCCGATACGGCAGACTGTCGAACATGCCCGTCGTGCCCTGCGTGCGGCCATCGCAGGGATCGGAGCAGAAGCCGGCGAACGGGATCGATTGCAACCGGCGGAACTCCTCGGCCGCCGCCTGCACCAACAGGCCGATTTCCCAATGACCCGTGTGATAGCCGAGCGCCACCGGCCGGCCGTCGGGCGCGCGCAGGCCGCCTTGGGTGCTCAGGATCAAGAACTGGCGGCGGCCCACCTCGGCGGGATTCCAGCCCATGCCGGCGTTCTGGCTCAGGCCGAACAGGTCGCCGCTCGGGCTGTTGCGCAGCTGGTCGTCCGTGATCGGCAGGCTGCCGGCCGCGCCGGCGGCGTGGGTCTTGATCGCGAAGATTTCCGGCGAGTCCGCGCCGAGCACATCGCCGTCCGCGACGGCGGCGCATTGCGGCCTGGGTTTGGTCGGTCCGGCCATGGTCAGTCCGTCTCCTTTTCCAGCGGGGTGACCGGGTCGATGAACAGCCAGCAGAAGGCACCCAGCGAGTAGATGACGCTGGTGACGATGAACACCTGGTGCCAGTCGCGGCCGGTGGCGGTGAGCACCCAACCCACGACCAGCGGGCCCGCCATGCCGCCGAAGTTGCCCATCATGTTCATGCTGCCGGAAACGGTGCCGGCATACTTGCCGCCGATGTCCATGCACGTGGCCCAGCTGCCGGGCAGCGTGAGGTCGTTGCAGAAACCGGCGAGACCCATGGCGAGCATCGCCAGCAGCGGATCGCGGATGTTGAACGAGGTCATGAGCAGCGCCGCCGCGGCCGCGAGCCCGATGAAACCAAAGGAACGCCGGACCGCGGTCACGCTGCGCCCCTGCCGGATCAAGCGCGCCGACAACTGCCCGGCCAGCAGGGAGCCGAAGCCGCCGAACAGCAGCGGGGTGCCCGCCAGCGCGGCGGAGATGAGCTTGAGCGTGAGTTCCGGGCTGAACCAGCCCTCGAGCACCCCGGCCAGCCAACGCATCGCGATGTTGGACTTGATCTCCAGCCCACGCTCGTCGCGCAGGTAGGTCGGCAGCCAGGTGACGAAGAAATACCAGCCGTAGCTCAGGAAGAAATACTGGCCCCACAGCAGCCACATGGTCGGGCGCGTCACGAGTTCGCGCCACGGCACGTCGCCATGGCCGCTGATGTTCCGCGCGTTGTCCTTCAGGAGCGCGAGCTCGGCCGCGTTCACGGACGGATGGTCGCGGGGGTTGTCGCGGAACCACCGGCTGAAGACCACCGCCCAGAGCACCCCGAGGCCGGCGAACACGAGGAACGCGGCGCGCCAGCTGACGAGGGTCATCACCAGCACCACCAGCACCGGTGCCGCGGCCCCGCCCCAGCGCGCACCCATCCACATGAACGCCTGCGCCCGCGTGCGGTCCGACTTGGGCAGCCAGGTGCTGAGGGCCTTGGTCAGGTTGGGAAAACAGCCCGCCTCGCCGGCGCCGAAGAGGAAACGCGCCACCAGCATCGAGGCGTAGTTCCAGGCCCAGCCCGTCGCCGCGGTGAAGAACGACCACCACAGCACCACGCGCAGCAGCACGCGGCGCGCGCCGATCTTGTCGCCCAGCCAGCCGGTCGGGATCTCAAACAGCGCATAGGCCAGGGTGAAGGCGGAGAAGATCATGCCCTTCTGGGCGTCGGTGAACTGCATCTCGGCCGCGATGTCGGGCATGGCCTGCGAGATCGCCACCCGGTCGACGTATTGGATGACCGCCAGCGTCACCGCGAAAACCACCACCCAATAACGCGCGCGCGTCGGCACGGCTGTTGCCGCCGGGGGCGCGGCGGACTCGCGGTCGGGGTATGACATCGGCCGAGCTTGGCCGCGGGGGCCGGACCGGGTCAACCTCGCAGGACTTGTTCTAATGTTGCTCCAGATTATTGCGGAAAAGGGTCGCCTTCGTCCGCCGGACGGAAAAATTCGACAGGCCCCGCTCCCCCCTTCGCGTTTAACCCATGAAAGTCTGCCGCTTCACCCACCGGGACGGCCCGGTCCGTATCGGACTGGTGGCGGATGACGCCACGGTCCTCGACCTGACACCCGCCGGCATCACCACGCTCCACTCCGTGCTCGAGGCCCCGGATCCCGTCGCCGGGCTGCGCGGCGCGGCGACCCGCCTGCTTCCGCGCCTTGCCCTCGCGGAAATCCAGCTCTGCGCCCCGGTCGAGCGGCAGGAGGTGTGGGCGGCGGGCGTGACCTATCTCCGCAGCAAGACGGCGCGGATGGAGGAGTCGGATTTCAGCGCGGCGGCCTACGACCGCGTCTATGCCGCGGCCCGGCCCGAGATTTTCTTCAAGGCCCCCGCCGACAAGGTCGCCGCGTCCGGCGGGACGGTGGGCATCCGCCGCGACGCCCGCTGGAGCGTGCCCGAGCCCGAGCTGGCCTTGGTGCTGAACTCCCGCGGGCAGGCTGTCGGGTGCACCATCGGCAACGACATGAGTTCACGCGACATCGAGGGCGAGAACCTGCTCTACCTGCCGCAGGCCAAGGTCTATGACCGCGCCTGCGCGCTCGGTCCGTGGCTTACGCTCGGGGCGGGCGAGGCGGAGGCCCGGGGCTGGACCATCAGCATCCAGATCCTCCGCGCCGGCCAACGGGTGTTCGCCGGCGAGACTTCGGTCGGGCAGATCAAGCGGACCTTCGCCGAGCTGGCGGAATATCTGTGCCGCAGCCAGACCTTCCCGCACGGCGCGGTGCTGCTGACCGGCACCGGCGTGGTGCCGCCCGATTCGTTCACGCTGCAGGCCGGGGATGTCGTGGAGATAACCATCTCCGGCATCGGGACGCTGCGGAACACGGTGGCGGTGGTCTGAACGGGAGCCGCATTTGAATGCAGGGCCGCCGCTTGCCGGCGGGCCATCAGCTGGCGAAGCACGGCACGGCGACAAGCGCCGGCCCTACATTCTGAAAAGGAGTGGCCAGGCACTCCACGGCACTGGCAGGACGTCGTTGCCGTTGCTGCCTTCCGGCCCTGGCGGAGTTCACGCGCCTGCGCATGCATGGCGCCTGGCCAGGGCGGAACGTAGGTAGGCCCCCTCCCCCTGCAACCAAAATAATGGAGGATGGAGGGGGGCCATCAGCCCCGCGCGCTATCGCTCGCGAGACCCCATGCCCCGCGGGGCTGATGGCCCCGCCTCCACTCCAATCAGTTGCCGGGCGGCTTCGCCGGCGGCTGGTCACCCGGGGGCTTCTCGGGCGGTTTTTCGCCGAGCGTGCGGTCCAGGTTCATCCGTTTCTCGCGCTCGGCCTTTTCCCGGGCCTCGCGGGCTTCGCGCAGTTCGCGGTTCATCTGCTCGAACTTCGTGCGCTGCTCCGGCGTGAGTTGCGCGGAAATGTCCCTTTGCATGCCCTCGACCACGGTCTGGGTCTCGGCCAGCGAGTGGTTCCGCACACGGTTGAGCTGCTCCATGTTGCGGCGGACGATCGGCCGGATCTGCTCCTGTTGCGCCGGGGTCAGTTCCAGGCGGTCGACCAGGCGCTTGAGGTGTTTCGGCGCCCACTCCTCGGGCACCGGACGGTTCAGGATCTTGTTCTTGCACACGCGCAGGGTGACAAACCCGCCCGTCACCCCGCCGGCCGCGAAGATGCCGAGCAGGACGATGATTACTTTCCAGGGCTTGTTCATCATGAGATGTCGAGCAGCTCGATGACGGTGTCGGCCGTGCCGGTGGCGTAGATGTCAGCCTGGTCGGTGGTGAGCGTGGAAAAATTGAACGCCGCGGCGGCGACGCTGCAGATGCCCGCGAGGAAGAGCCCGCGGAGGGCGAAGCGCTCGAGCGGCAGCCACGGCGTGGCGGGCAGGGCGGCGGCCTGGGCGGCCACGCGGGTGGCGAAGCCGTAGGGCAGCTCGCCGGGGGCGGCGGGCGCCTGCCGCGCGAGGGCGGTCAATTTCTGCCATTGGTGGTCGAATCGGTTCATGACTTCTCCTTGCTTTGTAGTTCCTGAAAAAGTTTTTGCAATTTCCGTCTGGCGCGAAATGCGCGCACCTTGACGAGGGTCTGGTTCCAGCCGGTCAGGGCGCTGATCTCGGCGATCGTTTTCTGCTCGAGATCGAGCAGCTGGATGACGAGACGGTCGTCGGGCTTGAGCTGGTCGAGCAGCTTGTGGACCAGCTCGCGCGCGGCCAGCGCGTCGCCGGGCAGCACGTCGCGCTCGTCGGTGAGCACGTTGTCGAGCACCTCGGCCTCGTTCTCGGACAGGTCGGCCCAGCGGAACTCCGGCCGGCGCTTCTGGGCGCGCAGCTGGTCGATGCACGTGGTGACCGCGATGCGGGAGACCCAGTGCGGGAAAGGCACGTTACCCTGGTATTGTTCGAGGCGGGTGAACATTTTCAGGAAGATGTCCTGCGCCAGGTCTTCCTCGGCGACGCGCCGGGGGAGATGGGAGCGCACGATGCGGCTGACCAGCGGGTAGAGATGCTCGACCAGCTGACGGGCCGCCACCTGGTCGCGCTGGCGCACCCGTTCAAGACAACCGACAAGGTCGAACGATTCATCAGCCATGGAGTTGTGCAAAAGTCTGGCACATCCCAAGTGACGGTGCGCCGGGGCGGGAGTTACCGGCAAATCCAAGGCGGCGCGTGCGGGAAAATATCACGGTAAACAGCGCAGCAAAGACTTCAGGGCGCCCGGTCCACCTTGTAAAACATCCACAACCCGAGGCTTTGGAAAACCACGTTGGGCAACCACATGAGCAAGTCGGGCCGCAGGGCCGGGTAGTTGTCGAACCAACCCACCGCGATGGTCACGAAATAATAGCCGAGCGCCAGCAGGAGCCCGATGCCGAGATTGGCCGAGGTTTCCTTGCGCGAGACCTTGATGCCGAGCGGGATCGCCACGAGGGCGAAGGACAGCACCGAGAAGGCCATGGCGAACTTCTCGTGGATGGTGATCTGCACGCGCATGAGCCGCTGCGTGCGCTCGGCCTCCGGCAGCGCGGGATCGGGCCGGTTCAGCCGGCGCCATTCGTCGACGAGCTGGGGAAAGGTCAGCCACTTGGTCTTCACCTGCACGGTCTGCTTGCCGGTGAGCTTGTCGAGCAACAGGTCGAAGGTCGCGTGGTCGGTGGAACCGCCGCTGCGGATCTTGGCCGGGTCCTCCGGGTCCTTGCGGTCGTGGATCTCCGCCTGCAGGTAGTCGAGGCTCAGCACCAGCTTGCTCTTCGACTCGTCGTAGCGGACCCAGCCCGTGGCCGCGCGGCCCGAGTTGATCACGCGCTTCTGCTTGTCGAGTTCCCAGATCCAGATGTCCTTCAGGAGGTCGGCCTGCTTCTCCCCGACGTAGATGATGACGCCGGGAAAGTCGCGGATGAAGGTCTTTGGCACGATGAAGCTCAGGGGATTGTGCTGCACGGCGCCGGCCAGCTCGCGCTGGTAGGCCAGCCGCGCCGTCGGCATGAACTGGAAGTTGACGAAGGCCGCCAGCGTCACGCCCATCAGCGCGAAGCACAGGATCGGGGCCGACAGCCACGCCACGCTCAGGCCCGACGAGCGCAGCGCCGTGATTTCCCGGTCGGACGACATCCGGCCGAGCACGAGCAGGATGCCCGTCAGCATGCCCATCGGCAGCGCATACGAGACGACGAACGGCACCAGCAGCCCGATCAGCCGGACAAAGGTGTCCACCTCGATCTGCCCCTGCAGCATGTAGCCAAGCAAGTCCTTCATGGCGTTGGCCAGCATCAGCACGAAGGCGAACAACCCCACGGCGGCCCCGCACGTCAGGACGACGTTGGCGAAGATATGCCGGTGAATGAGGTTCATGGGGGAGTTGAAAGTCTCAGGTTGAAGGGTGAAAGTCTGACCGCAACGCCCGACTTCCGGCTCACGATTTATCTTTCAACCTCCAGCTTTCAACTTTCAACCTATTAGGGTGAAATTCACGCCCGCCCGGCCGACGATCTACGGCGAGACCCTCGAGTCGCTGACCGCGCTCCTCACGGAGCACGGGCACCCGGCGTTCCGGGCGCGCCAGATCCTCACCTGGCTCTACAAGAAGCGCGTCCGCACCTGGGAGGAGATGACCGACCTCTCCCGCCCGCTCCGCGCCTGGCTGGCGGCCACCTTCGAGCTCGAGCCGACGAAATTCGTGCTCACCAAGCAGTCGGAGGACGTCACCGACAAGCTCCTGCTCGAGCTCGGCGACAAGTCCCTCATCGAGACCGTCATCATCCGCGCCCCGCAGCTCGGCGTCGGCCAGGAAAACTCCCGCAAGACCATCTGCATCTCCACCCAGGTCGGCTGCGCCATGGGCTGCAAGTTCTGCGCCTCCGGCCTCGAGGGCCTCAAGCGCAACCTCTCCGCCGGCGAGATCGTCCACCAGCTGCTCCAGGTCTGCCACCAGGAGGACGACCGCACCCCGCGCGCCCGGGCCGAGCTCGTGTCGTTCGACAACCTCGTCGTCATGGGCATGGGCGAGCCGCTGCACAACTACGACGCCATCATCCGCGCGCTCACCATCCTCAACGCCGAGTGGGGCCTCGGCTTCGGGGCGCGTCGCATCACGCTCTCCACCTCCGGCCTGGTGCCCAAGATCAGGCAGCTCGCCGACGAGCCGCTCGGCATCCGGCTCGCCATCTCGCTGCACGGCGCCACCGACGAGGTCCGCGAGCAGATCATGCCGGTCAACAAGAAATACCCGCTCGCGGAGCTCATCCCCGCCATCCGCGAGTTCTCCGGGAAACACGGCCGCATGGTCACACTGGAGTTCATCCT
Source organism: Lacunisphaera sp. (assembly GCA_041909435.1). Taxonomy (GTDB): domain Bacteria; phylum Verrucomicrobiota; class Verrucomicrobiia; order Opitutales; family Opitutaceae; genus Lacunisphaera. The sequence continues at coordinate 8,744 of JAYRDK010000044.1, forward strand.
CATCGAGGACATCAACGACTCGCTCGACCAGGCCGCGAAGCTCCGGGACATCGCCTTCGACCTGCACGCCCACGTGAACCTCATCCCCTACAACACGGTCGAGGGCCTGCCGTGGAAGCGGCCCAGCCTCACCCGGCAGGAGAAGTTCGCCCAGGTGCTCGACCGCGGCGGCGTGTCCGTCACGCTGCGCCGCGAGAAGGGCCACGCCATCGACGCCGCCTGCGGGCAACTGCGGCTGAAGACCGAAAAAGCCCGCGAGGCCGCCGCCGCGAACTAGCCGGGCCGCTGCATGCAACTGCCCGGCTACCTGGAGATCCCGCTGCGCCTGGCGCTCCTGCTGGGAGGACTGCTGTTGCCCGGCTCGATGCTGCTTCGCGCGCTGCGGCTGCCGTGGTCGCTGGCCGCGGCGTTCGCCACCTCCGCGTCGACATTGTATGTGGTGGTGCTCGTCTTTGTTTGGACCGGAGCTGTCATATCGTTGTCCACGCTGGCCGCGGCACTCGGCCTCGTGGCGCTGCTTGCCCGGCTTGTGCCGGCGCGTCCGAGCACCACGCAGATCAGTTCGTCCTTCTCCTGTTTCACCCGGATGGGCGGGTGGCTGCCGCTTTACGGTGCGTTCTGGCTGATCGTCGCGTGGCGGCTGGGCGTCCATCCGCTCAACGGGCCCGACGTCGCCTTTCGCTGGAGCTGGCTTGCCGAACAAATGCTGCAGTTTGGTTCGCTCGATTTTTATCCGCCGCGCAGCGGGGAGGACTTTGTCCGCTACTTCTGGGCCGAGAGCATCCCGCCCGGCGTCGCGGGACTCTATGCGTGGGCCTACGCCTGCGGCGGCAACGCGCACGCCCTGTGGACCTCGCCGGTCGTCGCGCTGCAGTTGCTGGCCGTGCACGAGCTCGTGTGGCGGCTGGCCGGCCGCTGGGGCGGCGAAGTCGTCGCCCGCCGGGCGGTGCTGTTCGCCGCGGCGTGCCCGCTGCTGACCTGGTCCGTCATCATGGGACAGGAAACCGGTCTGACCGCGCTGGCCGTCACAGGCATGGTCTGGAGTCTCAACCATCTGCGCGATGAAAACGGCCACCGCTGGGCCGTGCTCGCGGGTGCCTTCAGCATCGTGGCCGCCAGCACGCGCGAATACGGCGTTATTTTCCCGGTCGCCGCGGTCGCCGCCGTGGTGTGGCTGCGGGCCCCGCGCGCCCAGACCTGGCTGCTGGCCGCGGTCGCCCTGCCGGTCGCGCTGGCCTGGCCGCTGCGCGTGTGGCTGCTGACCGGCAATTCCTTCTACAGCCTGAATATCTTCGGGCTGTTCGCGACGAACCCCGTGTTCACCACCTGGAACGACACGCTGCGCGGGCCGGCCGGCTCAGCGCTGAACTCGGCGGAAGGCTGGATGGCGCTCGGCCGCTACCTGTCGCTATGGGCGCTGCCGGCAGTGGCGGGCCTGGTCGCGCTGGTTTTCCTGCTGGCGCAGCGACTGCGCGAGGCGCGGGTCGTGGCGGCCTTCGTGGGACTGATCTTCGTCCTTTGGTTTGTCTCGGTGGCCTATACCGCCGGCGGGTTGTTTTATTCGCTCCGGGTGCTGAGCCCGGCCTTCGCGTTGCTTGCGCTCGTGGCGGCATACGGTCTCGGCTTCGGCTTGCAGCACCCTGCTGCGGCCAAGTTTGCGACCTTCGCCGTGGCGCTCCTCTTGCTGGAATCCCTGCCCAAGACGCTGGTGCTGCCGGAAAATCCCTACCGCCTCGGCGTGCGCGAGTGGCCGCAAGCCGCCGCACAATTCCCGGCCGTCGTGCGCACGGTGAACGCAGGGTTGCTCGCCCGGGTCGCGCCCCTGCCCGACCGGCGGCGCATCCTCTCCGATCACGCCGGACTGCCGCGCATCTTCGCGCCGATCGGAACGGAGGTCGCTCCGCTGTGGAGCCCCGAGGTCGCGTGGCTGTTCGACGGGACCCTGGCGCCCGAGGTGGTCGCGCAACACTGGCGGCAATCCGGCCTGCGCTACCTGGTGCTGGGGAAAACGGGTGCGACGGCCGGCTTCATGCAAAACTATGCAAGGTGGCGGGCCCCCTATTTCACGCTCCGCCCGGTGGCCGAGACAGATACCCATGTCATTCTGGAAGCGACGGTTCCAGCAGCGCCCGAGAAGTAGGACGCAATCGGTGCTTTACACGTATCATCAGATTCGGATGCATTGATTACTGAATGACCGCTGATCGGCCCATCTCCGAACTGTTCGCCCAGCACCGTCCGCTGCGCTCGCTGGAGTTTTTCCCGCCCAAGGATGAGACCGGGGTCGAGGCCCTGCGCCAGACCGCCACCGCGCTGAAGCGCATCGCCCCGGACTTCGTGTCCGTCACCTACGGCGCCGGCGGCAGCACCCGCGAGCGCACCGCCCAGGTCAGCCGCCTGCTGCGCACGGAGATCGGCTTCACGGTCATGCCCCACCTCACCTGCGTCGGCCACACGCGCGACGAGTTGAACGGCGTGGCCGACCAGCTCCATGCCGGGGGCTATCGCAACATCATGACCCTCCGCGGCGACCCGCCGAAGGGTGAGACCGAGTTCGTGCCTTACAAGGACGGGCTGCGTTACGGCAGCGACCTCGTCGCGTTGCTCAAGGCGCGCCATGCCGACTTCTGCCTTGGCGTCGGCGGCTACCCGGAAAAACACCCCGAGGCCCCGTCGCTGGAGGTCGACCTGGACAACCTGAAGCGCAAGGTCGACGCCGGCGCGGCGTTTGTCACCACGCAGCTCTTCTTCGACAACACCGTCTATTACCGCTTTGTGGAAAAATGCCGCGCCCGCGGCATCACCATCCCGATCGTGCCCGGCATCATGCCCGTGCTTTCACTGAAGCAGATCAAGCGCTTCACCGAGATGTGCGGCGCCAGCCTGCCGGAAAAACTCATCAAGCGCCTCGAGGCCGCGGGCGATCATCCCGAGATCGTCGAATCCGTTGGCAACGAGTGGGCCGTCACGCAGATCCGCGACCTCCTCGCGCACGGCGCACCGGGCTATCACCTCTACATCATGAACCGGGCCAAGGCCGCGCTGGCCTTGGCGGCGGGACTGGCGGCGTAACCTTCCGCTCCGGCGGACAGGGGACTTTGTGTGCGCTCACGCCAGGCGAGAGCGGAATCAAACCGGAAATTCCCTTGAGTTCTGTATGTGCAAACGTTTGCCTGCGCGTGCCCCTCCCGGCACTCCCCATGTGTCGCGTCCCTCCACGAATCCGAAGGTTTTCCCTTTTCCCGTCCCTGTGGTTGCTTGCCTTCGCCGGGCTCGTCTATTCCGCGGCGGCGCAGCCGGGCGGCACAACGCCGGCCGCAGCCCTGGGCGTTGGCACCCTGCAAACACCCGCGGCCGCAAAGAAGATTGTCCTGATCGGCGGAAAGAAAAGCCACGGACCGGGCATGCACGACTTTCCGAACGGCATCCCCTACCTCGCCGCCCTGCTCCGGGCGGCCCCGGCGTTCGCCGGGGCCGATGTTCTCACCTACACGACCGGGTTTCCGGACGACCTGACCGTGCTGCAAGGCGCTTCCGCCGTGGTGCTGTATTTCGACGGGGTCCAGGAAAAGCCCGCCCCGCTGCTCGCCCCGGCCCGGATTGCCGCCTTGCAAAAACTGATGGACGCCGGCGCGGGCCTGATCGCGCTGCACCAGGCCTCGACTCTCCCGGCGGGCGACCAGACCGTGCCGCTGCTGGAATGGCTGGGCGCAAAACGCGACGGGATGTTCGACCGGGTCACGGAGACGGCCACGGTGCGCCGGGCCACGCCTGATCATCCCATCTCCGCGGGCGTCACGGATGTCACCTATCCCGACGAGTTTTATCCCACCTTGGTTTTCTCGCGCGGCCCGGGACGTCTCACCCCCATTCTCACTGCCAACATCGCCCCCACCTCGGGCGATTCCATGGCCCCCAATGCCGCCCCGCCGCCCCGCGCCGATTACGTCGTGGCCTGGGCCTTCGAAGGCCCGGCCGGCGGACGGGCCTTCGGCTTCACCGGCCTGCATTACCTCAATGCACTGGCGCTGCCGCCGATCCGCCAGCTGCTGGTGAATGCGATCGCGTGGACCGCGCATATCGAGGTGCCGGCCGGCGGCATCACTGTGGTGGAGCCGGTTGTTCCGGCCGCCTCGGTCACCCGCGGCGAGGCCGACCGCGTCATCGCCAATCCGTGGGGTGAGCTGCGCTGGTATACGTCGGCGGAGATGGGCAACTCGCGCACAATGACCACCGGCGTGGCCCGCCTGAAGCCCGGGCAGTCCAATCCCCGGCATTTTCATCCCAACTGTGACGAGGTCCTGCATGTGGTCAGCGGCCGGATCCGCCACACGATGAACGAGGTCACGGTGGAAATGGCCGCGGGCGACACCGTGTCCATCCCCCAGGGCGTGCTGCACAACGCCACCAATGTCGGCACCGAGGACGCGGTGCTCGCGATCTCGTTCTCCAACGCCTACCGGCAGGCCGTCGGCTATGACGGCAAGTAGTCGCTTCCTGGCCGCGGTCTGTTTCGTGGCGACCACGATCAGCGCGCCCGCGGCCGATGTGCCCACCTTTCACGGCGGCGCCATGCGCACGGGATGGATCGACGACGCGCAGGCACCGGCTCCGGCGGACGTTGCGGGCGGATCCTTTGGCGAACTCTGGCAATCGCCCGAGTTCGACTGGATCGAGGGCCAGCCGCCGCGCCTGTATGCGACCCCGCTTTATCTGGACGAGGTTCAGGTGGCGGCCGGTGCCTTTCCGGCGACGCGCTGCAGCGTCATCTTCGCCGCCACCAGCAACGGCTACGTCTACGCGATCAACGCCTTTGCGACCGCCCAGGCGCCGGCGGGGGCGATCCTCTGGCGCACCGGCCTGGTGCGGCTCACGAAACCGACCTTCGATGGCATCAACATCGGCGTGATCAGCACCCCGGTGATCGACCGCGTGAACGGGATCCTCTACCTCACCAGCTGCGCCAGCGCGGAAAGCTGGCAGGTATTCGCCCTCGAGATCGGCAGCGGGCGCATTCTCCCGGGCTGGCCCGTCACGATCGATGCCGCGGCGCTGGCGGTCCCGGGCATCAATCGCAATGCGCCGGCCGAACCTTCGCCCGCCCCGCGCCGGGCCCTGTTCGGGATCCAGCGCGGCGCCCTGAACCTCAGCCCGGATGGCTCGCGCCTCTACGTGACTTTCGGCGAGACCCTCACCGGCTGGCTGGTGTCCGTCGAAACCGGCGCAACGCCGCGGATCGCCTCCGCGTTTGCTTCCGTGCGCCAGCCGCACCGCACGGCCGGCGGCATCTGGGGCGCTGGCGGCCCCGCGATCGACGAGCACGGGAACATCTTCGTCGTGACGGGCGCCAACTTCGGCAGCCTGAAGCAGCAGTCGCACGACTGGACGCAATCCGTGCTGCAATTCAGCGACGGACCGGAAACCGGGCTGGTGCTGCGCGGCACCTACACGCCCTTCAATTACGGCGACTCGGCGAATGCCGACATCGACCTGGGCAGCGGTGGCGCCAGCCTGATTCCCGCGCTGGGCGAAGGCGAGACGGCCACCCCGCACCTGCTGGCCCTCGGCGGAAAACAGGGCAACGTCTACCTGCTCGACCGCGCCCGTCTGCCCGGCGGCCTGGTGGACCGCCAGCCGGTCAGCCAGGATTCCGCCAGCGACACTTCCCTCCTCTCGCCCGCGAACCAGCCGCAATTCGGCCGGCGCGGCCCGCTCAACGTCTTCGGTCCCTACTCGGAAACCAAGGGCGCCATGGACAAGGCGCGAAGCCGCAGCGTGCCGGCATATTGGCGGGCCGGGGCAAACCGGCATTTCCTCTTTGTCACGGGCCAGACCAAGGTGGCCGAGGACGCGGATGCTCCCACCGCCCCGTGCCTGGCGCGGTTGCGCATCGTCACCTCTCCCGGCCGCCCGGCCTATCTTGAGGTGGACCAATACGAGCAGTCCCAGATTTTCGGAAATCCCGGTTCGCCCCTGGTCAGCAGCCGCGGCGGCCGCGATGCGATCGTCTGGGTGCTCGACGAAAACGCCCCGCGAACCGCGCCGCTGGTCGGCGACAACCCGCCGCGCCCGGTGCTCTACGCTTTTGACGCCCTGACCTTGAAACTGCTTTGGAAAAGCCCCGAGGGCGCGCTGCACACCAGCGGCAAATACAACGAACCACTGATCGTGGGCGGCACGGTGTTTGTCGGGACCGATCGCATCCAGGCCTTCGGCCTGCGCCAGCCGGGACAGCAGACCTTCGTGCCTGCCATCTCACCCGGTCAACCCAAGGCGCCAGGCGCAGTGCCGCCCGGCAAGGAACTGTTTCTATCCGGCGGGGCCTGCGCCGTCTGCCACGGGATCAATGGCGAGGGCCAGATCGGGGTTTACCCACCGCTGGCCGGCTCCGAATGGGTCAAAGGTCCGGAAGAACGGTTGATCAGGATCCTGCTGCACGGCCTGCAGGGGCCCATCACGACGTCTGGAAAGCAATACAATGCCGCCGCCATGCCCGGGTTCGGGCAGGGCCCGAAATCCGCCTTCAATTGGAGCGACGAGAAAATCGCCCAGGTGCTGACCTATATCCGGCAGGAATGGGGAAATGACAGCGCCCCGATAGCCGCCGAGACGGTTGCCCGGATCCGCGAGAAAACCGGCGACCGCGATCCGTGGACGCAGGAAGAGCTCTTGCAGATCAAGCGCTAGCCCCCCGCGAACACCGGCCGGAAGCCGGCGTCGGTCAGGATCTGCGCGATCTTCTCGCGCTGGTCGCCTTGGATCTCGATGTCGCCGTCCTTCACCGTTCCGCCGCAACCGCAGGCGTTGCGCATCTTTTTCGCGAGCGATTCCTTTTCCGGCAGGCCGATGCCGACAAAGCCGGTGACGAGCGTCACGGTCTTGCCGCCGCGCCCGGCCGTGGTGCGCTTGATGTCGACGCGGCCGCGATTCCGGGCGGGAGCCTCTTTCTTGCCGGCCGGCTGGTTCACTGACTGCGGCGCAACGGCCGTGCCCTCCGAAGCCTTGGCGAAGGAGGGCAAGCCGGCGCCGCTGAGCGCGCCAAAGGGGTTCTGCCCGAGGCCTTGGCCGCCGTCGGTGGAGATTTTGTCGGAAGAGCTCATGCGTGCCCTCCGCCGCAACCTCCGGGAGGCGACGCCGGTTTGGCCGTCAGCTCGTCCCCGCCCCCCAGCCAGGCCAGGGCCTTGGCATAGCTGCGGCCGGCCAGGAAGTGCTGGAGCCGTGGGTCCAATTCCGGGCCATGCGCCGCCTGCAGGGCCTCTATCTCGGTGAGCGCAACGGAGATGGCCGGGCCATCAGAATCCTTAATGCCGGCATGCAACCGGATAAGCGCGGCTTTGATTTTGGTTTCGGTCATTTTTGCGGTCTGGAATTAAAATATCTTAATCAGCGAACCAGCCGGGCATTATTCCCGGTTCATCCGCCGCCTCGGAACTTGAATCACCTTGTCTCAATTGGGCTCCGATGTTCCCCTGCGGATTCCACGGTTACTATTACCCCACGTGATAGGCAAGTCGTGATCCATTTCCGCCTCTCCCAACCCATCTCTCCATGAATCCCGTCTCCGTTTCCGAACGCGCCAATGCGGGCGTGATCGAGGAATATCATCAACGCTGGCTTGATAACCCCGACTCCGTCGACCCGACCTGGCGTGCTTTCTTCCAAGGCTTCACCTTGGGCAGCAGCGGGCAGACCCCGGCCGGGGTTCCGGCGGGAGCCGTCGTGGACAGCGTCCAGCAGTCCGGCGTCTATTACCTGATCAACGCCTACCGCGCCATCGGGCACATCCAGTCGCACCTCGACCCGCTTAGCGGCCCGCCCCCGGCGTCACCCAAGCTCCAGCTCAAGCAGTTCCGCCTCGGCGAGGCCGACCTCGACACGGTGTTCGACGTCAGCAACTTCGCCGGCGGCGGCCAGATGAAGCTCCGCGACATCGTCGCCGCGCTCAACCAGATCTATTGCGGCCACGTCGGCGTCGAATACGCCCACATCCAGGACCAGGATGCCCGCCGCTGGCTGCAGGAGCGCATCGAGTCCACGCGCCTGCGCCCGAAGTTCACCAAGCCGGCCAAGGTCCGCATGCTCCGCCGCGTCCACAAGGCCGAGCTCTTCGAGAAATTCCTCCACACGAAATACGTCGGCCAGAAGCGCTTCTCCCTCGAGGGCGGCGAAACCATCATCGCCGCGATCGACGCCGTCATAGACCACTGCCCCGCCTCGGGCATCGAGGAGATCGTCATGGGCATGGCCCACCGCGGCCGCCTCAACGTCCTGACCAGCATCCTCCGCAAGTCCTTCGACCTCCTCTTCGAGCAGTTCTCCGAGAACTACATCCCCGACACCGTCGCCGGCGACGGCGACGTGAAGTATCACCTCGGCTACGAGTCCGTCCTCACCACCACCACCGGCGCCAAGGTCGAGGTCCGCCTCGCCGCCAACCCGTCGCACCTCGAGATCGTCAACCCCGTCGTCGAGGGCAAGGCCCGCGCCCGCCAGCGGATCCGCGGCGACAGCAAGGAGCGCCTCAAGGTCATGCCGCTGCTCGTCCACGGCGACGCCGCCGTCGCCGGCCAGGGCATCGTGGCCGAGACGCTGCAGTTCTCCCAGCTCCCCGGCTACCGCACGGGCGGCACCGTCCATTTCGTCATCAACAACCAGGTCGGCTTCACCACCGACCCGGCCGACGCCCGCTCGACCCGCTACTGCACCGACATCGCCAAGATGATCGAGGCCCCGATCTTCCACGTGAACGGCGACGACCCCGAGGCCGTCTGCATGGTCGCGCAGCTCGCCGTGGATTTCCGCGTGAAGTTCAAGCGCGACGTGTTCATCGACATGTATTGCTACCGGAAGCACGGCCACAACGAGACCGACGAGCCGTCCTTCACCCAGCCCGCCCTTTACAAGAAGATCGCCGCCCACGAGCAGGTGTCGGCCATCTACACCAAGCAGCTGATCGCCGAGGGCTCCATCACCTCCGCCGAGGGCGACGCCATCAAGGCCGAGTATTCCGCCGCGCTCGACGAGAACCTCGGCAAGGCCAAGGCCCGCGAGTCCGCCAAGGCCGAGAAGCGCAAGGCCGCCGCCGACACCGTCACGACCGACGCCTTCAAGGGCTCCACCGCGATCTTCCAGCCGGCCTTCACGCACACGCCGGTCCCGACCGCCGTCAGCGCGAAGGTGCTCGACCAGGTCGTCAAGGCGCTCACCACCGTGCCGGCCGACTTCAAGCCGCACGCCAAGATCAAACGCTTCATCGAGGGCCGCGCCGAGGCCCACAAGCACGGCGGCCCCTACGACTGGGGCATGGGCGAGGCGCTCGCCTTCGGCACGCTCCTCCTCGACGGCACCCCCGTCCGCCTCAGCGGCCAGGACTGCGAGCGCGGCACGTTCACCCACCGCCACGCGGTGTTCAACGACGTGGAGACCGGCGCGAAGTTCACCGCACTCAACACCATCTCCGACAAGCAGGCGAAGTTCTGCGTCTACAACTCCCTGCTCTCCGAGGCCGCCGTGCTCGGCTTCGACTACGGCTACTCGCTCGACTACCCCGACATGCTCTGCATCTGGGAGGCCCAGTTCGGCGACTTCGTCAACGGCGCCCAGGTCGTGATCGACCAGTTCATCGGCGCCGGCGAGTCCAAGTGGCAGCGCACCAGCGGCATCACCCTGCTGCTGCCGCACGGCTACGAGGGCCAGGGCCCCGAGCACTCCTCGGCCCGCCTCGAGCGCTTCCTGCAGGCCTGCGCCGAGAACAACATCCAGGTCGCCAACCTCACCACGCCGGCCCAGCTCTTCCACGCCCTGCGCCGCCAGATGAAGCGCGAGTTCAAGAAGCCGCTCGTCATCATGTCGCCCAAGTCGCTGCTCCGGCACCCCGGCGCTGTGTCGAAGCTCGAGGACTTCACCAAGGGTTCGTTCCACGAGATCATCGACGACCCGATCCCGGCCAAACAGGCCGAGCGCGTCATCCTGTGCTCGGGCAAGGTCTATTACGACCTGATCGACTACCGGGAGAAGCACAAGGTCGGCAACACCGCGATCATCCGCGTCGAGCAGCTTTATCCCCTGCATCGCCACGCCCTCGGCAAGCTCGCCGACGACTACGGCCGCAACGCGCGGCTCATCTGGTGCCAGGAAGAGCCGCAGAACATGGGCGCCTGGAGCTACATCGCGCCGCAGCTCGAGGAAATCTTCGGCCGCAAGGCCATCTACGCCGGCCGCGACGCCGCATCCTCCCCGGCCGTCGGCCTGCTCGCGCTCCACCGCATCCAGCTCGCCGCCTTCCTCAAGAAAGCCTTCACGCTCTAAAGCCAAAGTAGCGAGTAGCGGCTAGTGAGTAGCGATCATCGCAAAACCACTCTCCTCCTCCCGCTGCCATCCTACTCACTACTCGCTACCCACCACTCACTACTCCTCCATTCCCATGGCCATTGAAGTCAAAATCCCCCCGATGGGCGAATCCATCACCTCCGGCGTGCTTTCCAAGTGGCACGTTGCCGACGGTGCCATCGTCAAGAAAGACCAGCCCCTCTTCGAGCTCGAGACGGACAAGATCACGTCCGAGGGCACCGCCGAGGTCGCCGGCAAGATCACCTTCAAGGTCGCCGCCGGCACCGACGTGAAGATCGGCCAGGTCGTGGCCTCGATCGACGAAACGGCGGCCGGAAGCACCGCGGCGCCCGCGGCTGCCGCTCCGGCGCCGGCTGCTGCTCCGGCCGCGTCTGCGGAACAATCTCCTGCGGTCCGCCGCCTCGCGGCCGAGACCGGCATCGATCCCGTGTCCGTCGCCGGTTCCGGCAAGGCCGGCCGCGTCACCAAGGGCGACATGCTGGCTGCGGGAGAAAAGTCCGCGGTTCCTGCTGGAGCGACGGCGACCCCGCCGTCGAGTGCCCCGACTCCCAAGCCCGCGGCCGCCCCGGTTGCCAGCGGCGAACGCCAGACCCGCACCAAGATGACCAAGCTGCGCCAGACCATCGCCAGCCGCCTGGTCGCCGCCCAGCATGAGGCCGCCATGCTCACGACCTTCAACGAGGTCGACATGTCCGCCGTCATGGACCTCCGTAAGAAATACCAGGACGACTTCGTGAAGAAGCACGGCGTGAAGCTCGGCTTCATGAGCTTCTTCACCAAGGCCGTCGTCCACGCCCTCCGCGAGGTGCCGGCTGTCAACGCTCGTATCGACGGCGACACTATCGTCCAGAACCACTATTACGACGTCAGCATGGCGGTCTCGACCGAGAAGGGCCTCATGGTCCCGGTCATCCGCAACTGCGACACGCTCGGCATGGCCGACATCGAGAAGGCGATCGGCGAGGCCGCCAAGAAGGCCCGCGACGGCAAGATCACCCTCGCCGACCTCGAGGGCGGCGTCTTCACGATCACCAACGGCGGCATCTTCGGCTCGATGCTCTCGACCCCGATCCTCAACGCCCCGCAGAGCGCCATCCTCGGCCTCCACGCGATCAACGAGCGCCCCGTCGCCGTCAACGGCCAGGTCGTCATCCGCCCGATGATGTATCTCGCCCTGAGCTACGACCACCGCCTCGTCGACGGCAAGGAAGCCGTCACCTTCCTCGTGAAGGTCAAGCAGGCCATCGAGGATCCCGCGCGCCTCATCGTCGGAGTCTAAGCCACCATGGATTCCTACGATCTCGTCGTCATCGGCGCCGGCCCCGGCGGCTATGTGTGCGCCTTCCGCGCCTCGCAGCTCGGCCTGAAGGTCGCGCTCGTAGAAAAGCGGGCCACCCTCGGCGGCACCTGCCTCAACGTCGGCTGCATCCCGAGCAAGGCCCTCCTCCATTCCTCGGAGCACGTCGCCTTTGCCAAGGGCCACGCCGCCGCCCACGGCATCAAGTTCGGCTCGGTCGAGGTTGACCTGCCCACGATGCTCAAGCGCAAGGACGAGGTCGTCGCCAAGAACACCGGCGGACTCACGCTTCTCGCCAAGGCCCGCAAGGTCACCGTCCTCACCGGCGAGGCCTCCTTCACCTCCGCCACGACCGTCGCCGTCAAGGGCGAGAAGGGCGTCACCGAGGTCACCGCCAAGCACATCGTCATCGCCACGGGCTCCGCGCCGGTCGAGCTGCCGTTCATGAAGTTCGACGGCAAGACCGTCGTCTCGAGCGACCACGCCATCGCCTTCCCCGAGGTGCCGAAGAAACTCGTGGTGGTCGGCGGCGGCGTGATCGGCGTCGAGCTGGGTTCCGTCTGGTCGCGCCTCGGCGCGGACGTGACCGTCGTCGAGTTCCTGCCGAAGATCATCGCGACCTACGACGACGACATCATCCGGAATTTCACGCGCCTCATGCAGAAGCAGGGCCTGAAGATCGAGGTCGGCGCCAAGGTCACCGGTTATGCCAAGGGCATCCTGACCGCCGAGCGCGACGGCAAGGTCCTCGAGTTCCCCGCCGACAAGGTCCTCGTGGCCGTCGGCCGCCGCCCCTACACCGACTCGCTCGGCCTCGACAAGGCCGGCGTCGAACTCGACGAGAAAAAGCGCGTCAAGGTGGACGGCCACCTCCGCACGACCGCGAAGAACATCTGGGCGATCGGCGACGTCGTCGCCGGCCCGATGCTCGCGCACAAGGCCGAGGAGGACGGCGCCGCCGTCGCCGAGTGGATCGCCGGCAAGGCGGGCCACATCAACTGGGACCTCGTCCCGGGTATTGTCTACACCCACCCCGAGGTCGCCAGCGTCGGCCTCGGCGAGGACCAGGCGAAGGCCAAGGGCATCGCCGTCAACATCGGCAAGTTCAACTTCGCCGCTAACGGCCGCGCCATCGCCGCCGATGCGACCGACGGCTACGTCAAGATCATCGCCGACGCCAAGACGGACAAGATCCTCGGTGCGCAGATCCTCGGCGCCAACGCCGGCGAGCTCATCTCCGAAATCGTCACGCACATGGAATACGGCGGCAGCGCCGAGGACCTCGGCCGCACGATCCATGCCCACCCGACCATGAGCGAGGCCATCAAGGAGGCCGGCCTCGCCGTCAGCAAGTCGGCCATACACGGCATGTGATTTCCGGGCGCACAGCCTGACCAACCTTGACCGCGCCGTCAGTGGCGCGGTCTTTTTTCACCCTCGTGTCCCCCCATCTCACCCATCGCCGCGCCGTCGGCCTCATGCTGCTGTCCGCCGCCAGCTTCACGGCCAACGTGCTGCTCGTCCGCGCCCTCGGGGAGTTTGGCGAGGTCAACGTCTGGCTGATGGCCTGCAGCCGCGGACTGGTCGGGCTGGCCATGATCTGCGCGGTCTACTGGCAGGAATTCCAGCCGGCCCATCTCTGGCGCCGCTGGAAGGTGGCGGAACGCGGCATCGTGGGCGGCATCGGCGTTTATGTTACCTACCTGACGGTCGTGAAGCTCGGCGCCGGACGTGCGGTCTTCATCAGCAACACCTACGTCGTCTGGGGCGCCCTGCTGGCCGCCTGGATGCTGAAGGAAAAACTCCGGCCGGCGGTGCTGGTCGGCGGCGTGGCGGCCCTGGTCGGCATCGGGCTGCTGACCAACGTGTTTGCGACCGACGCCCATCCCGGCATCTACGACCTGCTCGCCGTCGTCGGTGCACTGCTCTCCGCCTGGGTGGTTGTCACCATCCGGCAGCTCCATGCCACCGAGCACACCTCGACCATCTTCGCGGCCCAGTGCGGCTATGCCCTGGTCATCTGCGGCGTGCCCGCCGTGGTGACCTTTGACCCGCTGCCGCCGCTCGCGTGGGGCGTGCTGCTGCTCGTCGGCCTCACCGCCGGCGTCGGCCAGCTGGCCATGACGCGCGCCTTCCGCGACCTGCCCGTCGCCGAGGGCTCGCTGATCCAGATGCTCGTGCCGCTCGGCACGGCCCTGGGCGGCATGCTTTTCTTCGACGAACACTTCGCCCTGCACGAGATGATCGGGGCGGCGCTCATCCTCGGCGGCACCACTTACACAGTCGTCCGCAACGCCACGACGGCCAACGCCGAGGCGGAGTAACCGTTTTAGCATCCGGTAGGGCGAATCCTCCGGATGAGCCGTAGCAACAGCGCAGGTCAAAGCCTTCGGCTCGTCGGGACGACTCGCCCTACCCAGCGTCCCTTTTTTCGTGTCTTTCGTGTGTTTCGTGGTCTCCTCCGTTCCGTGAAAAAACTCATCCTCTGGGACATCGACGGCACCATCATCGTCTCGCACGGCGCGGGCGTGCGGGCCATGGAGAAGGCGCTGACCAAGCGCTTCGGCGTGACGTGCGATCTCGGCCGGATCGACTGGGCCGGGCGCACCGACAGTTGGATCACCGGCGAGGTTTTCCGGCATGTCGGCCTGCCCGACACGCCGCAGAATTCACACGACTACCTCGAGACCTACCTGGAACTGCTGCCGCAGGAATTGCAGGACGGCCGCCAAGGCCAGGTGCTGCCGGGCGTGCTGGAACTGCTGGAAACCCTCCATCACCGGAAGGACCTCGCCCAGGGCCTGCTGACCGGCAACCTGCGCCGCGGTGCGGAGTTCAAGCTCACGCACTACAAGGTCTGGCACTACTTCGAGTTTGGCGCGTTCGCCGACGACAGCCCGCGCCGCAACGACCTCGGGCCGCACGCCCTGCGCCGCGCCAGGGAGCGGCACGCCGTGGAGTTCGACCCGGCGAACACCTTCATCATCGGCGACACGCCGCACGACATCGAGTGCGGCAAGGTCATCGGCGCGCGGACCATCGCCGTCGCCACCGGCCGTTTCAGCGTGGCCGAGCTGTCCGCCCATGCGCCGACGGCGGTGTTCGCCAATTTCGCGGACACCGAAGCATTCCTTAAGGTGATCGACGCGATTTGAAATGTAGGGGCGCCGCTTGCGGCGGACCGGCACGGCGACAAGCGCCGGCCCTACACTCACCGCTTCACGTATTCGATCGCCGCCACCTTGCCGCCGTGGAATTCGACGCGCATTTTCTCCTCGGGATCATAACCGCCCGACGAGGTGCTCAGCCCGACGCCGGCGCTCGAATGGCGGCCGATCGCACCGCCGATCCCGACACCAAAGCTGAAGCGCGGGCCGTTGTCATGATAGACCCAGACCTCGGCCGTGCCATCCTTGGTCTGGCGGCTGAACTGTCTCGTCGGCTCGCCCAGGGCGAGTCGCACCATCTCCGGCGTGAAGCCCACGTCCACTTCGCCCGTGCGGATTTTTTGCTGCACCGCGGCGGGATAATTGGCGAAGGCCGCCTGATTTTTGGCGATGCGGGAATCCGGCGTGGAAGAGCAGGCGGCCAGCAGAACGACCGAAATGAGACATAAGGCGGAGGCAATGGGGCGCATGGCGGATTTTGGTTTGCGATGGGTAAGTGTGACCGGAATATCGACAGGCACAACCCGCCCGGGTTCATCCGCCTTAAAGACGTTATGAAAAAATTCACCATTGCCATCGGTTCCGACCACGCCGGCTACGCCTACAAGGAAAAGATCAAGGCCATGCTGCTCGCCGAGGGACACACCGTGAAGGACTGCGGCACCAACTCGGATGCGCCATGCGATTATCCGGACTTCATCCGCCCGGTCGCCGTGGCGGTCGCCAAGGGCGAGGTCGAGCGCGGCATCGTGCTCGGCGGCTCGGGCAACGGTGAGGCCATCGTTGCCAACCGCGTGAAAGGAGTCCGTTGCGGCCTGTGCTGGAACGAACAGGTCGCCATCTGGAACCGGTCGCACAACGACGGTAACTGTCTCTCTCTCGGCCAACGCACCATCACAGAAGATGAAGCCATCAAGATCGTGAAAGTCTGGCTTTCGACTGCCTTTGAGGGTGGTCGGCATCTCGCCAGAATTCAGAAAATCGATTTGGCTTAATGGTTTATGCTCAATTTGTGATGTCTGGATTAATAGTTTGACATGTTAGTATATCGCATCAAAGTGATCGCCCATGGGAACAAGGCACCGCGGCTCAATCGAGGAGATCAATGCGCTCAACGCATTCATCAAGCTGCAGCGTGCGGCTGAGTCTGTCTCGGTCCGTGTCCATGCCGTATTGCCCGATGGTCTGACCGTCACCCAATTCGGCGTGCTCGAGGCGCTGCATCACATCGGCCCGCTCTGCCAGAGCGAACTGGCGGAGAAGCTCCTCAAGAGCGGAGGCAATCTCACTCTGGTGGTCGATAACCTCGAGAAGGCCGGCTATGTCGGACGTGAACGCGATCCGGCCGACCGCCGCTTCGTCGTCGTGAAACTCACCGCCAAGGGCGAGACTTTCATCAGCGCGCTTTTCCCCAAGGTCGTCGCCAACATCACCAAGGAAATGAGCGCCCTTTCCGGCACCGAACTCTCCGATTTCGGCCGCCTCTGCAAAAAAATCGGTCTCCGCGCCTGATTTGCTTTTTCTTAACCTATATTTTAACATCAAAGCTTATGAACGCACAAGTAACCGGCCTCCACCACATCACCGCCATCGCGTCTGACCCGCGTCAGAACCTCGATTTCTACACCCGCGCCCTCGGGCTGCGCTTCGTGAAGAAGTCCGTCAACCAGGACGACCCCGGCACCTACCACCTTTACTACGGCGACTACGCCGCCTCGCCCGGCACCATACTCACATTCTTCCCCTGGGCCGGCCTCCGCCGCGGCCGCCCCGGCACGGGCCAGGCCTATGCCACGGGTTTCTCCGTGCCGGCCGGCTCCCTGCCCTTCTGGCAGGAGCGCTTCACCAAGCTCGGCGTGAAGCAGGAGAAGATCGAAAAGCGTTTCAACGACGAGGTCCTTCCTTTCGCCGATCCCGACGGCCTGCGCCTTGAACTGGTTGCCACCAGCGAGACCGATGCGCGTCCCGCGGCCCCGGCCAAGGATGTCCCGGCCGAATTCGCCATCCGCGGCTTCCACAGCTCCACGCTGGCGCTGAACGACGCGGTCGCCACCGCCAAGGTGCTGACCGGCAGCATGGGCTACAAGCTGGCCGGCCAGGCCGGCCATCGCGCCCGCTACTCCGCCGGCAACGGCGGCCCGGGCACCTACGTCGACCTGCTGACCGATCCCTCGCTCCCGCGCGGCCTCAACGGCGCGGGCACGATCCACCATGTCGCCTTCCGTGTCAGCGACGACGCCACCGAGGTCGCCGCCCGCGACATCCTGCTCAAGGACGGCCTGCACGTCAGCCCGGTCATCGACCGCGCCTACTTCAAGTCCATCTACTACCGGGAGCCGGCCGGCGTGCTCTTCGAGATCGCGACCGACGGCCCGGGCTTCGCCATCGACGAGCCGCTCGACCAGCTCGGCACGATCCTGGGCCTGCCCCCGCACCTGGAACCGCATCGCGCCGAGATCGAGGCCGCGCTGCCCAAGCTCGCCTGAACTCCTCCCGTGGGCCAGCGAGCTCGCTCGCGCCCAAGAGCGCCCGCCAGCGGGCTAGCCCACAAAATACCACCCATCACCATGTCCTCCCTCTCCTATCTCCACCGCTTCGAACCCGGCACGGACCCGTCCGCCCCGCCGCTGCTCCTGCTCCACGGCACGGGCGGCGACGAGAACGACCTCATCCCGCTCGGCCGGAAACTCTCCCCGGGCTCGGCCTTGCTGAGCCCGCGCGGCGACGTCAGCGAACACGGCGCCCGGCGCTTTTTCGCCCGGCTCGGCGAAGGCGTCTTCGACCCGGCCGAGGTCACGCGGCGCACCCACGCGCTCGCCGACTTCATCCTCGCCGCGGGAAAGCACTACCGCTTCGACCCGGCGAAACTCACCGCCGTCGGCTTCTCCAACGGCGCGAACATCGCCGCCACGCTGCTGCTGCTGCGTCCGGAGACCCTCGGCGCCGCCGTGCTCCTCCGCCCGATGGTCGTGCTCGAACCGAAGCAACTGCCCGACCTGGAGGGCCGGCGCGTGTTCCTGTCCTCCGGCACGGTCGATCCCATCGTGCCCAACGATCACCCGACGCGGCTGGCGGACCTGCTCCGCCGCGCCGGCGCCGACGTCACCCTGCAGACGCATCCCGCCAGCCACGGGCTGGTGCCGGCGGATTTCGCGGGCGCCCGCGATTTCCTCGCCCGGCGGCCGGCTGATTAACCGGATAGTCCAAAGGCATTAATCGCCGCGATGCTTTGCCCGCGGCGAAACTTTTTCCTCGATGCCGCCCCCGCCGGCCGGCAACTTGCGGCTGAATGACGTTTCCTCCTACCCCGGGTATGTTCGCCAGCCGCGACCTCCGGATTGCCGAGCTGGGCCAGCCTGAGGGCCTGCTGCGCACCTACGCGTGGATGCAGCTCGCCCGGACCGCCGACAACCGGATCCTCGACCTCTTCCGCCAGGGCCTGATCAAGGGCACCGTCACCGGCGGCCAGGGCAACGAGGCGCTGATCGTCCCGCTGGCGCTGCTGGCCGACAAGACACTCGACGTCATCTCCTTCTCCCACCGCGGCCTCGGCGGGCACCTCGTCTGGAGCGGCCACCTCGGCGAGCACCTGTGCCAGTATTTCGCCAACAGCGGCAGCCCAACCAAGGCCCGCGAGGGCAACATCCATCACGGCGACCCGGCCGCCCGCAGCCTGCCGATGATCTCGCACCTCGGCATCATGCTCTCGAACGTCATCGGCGGCACCGACTCCCAGCGCCGCCTCGGCCGGCCGGCGGTCGGCTTCGCGTTCTTCGGCGACGGCTCGTCCAGCACCGGCGACATCCACGAGTCGCTCAACCTTGCGGCCGTCCTTTCCGTGCCCGTGGTTTTCGTCATCGAGAACAACCAATACGCCTACTCGACGCCCATCAGCGAACAGTTCGTCTCGTCCAACCTCTTCGAGCGCGCCAAGGGCTACGGCATCGAGGGCTTCGCGATGGACTGCAGCGATCCCGCGCATGTGCTGCAGACGCTCGGCGCCGCCATCGAGCGCGCCCGCGCGACCGGCCGGCCGCTGCTGATCGAGGCCCACACCTTCCGCCTCCGCGGCCACGCCGCCTACGACACCTGCGACTACATGAAACCCGGCGAGGCCGAGGCCATCCTCGCGCAGGACCCGCTGCCCAAGTTCCGCGCCAAGCTCGCCGCCGCCGGCCACGGCGCCCGGCTCGAAGCCATCGACGCCGAGGTCGCCGGCTTCGTCGAGGCCACCATCAAGGCCTCGCTCGCGCTGCCACCGGCCAGCCCCGAGGGCATGCTGGCGGAAGTCTTCGCCCCGCCCGCCGCGCCGCTCGCGTGGCTGCCGGTGCCCGCCGCCCCGCAGAATCTCAACCTCGCCCAGGCCCTCACGCTCGGCCTGCGCAAGATCCTCACCGAGCGCCCCGAGTCGCTCGTGCTCGGCCAGGACATCGGCGCCTACGGCGGCGCGTTCAAGGTCACCGAGGGCCTCGTCGAGGAATTCGGCCGCCCGCGCGTGCTCAGCACCCCGCTCTGCGAATCCGCCAGCACCGGCTACGCGCTAGGTCTCGCCACCAACGCCCACCGCCCCATCGAGGAGTTCCAGTTCGCCGACTTCTCCACCGACGCCACGACCCAGATCGTGCTCAACGCCGCGACCTACCACTTCCGCGCCGGCCAGAAATGCCCCGTGGTCTTCCGCTTCCCCTGCGGCGGCGGCCTGACCTTCGGCTCGTTCCACTCGCAGGAACTCGAGTCCGCCTTCCTCTCCTTCCCCGGCCTCAAGGCGCTCTATCCGTCCAATCCCCAGGACGCGTTCAACGCCCTGCTCGCCGCCTACGAGGACGACAATCCGGTCATCCTTTTCGAGCACAAGGCGCTCTACCGCCGCGGCAAACAGCCCGTGAAGTGGGACGCAAACTACCGCTCCATCTGGGAGCCGGCCAAGCTGCGCTCGGGTGACCACGCCACCATCGTCACCTACGGCGAGATGACCCTGCTGGCCGGCGAAGCCTGCGACTACCTCGCCGGCGAATACGAGAAGACCTTCGACCTCTTTGACCTCCGCGCCCTCGCGCCGCTCAAACTCGACGCCATCAAGGCCTCCCTGGCCCGCACCGGCCGGCTCGTGGTCATCCACGAGGGCCGCCGCACCCACGGCTTCGGCGCCGAGCTGGTCGCCCGCCTGACCGAGGAACATTTTGCCGCCCTCAAGGCCGCGCCGCTGCGCATCGCCGCGCTCGACATGCCCGTCCCCTTCGCCCCCGAGCTCGAGGCCGTCTACCGCCCGACCAAGGACAAGATCGTCGACGCCATCGCGGCGTGGCTGGACTGAAGAATTGCGGATTTCTGATTGGCGATTGCGGATTGCTGACCCAAGCTGCCGTCGCGTGGCAAAATCCCGTCCCACAATCCGCAGTCCGAAATCGAAAATCCGGCCCACGCAATGGGCCAAAATCCGGCTGTTCGCCATGGATGTGGACGGCGTGCTGACCGACGGCACCGTGGCCATCTCCAGCGACGGCACGGAAACCAAGCATTTCTCGATCCTCGACGGCATGGGCATCGTCCGCCTGCACAAGGCCGGCGTCGCCGTCGCCTGGATCTCCGGCCGCGCCTCGGGTGCCACCACGGTCCGCGCGACCGAGCTCCGCGTGCCGCATGTCATCCAGGGCCGCACCGACAAACTCATGGCGCTGCAGGAACTGGCCAGCCAGCTCGGGCTGGCTTCCGCGCAGGTCTGTTACATGGGCGACGACGACATCGACGCCCCCGCCATCGCCTGGGCCGGCCTCGGGGTCGCCCCGCTTGGCTCCATGCCACCGGCCCTCAAGGCCGCCGGTTACATCCCCGCCCGCCCCGCCGGCCGCGGCGCCGTGCGCGAAGTGTGTGAACATATCCTGGCCAACCGCGGTCAGTAACCCCGCCGTGCCGTTCCTCGCCCGCCTCCTTCTCCTCTGCCTGCTGCCCGCCGCCGCGCTGGCCCAGGGCACGCAGATCTCGACCGACAAGCCGATCGTCAACTTCCGCCTGCCCGCCTTCACCCCGGAGGGCACCCGCGCCTGGCTTGTCCGCGGCTCGGAGGCGCGTTACTCCGGCCCCAACGACATCGGCATCAAGGAGCTCACCTTGTCCATCTTCGCCACCGGCTCGGCCCAGGAAAAGGTGGACACCCTGATCCTCAGCCCGCTCGCCGTGGTGCACCCGGCCGACGCCGTCATCACCGGGCCCGAGGGCATCCGCGTCATCAGCGACCAGTTCGAGGCCAGCGGCCTCAACTGGCGCTACGCCCACAAGGATAAAAAAGTTTCCATCGCCAAAAACGTCCGCGTAGCCTTCCGCGCCGAATTCAAGGACTTCCTGAAATGAACCGACTCCGTCTCCTTTCCGCCCTCGCCGCCGCCGGCCTGCTGCCCGTCCTCGCGTTGGCCCAGAGCGTCGCGCTCCAGACCACCGTCATCGAGAGCGACGGCCCCGGCGAGATGGTCAGCACCGACACCGAGACCACCATCACCTTCCGCGACAACGTGCGCGTCACCGGCACCAACATGAAGCTGTCCTGCGACTACCTCGAGGTCGTCGTCGTCCGCACCGGTGACAAGACCGCCACGCTGGGCAAGCTCGACAAGTTCCGTTCCATGCTCGCCACCGGCAACGTGCGGATGATCCAGGGCGAGCGCGAGGCGGCCTGCGGCCGCGCCGAGGTCCGGCCCGAGGAGGAGAAGGTCGTCCTCTCCGGCAGCCCCGTGGTTGTCGACCACGACCAGAACACCCGCATCGCCGGCGAGAAGATCACCATGCTGCGCGGCCAGCGCAAGGTGGAGGTCGAGAAACCCATCCTCACCGCCCCGCCCATCAAGGATCTCGGCGTCGACAAGTCCCCCGTCCCGGCCGAGGCGCCGAAACAGCCCTGAGCATGGAGCCTTCCACCGCCGCCATCCGCACCGAGGGACTCGTCAAGGTCTACGGCCATCGTTCCGTCGTCAACGGCGTCAATGTGAACGTCCAAGCCGGCGAGGTCGTCGGCCTCCTCGGCCCCAATGGCGCGGGCAAGACCACGACGTTCTACATGGTCGTCGGCCTCGTGCCCGCCACCTCGGGCCGCGTCGTCATCAACGGCCAGGACGCCACGCACCTGCGCATGCACCGCCGCGCGCGCCTTGGCATCGGTTACCTGCCGCAGGAGGCCTCCATCTTCCGCAAGCTGACCGTCGAGGAGAACGTGCTCGCCATCGTCGAGACCCTGCCGGTCAAGGCGGCCGACCGCCCCGCCCTCGTCAAACACCACCTCGACGAGCTCAGCCTCGGCCACCTTGCGCAACAGAAGGCCTACACCCTGTCCGGCGGCGAGCGCCGCCGGCTGGAGATCGCCCGCGCCCTTGTGACCCGCCCGAAGTTCCTGCTGATGGACGAGCCCTTCGCCGGCGTCGACCCCATCTCCGTCGCCGAGGTGCAGAAGATCATCCTCCAGTTGAAGCAGCGCGGCATCGGCGTGCTCATCACCGACCACAACGTCCGCGAGACGCTGCGCATCGTCGACCGCGGCTACATCATCCACAAGGGCAAGGTCATGACCGAGGGCTCCGGCGATTTCCTCATCAACGACCCCCAGGCCCGCGAGCTCTACCTCGGCCAGGATTTCAACATGTAGTAGCGAGCAGCGGGTAGCGGGTAGCGAGTAGGGGCTTGTTGCCGCTGGTTTCTTCCTCTACTCACTACCCGCTACTCACTACTCTCTACTTCGCGTCCCATGCCCACCAAAGCCATCAACGGCATCACCGTCGCGCATTTTTTCGAGACCTACCGGGACAAGCTCGAGCTGGAGCTCGTCACCGGCGAACCGGGCCTGCACCGCCTGATCAAGGAGGGCTCGATCAACCGCCCGTCGCTCGCGCTGACCGGGTTCTTCAAGTATTTTGCGAACAAACGCATCCAGGTCTTCGGCGCCGCCGAGATGACCTACCTCAAGACCCTCACCCAGCGCCAGCAGATCGAGATCTTCGGCGAGATGGTCAAGCGCGGCATCCCCGCCATCGTCCTCACGCGCAACTACATCGCCACGCACCCGATGCTGGCCGTCTCGCATGAGATGAACCTGCCCATCTTCCGCACGCCGATGATCACGATGAACTTCGTGAACGCCGCCACGCTGTGCATCGACAACGAGTTCGCCCCCTCCGCCACCGAGCACGCCACCACCCTCGACATCAAGGGCATCGGCGTGATGATCCGCGGCGACAGCGGCATCGGCAAGTCCGAGTGCGCCCTCGCCCTCATCGAGCGCGGCCACTCGCTCGTCGCCGACGACCTCACCGTCCTCAAGCTGCTCGACGAGCGCGAGCTCTCCGCCAGCTCCCGCCCCCTCAATCGCGGCTACATGGAGTGCCGCGGCATCGGCATCATCAACATCGCCGACATGTTCGGCGTGAAGAGCATCCGCCTCGAGAAGCGCGTCGACCTCGTCGTCTCGCTCCGCAACTGGACCCCCGACGTGG
>JAYRDK010000045.1:0-7265 GCA_041909435.1 Lacunisphaera sp.
GGGTCGAGGATCTGGTCGACCTTGTTGCCCTTGTCCTTGTTGAAGTTGGCGGAGCCCTTGAACATCAGGTGCTCGAGCAGGTGGGTGGCGCCGGTGGTGCCGGTGACCTCGTTGCGGGAACCGACGCGGTAGGTGACCATGAAGGTGATCACCGGGGCGGAGTGGTCCGGCATCAGCAGGACCTGGAGGCCGTTGGCCTCGAGGCGGTATTCATCGAAACCGCCGAGGGACTTGACGTGGGAGAAGCCCTCGACCGACGCGGGCGCTGCGGGCAGCGCCTGGGTCGAAACGAGCAGCGTGAGGAACGCGAGGGAACGTTTCAGCATAAGCATGGGGGATGGGGCCGGAAACCTAGCGTTTCGGGTCGCCGCTGCAACAAGACAAACGCACCGACCCTCACCCGCTCACCCAAGGTGGGGAACGGCTTCGGACTTGCCTGCCGCCGGGCTAAAATCCATCGGTATTTCCATGCAGGGGTCCGCTTTGATGCTGGTGCTGGCACTGCTTGCCGGGCCCTTCACTGCGGCCGAAGCCGGGCAGGCCCCGCTGCGGCTGCCGGCCGATGTTGGCGACGTGGCGCTGTCCAATGGTCGTGTGATGCGTTCGGTGGTAGTCCTGTCGCAAACCGGAACGGCGATCAGTGTGCGGCATGTCGGCGGCCTGACCAAGATTGAGAAGCAGCATTTGCCCCCGGAGCTGCTGGCACGCTTCCCGATCAACCTGAAACAGGCCGCGAGGGAGGAGCAGGCCGCGAAGGAAGGGCTGGCGCGCAGGGAAGAGCAGGCGCAGGTCGCGGCGTTGTGGGCCTTCCGTCCGCCACTCGGGCGAGCGACGCGCAAGTATTTGGGCATAGCGCAGCAGACTGCTCCGGTCGCGGCGGCCAAAAACGACCTCAGTTCCCGCGTCGCGTCCCCCGCTGAGCAACTGGCCCGTGCCCCCAAAGGGCTGTATATCACGACCTGGTCCAATCGCTTGGACGGGGGAATCGCCCTGACGGTGGCCAATCCCACCACGAGCGTGCAAAAAATCAACCCGCACGACCTGGTGGCTCTCCGGCTGGACAACGGCCGGAGTGTGCCGGGCGGCAATCTCCAGTTTGAAGTGAAGGAAAGGGCGGACCCATGGGTGGATGCTGGGCAGCGGAAAACTTTGCGCGTGATGTTTCCCGGTGGAGATACCATCGCGGCCGTCGCCTGGACGGGCTCGGGGGAGTGGCGGGTGTCCGGCCCCTACACCGAGGCGGCGGCGGTCACGAGCGAGGACGAGGCGATGACTTTAGCGCGGGCGAATGCAAAAGAGGCCAAGGAGCGTGCCCGGCGGGAGGCCAACCAGAAACGGGCGGCCCAGGCCATCGACAAGCTGGACGATCGCCTGATCGGCAAGTGAGGGCGTTCTGCCGGTCAGCTCTTGGAGGCAGGTGGATCCAGCGGTCGCGCTGGTTCTTTCATCCCAAGTCTGGCAACGCCGCGGGGTTGTGGATGGAGGTGTCGCAGATCGATTTTGGGGCTGAATGTATGCCAAGGACTCAGCGGCGGGGCAGTTTTTTGAGCAGCGCGCGGACGGCGGCCTCCAGCTGCGGGTCGCGGCCGGCGGCGAGGGCGGCGGGGTCGTTGGCCACGGCGATGTCGGGCGCGATCTCCTGGTTCTCGAGCCAGCCGGTCTTGAAGTCGCGGGCGCCCAGCTGCGGGATGCCCCACTTGAGCGCGCCCTTCATCGGCAGCATCCACCACACCGCGGTGCCGGTGCCGGGCGTGCGGTCGCCGACGATCGGGCCGAGCTTCTGGCGCTGGTAGAGATGCGGGAAGATGCTGCCGTCGGAATACGAGGCGGCGTTCTGCACCAGCGCCGTGGGCCGCGCCCAGCGGCCGGACGGGATGCGGCCGACCACCTCGTTGTCGCGGTTGGTGAAACCGGCGAGGAGCTCGCCGGTGAAGAGCGTGACGAGCTGGTCGTGCAGGTTGCCGCCGGCGTTGTAGCGCACGTCGATGACGAGGGCCTCCTTGTTCCGGTAGTCGCCGATGACCTCGCCGTAGGCGCGTTTGTAGGCATCGAGGTCCATCGCCGGGAGGTGCACGTAGCCGAGGCGGCCGCCGGAAAGTTTTTCCACCAGCGCCTTCCGGCCGGCGACCCAGCGCGCGTAGCTGAGGGCGGCGGCCTGCTTCTGGGTGATCGGCACCACGGTCTCGATGAGCGTGGTCTTGCTGCCGGGGGGCTGGATGAGCAGCTGGACGGCGGTGTCCGCCATGCCGTTGAGCAGCTGGTCGAGGTTGGTGAACTCGTTGATCAGCTCCGAGTCGATCGCGAGGATGAGCGTGCCGGGTCCGAGGTGTCCGCCGGGCAGGTCGGCCGGGCCGCCGGGCAGCACCGCGGCCACGCGCAGGCCGGGCCCGGCGTAATCGTCGTCGAAGTGCAGGCCAAGCGAGGCGGTGTTGTCGGCCAGCGGCGGCGGCTTCAGGTAATAGCAGCCCATGTGCGAGGCGTTCAGCTCGCCGGCCAGCTCGGACATCATCTCGGCAAAATCCTCCGGGGTGTCGAGATGCGGGAGGAATCGCGCGTAGCGGGCGCGCAGGGCGTCCCAGTCGCGGCCGTGCAGGGTGGGCTCGTAGAACTTCAGTTTCGTGAGGCGCCAGAAGTGGTTGAACCAGTAGACGCCTTCCGCGTGGGCATCGACGTCCATGGTGGTGTCGAGCGGGAAGCTCCGCGTCTCGCCGGTGGCGAGGTCGGTCTTTTCCACGGCGCCGCCGGCGAGCGCGTAGAGCTGCTGGGCGGTGGCGTCGACGGCGTAGGCGTCGGCGAGCGGCTTGGTGAAGAGCTCGGTCAGCTCGCCGGTCGCCACGTCGAAGCGCCGGGCGACGGCCTTGCCGCTGGGCGCCTTCTCCACGACGAGCAGCGAATCATGGCCCGGCGAGAGGGCGTAGAGCAGCGGCGTGAGCGAGAACGGCGTGAGCCGCTTCGTGCGGTGCTCGATGCCGACCGGCTGCGGCTGCCAGTTGGCGCCGTCCGCCTCGTCCTTGGCGTCGAAACCCGCGCGCGTGAGGTAGGCGAGGTAGATGTCCAGCTGGCCGGTGGTCGCGTCGGCGTGGCGCATGCCCTCGCGGCCCGAGGCCCAGAGGATCGCCTTGCCGTCGGGGCTGAACCGCGGCCCGGCGTCGTGATAGCCGCTGTGCGTGACGATCATCGGCGCCGCCTTGCCCGAGGCGTCGAGCAGCACGATGTCCTGGTTGGTCACGATCGAGCCGGTCGTGGCGGTGAGCCACCGGCTGTCGGGCGACCATTCGTAGCTCATGTCGTCGTCCTGGTAGGAATAAAAATAACCGGCGGGCAGGGCCGTCACGGTCGCGCCGGTGGCCCGGTCGAGCACGCGGATCTGGTTGCGGTCGGCGAGGTAGGCGAGGAGCCGGCCGTCGGGCGAGATCTTCGGGTAAAGCACGTCGCCGGCCGTATCGACGAGCTTCCGCTCCACGACCGGACCGTCGCCGAGGGTCGCCTCGTAGATGTCCATGTCGCCGTCGCGCTCGCTGACGTAGACGAGCGAACGGCCGTCGGGGGCGAAGCTGACGTCGCGCTCGTGCGCCGCGGTGCGGGTGATGCGGCGGGTGGCGCCGGTCGCGGTCGAGAGCACGAACACCTCGCCCCGCGCCACGACGGCGACCTGGCGGCCGTCGCCCGACAGCTTCATCTCGGTGAGGTAGTCGTTCGCGCTGACGGTGGCGGTGGCCGGGCGGTCCGCGCCCGGCGGGAGGCGGACGGGCACGCGGGCGGCCTGCTTCGCGCCGGCCGGCCGGCACCAGATCTCACCCTCAAGGCCGTAGACCAGCGTGCCGTTGCCGGCCACGCTCAGGAAACGCACCGCGGCGCCGCGGTGCGACGTGACCGGCACGGGCTTCGTGCCCGGCTTGAGGCCGGCCTGCCACACGTTGAACGAGCCGGAGCGCTCGCTGAGGTAATAATAGCCGCCGTCCGGCGCCCAGACCGGGTCGCGGTCCTCGCCGCGAAAGTCCGTCAGCTGGCGGTGGGTTTTTCTCGCCAGGTCGTAGAGCCAGATGTCGTGGGCGCCGTCGGAGACCGCGCCCTTGCGCCACTCGTTTTCGTAGACGGGCCGGTTTTCGTAGAGCAGCTGGCCGCCGCGGGGATCGATCGAGACTTCGAGGGCCGGGGTCGGGATGACGAGCCGGCTGCGCCCGCCGAGGGCCGGCACGGCGTAGAGCTGGTCGCTGTTGGCGTAGCCCCCGGCGAGGATGGTCTCGGGGCTGCCGAGGCGGGATGACGCGAAATAAACCGCCGAGCCGTCCGGGGAAAAGGCATAGGGCTGGTCGTCCGCGGAATGATAGGTCAGGCGCGTGATCTTCCCGCCGCCGGCGGGCATGATGAAAACGTCGAAGTTCCCGTGCTTCTTGGCGGCGAAGGCCAGCATCGATCCGTCCGGCGACCAGACGGGGCGCGTGGCATACTGGTCGGCGTCGGTCAGCGGGATGGCGTCGCCGCCCGCCGCCGGCACGCGCCAGATCCGGCCGCCGGAGGTGAAGGCGATGGCGGTGCCGTCGGGCGAGACGGCCGGGTAACGCAGCCAGAGAGGATTTGCCGCCGGCGTTTGTGCGCTGGCGGCGCCCGCGACGGCCAGGGCGAGCAAGGCCCGCAGGGCCAGGATGGAGCGATTGAAGTTCACGCCGGGAAAGATGAAGGCCAAGCGCGGCTTATTCCAGCGGGGCGAGCCGCACGTTGCGGAACTCGATGGCGGCGCCCTCGGACTGGAGGGCGATCTGGCCCGCGGTGGCGCCGAGCTTGGTGGCGCGGTTTTGCTCCACGCCGTTGACGCGGAGGATGACGGTGTCGCCCGCGCAGGTGATCTCGTAGGTGTTCCATTCGCCGATTGGTTTTTCGGAAGAGTCCTTCGCGCGCGCGACCTTGCGCTGGGCCTGGGCGCGCCTGACGGCCTCGGCGTCCGCGCCGGCGGCGGCCACGGCCTGCGCGCGGACGGCGAGCAGCTCGGCGAAGCCCACGTTGCCGATGTCGTAGAGGTCGCCGGCATTGGTCTGCATCAGCTGCGCCTCGATGCTCCGGGGCCAGACGGTGTCGGGGCCGCTGACATGCACGAGCACGCCGCTGTTGCGGTTGCGGGGGCGGCCCTGGCTGTCGGGCGGGAGATCGGGGCCGCTCCAGCGCCACTCGAGGGTGAGCCGGTAGTTCTGGTAGGTGCCGTCGGTGCGGAGGTAGCCGGCGGGCTTGCCGGAGCACTGGAGGACGCCGTCGGTGACAGTCCATGTGCCAGGGTCCGGGGTTTCGCCGGCCTTGACGACCTGGGTCCAGCCGGCGAGGTCGCGGCCGTTGAAAAGAACGGTGGGAGCGCCGGGCGCGACCGCATCGCTTGCGGACAGGGCGGGGGCGAGCACGAGGAGGGCGGCGGGGATGAGAAGGCGTTTCATGGGAGGGTGCGGCAAAAGCTGGAGAAGTCCTGGGGGCTGACGCTAGCAGGAGGTTCGCCGGGATGCCAACAGGACAAAAGCGGGCTTGTTCGGGGCCGGGCGGATGGGAGCAACACAGGCTTTGCATGGAGCCGGCCGGGCTGCACGCTCCGGGTTTGCCAAAACAGGATCGGTCCTCGCAACCCAAGCCATGTTCGCCCGCCTCTTTCGCAACTTTCTCACGGACTGCCCGTCTGCCGCCCGGCAGCTCGGGTTGCTGCGCGAGCACGAGGACATCGCGAAGCGGCACGCGCGGGTGCGCGCCGCCTGGGCCCCGCACCTGGCGGAGAGCCGCAAGGTCGTGCTCGAGATTGCGCAACGCTGCCCGCGGCGCGAGCGCGTGCTGGTCATCGGGGCGGGCGACTGCCTCGACGTGCCGGTCGAGGAGCTGGCGGGGATGTTCGGCCAGGTCGTGCTCGCGGACATTGTCACCAGCGCGGAAGCCAGGCGTTGGGAGCGCCGGCTGCCCGGGCGCGTGCAGGGCGTGAACTGGGACGCCAGCGGCGCGCTCGCCGCGCTGGCGGCGGTGCGCGAGACCGTGGCGCCGCACGAGGCGCCGGAGATCTTCGCCCGGGCCGATCCGGGGCCGCCGCCGGGCGGGGAGCCGGACTTTGTGGTCTCGGCCAATTGCATCTCGCAGCTCGGCCTGGTGCCGGGCCATTCGTTGCCGGCTTATGCCAGGGACAAGGGCCTACCGGACCGTTGTGCCAAGGCGGCGGCGCGCCGGCACCTAGCGTGGCTGGATGAGCGTCCGGGCGTGCGCCTGCTTTTGGCGGACGCCGCGCGCCTGAACATCGGCCCCGACGGCCGGCAGCTGAAGAAGGAGACGCTGCACGAGCGTTTCGGCCTGCCCAAGCCCGACCGCACCTGGCGCTGGGACCTCGCGCCGATCCCCGAGTGGTCGCGCGATTTCCACCGCGTGCACGAGGTCGGCGCGTGGATTTACGGGACGTGAGCTTGTAAGATCTTTTCGCGGAGGTGCGTGCAGCGCAGTTTTGACTCGGCGTTGCGGACGGCCATGCCGTAGGCGGCGGGTTCGCCGACGATGAAGACCTTCTTCCGGCCACGGGTGATGGCGGTGTAGATCAGGTTGCGCTGCAGCATGACGAAGTGCGCCTTGAGCAAAGGGACGATGACGACGGGATACTCGCTGCCCTGCGACTTGTGGATGCTGATGGCGTAGGCGAGGGCGAGGTCGCCGAACTCGCCGCGCTCGAAGGTGTGCTTCGCGCCGTCGAAGTCGGCGGTGAGCGTGCCCTTCACGCCGTCGGTCGAGAGGACCTGGCCGATGTCGCCGTTGAAGAGGTCCTTGTCGTAGTTGTTGCGCAGCTGGATGAGCTTGTCGCCCGGGCGGAACTCGCCGCTGACGGTCTTGATGCCCTGCGTGCGCCCGTTGAGCGCGGCCTGGAGCGCGGCATTGAGGTTGCCGACGCCCGCGACGCCCTTGTGCATCGGGGCGAGGATCTGCACGTCGTTGACGGGGTGGAACCACTTGAAGTGAGCCGGGATGAACTTCGTGCAGAGCTCGGTGACCTTCGCGAGGCAGTCCTCGGGCGAGGAGGCGGCGATGAAGTTGAGGTCGCTCCACGCCTGGGCCTTGGCCACCTCGCTGACGACCGGCGGCGGGGAGTTGTCGCCGCCGTTGATGGCGTGGGCGACGGTGACGATCGCGCTCTGGTCCTTCTGGCGGTAGACCATCGAGAGGCGTGTAACAGGAATCAATGGAGGCGGGGGGGGGGGGCCCCCCCCCCCCGCGGGGGGGGGGGGGGGGCCCCCCCGCCCCCCGCGAACAAAAAAGAACAC
>JAYRDK010000045.1:7275-31406 GCA_041909435.1 Lacunisphaera sp.
CCCTCACCCCGCAGTTCAGAGCGGGGTGAGGGCACCCCGCCTCCAGCGGAAATCAGATCCTTCAACACATTGCCCGCTCCCACGCTGGGCAATTGATCTACGTCGCCGACGAGCACCAGGTGCGCGCGGACCGGCACGGCCTGCAGCAGCGCGGCGGCGAGGCGCGAATCGAGCATCGAGGCCTCGTCGACGATGAGGAAGTCGGTCGCGAGCGGGGAGGACTCGTTGACGGTGAAGCCCATCTTCGTGCCCTCGAACTTGAGCAGGCGGTGGATGGTGGAGGCGTAGCCGCCGGTTGTCTCGGCCAGGCGCTGCGCGGCGCGGCCGGTCGGCGCGGCGAGATGCACGCGGGCCTTCTTGGCCTTCAGGATCTCGACGAGCGCGCGGAGGATGGTGGTGTTGTGAGTCACCACATAGTCATCCGTGATGTAGAGGCCCGAGGCCGAATCGACGGAGATGCAGACGCATTCTTGGGAGGTGAGCGACTCGACCGAAGTGATGCGGACGCGATGATCGTAGCGCTTGCGGGGATGGGGGCGAATGGTGCGCTGCCTTTTGCGTTGAAGCGAAAAGAGGTTCGCGGGTTCGGGGTGCTGGATAAAAACGGTATAGGCATCGCGCCCGGATTTTTTCACGCCGCGATAGGTGAAGGTGGGTTTCTTCGTCGCCCCAAGCGTTGCAATGCAGCCCAGCGACCACGCGAGTTTCCGGACGTCTTTTGCCAGACGGAAGGAACTGGTGGTGAACGAGACATTGCCCAGTTTGTCCACGGTGCCGTCGGTATCGAGCAGTCCGCGGAGCAATTCCATGCGCTGGGCGGTGGCGGCCTTGAAATACAGATCGGGAATGAACTTGGCCTCGGAGTTGACGGCCAGTCCAAGCAGCTTGATGGCGTCACGCAAAGGATTGGGCCGCCCTTTGCCACCGGCGATGAGACGAAAGGTGATGGTGTCTTCGCCGTGCAAGGTTACCGGTTTCAGGCGGACACCCAGGGGGGCGACCAAGGCGGCTACGCGTTCACGCAACTCCCGATCCACGGTGGTCAGCAGCACGGCTTCCCCGAGGTTGCCATCGCCAATGAGGGCCCCGAGCACATACGGATCGCAGGGCAAGGCGATACCCGGCAGGTCGGCGCAAGGAACGAGCAAGGGCACGCCCATGCGCTCGCTTTCGGACCGGTGTTCGGCCAGCCGGCTCTGCACATAGCTGAGGGGCACAACCCTCCACCCGCGGGATCTGATTTTTTTTCTCCTGGCCGGGCTCCAGACTGAAATGCGCGTCCAGACCTTCCACAGATGATCGCCGCAGCATTCGCAGGATCTTCCGTCGCTGAAATGGACACGGAAGACTGGCTTGATGCCTTGGGGATATATGCCTCGCACGGACGCGATCCGACCCTCGGGGGTGATGATCTTGTCGCCGGGGCGGAGTTGGCCGATGGCACGAAAACCGTCCGGAGTAAGCACCAAGGCGTGCAACGGCTGGGCTTTGCCCGTGCCCGGGCCGCCGGTGAGGATGCTGAACTTGTGCGAGAGCGCGTGGTGCAGCGCGGCGCGCTGGAGGTCGTGGAACTGGAAGCCGGCCTTTTCCTGCGCCCAGGTGATGGCGGCCTCGACCTTGATGGCGGGCAGGCCGGAGGGCACGGCGTTGAGGCGCGAGACGACCTCGGCGATCTTGCGCTCGGCGCGGTCGTTCTGCGGGAGTTGGAGGAAGGCATCGGCTGCGGAGGTAGGGCGAGTCGTCCCGACGAGCCGCGGCTCATCCGGAGGATTCGCCCTACCAGCGGCCCCGGACGAATCAGCGGACGCATGCTGCACGATGGCCTTGTCCTTCAGCAGCGCGTCGATGCGGGCCTGCAGCAGTTCGGCGGAGGTCTCGAGGAGGGTCGCGGAATAATCGACGAGCTCACCGCGGGGGTAGGCGGTGTGGCCTTCCTCCTGCAAGGTCTCGAGGGCGTAGATGAGGCCGGCGTCGAGGCGGGGCGGGGCGTCGTTGGCGTAGCCGAGGTTGATGGCGATGCGGTCGGCCGTCTTGAAGCCGATGCCGTCGATCTCGCGGGCGACGCGGTAGGGTTCGTTGGTGATGACCTGCTTGGCGTCCGGGCCGTATTTGTTGACGAGCTTCACGCACTGCGAGGTGGTGACGCCGTAGGTCTGGAGGAAGATGTGCACCTCGCGCAGGGTCTTCTGCTCCTCCCAGGCGGTCTTGATGGCGGTGGCGCGGACCTTGCCGATGCCCTCGACCTTGCGAAGCTTGCCGGACTCCTCGCTGAGGACGCGGAAGGTGTCGGTGCCGAAGGTGTCGACGATCTTGTTGGCGTAGACCTTGCCGATGCCCGGCACGAGGCCGCTGCCGAGGTATTTGCGGATGCCGTAGACGGAGGAGGGGAGCTCGGACTTGTGCGTGGCGATCTTGAACTGCGCGCCGTGCTGCGCGTGCTTCGTCCATTCGCCGGTCAGCTGGAGGGTCTCGCCGCACTGCACGCCCGGCAGGGCGCCGACAATCGTCACCAGCGGCCCGTCCGCCGTAGCCTTGGCGGAGGCTGGATCCTCGGCCGTCTTGGCCGTCTCGGGACGCAGCTCGGCGATGGTGTAGTGGTTCTCCTCGTTGAAGAAGATGATGCGCTCGAGGACGCCGGTCAGGGAGGTGGGAGCGGGGGAGGCCACGGGTGCATCACGATGCAGGGAAAGGATTGGCCACAAAAAGCACAAAAAACGCAAAAAGACGACTGGTTGACCGCGGATGATGCCGCCGGCAGCCTTGGGCCTTTCCACCATGCGTTATTTCGAGGACCTGAAAGCAGGCGATAAATTCAATACCGCCGAGTATGAGATGACCGAGGCGGAGATCATCGAGTTCGGGAAGAAGTTCGACCCGCAGGCCTTCCACACCGACCCGGCGGCGGCGGGTGCGACGCTGTTCGGCCGGATCGTGGCGAGCGGGTGGCACACGGCCTCGGTGAGCATGCGGCTGATGGTGCTCGGCGAGATGGACCTCGACGGCGGCGTCATCGGGCAGGGGATGGAGTCGCTGCGCTGGCCGCGCCCCGTGCTGCCCGGCGACCGGCTGCGCGTGGTGACGGAAATCGAGGAACTGCGCCCGGCGCCGGCGCGGCCCGACCGCGGGCTGATCAAACTCCGGTGCCGCACCTACAACCAGAATGGCAAGGTCGTGCAGGACATGACGGCGACGCTGCTGGTGGCGCGGCGGCCCTCCTCCGCCAAGGCTACGGAGGGCACGGCCCGCGTTGATTAAATACGGGGTCGGCGCTTGTTTCTGGGTGGGAGGGGTTTCACACCCCACAGCCAAGGTGGCAGCAATCCCGTCGGGATATAAAATCCCTCCCACCGAAGATCCTGCATTGGGTGATTGCGGCGTTGCCAGCGGGCCGGGCGACCGGCTGACTGCGGGCATGAAGATGCTCGCGGACGGACTCGTCGGACTGGTCGCGTTGCTCCACGTCTACTTCCTTGTGCTGGAAATGTTCCTGTGGACGAAGCCCTATGGCCGGCGCGTGTTCCAGCTGACGCCGGAGAAGGCCGAGCTCACCAAGTCGCTCGCGATGAACCAGGGCCTCTACAACGGCTTCCTCGCCGCCGGGCTCGCGTGGGGCCTACTGGCCGGCGCGGACGGATACGTCATCAAGGTGTTTTTCCTGTCCTGCGTGATCATCGCCGGGGTGTTCGGCGCGGCGACGGCCAGCCGGAAGATCCTGTGGGTGCAGGCGGTGCCGGGCGCGCTCGCGCTGGCGCTGGTGTGTGCGTCGAACGGGTAGGGCGCGGACTCCGCAAGGCTGGCAGGGGCCGTTGCCCTCGACGGCCCGGGCGCTTGGGGGCAAGCGCCCCTACCGAAGTGCGCCACCCGCCGCCGCCAGGTCCGCGAAAATCTCCGAGCCGCCGGCGGCGCGCAGTTCCTCCGCCGAGTGCGTGCCGGTGGTGACCCCGATGAAGACGAGGCCGGCTTTCTGCGCGGTGGCCACGTCAAAGGGTGAGTCGCCGACGAGCGCAGTCGTGGCGGCCTCGCCGCCTACGGCCGTCAGGGCATGCTGCGTGAAGCGCGGGTCGGGCTTGATCCAGGGCACGTCGTTGGCGCCGAAGACCCCGGCGAGCAGCGGGTCGAGGCCGAGATGCGTGCAGACTTCGCGGGCCGCGTAACCCCGCTTGTTGGTCAGCACGGCGCAGCGCACGCCGCCGGCGTTCAGTTCCACCAGCAGTTCGCGGGCGCCGGGCAACAGGGTGACGTCGTCGAGATTGGTGGCGTTCCAGTGCTCGACGAAGAGTGGCAGGATCGCGGCCACGCGCTCCTGGCCCGCCAGCTTGGCGATGGCCTCGTCGAGCCCGCCGCCCACCGCGTTGCGGACCTGCGGGAGGGTGGGCTCGGGCAGGCCGAGTTTCCGCATGGCGTAGGCGTGGCAGCGGTGGATGGCGGCAAAATGGTCGATGAGCGTGCCATCGAGGTCGAAGAGGACGGTGCGGAAACGCATGCGGGGCACAATGTGCAGCAGCCGCCCGCCCCTTGGCACGGAAAATTTTGCCCGTGAATCCGGCGGAGCGCGGAGTTCTCGGGACAAACACCGGGCGGCCAGCAGGCGGCAACGGCGCCCCGCAGCGTCGGTGGAGGGACCGCACCATCCTTCGCCCTGAAAAAATCAGTCTGGCGGACTGGCCCGCGGCCTTCACACTTCCACCGTCCCATGATGCCCGCCTGCCCTCCGACCGCCGCCCGTGCCGACGCCTCGTTGGCGGGTGACACGCTCACGGTCCGGGTGGGGGGCGACTGGCGCATCACGGAAAAACACCCGGACTGGGAGCAGGTCCTCGACGGCCGGCAGCCGCGGTCGGTGGTGCTGACCGGCCCGGAACTGGGCGCGTGGGACAGTTCGCTGGCGCTGTTCATCCGTTGTGTGCAGCTGTGGAGCGCAAAATGCGGCGCCGCCCTCGTCCTGGGGCAGCTGCCGGCGGGGGCCGTCCGGCTGGCGGCCAGCCTGGCCCGGGAACCGCTGGCGCCGGCGGCTCAGCCCCTCGGCCTGCCCGACCTCCCGACCGCGGTCGGCACGGAGACGGTCCGGCTGTGGCGCGAGACGAAGGATTTTTCCCAGCTCGTCGGCGAATGCGTGTTCAGCATGGGCCGGTTCTTCAAGGGCCAGGCGCACTTCCGCTGGCGCGACTGCTTCGCCGAGATGCAGCAGTGCGGCGCCATGGCGCTGCCCATCGTGGGGCTCATCAGCTTCCTCGTCGGCGTGACGCTCGCCTACACCGGCTCGCTGGTGGTGCGCCAATACGGCGGCGACATCTGGATCGCCGACATGGTCGGCCTGGCGGTCGTGCGCGAGATGGGCCCGATGATGGCGGCCATCGTGCTCGCCGGCCGCACCGGCGCGGCCTTCGCCGCCACGCTGGGCAACATGAAGGCCAACGAGGAGATCGACGCCCTCTCCACCCTCGGCGTCTCGCCGATCGACTTCCTGGTCATGCCGCGGATCGTGGCGCTGTTCTGCATGATGCCGTTCCTCGCGCTCTACTCCGACGGCATGGGCATCCTTGGCGGCATGGCGATCGCGGCGGCCCCGCCGCTCAACATCCCCGTCAATCTCTACTGGGCGGAGATGCAGACCATCGTCGACCTCTCGGACATCAACACCGGCATCATCAAGGCGGCGACCTTCGGCCTGCTCATCGGCCTCTCCGGCTGCTGGCGCGGCCTGCAGGCCGACCGCAGCGCGGCCGGCGTGGGCCGGGCGGCGACCGCCGCGGTGGTCACGGGCATCCTGCTCATCATCGTGGCGGACTCCCTCTTCGCCGTGGTCTTCGACATCCTCGGCTGGTGAACGCGCCCATGAACCCCGCCCCGGACAACGCCTCGCCCGCCATCGAGCTCGCCGACGTGACCTGCGGTTACGGCGACCGGGTCGTCCTCGAGCACGTGTCGTTCGCGGTGCGGCGCGCGGAGATCTTCTTCATCATCGGCGGCAGCGGCTGCGGCAAGAGCACGCTCCTCCGCCACATGATCGGGCTGCACACGCCGACCCGCGGGTCGGTGAAATATTTCGGGCGCGACTTCGTCACCGCCACGGCGGCGGCGCGCAAGGAACTGCTCCGCACCTTCGGCGTGCTCTACCAGGGCGGCGCGCTGTGGAGCTCGATGACGCTGCGCGAGAACGTGGCGCTGCCGCTCGAGCTCCTGACCGACCTCGACCGCCGCGAGCGCGAGGAGATCGTGGCGCTGAAGCTGGCCCAGGTCGGCCTGAAGGGCTACGAGGACTATTTCCCCGCGGAGATCAGCGGCGGCATGCGCAAGCGCGCCGGCCTGGCGCGGGCGCTGGCGCTCGACCCGGCCATCGTGTTCTTCGACGAGCCGTCGGCCGGCCTCGACCCCATCACTTCGCTAAAGCTCGACGAGCTGGTGCGCGAGATCCGCGACACGCTGGGCACCACCATCGTCATCGTCTCGCACGAGCTCGCCAGCATCTTCGACCTCGCCGACCGGGTGGTCATGCTGGACAAGGGGGCGAGGGGGATCATCGCCGAGGGCGATCCGAACGCGCTGCGCGACGGCAGTGCCGACCCCCGGGTGCGGGAGTTTTTGAATAGACGCGGTGCGCCGCTTCGGCAACAAGAGGGGGCTTCCCCGTGAAAACCAAACTGAGTCCCGCCGCGGTCGGCATGTTCGTGCTCGGCGCCATGCTCATCGCCGTCATCGGCTTCCTGTCCTTCGGCGGCTCCAACATCTTCGTCAAGCCCTCGCGGTTCCTGATCTATTTCGACGAGTCGGTCAGCGGCCTCGACCCCGGCGCCCCGGTCAAGCTCAACGGCGTCCGCGTCGGCCGGGTCGCGGCCATCAATGTCCGCTACGATGCGAAGAGCAAGGAGGCCCTCGTGGGGGTGACGTGCGAGGTGAACCGCAACATCCTCACCGACAGCGCCGGCGCCCAGGTCGACCTGACCAATCCCGCCAAGCTGCAGGAGCTGATCGACCGCGGCCTGCGCGCCCGCCTCAACCTCACGGGCATCACCGGCCTGCTGTTCGTGGAGCTCGATTTCGAGGATGTCCGCAAATACCCGGCCAACCCGCGCTTCATGGCCGAGGCGCTCCCGGTCATCCCCGCCATCCCGTCGCCCATCTCCGAGGTGCAGCAGAGCATCGTCGAGATCGTCGCCGACCTCAAGCGGGTGGACTTCACCGGCCTCTCGAAGGAGCTGAAGACCCTGCTCGCCACCACCAACGGCAAGATCGCCGCGCTCGACCTGAAGGTCCTCGGCGAGAAGGTCAGCGGCGCGGCCGACGCCATCACCGGCTTCGTCAACTCCCCCGAGGCGCGCCAGACCTTCCTCAACCTCAATGCCGCGCTCACCGACCTCCGCGTCGTGCTGGCCCGCATCGACGGCAACGTCGGCCCGGTCAGCGACGAGCTGAAGAAGACCCTCGCCGACGCGCAGGTGGCGCTGAAGTCCCTCGAGGCCACGGCCGCCACCACGCAGCGCTTTGTCGCCGACCAGGGCACGCTGGGCGACGAGGTCACCGCCTCGCTCCGCCAGCTCTCCGACGCCGCCGCGTCGCTCGAGCGGCTGTCCGACACCCTCTCGCGCAACCCCAGCTCGCTCATCGTCGGCAAAAAGAAACCCGGGCAGCCATGAAGAAATTAGCCCTCAGCCTTCAGCTTTCAGCCTGCAGCTTTCTCCTCGCGGCGTGCAACCTGCCTTCACCGCAGGCCGACACGGTGCGGCACTTCACGCTCAGCGTTCCCGCCGCCGCGGCCCTGGACGGCGCCACGGTGCGTCCCGTGCAGCTCGCCGGACATCTGCGCGGCCGCCTCATGGCGGTGCGGGTCGCCGCCAACGAGGTCATCTATCTGGAGGACGTCCGCTGGGCGGAGCCGCTCGACGAGGCCATCACCCAGCTGCTCCGCGCCCGCGTCGCTTCCGCCGGCGCCGGGCGCGTCGTCACCGTGCAGGTCACGCGCTGCGAACTCGTCCGCGCCGAGGGCAACAGCGTGCAGCTGGCCGCGACCTGGACCATCACGGCCGCCGACGGCACCGCGCAGCGCGGCGCCTTCACGGCCAGCCCGCGCACCTGGGACGGCAAGGATTACGGCGCGCTCGTCGGCCAGATCCGCGACGCCGTCACCGAGCTCGGCGACGCGATTGTCGCGGCGGCGGGGAAGTAATATTCCATGAATTGTCATCCTGAGCGCAGCGAAGGATCCAGTTTGGCCGAAACTGTAGGGCGGGGTCGCTGCACCCCGCCTCGTTCGACAGGCGGGATCAGCGATCCCGCCCTACAATAATTCCTCACCCCATGGCCTCCGCTGTCGAATCCAAGCTGCGTGACCTCCTCGAACTGGCGCAGGTCGTCCTCGATGACCTGCCGGTCGGCCTGCTGGTGCTCTCCGCGCACGGCAAGCCCCTCTGGTTCAACCGCGAGGCCGAGGTCGTGTGCGCCGTGTGGAACCGCACGCCGCTGCGCAAGGACGCGCTGCCGCTGAAGCGCGCGGACTTCACCGTGCCCGAGGTGCTGTGGAAGGAGTGCCAGGTTTTGCTCGCGGCGGACGATCCGGCCGGAGCCGTGCCCGAGCCGCGGATTCTCAACGAGGCCGACCGCGGCCTGCACGCCGTCATCCGGTTGCAACGCCGTCCCGGCCGCACGGGCCCGCCGGCCTGTTTTCTCCAGCTCGACTATCGCCGCCCGCGCGGCGACCGCGACCGGCCGATCTCGCCGGGGGCGCTCAGCCTGCTGTCGCGCCTGACCTTCCGCGAGCGCGAGGTGGCGCTGCGCATCCGCGACGGCCTGACGACCGAGGAGATCGCCAAGGAGCTGCGCCGCAGCCGCCTGACGATCAAGACGCAGCTCGCCGGCATCTTCCGCAAGCTCGGCGTCGCCAACCGCTCGCGCGTGACGGCGATGCTGAACCGGTGACGAAGGGATCCAATGTCTGTTTCACCGACTATAATCCGTCTCCCTTCAACGGTATATGACGATTCGGTGGGTGTGCTTATCACTCAATTGGTCGAAGCCGAGACAGGAGGGGATGGCGCGTTGGTGCTCGATTTTCAGAATGTGCAATTCTATGTGCCCGCAGCTCTTACTTGGCTGTTGGGCATGATCGGTCGTTGGCGGCAAGTGGGGCGTCAGGTAGAATTTGCCCATCTCGAAATGTGCCCATGTTTGGGCTATCTTCAGCGCATGGATTTCTTTGCCATGAGTGGCGCTTGCTTGCCTGAATCGTTCCGTCGGCATGACGCCAGCGGTCGATTTGTGCCGCTCTGTAAAGTCGACGGCAACCTGAGCGGAAAAGTGGACACCGTTTGTTCGCAGTTAGCGGCCTGTGTATTTCCCGAGCTAGCGGAAAGCGATGATCCTGAAATCGCCGGGCCGTTCGACATGCTGCAATATGCCGCATCGGAGCTGATAAATAATGTGATCCAACACGCCCGTGGTGTCGGATATGTGGCTGCCCAAGTTTATCCCAAAAGCGGGTTCATTCGTCTGGCTGTCGCCGACACCGGTATTGGTATCAGGGGAAGTTTCGAAGAAAATGGCCCGGAATTCTGGGATCCAAGCATGAACCACTTAGATGCGGTGCGCACTGCTTTGCAGCCAAAAGTTTCGTCCAAAATGCACCTGTCAACTGGTTGGGGCGGCACAGTTAATGCCGGTGTAGGCCTATCGATGCTTAAGGAAGTAGCGCGGCATGCCGATGGGATCTTTACGCTCATCAGCGGGAATGGTTTATATCAGCATAATCATCACGAAAAGCGCAGCTTACCTACGGAACTTACCTTGTCCCACGTTTGCCCGGGAACCCTATGCGCCCTTCAGATATCCAAACAAAGACTCGGAAATCTGCAGCAAATCCTGCAAGATGCGAAAAAGGGGATAGGTTTGATTCAACCTGATCACCGTTTCGACGATCTCTTCAAATGAACAAAGAACTCAAGTTGGCTGACGCTTTCGGCTCCTTTCTCGCAGAAGGAGCGCGGGCCGCTGCTTATCGGATGGAGCATATCGAGCCGTTCTTTCACACCTATCAAGAGATAGTATTGGATTTCACAGGCGTGCGAAATATCAATAGCTCCTTTGCTAATGCTCTCATCGTTCCTCTGATTGAACAGCATGGAGAGGACGCGTTCAAAAAACTAAGCTTTCACGGTTGCAACGCTGTTGTGCGAGTCATGATCGAGAGTGCGCTGACTTTGGGCGTCGAGCGTGTTCGCGGTTCGGGGCATCGCGAACTGGCTTGAATTTCCGTGGGGCGGATACGTTGTCCAGCTGCCATTGTTGGGGATTTCCCTCTCGTGCCGCTCACGTCAGCGCCGCCGCGATGCGCGCGAGGGCGGTCGTCACGTTCTCGCGGGAGTTGAAGGCGCTGATGCGGACGTGGCCTTCGCCGCACTTGCCGAAGCCGGCGCCGGGGGTGCAGACCACCTGGGCCTGGTTCAAGAGCAGGTCGAAGAACTCCCAGGAGTCGCGGCCGGTGTTGACCCAGATGTAGGGCGCGTTGTCGCCGCCGATGCAGGTCATGCCGAGTTTCGTCACCGCCTCGCGGATGAGCTTGGCGTTGCCGAGGTAGAAATCCGTGAGCTCGCGCGTCTGCTTCTGGCCCTCGGCGGTGTAGACCGCGGCGGCGGCCTTCTGCACGGGGTAGGAGACGCCGTTGAACTTCGTCGTATGGCGGCGGTTCCAGAGGGCGTGGACGGATTGCTCATGGCCGGCGGCGTCACGGGCCTTGAGGGTCTTCGGGACGACGGTGTAGGCGCAGCGCAGGCCGGTGAAGCCGGCGAGCTTGGAGTAGCTGCGCATCTCGATGGCGACGTCGCGTGCGCCCTCGATCTCATAGATGGAGCGCGGGATGCCCGGCGTGCGGATGTAGGCCTCGTAGGCGGCGTCGAAGAGGATGATGGCGTGGTGCTGCTTCGCGTAGGCGACCCACGCGGCCAGCTGGGCCCGGGTGGCGACGGCGCCGGTCGGGTTGTTGGGGAAACAGAGATAGATGAGCTCGGTGGCGGTGGACGGCGGGGACGGGACGTAGCCGTTGGCGGCGGTCGAATCGAGGTAGGTGATGCCGGTGTAACGGCCGTCGACGTTCGCGCCGGTGCGGCCGGCCATGACGTTGGTGTCGACGTAGACCGGGTAAACCGGGTCCGGGATCGCGAGCTTGGTGTCGGCGGCAAAGATTTCCTGGATGTTGGCGACGTCGCACTTCGAGCCGTCGCTGACGAACACCTCGTCGGGCTCGACGTGGGCGCCGAGGGCCTTGAAGTCGTGCTGGGCGATGGCCTCGCGGAGGAAGGCGTAGCCCTGCTCGGGGCCGTAGCCCTTGAACGTGGCGCGGTTCGCCATCTCGTCGGTGGCGGCGTGGAGGGCCGCGATGCAGACCGGCGGGAGCGGCTCGGTGACATCGCCGATGCCGAGGCGGATGACCGGCTTGCCGGGGTTGGCGGCGACGTAGGCGTTCACGCGCTTGGCGATGTCGGCGAAAAGGTATGAGGCCTTGAGCTTGGAGTAGTTCTCGTTGGTGCGGATCATGGGAGGAGGGAAAATGTAGGTTGCGAGCTTGCTCGCAACGTGGCGCGCGAGCGCGCCACCTACAGCAAAATCAGACGCAAGGCTTGATAAAGCTAACCGCTTCCGGTTAGTTCAAGCCCGTTCCGGGTCATGCAAAAGATCGACAAAATCAACGACATGCGCGCCGCGGCGACCGCCCTGCGCTCGGCCGGCCGGCGCGTGGCGCTGATCCCGACCGCCGGCGCCTTGCACGCCGGGCACGCCAGCCTCATCCGGCTGGCGCGCGAGAGCGGGGCCGCGGTGGTGGTGTCGGCCTTCGTCAACCCGTTGCAATTCGGCCCGAGCGAGGATCTCGCCAAATATCCCCGGACGCCGTCGTCGGACGTGCTGCTCGCCGAGAAGGAAAACGTGGACGTGTTGTTTGCGCCGTCGGTCGAGGAGATGTATCCGCGCGGCTATTCGACCCATTTGCAGGAGGAGGTCATCAGCAAGCACCTGTGCGGCATCGCGCGCCCGGCGCTGTTCCGGGGCATGCTCACGTGCTGGCTGAAGCTTTTTAACATCGTGCGGCCCGACACGGTCGTCATGGGCGAGAAGGACGCCCAGCAGGTCGCCGTGGTCCGCAAGGCCGCCGCCGACCTGTTGCTGCCGATCGAGCTCCTGACCGGCCCGGCCGTGCGCGATCCCGACGGCCTGGTCGTGAGCGCGCGCAACAGCTACCTGACGCCGACGCAGCGCGAGGAAGCGCTGGCGGTCTATGCCTCGCTGCGGAAGGCGAAGGAAATGGTCGATTCGGGCGTAAAAAGCGCCGACCGGCTGGTGGCGGAGGTCACGCACCTCATCGCCGCCAAGCGCCGCCTGCGCGTGATCTATATTTCGGTGGTCGACCGCAACACGATGGAGCAATTGCGCGAGGTCGTGCCCGGCCAGTGCCTCATGGCGATCTCCTTCTGGGTGGATGAGGTGCGGCTGACGGACAACATGCCGCTGTGAGGGGGATGTTTGTAGGGCGGGATCTCCGTATCCCGCCATGGAGGGCTGGCCTCCGTGCCGGCCGCGGTCGGTCAGGAGACCGACCCTCCAGGCAAGCCTGGGAAAGCCTGTGAATAACTTGTCAGTCGCCGTGGATTTTGACTCTGGATTAGGCCCGCTCCCGTTCCTGTGAACAGCCGGTGCAAATCGCGCGAGTGAGGAGAGCGAGTCGTCGCGATGGGATTATTCTCCAGCGCATCTGGGACGGACACCGGGGCCGGATCCTCCGGGGCGGCCCCGTAAAACGCTGCAGCCAATGAGATAAGGGTTTTTCAGCCCGTGCTTGGCAGTGGCGGCGTGACTGACATCTGCCTGCTGGCTTCGGGGAATGCCAGCCAGACATCGGCGCTAGGCGTCCGGGCGACCAGTTGGCCGGAGGGGGGATTTAGGGGGTCACGGCCGGGTGACACGCCGGTGTGAATGAAAACCGGGTTGGCCGGGTGGAGCGCCTTGCCCTCAAGGCGCTGATGGATGTTCGCCGGCGGGCAAAGCACGTTGGGGGCAACGCGCTCCACCTGACTGCGAGGTTGTATTTTCGACGTATCTTTGTGACGACTGAGGCGTTGTGAGTGCCAATCTCCCCGCCAATCCCCGCATCGCCATCGTCGGCTCCGGCGCGCTCGGCTGTTATTACGGCGCGCGCCTGGCGAAGGCCGGCAATGACGTCCACTTTCTCGTTCGCAGCGGCCGGGCGGCCATCATGGCCCGGGGCATCCGCGTAAAAACGCCGGCCGAGCGCTTCACGCTCAAGAAGGTGCAGACCCACGCCACGGCCGAGGACATCGGTCCCTGCGACCTGGTGATCGTCACCGTCAAGGCCACCGCCAACGCCGCGCTCGCCAAGCTCCTGCCGCCGCTGCTGGGTCCGAACACCCTCGTGCTCACCCTGCAGAACGGCCTCGGCGTCGAGGAACCCGTCGCGGAGGTCGTGGGTGGCGACCGCGTGCTCGGGGCCATCTGTTTTGTGGGGGTCACCCGCACCGCGCCAGGCGTGGTCGAATGTCTTTTTCCCGGCCTGATCCTGCTCGGCGAGTTCGGCCGGCCGGCGCAGGCCCGCACGCGCGAGGTCGCCGCCCTGTTTGCGGCCGCCGGCGTGAAGTGCGACGCGCAGGACAACCTCGAGGAACAG
Source organism: Lacunisphaera sp. (assembly GCA_041909435.1). GTDB lineage: Bacteria > Verrucomicrobiota > Verrucomicrobiia > Opitutales > Opitutaceae > Lacunisphaera. The sequence goes on from JAYRDK010000045.1 coordinate 20,939, forward strand.
CGCTGGAAGAAACTCGTGTGGAACGTGCCGTTCAACGGCCTCGCCATCGTGGGCGGCGGCATCACCACCGACCTGCTCATGGCCGACGAGGGCCTGCGCACGCTGGCCCGGCGCCTGATGGAGGAGATCCTCGAGGCCGCCGCCAAGTTCGGCCACACGATCCCGCGCTCGTTCATGGACCTGCAGTTCGACCGCACGGCGAAGCTCGGCAAATACGAGCCGTCCAGCCTGACCGATTTCCGCGAGGGCCGGGCGATCGAGCTCGAGGAGATCTGGGGCGAGCCCGTGCGCCGCGCCAAGTCCGTCGGCGTGCCGGTGCCGCGGCTCGAGATGCTTTACTGGCTCATCAAGCGGCTGCTGGCCGCGCGCGAGAAGACCGCGAAGAAGCGGCGCTGAAGAGGGTAGGGGCGCTTGCCCTCAAGCGCCCTTCGAAGGCCGTTGAGGGCAACGGCCCCTACCATTGATCTGCCGTCAGCTGGGCGCTCCACCCGAGGCTTGCCGCCGCACGGGACGGCCGGCAACTTGCGCCATGCAAAAAGACCAGTCGATCCGCGAAATCACGATCCGGGGTGTCATCCTGGGTGCCGTCATCACGCTGCTGTTCACCGCCGCCAACGTCTACCTGGGGCTGAAGGTCGGCCTGACCTTCGCCACCTCGATCCCGGCGGCCGTCATCTCGATGGCGCTGCTGCGGTTGCTGGGCAATTCAAACATCCTGGAGAACAACATCGTCCAGACGATCGCCTCCGCCGCGGGCACGCTGTCGGCCATCATCTTCGTGCTGCCCGGCCTGATCATGGTCGGCTGGTGGCAGGGTTTCCCCTATTGGACGACGGCCGCGGTCTGCGCGATGGGCGGCATCCTGGGCGTGATGTTTTCCGTGCCGCTGCGGCGCGCGCTCGTGACGGGTTCCGACCTGCCTTACCCGGAGGGTGTCGCGGCCGGCGAAGTGCTGAAGGTCGGTTTCGGTTCCGCCGCGGGCACGGAGGAGAACGCCAAGGGCCTGCGGATGATCGTCGTCGGCTCGGTGACTTCCGCCGGTTACGCGCTGCTGGCGGCGATGCGCGTCGCTGCCGCCGACGTGGCGCATGCCTTCAAGATCGGTTCGGGTGCCACGGCGGTCTCGACGAGCCTGTCGCTGGCGCTGATCGGTGTCGGTCACCTCGTCGGCCTGTCGGTCGGCATCGCGATGCTGGTCGGCATGCTCATCGCCTGGGCGGGCCTCGTGCCCTGGCTCACGGCCCAGCACGGGGTGGGTGACAATGTCGCCGGCCTCGTCAACACGACCTTCCGCAGCGAGGTGCGTTTCATCGGCGCCGGCGTGATCGGCGTCGCGGCGCTGTGGAGCCTGTTCCGCATCATCGGCCCGATCATCAAGGGCATCCGCTCCGCCATGGCGGCGTCCAAGGCCCGTTCGGCCGGCAGCGAGCTGCCGCTGACCGAGCGCGACCTGCCCATCGGCGTCGTGGGCGGCACCATCGTCGCGATGCTGGTGCCCATCGCCGGCCTGCTGTGGTATTTCGCCTCCGGCACCGCGATCGAGTCCGGCATCGGGCCCACGATCCTCGGCAGCCTGGTCTACGTCGTGGCCATCGGCGCCGTCATCGCCTGTGTCTGCGGTTACATGGCGGGCCTGATCGGCGCCTCCAACAGCCCGGTGTCGGGCGTGGGCATCCTCGCCGTCATCGGCGCCTCGCTGCTGCTCGTGATGGTCTATGGTCATGGCGGCAACCCGGAGCAGACCAAGGCGCTGGTGGCCTACGCGCTTTTCACGACGGCGATCGTTTTCTCCATCGCGACGATCTCGAATGACAACCTGCAGGACCTCAAGACCGGCCAGCTGGTCGGCGCCACGCCGTGGCGGCAGCAGCTGGCGCTCATCTACGGCGTGATCTTCGGCTCGCTCGTGATCCCGCCGGTGTTGGACCTCCTCAACAAGGCCTTCGGTTTCGCCGGTGCGCCCGGCGCGGGCGAGAACGCCCTGGCGGCGCCGCAGGCCGCGCTGATCTCGGCGCTGGCGAAGGGCGTGCTCGGCGGCGACATCCAGTGGAACCTGATCGGCTGGGGCGCGGCGCTCGGCGCCGCCATCGTCGTCCTCGACGAGCTCCTGCGCAAATCAGGGAAGATGCGCCTGCCGCCCTTGTGCGTGGGCATGGGCATCTACCTGCCGATGGCGCTCACGCTGCTCATCCCCGTCGGCGCCTTCATCGGCCACTACTACGAGAAGTGGGCCGGCCGGCAGAAGAACCCGGAGTTCGTCAAGCGCATGGGCGTGCTGGGCGCGACCGGTTTCATCGTCGGCGAGAGCCTCTTCGGCGTGGCGTTCGCCGGCGTGGTCGCAGTGTCCGGTTCCGATGCCCCGCTGGCGGTGGTCGGCAGCAGCTTTGAGAAACCCGGCATCATCATCGGGTTGCTCGTTTTCACCGGCATCATCACCTGGCTCTACCGCTCCGCCCGCCAGACCAGCCAGACCGCCTGAGTTAGGCGGTGGGCCAGCGAGCTTGCTCGCGCTTTTACCGGCCGTCAGGGCCGGATGGCATGGTGATTACAACCTGCACCCTCGTAGGGTGCGGGTTTTTTGTTAGTCCTTCTGGCGCATGAAAACGACGCGTGTCCTGCTTGCCCTGTTTTCAGCGATGACGGCGGCGACCATCGCTTCGGCCCAGACGATCGACTTTCTATTTGTCACGAAGCTCGTCGACTACGACCAGACGGACGCCACCACGGCGACGCTGATAGCCAATCCTTACATCATGGCGGCGAACATCGACGGCACCGGCTTGAGTGGCAGCTTCCCGGTCACGCCGACCGTGGCGGTTTCGTCCACCGGCTCCGCGACGCTTATCACGCTCACGTCTGATGTTGACGGATGGCATTTTGAGAGCGCGGGTTATCTAAATCAAGCCGCCCTCAACGCGGTCTATGGCAGCGGGACCTACACGTTCCAGAGTTCGAGCTTCGCCAACTCCCCGCTCAGCCTGTCGAATGCCGATCTTTATCCCAATGCCCCTGTGGCGACCATCAGCACCAATACCGGCCTGGGTCTGCAATGGAGCGGAGGCGTGCTGATAGTGAATCCCAACCTGTTCACCACGTTTACCGTCACGACGAACACGTTTGCGACGAACTTCAACGCCTCGTCGAACCACATCGGAATCAGCGGCGACAGTTTTAACACGAGCGTGAACACCGAGTCCTTTAACGATGCGGATGGCGTGCTCAGTTACAACATCGCGGCGGCCACCTTCCTCGGTGGTTCGTCCACCAAGTCGATCGAGCTCGAGTTCAACAACATCATCGACTACTTCGCGAATACGCCGGGCGCAGGCAATACCTCGGTATCCGCCTTCACCAGTGCCACGAAGATCAGCATCCAGGTCATCCCCGAGCCCTCGACCTACGCGGAAATCTTCGGCGTGCTGGCCCTGGCGGGCGCGATGTTTCACCGCCGCCGGCGGCTGGTCTGAGCTTCACGCGCGTCGTTTTCACCAAGCCGGGCCGCGCGCCCGGCTTTTTTATTTCGGGGTGGAGGCGGGGCCATCAGCCCCGCGTTTGAAGAAGCGCGCGGCGCGCGCCCGCAGGATTGATGGTCCTGCCTCCATTTCCACCATGCCCCGGAACCTGCTCCGGGGATCTTGGGTCCGCCGCGGGCGGAGCCGGCATGGTCACATCTTGCTGCCGGCGATTAGGCGGAATGATGTCGCCGGACAAGATATGCCCCGCCTTGGTCTTTGTATTGGTTTTTCGCGCAAACTAAAATGGGTCCATGAAAACCAAGAATACGGTGCTTTGGCTGGCCGTGATGCTGATCGCGGCGGGACGCGGGACGGCCCAGACCGTCGAGCTCGTGGTGGTCGACCGCCAGGTGAACTACGTGCAGACCGTGGCCGGGTCGGCGGGGCTGGACGGCGCCGCGCCCTATGAATTCGTCGTCAATCTCAACGGACAGACCCTGGGTGCGCCGTTCACCTTTTCCTTCAAGAAACCGGGCGACGCCGTGACGGTCTATTCCGGGTATGAGCATACGGCCGGGGTCGAGTGGCAGGCGCCGGTCTATCCCACCGGCAACTTTGTCTCGATGGCCGCGCTGCACAGTGCCTTCCCGGACGGCACCTACACGATCTCGGCGAGCGGGTTTGCGGACGTGACCCTGGGCATTCCCAACCTGATCGGCTCCACGAACGACGGCTTTGCCAACACGCCCTTTGTCAGCGGCACGCAGGACAGCAACCCCGTGATCTGGTCCGGCGGCAAGATGCTCATCGACCCGACCAAGGAGCTGACGCTGACCAGCGCCACGTTCACCACCAATTATGCGGTCGGCACGGGCCGGATCGGCCTGTGGGTGGATGGGGGCGGGAACGAGGTGACCAATGAAACCGCACCCGGGTCGTTTTATTTCAGCGGCACCAGCGTGCAGCTGCAGATCGCGGCGAACACCCTTTCGGCCGGCACCTACACGGCGGGCATGGAGTTCAACAACATCGTGAGTTCCCTCATCGACCTGAGCGGCACCTACGGGGCGGGGGCCAACGGCGTCTCCGTCTACACGGCCTTCACGACCTTCCAGATCCAGGCCGTGCCCGAGCCCTCGGCCTACGCGGCGATTGCCGGCGCGCTGGCGCTGACGGGCGCGGCGATTTATCGGCGCCGCCGGCGCGCGGCCTGAGGTTCAGTGTTGTTTTTGGTAGGGGCGCCTGACCTTCGTCGCTCGGCTCTGGAGCGGTGGGAGGGGCTTTATGCCCCGACTTCTTGTCCGGCCACAGTTGATGTCGGGGCGTAAAGCCCCTCCCACCCGGCTGATCTCGGCCGCGGGATTTTTGAGGACACAGCTGACCGGTCCTGCGGCTTGGTCCCGATATTCCACGGCGAGGTCGCCGTGGCTCCAGATCGGGCGGCTGGAGCGCGGGCGACCTCGCCGGCGAATTATATCATTCCTCGCCGTCGTGGTAATCCACCTCGGTGAGGCGGAAGACCTTTCGCGGCTTGCTGATGAGCCATTTGTCCGAATCCGGGTAATGGCAGACATCCCGCGGCGGGTTGTCGGCGATGATGTAGAAGACCAAAGGCTTTTTCCCCGTGTTGATCAGTTGGTGCGCCTCGCCGGGCGGATGCATGAAGGCATCGCCAGCCTGGACCTTCTGGCGGGACTTTCCGCCGCGCGCGATGCCGGTGCCGCTGACGATCACATACATCTCCCACTGGAAGAGATGCGAGTGGAACGGGCACGCCACCTTGCCCGGCGGAAGGCGGACCAGCTCAAGGTTGAACGGGTGGCCCTTTTTCGGCCAGCCTCGGGGCACGTCGCCGAGGGCGCCGGAGATGTTCTTGTAGGATTGCGCGAACCTGCCCTTGGGGGATTTCCACTTCTCCCACTTCAGTTTGGTGATGTTGGTTTTCTTCATCGGGAAATCACGGAAGCAGACCGGACTTTTTAACCACTAATCCACACTAATGGGGCACTAATCAAAAAGTGGGGACCTAGGGTCCCTATTAGTGAGTCCTTAGTGTTCATTAGTGGTTAAACGCCTGGCTCGTTCACCACCGGGTTGGTGAGCGTGCCGATCTGCTCGATCTCGATGCTCACCGTGTCGCCGGCCTTCAGCCAGACGGGCGGGTTGCGCGCGAAACCCACGCCGTGCGGCGTGCCGGTGAGGATCACCGTGCCGGGCAGCAGCGTCTTGCTGGCGCTGAGGAAGGCGATGAGCGTCGGCACGTCGAAGATCATGTCGTCGGTGTTCCAGTCCTGCATGACCTCGCCGTTGAGCACGGTCTTGATGCGGAGGGCGTTCGGGTTGGGGATCTCGTCCTTGGTCACGAGCACCGGGCCGAGCGGGCAGAAGGTGTCGAAGCTCTTGCCCTGGCACCACTGGCCGCCGCCGCCGTCGCGCTGCCAGTCGCGGGCGCTGACATCGTTGGCGCAGGTGTAGCCGAGGACGTGATTGAGCGCGTCGGCCTTGCTGACGTTCTTGCACTTCCGGCCGATGACGATGGCGAGCTCGCACTCGTAATCGACCTTCTTGCTCGGGAGCTTCACCGGGATCTCGATCGGGTCGCCGGGGTTTTGCACGCTCGCGGTGTTCTTGATGAAGAGGACGGGATGCGGCGGGGGCGGGTTGTTGCTCTCGGCCGCGTGCTTCTTGTAGTTGAGCCCGATGCAGAGGAGGTTGGATGGCTGCAGCGGCGCGAGCCGCTTGCCGGGCTTCACCACCTGGTCGGTGACCTTGAAGTCAGCGAGGATGTCGCCGGCGATCGCTCGGGCGGAACCGTCGGGTTGCAGGGCGGCCCAGGCGGGGCCGGCGGGGGTGAGGTGGCGGATGAGTTTCACGACCGGATGGTTTCACGCGAAGCCGCGAAGGCGCAAAGCAAAAGCCGGCTTGGTCATGCCGGCGGGACCAGAAGTCGGGGCATAAAGCCCCTCCCACCTTCAGACATCAGACCATCACCCCTTGGTCTCAACCCAGGCTGGCGCGGACATAAAAAAGGCGCGTGGGGCACACGCGCCTTTTGCGACGGGTAGGGCGCACCGGCCCGGTGCGCCGGAAGCATGATGCCGCCCCGGCGGCGGAGCGGGCCGCTCCGCCCTGCCTTGTTCGGAAACCTCAGGTCACTTGCTGTGCGGCACGCTGACCGTGACGGTGCGCGTGCTGGTGTTGCCCGCCGCGTCGCGCGCCTCGACCGTGATGGTGTAGACCCGGCCCGGGCCGGTGCCCGAGCGCTCGGCGCGCAGGTTGAGCGTCATCGCGCCGGTGATCACGATGTCGCCCGCGGTGTCGCCGTCGCCGAGGCCGTTGTCGGGCTCGCTGCTCGTGGCGGACAGGATCTTGAACGTCACCGGCGCGCCCGCGGTGTCGGTCGCCGCGGCGGTGAGGGTGACGGCCACCAGCTTGTGATTGGCCGGCCACAGGGAGGTCGCCGAGGCCGTGAGGCTGGTGAAGACGGGCGCCGTCGTGTCGACGACCGTGATGGTGAAGCTGCCGGTGGCGGCGTTGCCGGCGGCATCGGTCGCGCTGGCGGTCACCGTGCTTGTGCCGAGCGGGAAGGTGCTGCCCGAGGCGGGGCTGAAGGTCACCGGCACGGGGCCGTCGACATTGTCGACCGCGGTGCCCGTGAAGGTCGCCACCGCGCCGGCGGGGCCGGTGGCCTCGACGGTCTGGCTGGCGGGCAGGGTCAGCACCGGGGGCGTGACGTCCTGCACGACCAGGACGGCCGCGGTGCTGGTGGCGCTGCCCTGCGAGTTGGTGGCCACGGCGGTGTAGCTGCCGGCATCACCCATCGTGGTGGCGGTGATGGTGAAGGTGTCGCCGGTGGCGCTTGGGAGGTCGGTGCCGTTCTTCTGCCACTTGAGCGTCGGCAGGGGGTAACCGGTGGCGGCCGCGGTGAAGGTGACCGGGCTGCCGAGCACAACCGTCTGCGCCGTCGGCTGCAGGGTGAAGGTCGGGGCGGCGTATTCGGGGTGCAGGTTGAGCGTGACGACCACCGGGTCGTGATCCGAGTAGCGGTAGGGCCCGCCGGTGTTCACGGCCTGCTGCGCGGCGTTTTTGTTTTCCACGTTGTAGTCGTAGTAGACCGGCTCGTCGGAGTTCACGTGCCAGGTCGCGGCGCTGGCGACCTGCTCGGCGAGGTGCGCGTTGGCGAGGGCGTGATCCAGGTGGCCGAACTCGCCGTCGAAGGCGTAGGAATAACCGCCGGGTCCTTCAAACAGCTCCGTGAGGTTGATGTAGCCGCCGTTCTCCAGCGCCGCGATGGGGTCTTCCTTGGCGTAGGCGTTGAGGTCGCCGAGGATGAGGAAGTCGGGGTCGCCGCTGCCGGTCGGGTCGGTCGCGAGCCAAGCCACGAGCGCCTGGGCCTGACGCGTGCGGAGATAATTGCTGGCCCCCTGGCCGTCGCCCTGGTCGTTGTTGGGGTTGGGCACGATGCCGTCGGTGGCGGCGGCGCCGGTGGAGGCGCTGCCCTTCGACTTGAAGTGGTTGATGCTGGCCGTGAACCGCTCGCCGCTGGCGAGTTGCTCGAAGGTCTGGGCGAGCGGGTTGCGGGCGAGGCCGTTGAAGTAGGGGTTGTTCAGCATGGCCGGGTTGCCCACCGGGGCCACGGTCTGGACGCGGTAGATGAAGGCGCAGTGGATCTGGTCCGTGACGATGTCGACGGCCGAGGCGTCGACGAAGGCGTAGGTGGTGCCCGCCGGGGCGGCGGCGTTGAGGTCGTTGACGAGGTCGGCGAGCGCGCTGGTGGGACCGTAACCGTCGTTCTCGACCTCGGTCAGGCCCATGATGTCGGGGGCGAGGCCGATGATGCCGGCGATGATCTTCGCGCGCTGGCGCTGGAACTCGACGAGGCTGTCGGCGCCGCGCGAGGTCGGGAAACCGCCGCCCAGGCCGTCGCCGTTGAAATAGTTGAGGACGTTGCCGATGACGACGCGCAGCGAGCCGGGCAGGGCCGGGGCATCGGTGCGCGGGTTGGCGTCGGTGAAGGCGATCGGCACGGTGGGCTCGATGACGTAGCTGCCGAATTTCTCGTCGAGGATGCCGGTGACGCCCGTGGCGGTGCTGCCGGTGCGGCGGGTCAGGCCGCGGCCGTTGCTGTCGGCGAGGAAGGGCGTCGGGCTGGGGTAGGCCGAGCCGACGCCGTCATCGACCATGATCTGGTTGAGCTGGTTGGCCATGCCCTGCAGCACGGCGGGGGCGCCCGGCGCCACGATGTTGGTCGGGTTCGGGAGCCGGCCGAGGCTGAGGATGAACTCGCCGAAGTGGCCGAGGTCCTGCGTGTCGGTGACCGTCAGGCTCTGCGGCAGCGTGACGCGCATGCCCTCGTAACGCTCGGCCGCGGTGAAGCTGCTGAACGGCAGCGTGACCTCGACCGGCGCGGGCAGGTCGGCGGTGCCGAGCTTGGTCACGAAACTCACGCTCGTGAGCTCGGTCTGCGTCGTCGGGGCGGTGCCGAACTCGGCGACGGTGCCGGTGACCTTGACCACGTCGCCGACGTTCACCGTGAAGCTGTTGTTGAAGACAAACATGCCCTCGGAGGTGGCGGGGTCGGCGTCATAGTTCGCCTCCGGCTCCTGCACGTAGAAGCCGCCCAGGCCGCCGGGGCCCTGGAACGTGGCCGTGACCACGCCCTGGATGCTCTGGACCTGGCCGACATAACCGCTGGTGGTGCCGGCACCCTGGATCGTGTGGATCGGCAGCGGCGTGGTGGAAAGCGTGTTGAAGGTGAAGGTCTGGTCCGCGTCGGGCTGCTTGGTGCCGGTGGCGGCGTCGGTGATCTGGCTGGCAAGGACGGTGACCGTGACGGTCTCGCCCTCGGCGAAGGCCGGCGTCGGCGTCACCGTGTAGGAGGTCGGGCCGCCGGTGAAGGTCGCGAGGTGCGGGCCGCTGATCGAGCCGGTGATTGCGGCCCAGGCGCCGGTGGCGGTGACCGGCATGTTGAAGTTGATGGTGAGCGCGGTCGCGGGGGAGAGGTTCACGGCGCCGTTGGCGGGGATCGTGGCGATGACCGCGGGTTTGGCGCCGCCGGGGCTGGACGGGGTGGAGAAGGTCAGGTCGTCGATGGCGAGGCCGTCGTCGCTGCCGGTGACGTTGAAGTCGCTCCAGCGCAGCACGAGGGTCTGGCCGGCGGTCCAGTTCAGGCCGGTGACGGTGGCGGAAATGTAGGCGGTGTTGGCCAGGGCGTTGCCGTTGAGGGCGCCGGTGGTGCCACCGGCCGCGGTGCCGGTGCCGTGGACCGGGGAGGAAAAGTCCAGCGCGGTGGCGGCCGTGAACGCGCCGCTGGTGATGGACGAACCGCCCACGGCATATTCGAAGACCAGCCGGTCGGTGCCGGTGGTGCCGCCGTAACGCCATTGCTCGCCGGTGTAGGTCACGGTGAACTCGGAGATCGTCGCGCCGGTGTTGTTGACGAAGGTAACGCCCATGGCGGAACCGACGGTGCCGCTCAAGAGGGAGCCGAGAGCGCGCTCACCGGCGGCGGCCGCACCGAAGGAATACATGCCCCCGGTATTGGAACTGCCGGTGCCGAAAAAGAACAGGGCGTTGGCGCCGGAGCCGCTGTTCTTGGCGAAGCTCCACCCGGCGAGGCCGGTGGCGTTGACCGGCGCGGTGTTGAGCGCGAACGGCCCGACTCCGGTGAAGGTGAACGTGCCGGTGGAAGGCAGGGTGTTGAAATCCTGCGTGTAGTTGCCGCCGGTGTAGGCGATCTGGGCGGAGCCGATCGAGGCGGCGAAGAGAACGGAGAACAGGACAAAGAACTTTCTCAGCGTGGGTGACATGCGGTTATGACACCGCGGAACCGGTATTTTGTCGAGCGCGGCATTGTCAAAGCCGGGTGACGACCTGTTCCCAATGTAGCAATGGTCTTGTTTTCTGAGGGAGAAGGAGGAAGCGGAAGTGGGGAGGTAGGGCGAGCTCACGCCGCCCGCGCCGGGCGGCGCGGATGAAGGACGGTGAGCGGATCTGATCAGGCGCCTGGTGCG
>JAYRDK010000046.1:0-31049 GCA_041909435.1 Lacunisphaera sp.
TGTCCGGTGCCATGGTATCGCCGCATAATACCACTACACCAATGGCGCGCAAGATAGCCTTCCTCAACTACAAGGGCGGTGTCGGCAAGACCTCGCTGATCGTAAATACAGCTGCCAGTCTCGCACGCCGCGGCATGCGTGTTCTGTTGATGGATTTTGACACGCAGTCCAACGCCAGCATCTGGCTGATGAAGCTGGAGCGTTGGAACAAGATCAACGCCACCGGCACCGGTTCGGTCTACTCGATCTTCGATCCCGGCACGGCCCGCCTCAAGGACTGCGTCATCAAGGACGTGGTCGAGGGCAAGGACGGCGAGAAGCTGCTGCCCGGTCTCGACCTCGTCCCGACGACCTTCAACCTCGTGGACCTTGAGGGCGAATACAAACCGGACCCGAAGCGCCCCTCCTACGTGATCTTCCAGGAGCAGCTCGCCGAGATCGAGAGCAACTACGACTTCATCCTCTTCGACTGCCCGCCGAACGTCCTGCGCGCCTCGCAGAACGGCGTGTATTGCGCCGGTGAGATCTACGTGCCCTCCAATCCCGACGCGCTGAGCCTCATCGGCTTCACGCTGCTCGTGGAGAAGATGCTGCGCTTCCAGCAGGCCTCGGCAAGTTTCCGCACCACGGCCATGGGCCCGGCGGCGCAGATCTACGGCATTGTCTTCAACTCGATCAAGGCGAACACCGACATCGAGGTGCCGAAGATGCGCATGCAGCTTCGGTTGAACCAATTCAAGACCCAGAAGCGCGGCTGCGCCCCGGCGGCGAAGATCTGCACCACGCAGATCCGCGACGCCATGATCGTCCGCCGCGCCGTCACCCTCGGCCTCCCGGTGTTTCTCGTCGGCACCGAGGGCAACGAGGAGGACAGCGTGGCCAACGATTACATGAAGCTCGCCACCGAGATCATCGAGAACGCCCCGCCGGCCTGACCTTAACAACAACCCACACCCGTCACCATGGCCAAGTTCACCAGCTCCGAATGGGATGATATCCGCAAGAAATTCCGCCACTCCATCATGGCGGACACCTCGCTGATCAGCCTCGCGCAGAACCTCGACACCAAGGAATGGCCGCACAAGGCCGAGGACGAGAAGCCGTCCAAATACATCGAGTTCGCCTACGAGGAGCTCCTGATGCTGCCCGAGATCGCGGGCAACGCCGACAAGGCGGACCACCTCATCGGCATCCTCAAGGAGACGCTCGCCTTTGATGACCCGTTTGGCGACATGGTGGCCGAGGTCGAGAAGACGGCGGCCAAGGACAACCCCATCCTCAAGACGCTGTCCCGGCTCAACATCCCCGCGGCCTATCCGATGGCCCTGGCCAATTTCAGCGAAGGCACCCGCGTCGTGTGCGCCTCCGAGGGCGTGAAGACCATCGGCGAGTTCGCCAATCTCGGCCAGCAGATGGCCACCCGCGTGGTGCTCGGCGGTGATTTCCGCAACGCGCTGAACGCGCTGACCCACGGGGATGAGGAGGGCATCGGCCAGTTCCTGCCTTTCCGCAAGGGCTCCACCGGCCTGCACCTGCCCGAGGCCATCGGCCTGATCTCCGCCGGCCTGCCGCGGCCCGAGCAGCTCGGCCTCGCCAAGGCTTACGGCGCCAAGCTCAGCCCGGCGGATGCCGCCGCGGCGAAGTCGCTGACGAAGGACCAGGTCGAGAAGCTTGAGTCCGGCCTGCGGGTGACGCTCAACGCCGCCCTGGACTGGTTCAAGGACCAGCAGCCCGCCCTCGTGAAGCACCTGGAGGACGGCGGCACCTACGAGCGCTATTTTGTCGTGATCAACGATCCGGCCCGCGAGGCCATCGCCGTGAAGCTGACCTCGGCGGTCCTCAAGGTCTCGGCCAAGGCGGCCGCCACCCCGGCGGCCGGCGAGCCGAAGAAGGGCGGACTCTTTGGCCGGCTTTTCGGCAAGGGCTGATCCGGGCACATTTCTTTCGTGGATCCGCAGACGCCATCACCTGCCGGGGCGCCGACGCCTCCGGCGCCTCCTTCCTTCCCGCCACCGCCGAAGTCGGCGATGCCCGGCCCGGCTTTCCCGCCGCCGGGTGACATCAAGTTTCCGCCCAAGCCCGGCGGCATCAAGCCGCTCGTGCTGCCGCGCCGGCCCAGCCCGCTCCAGCGGGCGCAGGAGGCCAGCCAGGCCACGGCCGAGGCGCGCAAGTCGATCAACACGATCATGTCGCAGTCGCGGCCGCCCTGGGGCGGCACGCCGACGCTGAGCGGCTCGCAGGTCGAGTCGCTGGAAAAGGCCCTGCGCGCCCTGGAGGCCAAGGCGGCCGAGCGCGAGATGGCCCTCGCCGAGGCGGAGAACAAGCTGGCCGAGCGCGACCGTGCGCTGGCCGAGACCGAAGCGCTCTTGCAGGCCCGCGAGAAGGTCATCGACGCCATGCGCAAGGAGAAGCCGGCGCAGGGCGGGGGCTCGGGCAGCGCCGAGGAACTCGCGGCCCTGACCAAGCTCAAGGAGGAGCTCGACCGGCAGGAAGCCTCCATCAAGGAGCAGCGTGCCGCCCAGCAGGAGCGGGAGGAGTTCCTCAACGCGAGCGAGACCGCCCTTTTCGAGAAGATGCAGGCCCAGCAGGAGAAGGAGACCGAGCTCGAACAGAAGGCGGAGGATCTCAAGAAGGGCATGATCAAGGCCGGCATGATCCAGCCGGAGGCCAAGGAAAAGGCCTGACCGCCCGATGGAACCTTGCTCAATTTGGCCTTTCCAAGGGCCCAGCCCGACCCTATGCCCTTTTCCTTCATGACCCTCCGTCCGCTTCTTCCCCTCGTCGCACTCACCCTCCTTGCCGCCCCGGCCGCCGTCACGGCCCAGACCAGCAGCAGCGAGGAAGAACGCCTGGAAAAGCTCATGTCGGACTCGACCCAGTGGTATGTGCCGAAAACCACGGTTTCCGTCGGCTTCCGCATGCTCAATTCCGGCGGGAAGGTGGCTTTCGGCAACCTTGGCACGGTGGCGTTTGAATCGGTGGTCGCGCCCATCGCCGACGGTTCCGTCGACCGGGTCTATGATAACGGCGCCGTGCGCGCCGATGTGCCCCGCCTCGACGAGAAGGATGCCAACGGCAACGTCATCACGACGCCCGGCGGCCGCTACCCGATCCTCAGCACGATCAAGGTGAACGTCACGGATTCGTCCGGCAATCCGGTCCTCAACCCCGACGGCACGAACGTCACCGAGGATGTCCTCCTGCAGACGGGTGATTTCCTGGCCTATACCCCGGGCCTGACCCGCAACTGGGGCTACGGCTCGGACAAACAGCTGACCGGGGACGGTCGCATCGCCTTCAGCAGCTACAGCGCCACCAGCGAGGGCGCCAGCGCCCTGAAGGAATCGGGCGCCTCGGCCGGCGTCGAGTTCCAGTATGTCCGCCATTTTTCCAAGCCCGCCAACCGCCTGCAGTGGGGCGTGCTCGCCGGCATCACGCTCAACGGCATCAACAGCAAGACGGCGGGCTCCGTCACCTCGACACTCAACACCCGGACCGATTATTATTCGCTGGGCGGGGCGACCGTGCCGCCGGCGCCGTATTTTGCCCCGTCGTTCGACGACTACCTGAGCAGCTCCGGCGAGGTCCTGCGCACGGACGGGCTGGAGACCACGGTGCCGATCGTCGCCGCGCCGCTCTCGCACGAGGAGAGTTCCACGCCCCACGGCGTCGAGGTGGACGGCAACTGGCAGGTCAAGGGCGCCTACTTCATGGTGCGCCTCGGGCCGACCATCCGCACGCAGCTGAGCACCCGCCTCGGCGTGAGCGCCAGCCTCGGCGTGGCGGGCGCCTACACCGGCACCACCTACAGCGTGACCGAGACCTTCCGGGTGCCGGACCTCGAGGGCATCACCATCGGCTCCGTGATCGGCACCGAGCAGACCTCGGAGACGAAGTTTCTCAGCGGCTATTATGCCGACCTGAACCTGGAGTGGGTCGCCACCGAGCGCACCGGCCTGTTTGGCGGCTTCACCGCCCAGAAGTTCGACGGCTTCGACCAGTCGGTCGGCAGCCGCACGGCGCGCATCGACCTGGGCAGCTCGGTCGGCGTGCGCGGCGGCGTCAGCATCAAGTTCTGAGCGGATCCAGCCCGGCGAGCACGGTCTCGATGCCGTGCAGCCGCGAGGGCGGGAAGAAGGAGTTGATCCGGGTGACCACCTGCTGGACGAGCCCGTCGGGGCAGGAGGCGCCGCCGGTGATCAGCACGCGCTTCGGGGCATCGTCCCGCGGCCAGAGCGGGTGGATCTCCGTGTGGCCGCCCTTGCCGTGGCCGCCGGTGGGGAAGACGTAGTGCTCGATCTCGTCCCGGGAGCGGATGTTGGCCTCCGACTGGATGAAAAAGGCGCGGTTGCCGAGCCTCTGCTCGCACAGCCGGTAGAGCTGGTAGGTGTTGGAGCTGTTCTTGCCCCCGAGGATGAAGGCGGCGTCCAGCGGCTCGGCGAGCGCGCGCTGGAGCGCGTCCTGGTTGACCTGGGTCGCGTAGCACAGGGTGTCCTTCTTGCCGGCGCCACCGACGTGCGCGGGCCCGGCGGCCTCGCCGTATTTGGCCACGAAGACCGACTTGAAGTAGTCGATGATCGCGGCGGTCTCGTTCATGAGCAGGGTGGTCTGGTTGACGACGGCGATGCGGTCGAGGTGCCGGGCCGGGTCCAGCCCCGGGGTGTGCAGGCCGGCGAACCGGACCAGCAGCGCGGCGCGCTTTTCCCCGGTCGGCGCCGCGATGTAGTCGCCCAGCAGGCGGGCCTCCTCGAGGTTGCGGATGATGATCGAGGGCGCGTGGCGCCGGGTGTTGGAGAAGGTGGCCTTGGTCTCCTCGTGCTCGCTCTTGCCGTGGATGACCACCGTGTAACCCTCGCGCCCGAAGGTGCGCGCGGCCTTCCAGACCTTTTCCACGAGCATGCAGGTGGCGTCGAACTGGGCGACGCGGATGCCCTTGCGGATGAGTTTCTTCTTGTCCTCGTCGGTGGCGCCGAAGGCGGGGATGATGACGATGTCCTGGCCGGTGAGGGTGTTCCAGAGCAGGGGCTCCGCGCCGCCGGCCGTCGCGACCCGGCCGCGGGTGTCGAAGGGCTGGCCCTTGTCGGTCTGCAGGAAGCGGAGCCCGCGCCGCAGGAGGTCCTCGTTGACGAACGGATTGTGGATCAGCTCGCTCAGCATGAAGACGCGGCGGCCGGGATTCTCGGCGAGGGTCTCGTAGGCGCGCTCGATGGCATTCTTCACGCCGAGGCAGAAGCCGAAATGACTGGGGATGACGTAGCAGACGGCGCCGAAATCAAGCCGGGCGGGCCCGGTGGCGGAGCGCTCGTTGGTGCGGGCCAGGGCCTTGATGGCCTCGCAGAGCCGGCTTTGGTAGAGACCGCGGGCCGCCTCGTCCTGCTGGTAGATGTCGCGGTTGCGGTCCCGTTCGACCCGGAAGCGGTAGATGTAGTCGTTCTCGCCGAGGTGCAGGTAGGGGATCTCGATGAGGTGCGGCTCCAGCCCGTCCAGCACCGCGGCGAGCGCGGGCGTCAGCGTGGTCCGGGCGGCCGCCAGTTCCTCGAGCGTGCGAAAGCCCACCTCGTCGCCGGCGGGCGCGCCCTGCACCTGGGTGAAGAAAACCCGGACGGACTGGTCCCCGGTCGGGCAGGTGAACTGCTCGGCGGGCGGCGTGTGTGTCGGGAAATCCGCCTGCAGCCGCGCGGTGGCCGCGGCTTCATCGACCCCGGCAAACGCGTGGTCCAGCCGGTGGCCGGCCGGGCGCACGGCGAGCTGGTTGCTGGCGTTGAAGGCGAGCAGCACGCACCGGGCGGGCGGGGCGGAGAGGAGCGGGGAGGTCATGCGGGACGGTTCCACCATCGCCAGCGCCGCCCCCGGGTCAAGTCACCGGCGCGGCGCCTGCTCTGGTCTTGCACGCCCCGACCCGATGGCCATTAAGGTCCGGGTCCGGCGCCAGCACGTTCCCTGCACCCCGCATGCATCCACTCCCCACCAGCCCGATGACGCCCGCCCGGCGGCCCGCATCCATCTGGTTGATGGCCGGCAAGGTGGCCGGCATCTACGCGGTGCTGGGTTCCGTCTGGATTGTGGCCTCGGACCTGGTCGTGGCCCGGCAGACCGGGGCGCCCGCGGCAACCGACCTGTGGCAGACGGCCAAGGGCCTGGGATTCGTGTGGGTGACCGCGGGATTGCTGGTGCTGCTGGTGCGCCATTACCTGCGCGCCCTGCAGCTGAACGAGAGCCTGCGCTGGGCCGGCGAACCGCAGTTCCGCTCGCTCGTCGAGCAGTCGCTCGTCGGCGTATATCTCGTGCAGGACAACCGCTTCGTCTACGTGAACCCGCGGCTGGCGGAGATCTTCGGTTATCCCGCGGGGGACATCATCGGCAAGCTGACGGTGCCGGACCTCGTGGCGGCGTCGGACCGCGCGCTGGTGCAGGAGAACCTTGACCGCCGGCTGAAGGGCGAGATCACCGGGCTGAACTATTCCTTCCGCGGCCTGCATGCCTACGGCTGGCCGCTGCAGCTGGAGGTCTTTGGCAGCCGCATCGACTACCTTGGCCGGCCCGCCGTCATCGGGACGCTGCTTGACGTGACGGACCGGCAGGAAGCCGAGGCCGCGCTGCGGGAGAGCGAGGCGCGCTACCGGCTGCTGATCCAGAACGCGCCCGAGGCCATCGTGGTGCTGGACCTGGAGCAGGGCCGCTTTGTCGACTACAACCGCCAGGCCGAGCAGCTCTTCGAGATGCCGCCGGACCAATTGAGCCGCTTCGGCCCGGCGGACCTGAGCCCGGAATTCCAGCCGGACGGGCGGCGGTCGGCGGAAAGCGCCCGGGCTTACGTGGCGCAGGCGGTGGCCGGGGCCACGCCGACGTTTGAATGGGTGCACCGCAGCCACACCGGCCGGGAGATTCCCTGCGAGGTCCGGCTGGCGCGCCTGCCCGCCCAGGGGCGCACGCTCATTCGCGGCAGCCTGACCGACATCACCGAGCGGCGCCGCAACGCGGAGGCGCTGGCCCGCAGCGAGCAGAATTATCGCGAGCTGTTCGAGCAGGCCAACGACGCCATCTTTCTGTGCGCGGCGGACGGCCGGCTGGTGGACGCCAACCGGCACGCGGCCAGCATCACGGGCTTCACCCGCGACGAACTGCTGGCGCGGGGCGCCTTCGACCTCATCGCGCCGGAGGATCACGAGCATCTGCGCCACTGCCTGGCGGAACTGCAGCGCGAGGGGCTGCGCTTCAGCACCTATCGTTTCCACCGCCGGGACGGCACGGTCTTCCCCGGGGAGACCAGCACCAAGCTGCTGCAGGACGGCCGCCTGCTGGTGATGGTGCGCGACGTCACCGAGCGCCGGCAGGCGGAGGAGCATCGGCGCAAGCTTGAGGAGGAGCTCCGGCAGGCGCAGAAGCTGCAGGCCATCGGCACGCTTGCCGGGGGCATCGCGCACGATTTCAACAACATCCTCGCCGCCATCCTCGGCAACGCCCAGCTGCTGAAGCTGCAGCTGGCGCCCGGGCATGAGGGGCAGGGCAAGGTCTCCCAGATCCTCGTCGCCAGCAACCGCGCCAAGGACCTGGTGCAGCAGATCCTGATGTTCAGCCGCCAGCGCGAGCAGGAACGCCGGGTGATCAACCTGGGGGCCATCGTCGCCGAGGCGGCCCGGCTCATGGAGGTCACGCTGCCGCCCGCGGTCCGCCTGGAAATGGAGGCGGCCCGCGATCTGCCGCCGGTGCTGGCTGATCCCACCCAGATCCACCAGGTGGTGGTCAATCTCTGCACGAACGCGCAGCACGCCATGCGACAGGGGGGCGGCACCCTGCAGGTGACCCTGGCCGTGGTCTCGCTGCCGGAGGATGACAGCGGCTCGAAACCAACCCTGCCCCCGGGCCGTTATGTCCGGCTGGGGGTGGCGGACACGGGTCATGGCATGGATGCGGCCACCCTGCAGCGCATCTACGAGCCGTTTTTCACGACCAAGGGGGTGGGCGACGGCACCGGGCTGGGCCTGGCCGTCGTGCACGGGATCGTGGAGGCGCACCGCGGCGCGATCACCGTCGTGAGCCGGCCGGGCCAGGGCACGACCTTCCGGCTCTACTTCCCCGTGCAGGAGGACAGCGTCGCGCCGGCCCAGAAGCCGGCCGGAGCGGCCGACGCCGGGCAGAACCAGCACATCCTTTTTGTCGATGATGAGACGCCCATCATCGAGGTGGCCAAGGTCATGCTCCCCCGGCTGGGCTACCGGGTGACGGCCTGCAACGGCCCCCGCGCGGCCCTGGAACACCTGCGGCAGGACCCCGCCGGCTTCGACCTGCTGATGACGGATTACAGCATGCCCGACATGACCGGCATCGACCTGATCCGGGCCGCGATCCTGCTCCGGCCGGACCTGCCGGCCGTGTTGCTGACCGGATACGGCCGTCCGCTCGACTCGCGGGCCGCGATCGGGCTGAACATCCGCGAGGTCGTCAACAAGCCCTTCACGATGGAGATCCTGGCCGCCGCCATCCGTGAGGCCTTGCTCCCGAGGCGGTGACGGCCAGGCGCGGCGTCATTCCTCGCCGCCGGCGTCGCGCTCGAAAAAGCCCTCCTGTTCCAGCACGCGCATGACCCGTTCGGTCACGACCGTGCGGTCCGCCGGGGAGAGGCCGGCATGGTGCATGGTCAGGTATTCGGCGATCCCGGCCTTCGCCTCGTCGCGCCTGGTGACGCCGGCGAGAAAGGCATCCGCCTGGTCGCAGATCCGGGAAATGACCGGGGTGAGATCCATGTCAGGATAATACATCGGCCCCGGGGGCTGGTTCCAGCCGCTAAAAGGACCGCGGCGGCCCCGTGGAGGATCGGGGGTTGTGCCGCCGCATTATCCCTGTAACTTTCCGCCGTTTCACCGGGTTATCCCAACCATGTCCACACACACCGACTCCATTCCGGGATCCGGCGGTCTGCTGACCGGCATCACCGGGGATTTGCGCCATGCCTTTCGCCTGCTTTGGAAAGGCCGGGGCATGACGGCCACCACGCTGCTGACCCTGGCCCTGTGCATCGGCGCCACCACGGCGATCTTCTCCACGGTCTATTCCCTGATGCTGAAGCCGCTCCCGTTTCATGAACCGACGCAGATCGTCGAACTCTACACCTCGGCGGCGAAGGCGGGCCTCAACAAGATGCCGGCCAACGTGCCGATCTACCTCGATTACTCCCAGAATGCGTCGTCCTACGAGACCATCGGGCTGTGGAATTTCGGCCAGCAGATGTTCGGTCCTGACGAGTCGCCGGTGCGCCTGGACATGGCCCGCGCGACGGCGGAAATGTTCACGATCCTGCGGGTGCAGCCGCTGCTCGGTGAGTTTTTCACGAAGGAGCAGAGCAAGCCGGGCAACGACAAGGTGGTCGTGCTGACCCAGAGCTTCTGGCGCACCCAGTTTGCCGAGGATCCCGGCGTGATCGGCAAGGAGCTCCGGCTGAATGGCGAGACCTTCAAGGTGATCGGCGTGGCGCCGCGGGTGTTCGAGGCCTGGGATGCGCGCGTCAAATACGTGACCCCGCTTTCCTGGCCGCCGCAGGCGGAGAATCCCCAGGGGCGCTACGGCGTGGGCCTCAATTTGTTCGGCCGCCTCAAGCCCGGCGCGCTCGCCGGCCAGGCCGATGCCGAGGCCAAGACCCTTGAAAAACGCTACGTGGATGCCTCTCCGCCGCAGGTCAAGGCCTTCGCCGAGCGCTCCGGCATGACCATGAACGTCGGCGGCGTGCAGGAACAGCGGGTGAAGCCCGTGCGGAACACCCTGCTCATGCTGCAGGGCGGCGTGGCCTTCGTGCTGCTCATCGGCTGCGTCAACGTCGCCAACCTGCTGCTGGTGCGCGCCAACGCCCGCCAGTCGGAACTCGCGATCCGCTCGGCCCTCGGCGCCAGCCGCGGCCTGATCGCCCGCCAGCTCATGCTGGAAAGCCTGCTGCTCACCGTGCTTGGCGCCGCGCTGGGACTCGCGGTGGCCTGGGGCGCGCTGCGCGCGAGCAATTTCTACCTGGCCAAGATGCTGCCGCAGTCCCTGCCCGCGACC
Source organism: Lacunisphaera sp. (assembly GCA_041909435.1). Classification (GTDB taxonomy): domain Bacteria; phylum Verrucomicrobiota; class Verrucomicrobiia; order Opitutales; family Opitutaceae; genus Lacunisphaera. The sequence goes on from JAYRDK010000046.1 coordinate 10,033, forward strand.
CTGGACATGCGGGTGCTGGGCTTCGCCGTCGGGCTGACGGTCGTGATCGGCCTGTTGATCGGCCTCATCCCCGTGTTTCACATCCTGCGCACCAACCTCGCCGAGATCATCCAGAGCAGCTCCCGCAGCGCCTCCTCCGGGCGCGGGGTGCGGGCCCTGAGCAGCATGCTGGTCGTGGTGCAGGTGGCGGTCGCCCTGGTGCTCCTCACCGGCGCGGGCCTGCTCGTCCACAGCTTTGCCAAGGCCCTCGCGGTCCACCCGGGATTCGATCCCAAAGGCGTGGTGACCGCGCGCATCGTCATCCCGCAGGCCCACCGGGCCACCGCGGAGGCGGCGGACAAGTTCCAGGAGCGCCTGCGGCAGGCCATGCTGGAGATCCCGGGCGTGACCTCCCTCGCACTGTCGGCCTCCACGCCGTTCCAGGGCGGTCTGCCGATCAACGCCTTCACGCTCGAGCAGGACACCCTGCCTCCCGGCTCCCCGCAACCCGGCGCCTTCCGCGTGCAGGTGACACCCGGTTATGCCGAGACCCTGGGCCTGAAGGTGCTCGAGGGCCGCTTCTACGAGGAAGCGGACCGCGATCCCAAGCGGCGCGTCTTCGTCGTGGACGAGAGTTTCGCCAAACGCTACTTCCCGAACGGCTCGGCCCTCGGCGGGCGTTTCGCCTTCGGCCCGCGGCCGGAAAAGCCGGAGGACTGGCCGACCATCATCGGCATCGTGAAGGACATTCCCCACAACGGCTTGGAGGAGAAGAGCGGCAACCCGTTCATCTACCAGGTCGTGCCGCAGGGCGCGCGGCCGGGCGGGGCGTCCCTCTTCCTGCGCACGAGCCGGCCGGCCGAGGAACTGATCCCGGCGCTGCGCTCGAAGCTGAAGGAGATCGACCCGACGATTTTTGTCTACGATGCGGGCTCCATGGAAAAGGCCGTCGGTTCGTCCTTCGACAACCGCCGGGCCGTCATGCTGCTGCTCGCGGCCTTCGCCGGCCTGGCGCTCTTCCTGTCCTCCCTCGGCATCTACGGCGTGCTGGCCTACGACGTTTCCCAACGCACCCGGGAGATCGGCGTGCGTGGCGCGATCGGCGCCTCGCACGGCCAGATCGTCGGACTGATCCTCAAGCAGGGCCTCTGGAAGGCGGGCATCGGCGTGATCATCGGGCTGGTGGGCGCCTATTTCCTCAGCCGCTACATGACGACGATGCTCTTCGGCGTGAAGCCCACGGATCCCGCGGTCTATGCCGTGGTCTCGCTGGTGCTGATCGTGGTGGCGCTGCTCGCCAGCTATCTGCCCGCCCGGCGCGCGGCGAAGATCGACCCGCTCGTCGCCCTGCGCGACGAGTGAGGGTCAGGCCAGGCGCGGGTCGAAGGAGAAGGGCTCGGGCTTGCCGATTTTCACCTTCGCGAACTGCGGGTGCGCGGGGTTGAGCAGGTAATTGAATTCACCGGGGACAACGGCGCTGGGCACGCGCAAGGCGACACTGCGCTGGGCTTGCACCCATTCGGCCCCGAAGGCCTGGGTGCCGGTGGAGTAGGGCGTCTCGCGCCATGTCTCGGGCACTCGCGCGGGGCGTTCGATCAAGTCAGCTGGCACGCTGACCTTGAGCAGCACCCACGGCTGGCTGTGCATGAAGGCCGGGCGCCGCAAATTGGCCAGGACCTCAACGACGGCGAGGGAGCGGGAATCGGCACAATAAACCACCCGGAGGCCTGGGGGGGTCCATCGTCCGCCACGCCGGTAGGAGCCTTCGCCCGACAGGGCTTTGTCGGCATGATACGCCGGGCTTAGCCGCCATAGGGCAAGGTCACTCACATCACGACTCCGTCTTCAAGCCGCTCAATGACTGCTTCGACTTCACGTGCGCCCGGCTCGGTCTGGGCAAAATCCAGCGGAGTGCGCCAGCCGAGGGCGGGGAGTTCGAGGTTGAACCACTCGCGAGTGTTTTGCTCGTTGCCCAAAAGACGCTTGGCCCGCTCAAAAACCCGCATCAGACGGGCAGCCCGCTCTCCTTCATGCACTTTCAGGCGAGCCTTGTCGGCCACCCGTCGGGCATAGGTGCGGGCGGGAATGTTGATCAGCCGGGCCAGCTCGTCGTTGGTGAAACCGGCCTGCTTGCCGAACTGCACGACTTCCATGACTGGCAGGCCTTCCTCGACCCGCTGCACCATGGCATGATTGTCGTGGACCTGCTCGTAGGTGGTGGGCTTGGGCTTGCGCGTTTTCATGGCCCGAACCTAGCGGGACCAGGCTGTTCTTCAAGCGAGAAATGCCAAATGGCATACATGGTAATGCCAAATGGCGAAAACCATTAGAGACTCAGGACGAACTGTCCTTGGGCGAGGATGCGGCCGTTGATCTGGATCTCGACGCGGTGGCGGCCGGCGTGGTGTTTCCGGGTCGTGAAATTGCGGATGGTCTGGCGCTTGCGGATGACCTGTTTTTCACCGGCGGCGAGGGTGAGTTCGCGGAGCTTGAAGACCTTCGCCGAGGTGCCGCCCGAGGCTTTCACGTAATGGATGACGTAGTCGACCGCGAGCGACTGGACCTTGCGAGAGGTCGAAGTCAGGGAGAACGAGAATTCCAGCGGCTGGCCGAGCTTGAGGCGGGCGGGTGTGACCTTGAAATCCGCGATCTTCACGGCGGGCTTGCCGCCGAAATTGAAGAGCGTGAGCGCCGGTTGGTGGCCGGCCTTGATGAGCGTGCGGGCGGCGCGTTTGGCGATCCACTGGGTGTGCGGGTGGGCGAGGTCCCAGGACTTCAGGCGGGCCAGCATCCAGTCGGGGTGATCCTTGGAGATGTCGTTGAGATGGTTGGCGACTGATTTGCGGACGTAGAGACTCGGGTCGGCGCGGAGGTTTTCGAGGATGGGCGCGGCGGGGGAGGGATCGGTGACGAGCGCGTCCAGCCGGAACGACCACGGCAGGCGCGGGCGGCTGCCTTCGCTGGCGAGGCGGCGGACGTGTTCGTTTTCGTCCTGCGACCAGCGTTCCATCACGGCGAGGGTGCGGGTGAGGTCGCGTTTGAGAAATTCGCGGATGGCGAACTCGGATGAACTGAACGGCGTGAAATATTTCAACGCCGCCATTGATTCATCGAAATGCCCGTGGCCATGCTGGCCGACGAAGTCGGGCAGGAAGATGCCGACGAAACCGTGCTGCACGTGCGGGGCGATCCGTTTCAATGCGGCCACGGCCCGGGGAAAATCGGGCGGCAGCGTGGCATGACAGGCCTCGGTGGCGCGGCGCACGCGTTGGATGAGGGTCAGCCCGTCGAGCCCGGCGGTGGCGACGGCCATGAAGCGCTTGCGATCGAAACCAGGATGGGCGACAGCCAGCAGGTCCGCGATCTGGCGGTAGCGGGCGACGTTGAACCAGTCCTTCAGCGCGGGTTGGGCTTCGTCGGGCATGGTCAGATGGTAGGGCGAGTCGTCCCCGACGAGCCGCGGCTCATCCAGAGGATTCGCCCTACCTTACAGCTTTAGCGCGTCCGCCAGCTTGCTGGCATCGCCGCCGCCGCCCTGGGCGTAGTCGGGTTTGCCGCCGCCTTTGCCACCGAGCTTGGTGGCGAGGGCGCCGATGAGCTTGCCCGCAGCCTGGCCGGCCTTGATGGCCTCGGGCGAGCAGTAGGCGACGAGGCTGACCTTGCCGTCCATCAGCGCGCCGAGCTGCACGACGGCACCGGCGCCGACCTTGTGCAGCACCTGGCTGCCGAGGGAGCGGAGGGCGTCGGTGTTGTCGGCGGCGACGACCGCGGAGACCCACCTGAGGCCGTCCTTGGTGACGGCCGTGGCGGAAAGTTCCTCGGCGAGGCCGGCGGACGCCTTCGCCTCGAAGGCCTTCAGCTTCTTCTCGAGTTCCTTCTGGTGGTTGAGGACGGACTCAAGCTTTTGCTGCACATCGTGGGCACCGGCGCCGAGGCGGGCGTTGACGGCCTTGAGGGCGGCTTCCTCATGGGCGATGAAGTCGAGCGCGGCCTGGCCGGCGACGGCCTCGATGCGGCGCGTGCCGGCGGCGATGGCCATTTCGGCGACGATCTTGATGACGCCGATCTCGCCCGTGGTGGTGACGTGGGTGCCGCCGCAGAGCTCCTTGGAGAAGCCGCCGATGTCGACGAGACGGACGCGCTTGCCGTATTTGTCGCCGAAGAAGGCGAGAACGTCGGCCGGCTTCTGGTCGTAGTCGATCTCGGTCATGCTGACCGGGGAGTTGTCGATGACCTTCTCGTTGATGAGCTGCTCGCACTCCTTGAGCTGGGCCTGGGTGAGCTGCTCGAAATGGGTGAAGTCGAAGCGCATCCGGTCGGGCGTCTTGTGCGTGCCGAACTGGCGGACGTGCGTGCCGAGGATCTTGCGCAGGGCCCAGTGGATCAGGTGCGCGGCGGAGTGGTGACGGTTGATCGCGCGACGGCGGGCGTAGTCGACATGCAGCGTGGCGGATGTCCCAACGGCCGGTGCGGAGACCGGCCCTCCAATCTTGTGCAGGTGTCGGCCGGACTTGTCCTTGATGGTGTCGATGATGTCGATCTTGGCACCGTTGATCAGGACATGGCCGGCGTCGCCGACCTGGCCGCCCATCTCGCCGTAGAAGGGCGTCTGGTCGAACACGAGATAGGTGTCTTTCTCGGTCTTCACGACGTCCACGAGCTTGGCGTGCGTGGCGTGGGTCGCGTCGATGCTGTAGCCGACGAACTTGGTGGCCTCGGCGGCGGTCTCGCCTTCGGTGGCGGCGACGATGACATCGGTCTTGCGGGCGGCGCGGCCGCGCTCGCGCTGCTTCTCCATCTCGGTTTCGAAGCCGCTCGCGTCAACGGAGAGTCCGCGCTCGGTGGCGAGCAGCTGGGTCATGTCCAGCGGGAAGCCGTAGGTGTCGTAGAGTTCGAACGCTGCGGCGCCGGTGATTGACCCGGCCGCGGCGGCCCGGTTGAAAATCTGGAGACCCTTGTCGAGCGTGCGGCCGAACGACTCCTCTTCGGCGCGGATGGCCTTCTCGACCATGACGCGCTGGGTCTTGAGCTCGGGGAACACATCGCCGAGGGACTCGATGACGGGGGCGACGAGCGCGGAGAAGTCGCCGGTCTTCAGGCCGAGGTTCTTCTGGCCATACATGATGCCGCGGCGGAGGATGCGACGGATGACGTAGTTGCGGCCCTCGTTGCCGGGCAAAATGCCGTCGGCGATGGCGCAGGACACGCAGCGGGCGTGGTCGGCGAGGACGCGGAAGGTGATGTCGACCGTCTGCTGTTCGCTCAGGCCGGTGCGCTCGGCCGGCACGGTGCCGGTGTAGCTCTTGCCGGAGAGGGCGGCGATCTTGTCGAAGGTCGGCTTGAAGACGTCGGCGTTGTAGTTGGAAGGTTCGGCGGAGAAATCCTTGAAGCCCTTCGTCGTGGCGTGGATGCCGGCGACGCGTTCGAAGCCCATGCCGGTGTCGACATGCTTGGCGGCGAGCGGGGCGAAGGTGCCGTCGGCGTTCGCGTTGAACTGGATGAAGACGTGGTTCCAGATCTCGATGCAGCGCGGCGAGGAGCTGTTGACGAGCGCACGGCCGGCCTGCTCGTCATCGGAGGGCAGGAGGTTGAAATGGATCTCGGAGCACGGGCCGCAGGGGCCGGTGTCGCCCATCATCCAGAAATTGTCCTTCTTGTTACCGTTGACGATGTGCACGGCGGGGTCGAGGCCGGCGTCGGTGAAGATCCTGGCCCAGATGGCGTAGGCCTCCTCGTCCCGCTCGGCGGGGTCACCCTTCGACTTGTCGGGCTGGTAGATCGTCGCGAAGAGACGTTTCGGCGGGATGCCCCAGACCTTGGTGAGCAGCTCCCAGCCCCAGGTGAGCGAGTCTTTCTTGAAGTAGTCGCCGAAGGACCAGTTGCCCAGCATCTCGAACATCGTGTGGTGGTAGGTATCGAAACCGACGTCCTCGAGGTCGTTGTGTTTGCCGCCGGCGCGGATGCATTTCTGGGTGTCGGCCACGCGCTTCCACGGGGCGGCCTGGTCGCCGAGGAAGTAGGGCACGAACTGGTTCATGCCGGCGTTCGTGAACAGCAGGTTCGGGGCGGTCGGCATCAGGGACGACGACGGCACGACGGCGTGCTGCTTCGAGGCGAAGAAATCGAGGAACGACTGGCGGATCTGGGCGGAGGTCATTGCGGAAAGTAGAGGCCAGAAGTCAGCCCACGGCAGGGGGGAAGGCAAGAACAGGAATTTACGTTTGCGGCCGGGGCCCGGCGGGAGCATCTAGGCGCAGTGAAAATCCATGTCCTGCCGTCCGGCCCGATCCAGACCATCGGCTACCTGCTCACCGAGCCCAAGTTGGGCGAGGCCGTGCTGGTCGACGCTCCCGGTGGCATCCTGGACAGGATCCAGCCGCTGCTGGCCAAGGAAGGGTGCAAGCTCAAGGAACTGTGGCTGACCCACGGGCATTGGGACCACACGCAGGACGCCGCCAAGGTCGTGCGGGAAACCGGGGCCGTGGTCCGCGGCCACAAGGATGACCAGGCGCTTTTCGAGACGCCCGAGATCATGGAGGAGCGGATGGGCCGCAAGCTGGGCCTCGAGCCGGTGAAGATCGATGCCTGGATCGGACAGGGCGACCGCATCACGGCGCTCGGGCGCGAATTCGAGGTGCGCCACGTGCCGGGCCATTGTCCGGGGAACGTGCTCCTTTACCAGGCGGCCACGCAATCGGCGTTTGTCGGCGATGCGCTGTTCAAGCGCGGCGTCGGCCGCTGGGACCTGCCGGGCGGCGATTTCGACGTGCTGGCGCAGGCCATCCGCGGGCAGATCTACACGCTGCCGGATGACACCATCGTCTTCCCGGGCCACGGCCCGCGCACGACGGTCGGGGAGGAGAAGGCGGGCAACCCGTATGTTGCCGCGGTCGCCCGATGAGCCAGCCCGTGCACGAATCCTTCATGCGGCGGGCCCTGGAGGTCGCCCGCCGGGGCTGGGGGGACACCCATCCCAACCCGCTGGTCGGCGCCCTGATCGTCGAGGACGGCGTCGTGGTGGCCGAGGGTTTCCACGCGCGGGCCGGCGAACCGCACGCCGAGGTCAACGCGCTCAAGGCGCTCGGCCGGAAACCGGCGCCCGGCGCCACGCTTTACGTGACGCTCGAACCCTGCTGCACGCACGGCCGCACGCCGCCGTGCACCGACGCGATCGCGGACGCGGGCATCGCGCGGGTCGTGATCGGCGCCACCGACCCGAACCCGGCGCATGCCGGCAAGGGGTTCGAGGTGCTGCGCGCCGGCGGCGTCGAGGTCATCACCGGGGTGCTGGCCGACGACTGCACCGACCTCAACCTGGTCTTCAACCACTGGATCACCACCGGCCGGCCGCTGTTCGCCGCCAAGTCCGGCGTGACCCTCGACGGCAAGGTGGCGACGCGCACCGGCGACTCCAAGTGGATCACGGCCGAGGCCTCGCGGGCCGACGGCCACCGCTGGCGCCGGCTGTTCCCCGCCATCGCGGTCGGGGCCGGCACGGTGCGGGCGGACAACCCGCGGCTCACGGCGCGGGTGGACGGCAAGGAGTGGTGCCCGTGGCGCTTCGTCTTCGACGGCCTGCTGCGCACCGTGACGGACAAGGCGATGCCGAACGTCTACACCGACGAGTTCCGCGAGCGCACGATCGTGGTGACGACAGCGCACGGCGGCATGGGCTACGTGCGCAAGCTGAACTCGATGGGCGTCAAGGCCTGGGTGCTGCCCGCGCAGTCGCCGAAGGTGAACTTCGCCGATTTCCGCCGCCGGTGCGCGGAGGAGGGCATCCCGGCGGTGTTTTTCGAGGGCGGGGCGCAGCTGCTGAGCGAGCTCCTGCAGGCCCGGGAGCTGGATTATCTTTTCACCTACCATGCGCCCGTGCTGTTCGCGGATGACAAGGCCAAGAGCATCCTGCGCGGGCTGCGCACCGAGGGCCTGGACAACGCCATCCGGCTCGAGCGCGTGCGTCACGAGGTGCTGGGCGATGACTCGCTCATGCGCGGCTTCGTGAAATATCCGGAGAAGATGTTCATCGACGAGGCGGTCTTCTCCCGGAAATTGTATGGGGAATGAGGCCGCCATGCGCGGAGCGGGGGCACCCCGTCTCCAGGTGATCCATCTGGCCACCGGCAATGCCCACAAGGTGGCCGAGTTCCAGCGGCTCGCCGACGCCTCGGGCCTGGGCCTGCGCGTGGTCGCGGCCGGGAAAATGCCCGAGGTGATCGAGGACACCGGCACCTTTGCCGGCAACGCGCGCAAGAAGGCGCAGGCCTTGCAGGCGCTGCTGCCCCCGGGCGCCTGGGTGCTGGCGGATGACAGCGGCGTGTGCGTGGATGCGCTGGGCGGGGCGCCCGGCGTGGAGTCGGCCTACTTCGCCGGGCCCGCCCATGACGCCGCCGCCAACCTCGACAAGCTCACCGCGGTGATGCGCGCCGTGCCCGACGGGGCCCGCGCGGCGCGTTTTGTGTGCGTGCTCCTCCTGCTGGGGCCGGACGGGGCGGAGCGGGTCTTCGAGGGACGGTGCGAGGGTGTGCTGGCCCGCGAGCCGGCCGGCGGCCGGGGATTCGGTTACGACCCGCTCTTTGTCCCGGCGGGTTTTGGCCGCACCTATGCCGAGCTGACGGAGACGGAGAAGAACCGCATCAGCCACCGCGGGCTGGCCTGGCGGCAGCTCGCGGACGCGCTCCGGGCCGGGCCGGCCTAGTTGACCAGCTCGAAGCCGGTGACCACGCGCTCAAACGCGCCCTTGAGGCCGGCGACCTGGCTGGCGTTTCCCTCCAGGGTGAAGAGATAGGCCTGCGTGTCGTCGCCGATGGCGACCAGCACCTGGCGTTGCGGCGGCAGGCTGGGGTCGGCGGCGGTGATCTCCCGCTCAAAGACCCGCGTGCGCCAGCTCAGCGGCCGGAGCATGTTGCTGTTGACGGCGGAATCGTCGTTCGCCAGCACGCGGGAAACATCCCCGGCGTTGCGGGGCAGGCTGCTGGGTGTGCCGGCCCAGGCGGTGCCGGCGAGGAGCTGGGCGGCCGCGGGTCCGGAGAAATGATTGATGCCCAGGCAGGCCTCGGTGGCCAGCGGATGCACGAAGGCGATGGCGAAGGGCGCCCGGTCCCGCCGCTGCCAGTCGCCCAGGCGCGGCTGGTTGACCCCGATCTGCGCGTCCCGGTCGAAGGCCAGCACCAGCTTGGTGATGGTGAACCCGTCCGACTCCACGAAGCGCCGGGAGACGGTCGCCGAGGCGGTGGGGCGGACCGGGGCGTCGTTCCCTTTGCGCGCGGGCGCGGTCTCGGCGGCCCGGTTGGCGCCGGCGGTCCGGGCGCCGAGCACCTGGCCGTGAAGCGAGCAGGCGAGGGTGGTGAGGGCCACGAGGGGCAGGAGGTTTTTGTTCATGGGCGGGTCACATGCTGGTGAAGTTGAAGCTGGTGTTGGCGAGGAGGGCGTCGAACTGGGCCTTGGTCAGGTCGGCGAAGCTTACGCGGCGGAAGGACCGGATGCGCGGCGTGCCCGGCGGCTGGCGGCCCTGCTGGAACATCTGGTTGAAACCCCAGACACGGTTCGGCGCGCTGTAGGTCGCATTGTTCCAGGTGCCGGTGGCCACCGTGCTGTTGAAGAGGGCGACCATGGACCCGCGATACCGGAACTGGTCACCGCTCCAGTTTTCGTGGAAGCGCGGGAAGTTTTCGACGCCGCCGGAGTAGGTGGAGGCGCCGGTGTTGGTCGCGACATTGCCGGTGAGGATGGCGGCCGAAATCTCGGTGGGGGAGGCGTTGATCGGAGAGCCGGTGCTGGTGGCGTCGCCGGTGGGCACGCCGCCGGATACCCAGGCATTGGAGAGGATGTTGACCGCATCGGCGATGATCGCCACCGGGGCCTCGCCGTCCTTGGGAATGTTGACCTGCGGGGCGGTTTCGGTGCCGACGGCCGTGCCGCCGCGGGTGCCGGCGTTGGGGCCGGGGGAGTTGAGGTTGCCGACCACGTAAACCGGGGCGTTGGTCGCGAGGGTGAAGCCGTCGGCGGTGCCGCTCACCGCGGCGGAACGGTTGGGCACCTGGGTGCCGTTGATCAGCCGGACGGCCGTCCGGGTGCCGGTGCCGGATCCCATGGAGCCGACGTCGCTCGTGGCGGTATAGCCCTGGTTGGGATTCTCGATGTCGACGTAGACCGTGCCGTTCCAGGCGGTGTCCGTGGCCCCGTTGCGGGTGACGGCGGCGTCGAGGTTGTGGTCGGCGGTGTAGGAGGACGTGCCGCTGTCCCAAGCCTTGATGTTGCCGGCGGCGCCGGAGGTGGTGGAGTTGACCGCCGTGCGCAGGATGCCGAGGTCGATGTCGACGGTGCTGACCATGGCGCCCTCGCGGTTGTCCCGCATGCGGCGGTTGGTTTTGATGGCGCCGGTGGGGAGGACGACGATCTTGTCCTTGTTGGCGGCGTTGGCCAGCCAGGTCACGCGGTTGGCGGCCGTCAGCGCGCGGTAGGCAGCGGCGTCCGCCGCGGTCTTGAAGGCCACGGGGGCGGGCGGGGCGCCCGCGGAGTTGGCCGCCTGGAAGATGTAGAGGCCGGCCTTGTTGGAATACTTTTGGGACTCCAGGTTGGTGTTGCCGGCGGAGTCGGGCCGCTCGATGAGGGTGTGGGCCTCGGCCGAGTTGTTGGCCGTGATGGCCGGCAGGTTCTGGGCGACGATACCCATGGACGAATCCTGCACGTTGCCGCGCCAGACCTGGGAGGCGATCTGGGCGAAGGTGTTGCCCGAGGAGCGGCTGGCCAGGTTGGTGTCCACGTAGGTGCCAAGGGAGGTGCCGGAGGCGTTGGTGATGCCGGAGTTGATGCCGATGACGTCGGGCACGTTGTTCAGGTTCACGTCCAGGCCGTTGGTGAAGCTGATGTTGCGGCCGATGGTGCGGCCCGAGTCGAGGGCCGCGTTCAGGATCCGGCCGGCCGAGGTGACGGTGCTCAGGAACTCGAGCGTGGCGCTCGTGTTGCTGGTCATGTAGGTGTCCACGTTGGAATGCACCGGTCCCGTGACGGTCATGTTCGGACCCGGATGGAACTCCATGGGGATGTTGTAGAAGATCGCGTAGTTGAAGAGGGAGACGTCGCGGATCTCGACCGACTGTGTCGCATACTGGGTGACGCTCAGGCCGGGCACCGAGCTCGTGGCGCGGGCGAGCAGGCGGATGGTCTGGGTGCGGGCGAACTGCCCGCGCAGCGGGTCGTAGGCATTGCCCGGGTCGGCCGGGTCGATGTAGCGGGTGGTCGGTTCAGTGTATTGGCTGGCCCAGAAGCTGAGGCCGGTCGAGGCCACGTTGTTGTAGCTGCCGGCGGTGGTGGGATAGAGGGTGGCCTTGCGGGTGGCCCCGGTCGTCAGCGGGTTGGCCGTCAGCTCGCCGTTCGAGAAGTTGAGGTTCTTCTGCAGCCGCATCATGATCTCGGAAGCGCCGTATTCGAGCATGGCCTCGGCGCCGTTCTTGGCCTGGAAGCGCAGGTTGTTGCGCTGGTTGAGCCGGAACTCGGAGCCGCTGTATTTGAGCAGGGCGGCGGCGGTCAGGCTCAGCACGACGGAGAAGATGAGGACGGTGGCTAGCGCGTAGCCACGGTTGGATTGGAGTGTGTTCATGGCGGGGGCGATCAGCCGCGGGGCGTGATCGTGAAATTATAGGTGTTCGTGATCCGCTTGGCCTGGTTGCCGTGGAGAATCTTGCACCGGGTGATGATGCTTTTGTTCTGGTAGTTGTAGAAGGTGTAGTTGTTCGAGAGGCCGCTCAGGTCGTTGATCAGGATCGGGAACTCGGCGGCCTGGGAATACGCCACGGTCGCCGGCGGCAGCAGGGACTCGATGGTCACCGTGCTGCTGAGGGTGGCCGGAAACGTCACGCTCCAGGAGGTGGTCCACGTCGCGGAGCCGGTCTTGTATTTGTCGGTGTCGAAGCTGTAGATGGCATTTTCGCCGGGCAGCCGGCGGTTGGGGGCCACCCAGTAGCCGACGATGCGGTTCACAATGCCGTTGCTGATCGTGGGGTTGTTGGCGGCGTTGCCGTCGTAGAAGCGGGAGTCGAAATAGGGGTCGCTGTAATAGACGAGGATCACGAAGTCGCCCGAGGCCCCGTTCTGCATGCGGTCGAAGAAGTTCACCGTGCCGTTTCCGTCGGCATCGCGCTTTTCGGCGACACCGTCCCAGCGGTTCTGGGTGCAGAACGCCTGGTAGATGATGAAGCTGTTCGATTCGCGCGCGTTTTCCACCATCTGGTTGGTCACCTTGCGAATGTCGCCGTTGATGAGGAGCTTTTGCTCGCCCGCGAACTGGCTCTTCAGGTTCATGATGAAGAACGGCAGCACGCCGCCCATGACCAGGCCGAAGATCGTCACCACGATCATGATCTCGGAGAGAGTGTAGCCGCGGGAGCGGTGGAGGGAGGTGTTCATGGCGGGATCAGTAGGTGGGGACGGAGGAGCGCACGGAGCGGAGCGTGCCGTTGACGACCCGGCGCACGCCGTAGTCATAGGTGACCTGGTATTGGATGGTGATCTCGACGCCCGAGGCCAGGTTGGTGGTGGCGGTCTCGAGGCTGGTAAGGACGGCGCGGAACCGGAAATCCATCGGCTGGATCGGCGTGCCCGAGGCCGTCTGGTCCAGGAACACGCGTTCCTTCGACCAGACGGAATTGCCAAACACGCCGCTGCCAGACTCCGGCACCACGGGCGTGCCATCCGTTTTGTCGAGCGGCAGCGCCACGCTCGCGCTCTGGGCGCAGGCTTTCAACGTGGTGTAATCCAGATGGCGGACCTGCTCCATGTAACCTTGGGCGAGCGTCAGCGCGGTGTTTTGATACACGGTCTGCTCGGCCATGGAGCGGACCTGGAAGGTGACGCTGATGACGCTGACCGACAGGATCGCGAGCAAGCCGAGGGCGATGATCACCTCGACGATGGTCATGCCCCGGCTGGCGCCGGAGGCGTGCCGGGAAATGCGGCCGGGGAAAGACGTTGATTGGGCGCGCGCCCGCGGCAGGTGCGGCGCGGGCCCAGGCGAAAGCAGGGCAAGTCGGGTGTTCTGCATACGGCCCTACCATACCTTGTTTAGGCCCCAAGCGAAACAGCCCTAAGACTATTGCGAAAGACTCTATTAAAAATAGAGGCTAAAGCCTCTATTCCGGCCAAGGCGCTTAGGCGCTATCGGTCTTGCTGGCCTCGACGAACAGGGCCGCCGCCTGTGTGCGCCGGGCGATATTCAGCTTCGAGAATATCGTGGCCAGGTAGTTTTTGACCGTTTTCTCGGTCAGGCCCAGCCGGTCGCCTATCTCCTTGTTCGTCAGGCCGTCGGCCAGGTAAGCCACGACCCTGCGCTCCTGCGGCGACAGCTGGCTGAGCTTGCCGGCGGCGGTCATCTCCCCGCGGTTCTTCACGAGATTGAGCACCTGGCTGGCCATCGAGGGGTCGAGCACGGGTTGTCCGGCTGCGACGGTGCGCAACCCGTTGGCCAGGGCCGCGCCGTCATTGTCCTTGAGCAGGTAGCCCCGGGCCCCGGCGCTGAGCGCCTCCTGGACATTGCGTTCATTGCTGCTCGAAGTGAGCACCAGCACCTTGGTCTGGGGGCGCAGCTTGAGCAGTTCACGGCAGACCTGGAGTCCGGACTTGTCGGGCAGGTGCAGATCCAGCAACACGACATCCGGCTTATGCTTCGTCAGGGCGGCCAGTCCGTCCGCCGCCGTGCCGGCCTCCGCGACGATGCTGATGTCCGCGTAATCCTCCAGCGCGCTCCGCAGGCCGAGGCGGATGATGGGGCTGTCGTCGATCAACAGCACCCGGATCGGGTTGGTCGCGGCGGGGGCGTTCATGCGGGGGACGCAACGGGGAGGGTGAGCAATACGCGAGTTCCTTTTCCCGCGGCGGACTCGATGCGCAGGGTGCCGCCGAGCGCGGCGGCGCGCGCCTGCATGTTGCCGAGCCCGTGGCCGGCCGCGCCGGGGCCCGGCGGCGTGAAACCCCGGCCGTCGTCCTGCACGGCGAGCGCCACGGTCTGGTCGCTCCGGCCGGCCAGCAGCGTGATATGCCGCGCCTGGCCGTGGCGCAGGCTGTTGCTCACGGCCTCGCGCAGGATGTTCATGATCTCCGCGATGTGCACCGGGGCGATCTGGGCCACGGCCTCGTCGTCCAGCCGTTGTTCGATGAGCACGTCCTGCCCGGCGGCAAACGAGCCGACCAGGTCGTGCAACGCGCCGGCAAAGGACTGGCCCGTGACCCGCGCGGGCTCGAGGTCCTGCAGGTAGGCGCGCACCTCCTGGTTGAGCCGGCGCAGCTCGGACATGCACTGGTCGACGCGCTGCTGGAGTTCGGGGACGAGCGCGCCCTTTTTCTGGACGCTTTCCAGCGTCAGGCACACGGCGAAAAGGGTCTGGCAGATGTTGTCGTGCAGCTCGCGGCCGAGGCGGACGCGCTCGGCCACCGAATGGCCGAGGAGCGCGCGGTTGACCTGCAGGTCCTCCTCGGCGCGCATGCGGGCGCCGTGTTCCTGCTCGAGGGCCGCGCCGCGCTCGTTGGAGATCTTGGCGAAATGCTCCATGCCGACGGCCTGGGCGCGGGTGGCGGCCCAGGGGGAGCGCGTCGTGCCCTCACCCGGCAGGCCGCGGCGCCCGCCGAGGATCACCAGCAGCAGGGGCACCAGCGCGAACAGGAGCGAAAGCAACACCATGGCCGCCAGCACGCGTTGGTGCAGCACCTGCACCTTGATCAGGGCCGGCGCCGCGATGACCACCCGGGCGTGCCAGCCCGGGGCCCCGGTCATAGGCTGGGTGAAGGCGAGCGCCGGGTCGGCGGGCGCGCCGGCCGGCGGGTTTTCGGCCCGGTAAAGCGTCACGCTGCCGCCCAGCATGGCCCCGAGCTCGCGCTGGAAGGACTCGTCCCATTTCTCCGGCGGCCGCCCGCTGACGGCCATGACGCCCGCGAGGCGTTCCCTGGCATCCTGCACGGCGACGGCCTGCAGCTGGCGGGTCTCCCGGCGCAGCCACCACTGCAGGGTCACGGCCGCCCCGAGGAAGAGCAGGAGGAGGAGCAGGGCCAGGCTCAGCGAGCGGGTGGTGAGATTCATCGCGTCAAGGGTCTTTCGGGGCGCAGCTTAGGGGGAAGGAGGCGGGCGCGTCAAAACCTTCGACAAACGCGCCGCGACGGGTAGGTTTTTGACCCTTTTATGCAGTCCTTCTACATCACGACCGCCATCGACTATGTGAACGGGTCGCCACACCTGGGCCATGCCTACGAAAAGGTGCTGACGGACGTCATCGCGCGCTTCCGGCGGCAGATGGGCGACCGGGTCCATTTCCTGACCGGCGTCGACGAGCACGGCCAGAAGGTCCAGGCCAGCGCCAAGCGGAAGGGCATCGCCCCGCAGCAGTTCGTCGACGAGGTCAGCGCCGAGTTCCGCGCGCTGCTGCCGAAGCTCAACATCTCCAACGACGATTTCATCCGCACCACCGAACCGCGCCACAAGCAGGTCGTGCGCGCGATCCTCCAGCAGCTCTTCGACAAGGGCGAGATCTACAAGGCGGAATACAAGGGCTTCTATTCCACGCGCCAGGAGCAGTTCCTGCAGGACAAGGACCGCAATCCCGACGGCACCTGGCCGGAGATCTTCGGCGAGGTGACCGAGATCGTGGAGGCGAACTATTTCTTCAAGCTCGCCCAGTATCAGGAGTGGCTGGCGAAATACCTGGCGGACAACCCCGGCTTCATCTTCCCGGCCTACCGCCAGAAGCAGGTGGCGGAGTTCCTGAAGGAGCCGCTCAACGACCTTTGCATCTCGCGCCCGAAGGAGCGGCTGGAGTGGGGCATCCCGCTGCCGTTCGACGAGGGCTACGTCACCTACGTGTGGTTCGACGCACTGCTCAACTATTACTCGGCGGTCGTCGACCGGCCCGAGATCTGGCGCGAGGTGCACCATGTTATCGGCAAGGACATCCTCGTGCCGCCGCACGCCGTCTACTGGCCGATCATGCTGCACGCGGCCGGCCTCCCGCTGCCGAGGGGCATCATCGCCCACGGCTGGTGGCTGCAGCGTGGCGCGAAGATGTCCAAGAGCACCGGCAACGCCCTCAACCCGCTCGACCTCGTGACGGAGTTCGGCGTGGACGCGTTCCGTTACTTCCTGATCCGCGAGATGAACGTCGGTCAGGACAGCGACTTCACGCTCGAGCAGTTCATGGTCCGCTACAACAGCGAGCTCGCGAACAACCTCGGCAACCTGGTCAACCGCACGCTCAACATGACGACCCGCTTTGCCGGCGGCGCCCTGCCGGCGGCCGAGGGGGCGGAGGACCTGGAGAAGCACCTGCACGATCTTTGGACAAAGACGCGCGACGAGTTCATCCCGCTGTGCGAAGGCTACCAGTTCCACACCGCTTTGGAGCGGGCGATGGTTTTCCTGACCGAGACCAACGCCTACATCGAGAAGCGCGCGCCGTGGAAGCTCGGCAAGTCCGCCGATCCGAAGGACCAGGCGCTGCTCCGCACGTCGCTGGCCACGATGGCCGAGGCGCTGCGCCTCGCCGTCGCCCTGATCCAGCACATCACGCCCGGCACCACGGAAAAGATCAACGCCGTGCTCGGCTACCAGCCGGGCGCCGTCTGGCGCGATGAACTGAACTGGGGCACAAAGCTGAATGGGGCGAAGGTCGCCCCGGCCCTCGTGCTCTTCCCGCGGCCGGCGCCGCCCGCCAAGCCGTGAAGGTTCTCCCGGTCAATCCGACCGAGAATGTCACGCCCGAGTCGCTCCGGGCGTTCCTAGGACAGTGCTGCGCGCTGGCGCAGGAGGCCGGCCGGCCGCAGCTTGTCAGCATCAGCCTGGCGGTCGACCACCTCGATCCGCTGGCGGTGCTGGAGTCCATCTTCGAGCCTTCCGAGCTGCATTTCTACGCGGAGCGACCGGCCCAGGGTTTTGCCGTCGCCGGGGCCGAGGCCGTGTTGGAATTCAGCGCCGCCGGGCCGGGACGCTTTGCCGCCGCCCGCGATCACATCGCCCGCGTGCTGGCCGACACCATCGCGGTGGGGCCGCTCGACGAACCGTTTGCCGGCCCGCATTTCTTTTTCGCCAACAGCTTTGCCCATGAGGCCGCGGCCGACGCCCCGTTTCCGGCGCTGCGGCTTTTTGTGCCGCGCTGGCAGGTGGCGCGCATGGGTGACAGCACCGTGGCGGTCGCCAACCTGCTGATCACGGCGGATGCGCCCGTCGAGCTGATCGCCGCCAAGGTCTGGAAGGCCCACGCCAAGTTCCGGGCCTTCGACTACCGCAGCGCCCGGTGCAAGGACCGGCCCTCCGCCCCCAAGCGCGCCGAGGAGATCGGCGGGGACGGGGCCTATCAGCGGGCCGTGGGACAGGCGCTGCAGGAGATCGCGCGCGGCGACTACCGCAAGGTCGTGCTCGCGCGGGCGCGACGGCTCACGACGACCGAGGAATTCCACCCGCTGGGCGTGCTCAACCACCTGCGCCAGCACTACCCGGCGTGTTACGCCTTCTCGATCGCCAACGGCCGGGGCCAGAGCTTCATCGGGGCCAGTCCCGAGCGTTTGGTGCGCGTGGCGGGCGGGCGCATGCACACCGAGGCGCTCGCCGGCTCGGCGCCGCGCGGGGATTCGGCCAGCGAGGACGCGGCGTTTGCCCGGGCGTTGCTGGCGAGCGAGAAGGACCAGCGCGAGCACCGGCTGGTGCTGGAGTCCATCGCGCGCCGCGTGGCCGATCTCGGTCTCAGGCTGGAGCATGCCGGCCAGCCGCGCGTGCTCGGCCTGGCCAACGTGCAGCACCTGCACCTGCCGATCAGCGCCACGCTGCCGGCGGGCGTGCATATCCTCGATCTGCTGGCCCGGCTGCATCCGACCCCGGCCGTGGGCGGCACCCCGCGCGAGCCGGCCGTCGCGGCGATCCCGCGGCTCGAACCGTTTGCGCGCGGCCTCTACGCCGGGCCGCACGGCTGGGTCGACCACCGCGGTGGCGGGGAATTTTTCGTCGGCATCCGCTCGGCGCTGGTCGACGGTCACACCGCGACGGTCTATGCCGGCGCCGGCATCGTGGCCGGATCTTCCCCCGAGAAGGAATTTGCCGAGACCGAGCTTAAGTTCAAGGCTCTCATCCAAGCCCTGACCAACACATGAGCCGCCTCGACCATCGCAACACCAACAGCCTCTGGGGCGGCGTGCTCGTCGAGACCCTGCACCGGCTCGGCCTGCGCGAGGTCGTGATCTCGCCCGGCTCGCGCTCGACGCCGCTGACGATCGCCTTCGCGCGCCATGAGGGCATCGAGGCCATCCCGGTGCTGGACGAGCGCTCGGCGGCCTTCTTTGCCCTCGGCCTGGCCCGGCAGCATCACCGCCCGGTGGCGCTGCTGTGCACGAGCGGCACGGCGGGGGCCAATTATTTCCCGGCGGTCATCGAGGCGCAGGAGAGCGGGGTGCCGCTGCTGGTCATCACCGCCGACCGTCCGCCCGAGATGCGCGAGTGCCGCTCCGGCCAGACGATCGACCAGCAGAAGCTTTTCGGCAGCCACGTGAATTTCCATCACGAGTTCAGCGTGCCGCAGGCAACCCTGCCGATGCTCCGCTACCTGCGGCAGACGACGGCACACGCCTGGGAGCGGACGTCATGGCCGAACTCGGGCCCGGTGCATCTGAACGCGCCGTTCCGCGACCCGCTGCCCCCGGTCGAGGACGGCTTGACCGGCGCGGTGCGCGCGGAGCTCAACGAGGCGAAATTCTTTGCGGCCCTCAAGCCGTCCGCCCCGGTGCAGGTATCGCCGGCCGGCCGGCTGCGACTGGGCGGGCGTGGCCTCATCATTGCCGGGCAGGTGCGCCCGGCTGATCCGGTGGCTTATGCCAAGGCGGTCGGGCAGATAGCCCGCAAGCTGGGCTGGCCGGTGCTCGCGGACGCGCTGTCGCCGTTGCGGCACCACGCGTCCCTCGTGCCGAACCTCGTCACGACCTATGATCTCGTCGCCCGCTCGGCGACCCTGGCGAAGCAGTTGCGCCCCGACCACGTGCTTTGCCTCCATGACTGGCCGACGAGCAAAACCCTGCGCCAATGGCTGCAGGCCGGCGATGTTCCGGTGACCCTCGTCAGTTCACATGGGCAAAACCCGGACGCGCTGCACAGCCGGACCCGCCTGGTGCGCTGTCAGGTCGAGGCCCTGGCCGGCGCCATCATCGCGGGGACGAAGCCGCGCGGCTGGCTGGCGGCGTGGCTCGACACGGAGCGCAGGCTGGCGCGCCGTCTCGCCCGGGCCGTGACTGCGACCGAAGGCCTGTTCGAGGGCCGGATGAGCGCCTTGCTGCCGGCGCTGCTGCCGAAGGGCACGCCGGTGTTTGTCGCCAACAGCATGCCGGTGCGCGACCTCGAGTATTTCTGCCCGGCGAACAGCCGCGGCCTGACGGTGCATTGCAACCGCGGGGCCAACGGCATCGACGGCACGCTCTCGACGGCGCTCGGCGTCGCCCACCGCAACCGGCCCGCCGTGCTGCTGACCGGCGACCTGGCGCTGCTGCACGACACGAACGGGTTTCTGTCGGTGCCCCGGTTCAAGGGCAGCCTGACGATCGTGCTCGTCAACAATGAGGGCGGCGGAATCTTCGGCCACCTGCCCGTGGCGCAGTTCGAGCCGCCGTTCGAGGAGTTCTTTGCCACGCCACAGCAGGCGGATTTCCGGAAACTCGCCGCGACGTATGGCTGCGGTCATGTGGCCGTGCGGGACTGGAGGCATTTTGCGCAACTGCTCGGCCAGCTGCCCGCGCGGGGTGTGCACATCCTGGAATTGCGGACGGACCGGAAGAAGGACGCGGCGACGCGGAAGGCGCTGTTTGCGCGGGTGAGCGGGCAGGGCGGCTGACCGACGGCGGGAGGGGCTTTAGGCCCCGACATCGCCACCCGGGTTTCGAGCAGTCGGGGCGTAAAGCCCCTTCCACCAAATGTCACAGCGGCAGGTGGATCGTGAACGTCGTGCCCTGGCGCGTGCTCTTGAAATCGATCACGCCGTGGTGGGCCTCGACGACCGCCTTGGCGATCGCCAGCCCGAGGCCGGTGCCGTTGACCTTGCCCTGGCTGACGAAGGGTTCGAAAAGCGTGGAGCGGATCTCGCGCGGGACGCCCGGGCCGTTGTCGGTGACGGAGATCACGCACTGGTTTTTCACGCGGCCGGCCGCGACGGTGATGCGGCCGCCGGGCCGCTTGGCGATGGCCTCGGAGGCGTTGGTGACCAGGTTCTGCAGGACCCGCAGGGCGCGCTCATGGTCGAGCGGCAGCTTGAGCGTGGTGGGCTTGATCTGCAGCTTCACGCCGGCCCGGCCGAGCGGCACGACGTTGTTCTCCCGCAGCTGGGCAAAAAGGTCCGCCAGCGGCGTGACCTTGATCCGCAGGCGCGTTTCGCCGCGGGCGAAGTCGAGCACCTCCTCGACCATGCCGCCCAGCCGGCCGACCTGCCGGAGGATCATGGCGCAGAGTTCCTGGGTCTCGGGCTTGGTGTCGCGCTTCGCCAGCAGCTCGGTCGCGAGCTTGATGGTGGAGAACGGCCCGCGGAAATCGTGGATCATGCTGTTGGCCATCTCGCCGATCAGCGTGATCTTCTCCTTGCGGACGACCGCGGTGACGTAGCGCTCGTTGGTGGCGCGCAGGTTCTCGCTGACGTGGCTGAAGAGCCGCAGCACGGTGTGCCACGAGGACGCGGAGAGCAGGCGCAGGAACGCCTGCTGGGAAATGCGGCCGAGCTGGACCGGCCCGTCGGCGATGGCGCCGGTGCTGCGGTTGGAACCGTCGAGCACGCCCAGTTCGCCGAAGTAGTCGTCGGGGCCCTTGTAGGCCAGGATCTGCGGGGCGCCGCCGGGCGACTTCTTGGTCAGCGCCACGCGGCCGGTGAACACGAGGTAGATGCAGTTCGAGGCGCTGTTCTCCTCGAAGATGACGGCCTCGTGCGGGAAACGCACCAAACGCACCTGCTGGGCCAGCTTCGCGCCCTGGGCGGCGGGGAAGTGGCTGATGAAACGGTGTGACCGGACATCCTGGACCATGGACCGCAGCAAGGCGG
>JAYRDK010000047.1:0-30903 GCA_041909435.1 Lacunisphaera sp.
GGGCGGGTGGGCAATTTCGCGCCTTTTACGGCACAAAACCACCCGGGCCGTTTCCCAACCGGGCTTACCTCCTCGCAATGAAATTCATGTCCCAAGTCAGTGCAGCCCTCGTCACCCTGGGCCTGCTCACCGCCGCTTCCGCGCAGGAACCGGTCAAGTTCACGATCCCCGGCGCCTCCGCGCCGGCCGCCCAGCCCGCCGCCCCGGCCAAGACGCCGGCCGCCCCGGCGGCGACCGCCGCGGCCCCGGCCGCACCCGCGGTCAAGTTCACCGAGGCCCAGCTGATGGAGGCCTTCGGCTATATTTTCGTGCTGCAGAGCCGGCTCGCCATCCAGGTGCAGGCGCTGGAGTTCACCCCGGCCCAGAAGGATGCCCTGCTGCGCGGCATCACGCTCGCGTTGGGTGGCAAGGAGCTGCCCTATGATGCGCAGCAGATCCAGGGCCAGCTCCAGGAGTTCATGGGCAAGAAGCAGGAAGCCTTCATGACCAAGCTGCGCATGCAGAACCTGGCGGAGAGCACGGCCTTCTTCACCAAGCTCAAGGAAAACAAGAACGTCGTGGAGCTGCCCAGCGGCCTCCGCTACGAGATCCTCAAGCCCGCCACCGGCGCCCCCGGCAAGCCCGGCCAGGTCGCGACCATCCACTACACCGGCGCGCTGCTGAGCGGCCAGGTGTTCGACAGCTCGGTCGAGCGCAAGGAGCCCATCGAGGTGCTCCTGCAGGCGGCCACCGGGGCCAACCCCAACGGCGCGATGCCCGGCATGGTCGAGGGCCTGCTGAAGGTCGGCGTGGGCGGCAAGGCCCGCCTCTACATCCCGCCCTCGCTGGCCTACGGCGACGACGGCTTCCAGGGCATTCCTCCCGGCGCCACGCTCGTCTTCGACGTCGAGGTGCTCGGCGTCAAGGACGCCCCGAAGGAAGCCCCGGCCGCCAAGTAAGCCGCGCGCGCTCCGTTCCTTTCAACGCCTCCCAAACCGGGAGGCGTTTTTTGTTTTTTGGAGGCGGGGTCTAGACCGCCCGCAGGTCCGCGACGAAACGGTCGATCGCCTCCGGTGGCGTGGCCCACGAGCACATCAGCCGGTGGCCGTGCTCGCCGATGAAGCGGTGAAAGTGCCAGCCGCGCGCCGTCAGCGCCGCCACCGTGGCGGGCGGCAGGTCGATGAACACGCCGTTGGCCTCGGGTTCCGCGAGGAGCCTGGTTCCCGGCACCGTGCGCAAGGCCGCGGCGAGCTTCTGGGCCATGGCGTTGGCGTGCGCGGCGTGCCGCAGCCACGCACCGCCCTCGAGCATGCCGCACCACTGGGCGGAGGCGAAGCGCATCTTCGAGGCGAGCTGGCCGGCCTGCTTCACGCGATACTCGAACTCGCGGGCGTGCGCCCGGTTGAAAAAGACGACGGCCTCGGTGGAGTTCATGCCGCCCTTGGTGCCGCCGAGGCAGAGCACGTCCACGCCGGCGCGCCACGTGAAGTCGGCCGGCGCGACGCCGCGGGCGGCGAGCGCGGCGGCGGCGTTGGCGAAACGCGCGCCGTCCATGTGCACGGCCAGCCCATGCTGCCTCGCCAGCGCGGACAACGCGCGCACCTCGCCGGGCGTGTAGAGCGTGCCCCACTCGGTGGCCTGGGTGAGGGAGAGCGCGCCGGGCTTCGGGTAGTGGATGCCGTGGCCGCGGGCGAAGACCGGGGCGAGGGTGGCGGGCGAGAGCTTGCCGTTCGCGCCGGCGACGGGGATGACCTTGCTGCCGCCGGTGAAGAATTCCGGCGCGCCGCACTCGTCCGTGTCGATATGCGAGACCTCGTGGCAGATGACGCTGTGGTGGCTGCGGCAGAACTGCGCGAGCGCCAGCGCGTTGGCCGCCGTGCCGTTGAAGACGAAGAAGACCTCGCACTCGGTGGCGAAGAACTCGCGGATCAGGCGCTTCGCGCGGGCCGTCCATTCGTCCTCGCCATAGGACGGCATGGCGCCGGGGTTGGCGGCGGTGAGCGCGGCCAGCGCCTCCGGGGTCAGCCCGGCGGTGTTGTCGCTGGCAAAGGTATGGTCGGGGACGGCGGACATGACGCGGGGAGCGTGCGGCTTTTCCCGCGGTTTGAACAGGGCGAAGTAGGACGGAACGCGCACTTGCGCCCGGGAGGCCCGCGGTGTTCGTTCAGACCCGACGAATGACTCCGCCGGACACCAACCTCTACCTTGTGGGCTTCATGGGCACGGGCAAAAGCACCGTGGGCCGGCAGGTCGCCAAGCAGCTGGGGTTCCGGTTCCTTGACAGCGACCACGAGATCGAGCGGGCCCAGGGCAAGCCGGTGTCGAAGATCTTCGCCGAGGAGGGGGAGGCGCATTTCCGCGCGCTGGAGCGCGGGTTCATCGAGAGCGGCCACCCGGCGGGGCGGTGCATCGTCGCCTGCGGCGGCGGGCTGGTCGTGCCGCCGGGGATGCTGGAGCTGCTGCGGAGCCGCGGCGTGGTCGTCTGCCTGCACGCGCCCATCGAGACCATCCTGCGGCGCACGATGCACACCAGCCACCGGCCGCTGCTGCAGGTGGACAACCGGGAGCAGCGCCTGCGCGAGCTTTACGCCCAGCGGGAGGAAATCTACCGGCGGACCGGCACGATGGTGCTGACCGACAGCCGGCCGCTGCGGGAAATCGCCGGGCACGTGCTGCGCGTCTACCGGCTGGAGGCGGCCCATTTCAAGAAATGACCGGGCCGGCAGGACTGCGGATCGAGGGGCCGGCGCGCGAGGCGCTGCGGGGAAAATTGCGCGCCCTCGGCTTTGACGAGGTGCGCTTCGCCGCGGCCGGGCCGGAAGCCGGCGCCGGGCTGCGCGACTGGCTGGCCGCCGGCATGCACGCGGACATGGCGTGGATGGAGCGCACGGCGGACAAGCGGCAGAACCCGGAGCTGGTTTTGTCCGGCGCACGGTCGGTGATCCTCCTCGGGGTTAATTACTGGGCGGGCAGGGCGGAGGACAGGGGACGGAGGACGGAGCACGGACCAGTGTGGGCGCGCTACGCGCTGCACGAGGATTATCACGACACGATGAAGCCCGGGCTTGAGGCGGCGGGCCGCGTGCTCGAGGAGCTGACCGGAGGCACGGCGGCGGACTACCGCTACTACGTGGACACCGGCCCGGTGCTCGAGCGCGGCTGGGCGGCGCGCAGCGGCCTCGGGTTCCGCGGCAAGAACGCGATGCTGATTTCAAGGCGGCACGGCAACTGGCTGTTCCTCGCGTCGATCCTGGCGCGGGTGGAGATCGCGCCCGACGAGCCGCTGCGGAAAACCAGCCGGCCGGCCGCCGAGGGCGAACCGGCCGGGCTGCTCTGCGGCAAGTGCACGCGCTGCCTCGACGCGTGCCCGACCAACGCCTTCCCCGCGCCCGGCGTGGTGGATGCACGGCGCTGCATCTCCTACCAGACGATCGAGAACAAGGGCATCATCCCGCGCGGGCTGCGCGCCGGCATCGGCACGCATGTCTACGGCTGCGACATCTGCCTCGAGGTCTGCCCGTGGAACCGGTTCGCGCAGGCCGGCCGGCATCTGCTGCTGGCGGCGCGCCACGACCTGGCGGAGCTCACGTTGCAGGAGCTGCTCGGACTGTCCCCGGCGCGCTTCGCCGAGGTTTTCCGGCGCACGCCCATCAAGCGGCTGAAGCTGACCGGCCTGCTGCGCAACGCGTGCGTGGTCGCGGGCAACGCCGGCGACCACGCCCTCTTGCCGGCGCTCGGGAAACTCGTCGCGCACGAGTCGGCCGTGGTGCGGGCCCACGCGGTGTGGGCGGTGCGAAGGATCGCGGGGGCGGGCGCAGGAGAACGGTTGCGGGTCGTCCGGGAAAGGGAAACCGACCCGCTCGTGCTGGCGGAATATTCCGGGTAGGGCGCGGACTCCGTTCCGCGCCGCGGCGGGCAGTGGAGTGCCCGCCCTGCCTACCGGGCTCCAAACGCCGCGCGCATTTTCGTCGCAAAATCCGGGGGCGGGCGGACGGGCTCGCCCTGCTTGTTGATGAAGGCGTGGGTCGTGAAACCGGTGACGAGCAGCTCCTCGCCGCGGCGCACCTCGTATTCGAGGTGGATGCGCAGCATCGGGCGCTCCTTGAGCCGGGTGATCACGGTCACGACGTCGTCGTAAAGCGCGGGCTTGAAGAACTTCGTGCCGAGCTCGATGACCGGCAGGCGGTAACCCTGCGCCTCGAGCTCGCGGTAGGGCAGGCCGCATTCCTTGAGCAGCGTGGTGCGGCCGACCTCGAACCAGGGCAGGTAGCTGCCGTGATAGACGATGCCCATCATGTCGGTCTCGGCGTAGCGGACGGTGATAGCGGTGCGCGATTCGAGCATGGGATCAGGTTGCGGGGGAGGCGGGCGGTTGTCCAAACAAGGATACCGCGGAATCCTGCCAGGTGTGCGCGCGGGCGCGGGCGCGGCCGGCGTCGCCGAGGCGGCGGCGCAGGGCCGGGTCGCCGAGCAGCCGGGCGAAGGCGGCGGTGAGCGCCGGACCGTCCCCGGGCGCGACGAGCAGGCCCGTCTCGCCGTCGATGACCGCCTCGGGCACGCCGCCGATCGCGTGGGCGACGACCGGCAGGCCGTGGACGCCGGCCTCGAGGTAGACGAGGCCGAAGCCCTCGACGCTGTGCCGGTGGGGCATGCTGGTCATGGCAAAGATGTCCGCCTGCGCGTAGATCGCGCCGAGTTTCTCGTCGGGGATATCGCCGAGGAACTTGACGGGAAAGTCGGCGCGCGCGGCGGCGGCGGTCAGCACCGCGGCGTAGTTCTCCTTGTTGTGTCCGCCGACCAGCCAGTATTCGACCCGGTCGCGCAGCGCGTCGGGCAGGGCCTGGAGGGCGGTGATGACCTCGAGCTGGCCCTTGCGGGGGTTGAGGCGGGCGACGGTGAGGATGACGGTCTTCCGGCGGCTCCGGGCGGCCGGGGCCTCCGCCGCGAGGTCGGTGCGCAGCGCGCCGGGCGTGATGACGACCTTGGCGGCGGCCGCGGGAAAATTCTGTTGCAGCAGGTTGCGGGCGTAGGTGCTGACGACGCTGATGCGGGTGGCCTTCTCGAGCAGATGCGACGCGCTCCAGCGCAGCAGCCAGCGCGAGGCCAGGCGCTGGATCTCGGAGCCGTGGAAAGTCAGCATCAGGCGCGCCGGGCGCAGGCTGTCGAAATACTGCAGCAGCAGCATGGCCAGCACCGGGCCGGGCTCGGGGATGTAGAGGGTCGCGGCCTGGAGCCGGTCGCGGTGTTGCATCAGTTCGCGGGCCATGCGCCACTGGCTGAGCAGGCTGTGGTCGCCGGCCAGCGGCAGCCGGCGGACGGCAAAGGGCCAGGCGGGGTCCGTGACGCCGGGGGGCAGGGCGGGGGCCCAGACTTCGATCACATAACCCAGCTGGCGGGCGGCCCGGGCCATTTCGGCCGCATAGACCGCGATGCCCCCGCGATGAGGGTGAAACTCGTGCGTCACCAACACCAGATGCCGGCTCGGCGGGTCGGGAGGACTGCTGGAAACGGGAAGCTGCATCAACCGGAGTTTAAAATGGAGGAAACCCTTTCCTCGATTGTCAGTCTGAGGGACGGAAGCGGCATGTGGCCGCGCAAGCAACAGCAAGTCAACAGGCTAAATTACCCCAGGACGGGGCAAAGGCCCGGCTTTCCCCGGGGATTTTTTGGGTTTACATACTTGTGAGCTTTAACTTACCTGATCCTCCAATGGCACAGGCAGTAAACAATTCTTCGGGTATTCCGCTCAAACCGTTCACGCCCGAAGATGATGCAAATCTCCGCGAGGCAATTAAGCGCTGCTCGGCAGCGACTTATGAGGCCGCCGCGCAGTTTCGCAAAACCGGTAACACCGAACATTTGCCCGCCATTGTCCTGGGTATCATCGAGCGTTACGTGGAGCCGGATCTCCGGGCCAAACTCAAGGATGCCGATGATGATCTGCGCATTATCGAGGATCTGGGCATCGATTCGCTGACCATGATGGAGATCGTCATCCTCGTGGAGGATGTGCTCCAGATGACCATCAACAACGAGGAGCTGCGCCACCTGCGCACCGTCGGCGACGTGAAGACCTTCATCGAGTGCAAGGTCCGCGGCCTGCCCCTCCCGAAGCCCACCAAGTTCATCCCGATCGAGCAGATCATCTCGGTCATGCCGATCCAGCCGCCCTTCCTGTTCCTGGGCGAGGCCTCGGTCAGCGCGCATGGCGCCAACGCCAAATACAAGATCAGCGGCCAGGAATTTTTCCTGCAGGGCCACTTCAAGGACAACCCCGTGCTGCCCGCCTCCATCATGCTCGAGGCGCTCGGCCAGCTCGCCGTGCTCTTCCTGCTCGAGGGCCAGGTCGGCGAGGCCGGCAAGGTCGTCGATCACCGCACGATTTTCTTCACTTCCTGCGAAGGCGTCCGCTGTCACCGCGTCTGCAAGCCGGGTGACGTGCTCAGCCTCTCCATCAAGCCCAAGCGCCTCAAGTCGCCGCTCGCGACCTTCGAGGGCCAGATCCGCGTGGGCCAGGAGAAGGCGGCCATCGCCGAGGAAATCACGCTGACCTTCGCGTTCGCGGAGGAAGTCGCCCAGCCGGCGGCGTCGGACCAGCCGGTGTCCGCGGTCGCCGCGGCCCCCGCCAAGGCCGCCGTCAACGCCTGAGCGCCTTGGCCGGTCGGCCCCCGGTTGGCTGCGGCAGTTGACCGCGCCGGCAAAAGCGCTTTGATACGCGCACCCTGACGCCGGCCCCCTGCTGCGCCGTCGGATCCTAACACGACATGCGGAAAGTCTACATCACCGGCCTCGGTTTCATCACCAGCATTGGCAACGAGGCGGCCGCCGTGGCCGAGAGCCTGCGCGAGCTGCGGCACGGCATGGTGCAATACCCGCCCTTCCAGAAACCCGACGTGCCGGTGAAGGTGGCGGCCCCGATCCGGGATTTCACCACGGACACGACCGACCAGGAGGACTGGATCTTTCCGGCCCGCTACAACATCCGCCGGGAAACGCTGCGCGGCATGGCCCCGCACGGGATCTATTCCTACTGCGCGATGCAGCAGGCCGTCGAGGACGCCAAGCTCACCGAGGCCGACTGGTCCAACGCGCACACCGGCCTCTACGCCGCGTCCGCCGGCTCCCCGTTCCTGCTCGGCCACCACCTCGAGAAGATGCGCAAGCAGGGCGTCATGCGCTGCCCGCCGCTCGGCGTCGTCGCCTCCATCTCGGGCACGGTCAACTTCAACCTCGTCTCGCAGTTCAAGATCAAGGGCGCCTCGACCGGTTTCTCCTCCGCCTGCGCCTCGTCGGCCCACGCGCTGGGCTTCGCCTACGACGAGATCGCGCTCGGCCGGCAGAAACGTATGTTCGTCGTCGGCGCCGAGGACGGCAACGTCGAGAGCATCCTGCCCTTCGCCGGCATGCGGGCGCTCTCGCTGCAGACCGATCCCTCCATCGCCTCGCGGCCGTTCGACGTCGCGCGCGACGGCTTTGTCGGCACCGGCGGCGCCACCGTGCTGGTGCTGGAGAGCGAGGAGGAGGTCGCCCGCCGCAAGCCCAAGGTCTATTGCGAGGTCGCCGGCTGGGGCCAGGCCTCCGACGGCCACAACGTCGCCATTTCGCACCCCGAGGGCACGGGCCTGCGCATGGCGATCGAGAACGCCCTGAAATACTCCGACACCGCCGCCGACCAGGTGGACTACGTCAACGCCCACGCCACCTCGACGCCGATCGGCGATATCTCCGAGGCCCGGGCGCTGAAGGCGATCTTCAGGAATTCCCCCACGCGCCCCGCCATCAGCAGCACGAAGGCGCTTACCGGCCACGGCCTGTCGCTGGCCGGCGCCATGGAGGCGGGTTTTTGCGCGCTGGCGATGAAGGAGGGCTTCATGCCCGGCTCGGCCCACATCACCAAGATCGACCCGGCTTGCGAGGGGCTGAACATCATCCGCGCCACCCTGCCGCACCGGCCCCACGTCGTGCTGAGCAACAGCAGCGGCTTCGGCGGGGCCAATGTCGCCCTCGTGTTCAAGAGCGTGAACTGAGCCGGTCCGTGCACGCATGAGCTCCCTGCTATCCGCCCGTTACCGCACCGCGTTTGTCACGGGTGCGAGCACGGGCCTCGGGCTGGCCTTCACCGAGATGCTGCTGGCGGCCGGCGTCGAGGTCTGGGGCACGGCGCGCAACGCCGCGCGGCTGAAGGTGGCCCACGCGAAATTCCATCCGGTGGCCCTCGAGCTGGGCGACGGTCCGGCCGCGGAACGCGCCTTCGTGGCGGCCGACCAGGCGGCCGGCGGTTTTGACCTCGTGGTCAACAACGCCGGCTTCGGCGCCTTCGGGGCGTTTGCCCACACCGACTTTGCCGTCTGGGAGGAGCAGCTGCGCGTGATGCTCGTCAACACCGCGCGGCTCAGCCACGCCGCGTTGCGCGGCATGCTGGCGCGGAAACGCGGCGCGCTGGTCAACATTTCCTCCATCGCCGGCGAATTCGGCCTGCCCTACCAGGCGGTCTACAACACGACCAAGGCCGGGCTCTCCGCCCTCAACGAGAGCCTCATGTATGAGGTGAAAGGGACGGGCGTCATCGTCATCGATTTCCGCCCGGGCGACTACCGCACCGACTTTGAGGGCTCCGTCCGCCGTCCGGCGGGTGCGGCCGGTCCGGGGCAGGACAGGGCCTGGGCCGCGTTCTCGGCCATGATGCAGTCCGGACCCGCGCCGGCGGGCGCCGCGGCCGACCTGCACGCCGCCCTGGTGCGCGGCCGCAGCGGCACGGTGCGCAGCGGGCGTTTCTTCCAGGCCGTGCTGGCGCCGTTGCTGGCGCGTCTCGGCTCGCTCAACCTGAAGCGGAAGATCCAGGAGAAATACTTCGGATTATGAACCGCGCGCCCGCCTGTTCACTTGGCAGGGGCTGTTGCCCCCAACGGCCCGGGCGCTCGGGGGCAAGCGCCTCTGCCGGTTCGATCCATTCCTGACCATGCCCCGCGTCCGCATCCTCGTCCTGACTTCCAGCACCGGCGCCGGCCACGACACCCGGGCCCAGGCCTTCGCCGAATGGTGCTTCGAGCTCTACCGCCACGATGTGGACGTGCGCATCGAGCAGATGCTCGAGAAGTCGTCCGGGTTCTTCAAGCTGGGCGTCGACTTCTACAACTGGATCCAGAAAAAGTCCCCGTGGATCCACAAGGCCTTCTTCCTGTTCGTCGAGCTGCTCAGCTTCCTCAACAAACGCTCGGTCAGCTTCGGCCGCGCCTACTATGAGCAGGTGCTGGCCGAATACCGGCCGCATCTCATCTTCAGCGTGCACGACTGCCTCAACCGCGGTTATTTCCAGATGGCGCGCAAGGTCCTCGGGGCGGACCAGGTGCGCTGCGCCACCTATTGCGGCGAGTTCTCGGGCGGGTTCGGCTACAGCGTCAACTGGGTCGAGCCCAGCGCCGACCTCTATGTCGCCCGCACCGACACCGCGCGTGACTACGCCGTGAAGCTCGGCATGCCGCGCGAGCGCACGCGCGTCCGCGGCCACCTCATGCAGCCGCGTCAGCACACCGAGGTGCTGAAGGCGGAGGCGCGCACGGCCTTCATCGAGGAGCGGCTGGAGCTGCGTTCCGACCTGTTCACCGTCTTCCTCGCCACCGGCGGCAACGGCGCCAACAACCACCTCGACCTGCTGCCCAAGCTGCTGCCCTACGCCGACCGTGTGCAGGCTGTCGTCATCTGCGGGAAAAACCGCGAGGCCTACAACCAGCTGGTGCACTGGCGCGCCGAGCACCCGGAATTCCACTGCTTCGTGGACGGCTTTTCCGACGAGGTGCACCTCCTCATGCAGGTCAGCGACGCCATCGTCACGCGCGGCGGCACGACCACCTGCGCCAAGGCGCTGCATTTCCGCTGCCCGATCATCTTCAACGCCATCGGCGGCATCATGCCGCAGGAGGAGCTGACGGTGAAATATTTCCGCAACGGCGACGGCGCCGAGCTCATCGCCAACGCGGCGGACTTCGAGCGCGTGATCACCGCGTGGATGGAGAACCGCCGCAGCTACGACCGCCTCCGCACCAATTTCCTCAAGCTCCGCTACGACGAGGATCCGACGACCGTCATCCGCGAACTCGTCGACCTCGCCCAGGAAGCCAGCGGCACCTCGCTGCAGCCCGGCCCGTTCCCGCCGAAGCCGCGTAAGGCATGAAGACAGCTTGGCCCTCTGGCCTTTAGTAGGCTTCTTCTCTTATCTTTGCCGAACCGTATATTCACCTCAACTGAGTTGAGCTTGCATGGTTAAGGCCCGTGAGGGGATGAGGCAGGACAAGCCTTTGCAGATCAACACCCGACTTGGTTGGGTTGAGCTTTTGCGGGGGTCGTTTTTTACCCGCGTAAAGTTGAGCGACGCTTTGCATTGCCCTGACCGTTGGTTGAGAGGCCAGTTGTAGGCAACTGGCCTGGATTGTCCGTCCAACTCGTTTTTACGATCTGCCGAAAAGAAAAAGGCGCGGCTGGTGGCCGCGCCTGGGAAAGGCAGGCGGGATGCTGAGATCCCGCCCTGCAGTCAGGCGGTTGCGAGATAAGGCAGCTTCTGCGCGGTCGCTTTCACGGCGGGGATGCCGTCGAGAAGTTCGCCGATGGCGTCCCAGCGGCCGTTGACGAGGGCATCGCGGGCGGACTCGCGCTGGGCGATCTTCACCGTCTGGCCGGCGAAGCGGGCCTCGAGCTTCACCAGATCAATGACGACCTCGGTCGCCGGGTCCTTTTCCACGGCGGCGGCAATCTTCGCGATGTCCTCGCGGGCGGCGGTGACGCAGGGCATGCCGAGCGTCGTGCTGTTGCCGAAGAAGATCTCGGCGTAGCTCTCGGCGATGATGGCCTTGAAGCCGTATTTCTGGATGGCCTGCGGGGCGTGTTCGCGGGAGGAGCCGCAGCCGAAGTTGGCCCCGGTCAGCAGGACCGTCGCGCCCTTGAAGCGGGCGTCGTTGAGCGGGTGATTGGTGATCTTGCCGGTGTCGGGATCCTGGCGGACGTCGAAGAAGAGGAATTCGCCGAGGCCGTCGAAGGTGACGCACTTCATGAAGCGGGCGGGGATGATGCGGTCGGTGTCGATGTCGTTGCCGACGACGGGAACGGCGCGGCCGGTGACGGAGGTGATTTTAGCTAAGGCCATGGAGGATTTTTTTGAACCACAGAGGCACGAAGGCACAAAGGGTCGGAAGGTTTGGTTGGGAACTCAGTGTCTCTGTGTCTTTGTGGTGGAGAAACGGTTCAGTTGACCGCGAAGACCTCGCGGGCGTCGGCGACGCTGCCGGTGACGGCCGCGGCGGCGACCATGACCGGGCTCATGAGCACGGTGCGGCCGGTGGGCGAGCCCTGGCGGCCCTTGAAGTTGCGGTTCGACGAGCTGGCGCAGAGCTGGTCGCCGATGAGCTTGTCGGGGTTCATCGCGAGACACATGGAGCAACCCGCGGCGCGCCACTCGAAGCCGGCCTCGGCGAGGACCTTGTCGATGCCTTCCTTCTCGCACTGGAGCGCGACGATCTGCGAGCCGGGCACGGCGATGGCCTTCACGCCGGCGGCGACCTTGCGGCCCTTGATATATTTGGCGACCTCGCGGAAGTCGGAGAGGCGGCCGTTGGTGCAGGAGCCGAGGAAAGCGACGTCGATCTTGGTGCCCTTGATCGGCCGGCCCGCGGGCAGCTTCATGTAGGCGAGCGCCTCGATGATGCCGGCCTTGTCATCGGCCGAGGTGGCGGTCTCCGGGCTCGGGATGTTCTCGACGATGGAGATGCCCTGGCCGGGGTTGATGCCCCAGGTGACGGTCGGCGCGATGGTGGCGGCGTCGATCTTCACGACATCGTCATATTTCGCGCCCGGGTCGGAGGCGAAGGACTTCCAGCGGGCGACGGCGGCGTCCCACTCGGCCCCCTTGGGCGA
This sequence comes from Lacunisphaera sp., assembly GCA_041909435.1. GTDB lineage: Bacteria > Verrucomicrobiota > Verrucomicrobiia > Opitutales > Opitutaceae > Lacunisphaera. The sequence continues at coordinate 11,884 of JAYRDK010000047.1, forward strand.
GTAGGGGCGGCCCTTGAGGTAGGCGAAGGTGGTCTCGTCGGGATTGACGTAGCCGACGCGCGCACCGCCCTCGATGGACATGTTGCACACGGTCATGCGCTCTTCCATCGTGAAGCCGTCGAAGGTGGAGCCGGCGTATTCGTAGGCGTAGCCGGTGCCGCCGTTGACGCCGAGCTGGCGGATGATGTGGAGGATGACATCCTTGGCGTAGACGCCCGGGCGGAGCTTGCCGTTCACCTCGATGCGGCGGACCTTGAGCTGGCCAAGGGCCATGGTCTGCGTGGCGAGCACGTCGCGCACCTGGCTGGTGCCGATGCCGAACGCGATGGCGCCGAACGCGCCGTGGGTGGAAGTGTGGGAGTCGCCGCAGGCGATCGTGGTGCCGGGCTGGGTGATGCCCTGCTCGGGACCGACGATGTGCACGATGCCCTGCTTGCCGGTGGCACGGTCGAAGAAGGTGATGCCGAACTGCGCGCAATTTTTCCGCACCTCGTCCATCATGGCCTGCGCGAGGGAATCCTTGTAGGGCTCGACCAGCTCGTTGGTCGGGATGATGTGGTCCACCGTCGCGAAGGTGCGGTGCGGCATGAGGACCGGCAGGCCGAGGTCGCGCAGCATGCCGAAGGCCTGGGGTGAGGTGACCTCATGGATGAGGTGCGTGCCGATGAGGAGCTGGGTCTGGCCGTTGGCCAGTTTTTTGACCGTGTGCGCGGCCCAGACTTTTTCGAAGAGGGATTGAGGCATGGGAAATCGGGTTATGGGTCAGGGGTGAGGGGTCAGGGGAAGAAAGCCCATCACCCATAACCCGTCACCAATGACCCGAATCCTACCAGAATCTTGCCATAACCAGAAATACTTGTTTCATGCCCTGTGATGCCCAGCGAGTATCAATATCCCTTTGAACTCCGGCACCTCGTCTACTTTCGCGAGGTGGCCCGGCAGCTGCATTTCCGCAAGGCGGCCGAGACGCTCGCCGTGGCGCAGCCGGCGCTGTCGCGCAGCGTGGCGCAGCTCGAGACGGCCCTGAAAGTGGACCTCCTCAACCGCACGCGGCGGAAGGTCGAGCTGACGACGGCGGGCAAGGCCTTCCTCGAGCGCATCGAGCCGCTGTTGCGCGGACTGGCGGCGGTGCCGGGGGACATCCAGGCCCTGGCCGGCGGGCAGGCGGGCCAGGTGCGCGTGGCCTTCACGGGCCTCGCGATGGCCACCGTGCTGCCGGGCATCCTGCGCGAATTCAACCGCCGCTACCCCGGCATCCGGGTCGAATTGAACGAGTCGCCCACCTCGGCCCAGCTCGAGTCGCTCAAGACCGGCGAGATCGCGTGCGGATTTTTCCACCCGGACGCCGCGGCGACACCGGGCCTGGCGACCAAGCTGCTGCTGCAGGAGAAAAACGGCGTGCTGCTGCCGGCCGAACACCCGCTGGCGCGGACGAAGAAGCTCCGCCTACGCGACCTCGGCGCCACGCCGTTCGTGATGTTTCCCCGCGCGCACAACCCCGGGTTCTATGACCGCGTGCTCGCGGCGTTCGCGCAGGCCGCGGTGACACCCCGCATCGCCGACGAGGTCTGGCCGCGCGCGAACGCCATCGGCCTCGTGCGCGCCGGCCTGGGGGCGACCTTCATGGCGCCGTCCGAGGCGAAGCAGCTGCCCGACGAGGTGGTCTTCCGTTCGCTCGACGGCCCGGCGCCGGAGAGCCGGCTCGTGCTCGGCTGGCGCAAGGACGCCGCGCCCGACCCCGCCCTCGGGGCCTTTCTCGTCGTGGCGGGGGCGACAACCACGTGAGACCTGTCGCCAACAAGGTAGGGGCGCTTGCCCCAAGCGCCCTGGGCCGTTGGGGGCAACGGCCCCTACCGGCTTCCCTTTTTGTGTCTTTTTGTGCCTCTTTGTGGCCATTGATTTCATTCCGTTGAATTCCCGCCCGCCCCACATCGCCCTCCTCTTCACGACGTTTCCCAAGACGTCGGAGACTTTCCTGCAGCGTGACGTGGCGGCGTTGCAGGCGAAGGGGCTCAGCCTGAAGCTCTATTCGCTCTGGGGTGGGGGCGGGGAGTTCCGCGGCCTGCCGGTGCGGAGCTTCAACAAGTGGCGGCTGATCGAGGTCTTCCTGGTCATCATCCCGTGGCAGATCCTCCGCCGGCCGCGGCTGATGCGCGACCTGTTCGAGGGCGTGTTCACCCGCGCGGCGCCGTCGTGGCTGAATTTCTGGGAAAACATGCTCGGCGCCGGTTTCGCCGGCAGCTTCGAGCGCGAGATGCGACGAGACCCGCCGGCGCTCGTGCACGGGGCCTGGGCCGGCGCGCCGGCGACGGCCGGCTGGATCCTGTGGCGCATGCACGGCTGGCGCTACAGCTGCGGGGCGCACGCCTACGACATCTACGAGCACGGCGGCGACTGGTGGCTGCTGGAAAAACTGCAGCACGCGCGCTTCATCCACACGTCCACCGAGATGGGTCGCCGCGAACTCGCCGCCCGCGGCGTGCCGCCGGCGAAGATCGTCTGCATCCGCCGCGGGCTCGACACCTTCCCCGCGTTCAAGCCGCTGCGTCCGGACCGCCGGCCGCTGCGCCTGTTGTGCATCGCGCGCCTCGTGGCGAAGAAGGGACTCGATTATCAGCTGCAGATCTACGCCGCGCTCAAGGCGGCCGGGATCGACTTCGAGGCGCGGATCGTCGGCGAGGGTCCGCTGCGCGAATCACTGGATGCCCTGACGGTGAAGCTGCAGCTGACCGATCAGGTCAGGTTCACCGGTCAGCTGGCGCAGCCCGAGGTCTGGCAGCAGCTGGCCTGGGCCGACGTGCTCCTGCACACGGGCATCGTGGCGCCGAGCGGCGACCGTGACGGCCTGCCGAACGTCATCCCCGAGGCGATGGCGGCGGGTGTGCTGGTCGTGACCTCCCCGGTTTCGGCGACGACCGAGGCGGTCAGCCAGGAGCGCACGGGCCTGGTCGCCGACGTGGACCTGCCGCTCGCGTGGGTCGTGGCGCTGCGCCGGCTCGGCGAGGATGATGCGCTGGCCGAACGCCTGCGGACCGGCGCGCGGCGCTGGGTGGAGGACAATTACGACGCGCACAAAAACACGGCCCGGTTGGTCGAGTGTTTCGAGCAGGCGATGCGCCCATGATCTACTACGACACCACCAAGATGGGCGCGGCGAAGCAACGCTCGGGGCTGACCCGGGTGAGCGCGCGGTTGCGCGAGGAGTTTGGCGGCACGATCACCGAGGTGGCGTGGGACGGTGCCCGGCGCGCGTTCGTGACCGGCAAGGAACAGGCCCCGGTCGCCCTGACCGCCACCGACTGGCTGCTGACGGTCGAGCTCTTCAGCGCGACGGAGCGGCCGGGCTTCGGAGATTTCGTGGGCCGGCCGCCGTGCCGGCTGGCGGCGATGTTCCATGACGCGATCCCGTTGCGCTGGCCGCACATCACGTGGCCGCAGAGCGTGCAGCGACATCCGGAATACATGAAGCTGCTGGCGGGTTTCGACCGCGTGTTCGCGATCTCCGCGGCAAGCCGGCGGGACCTGACGGGTTTCTGGCGCTGGCAGGGCGTGACGCCGCGGGCGCAGGTGGACCTGGTCGAGCTCGGGGCCGATTTCGACGGGAGCAACCGGGTGCGGCGCGACGCGCTCATCCCGGCGAAGGGCCGGCCCTCGCTGCTGTGCGTCGGCATCGTCGAGCCGCGCAAGAACCAGGCGTTCCTGCTCGACGTGGCGGAGGCGCTGTGGCGCGACGGCGTGGATTTCGACCTGCACATCGTGGGTCGGGTGAACCCGCATTTCGGCAAGCCCATCGCGGAGCGGATGCAGGCGCTGGCGCGGCGCGAGCCGCGGTTCCGGTTTCATGCGGCGGCGGGCGACGAGGCGCTCGGCCGGCTCTACGCGGCCGCGCGCGCCGTGGTTTTCCCGACGATCGCGGAGGGCTGCGGGCTGCCGCTGCTCGAGGCGCTGTGGCGCGGCGTGCCGTGCGTGTGCAGCGACCTGCCGGTGTTGCGGGAAAACGCGGACGCCGGCGGCTGCCTGGTGGCGCGCGGCAACGACCTGGCGGACTGGACGACGAAACTGCGCACCGTGCTGACCGACCCGGACGAAAACCGGCGGCTGCAAGCGGCGGCGATGGCGCGCACACTGCCGCGCTGGGCGGAGACGGCGGCGGCGCTGCGCCGCGCGCTTACCGCGGCCTGACGGGCGCCGCCGGCGCCGCGCGTAATTGATCTGACAAGGCGGAGCGAGGCGCGCGCGTTGATGTCAACCAATAGTTGACATCAACCGGCTGCTGGATCCGGGTTGGACGGGCCGGGACTGACAAAGGCGCGCGGGGCGCGCTTACATCTGCTTGACGGCGTAGGCCATCGCGGCGGCGATCCGCTCGAGATCCTCGTCGCTGTGCAGGGCGGAGACGGCGGTGCGGATCAGGTCCTTGCCCGGGGGCACGGCGGGGGCGATGGACATGACGGTGAACACGCCCTTCTCGAGCAGGGCCTGCCAGAAACGGTAGACGAGCTCCTTGGAGCCGAGGACGATCGGCACGGCCGGCGTCTCGCTGTTCCAAGTGTCGAGCCCGAGGCTCTTGAGAATCTCGCGATAACGCTTCGTGTTGCGCCAGAGTCGCTCGAGGTGCTGCGGCTCGGTCTGGAGGATGTCGAGCGAGGCCGAGGCGGCGGCCGCCATGCTCGGGCTGATGGCAGCGCTGAAGATCGTCTGCTTGGAGTTGGTGCGAAGGTATTCGATCAGCTCGCGCGAGCCGGCGACGAAGCCGCCCGTGCTGGCGAGGGACTTCGACATGCTGCCGCAGATGAGGTCCACCTTGTCGTTGAGCTTAAAATGGTCGACCGTGCCGCGTCCTTGGCGGCCAAGGATGCCGAAGCCGTGGGCGTCATCAAGCACAGTGAAGCAGCCGGCCTCCTCGCCGATGGTGGCGAGCTCGGGCAGGCGGCAGATGTGGCCCTCCATCGAATACACGCCCTCGATCACCAGCATTTTGGGTTGGGAATGCGGGACCGTCTTGAGCACCTGGCGCAGGTCCTCGGGGTTGTTGTGGCTGAAGCGCTCGACCGTGGCCATCGACAGCCGGATGCCGTCCCACAGGCAGGAGTGCAGGTTCTTGTCGGCGAGGATCAGGTCGCCCTTCTGCGCAAAGGAGGCGATGGCGGAGCAGCAGGAGATGTAGCCGGCGACGCTGATGTGACAGGCCTCGCGGCCGAGGAAGGCGGCGAGCTTTTCCTCGAGCTCCACGTGGTAGGCGCGCGAGCCGTTGGAGATGCGGGCGCCGGTGGTGCTGGTGCCCCAGACCTTGGGGCCCTGGCCGCAGGCCTCGATGACCTTGGGGTGGAAGGACAGGCCGAGATAGTCGTTGCTCGACAGCATGACCATGTCGCGACCCTGCAAGCGGATGCGCGTGCCCGACTGCGCCTCCATGGCGTGGTAGTAGGGCTTGTATTTCAGCCGCATCTTCGTCGCGTAATCGTCCTGCGCGCGCTCGATGATGGCTTTCTTGGTCTTGGTGAACAGGGAAAGGGCCATGGAGATCTTGTGGGCTGACTAGAGGTCAGAACCCGGGCCTTAGCAACCGCAAAGGCCGGTCAGGACCGGCGTGGCAACGTGTCCATCCACGTCGTCAGTTCGCGGGCGTAATCCGGCCAGAGTTTGAACCGCCGGGCCCGCGCCTGCGTTGCCAGGGCCGCGTATTCGGCCGGGTTTTGCAGCAGGCGCCGGATCGCAGCGGCGAGAGAGCCGGCATCGACTGACGGCAGCGCGAGGCAACCGCCACCATGCGCCGATTCGCCGAGGGCGCCCGCGCCGGAGCAGACGCAGGGCTTGCCATGCTGGAGGCTCTCGAGGACCGGCAGGCCGAAGCCCTCGATGAGCGAAGGATAAACCGTGAAAGCGCACTGCCGGTAGGCGGCGTGCAACCCGGCATCGTCGGCCGGACCAGCGAAGAGCAGCGGCCGGCCGGCCGACTGCAGCGCGGCGATCCGGGCGAGCGCGGGACCGGCGGTGTCGGCGCGCGGCAGGCCCAGCAGCTGCAGCTCGAATTTCTCGCCCTCGCGCCAGAGCAGCTCGCAGGCCTCGAGCAGCGCAAGGTGGTTTTTCCTTCCCTCGATCGTGCCGACACCAAGGACGCGGGGCGGGGTGCCGGGCGGGGCGGGCGGCGCGGCCTCCGGCAGCGGATCCAGGCCCAGCGGGATCGCCTGCACGACGGGCGTGGCGTCGACGCCGAGCCAGGCCCAGTAATCGCGCAGGCTGGCGGCGGAGTCCTCCGAGTTCGCCGCGATCCCGTCGAACAACAGCAGCTCGCGCAGGTAGGCGGGCAGGCGGCGGACCGTGCCCGGCGGCGTGAGCTCGGGAAACTTCAGGCCGATCGCGTCGTGAAACACCGCGACGCGCGGACCGGAAACCGCGGCCAGCAAGCCGGGCAGCTGCACGCCGACCGCGGGCGAAAACAATTCCGGGCAGACCAGCGCGGTGCCGGCGGGCAGGGGCGGACGCATGCCGAGCAGACGGCGGGTGTGCCCCGCCAGTTTCTGGTGCAGCGGCCATTTCGCGCCGCGGGAGCCCGTGGCCGACTGCCCGGGCTGGAGACAGCGGGCCTCGCGGCGGTTCAACGGCCGCCACGCGCCGAGATAGGGATCGTGGCAGACCGCGCCGACGGGCTGCTGCGCGGCGAGCGCCGCATGCAGCGACCGGCACACGCGCTGGATGCCGGTCTGCGCGCGGGTGTGGCTGGTGTGCGTGGCGTCGAGGAGGAGCATGTTCAGGGAGCCGCCGGCGGCGTTTCGAGCTGCCAGAAAGTTGCCTGGCCGACGGTGGCAATCTGCCGCCATTTTCCACCCAGCCGGGCGAAGGCGTCCGCCCGTTCAAATTCATACAGCACGGCGTAGACGGGCCGTTGCTCCTGTTGCAGGGTGCTGAAGAGTTCCGCCCGCCGCGCCTCGCGGACCTGGTCCCAGCGGACCAGCAGGAACCCGGTGTAGTAGTAGAACGCGCCGCTCACCTGCATGCAGAACACCGCCGTCCCGGGCGGCAGGTGCGCCTTCGCCCAGTCCGCGGCGTGCAGGTAGGTGGCCTCGCTGGCCGGGATCGCGAGCACCTCCAGCGAACGGTTGAGCCGCACCTGCCAGACGGTGGCGAACACCAGGACGGCGGCGAGGACCGCGCGCGACCAGGGCGGGGAGGGAAGGCGCAACCACCAACTCTGCCCGGCCACCAGCGCCGCGAGGAGGAGCGCGGGGAAGGCCGGCAGGATGAACCGCAGATACCACCACGTTTCCCCCGAGTGAAAATAAAAGGCGTAGCAGCCGATGAGCAGCGCGGCCCAGAGGCCGAGCACGCCGAGTTCCCGTCGGCGGGCCGCCGGCACCCATGGCGCTGCGAGGGCGGCGACGACCAGCGGGGAGAGCAGCGTGGGGATCCAGCGGGCGAAATGCGCGAGGTTGTGCGGCGCATATTCCGCCCGGAACGCCGTGGCGATATCGCCGTAACCGGTGGTGAGCGGACTGCCGTAAGCCCGCCAGTTGTAGTAGAGAAAAAACCCGGCCCCGGGCAGCGCGCCGAGCGCGAGGCCGAGGTGGCGGCGGTAATCCCCGCCCAGCGCGACGGCGAGCGGCAGCACCAGCAGGCCGTTGGTCGGCCGCACGAGGACGGCGAGGGCGGCGGCCAGGCCCGCGAGCAGGCTCCAGCGCCAGTCCTCGCGGCTGCGCAGCGCGGCATAAAGCGCGGTCAGCGACCACAGCAGCGCGAGCAGGTCGCTCATCGGCTGGAGCGCGGCGAAGAGGACCTGCGGGCTGAGCCAGAGGAGCAAAAGGCCGGCGGCCGCCCACCCGAGGGTCAGCCCCAATCGGCGGGCCAGGGCCAGGAACACCAGCCCGGTGCCCAGCGCGGCGAAGAGGTTCACGGCGGTCGCGGCCTGCGGCCAGCCCGTGAGCCACGCGGCGGCCACGAGGTGCAGGGGCAGGCCGGTGGGATAGGTCGGCGCCATGCGGGGCACGTCCTCGGCGATGATGAAGCCGAGCGGCTGGAAGGTCATGAGGCCGAACTCGGTGTGCGGGTGGCCGGCGGGCACCCGCGGCGTCGCCGCGACGCGGCCCTCGGCCAGCAAGCGGGCGCTGTTGAAATAACCCGAGGCGTCCGAGCCGCTCGCGTAGGAGGCGGAATAACGTCCCAGGAAAATGGCATAACCCACGAAACAGGCCACCAGCAGACAGAGCCCCGCGCGGGACCAGCCGGAGGGTGAAACGGAGCGGGGCGCGGAAGAATCCATTATTTAGCGTTGTCGAACGTGCGAGGCTGCCATTGTTTGCGAAAATGGCTCAAACTAATAAATCCCGCCCAACCTCCCGCCGGCAGCACGCCGGTGGACCGGTCAACGGGCTGGCCGGCGCATGATCCGCCGGATCCAGGAGCGTTTGCGCCGCCGGGACATCGACCTCTGGGTCGGGCTGGGCTACGCCGCGGTGGTGGGGTTGTTCCTCTGGACCCTGGCGCAGTTCTACATTCCCGGGAAGGGCCTCAGCTACCTGATCGCCTTCGGGGCGAAACAGGAGGAGGCGCGGCTCAGCAAGGTCCGCAAGCTCGACTACTTCGTGACCAAGGGCTCCGACGGCTACGATGCGCAGTATTACGTGCAGATCGCGATGGATCCCTCGCTGCAGAACCAGGCCCTGAAGCGGGCGGTGGACAGCCTGCCTTATCGCGGCCGCCGGATCCTCTTCGCCGCGACCGCCTACGCCTTCGGCCTGGGCGAGCCCGCGTGGATCCTGCAGGCCTTCGCGCTGCAGAACGTCGCGACGTGGCTCCTGCTCGCCGTCCTCCTCTTGCATTGGTTTCCCCCGCGCACCTGGGACAATTTCATCCGCTGGGCCGGGACCATGCTGTCGATCGGCGTGTGCCTGAGCTTCCGCAACGCGCTGTTCGACGGCCCGAGCCTGCTGTTGATCGCGTTTGGCGTCTACCTGCTCGACAAGGGCCGGCCCTGGTGGTCGACCGCCGTCTTCGCCCTCAGCGGGCTGGGCAAGGAGACCAACCTGCTGGGCTCCGCGGCGCTGCTGCCGAAACTCACCGACGGCGGCCGGGCCTGGGGTCTGGCGGTGGCGCGCGGCGTGCTGACGGCGTTGCCGCTGGCTTTGTGGGTGGTTTACATCGCCCTGTTTGTCGGCGGCAAGGCCGGTGATCCGGGGGCGCGCAACTTTGACCTGCCCTTCGCGGCCTACGGCCGCAAATGGGCCGATGTCATCCAAAGCCTGTCCGACGTGTCGGCGGTCAACACCTGGCCGCTGTGGGGCCTGCTGATGCTGGTGGCCTTGACGGTGCAGTTCCTCTACCTGGTGCTGCGCCCGCAGTGGAACCAGGCCTGGTGGCGCATCGGGCTTTCGTTCGCCGTGCTGATGATCTTCCTCGGTGACGCGGTGTGGGAGGGTTACCCCGGGGCGGCTTCGCGGGTGCTGCTGCCGATGCAGCTCGCGTTCAACGTGCTCGTGCCCGCCGGCCGCGGCTGGTGGGCCGTGCTGGTGCTGGGCAACCTGACGATGCTGGCGGCGCCCGCGGCGCTGGAGTCACCCACCGGCGAGGGTTACGTGATCCGCGGCCCCGACGCCCTGGTCTACGGCTCGGCCCGGGAGAAATTCGCGCTCGAATACGGCGACGAGTGGTATCCGGTCGAGCGGAACAACAACGACTACTGGTGCTGGGCGGGCGAGAACGCGGAGATCACGGTGACCAACCCGCAGGTCGTGCCGCTGATCGTGCGCGTGCGGTATGCGCTGAACGTGGCCACGCCGCGCACCGTGTCGCTCCAGCTCAACGGCACCCGGCTGTGGTCCACCGAGCTGGGCGACCACAGCAGCGTGAGCGTCACGCTCAACGAGCTCGTGCTGCCGCCCGGACGGAGCCAGCTGGCCTTTGTCACGAATGAACCGCCCAGCCGGCTCGGCAGCGACCCGCGGCCGCTGGCCTTCCGCCTGCAGAACCTGCGGGTGGACGTGCAGCGCACGCAGACCCCGGCGAACTGACGGTCACCACCCGGCGATCGCCTCGAGGCGGCGCCGGTAGCGCGCGCCGATGGCGGCGGGCGAGAAATCCCGCTCGATGGCGGCCTGCGCGGCGGCGCCGAGCGCGGCCGCAAGCGCCGGGTCGGCGACGAGCCGGTTCATCCATTCGGCGGCGTGGTCGGGGTCGGGCTCGGCCCAGGTCTGGCCCTTGGCGTAGGGGCCGTGGTTGCGGTCGAGCGTGACGGTCGTCGCGCGCACCGGGCAGCCGGTGGCCGGCGTGATGAACTCGGCGGTGGCGGACCAGTCGGTGCTGATGACGGGTTTGCCGAGATACATGCACTCCGCGGGCGCGAGGCCGAAGCCCTCGGAGCGGTGGAGGGAGACGAAGCAGTCGCAGGCCGACTCGAGCTCGTAGATCTCCCGCCGGCTGAGGGTCTGCGTGAGGAGCACGGTGCCGGGCAGGTCGGCGACGGCGGCCTGCAGGCGCGCGAAGTCGGCGGGATTGCCGGCGGTGTTGTGCACCTTGATCACGAGCGCCGCGCCGCGCCCGGCCAGGCCGGAGCGGCGGAAGGCGTCGAGCACCGCGGCGGGGTTCTTGCGCTCCGCGTAGGAATTCAGGTCGCAGAGGAACAGGAACAGAAACTGGCCGGCGGGCAGGCCGAACTTGGCGCGGAAATCCCCGTCCGGCCGGGTGAACGAGATGGCGTGCGGCATCGTCAGCACCGGCACGGGCACCTTCTGCGCGATGGCCTCGGCGGTGAAGCGCGACGGGGCCCAGACCTCGTCGCAATAATTCGCATAGTGGATCCACGCATCCGGGAACTCCGGCAGCTCCCAGGCCCAGTAACCGATGTTGTATTTGCCGCGGCGGAAGCCCGCGCCGTGGTGGTGGTCGAGGTCGCGCATGCCCGGCGGGTCGACGTGAAAGACGTTCACCGGATACGGGTTGTCCGCCTGCAGACGCGCGGCGAAGGTGTCGTCGGAGAGCGGATTCTTGCACGGCAGCTTCAGGTCGACGAGGGCGAGGGGCAGGGCGGCGGCCTCGGCGGCGCGCGCCATGCAGCGGACGGACTCGCCGATGCCGAGGTCGGCGCGGAAGAAGCCCGTGAGGTTGACGCCAAGCTTGAGGAAGCGGCGGGCGAAGGCGGCGTTCCACGGCGCGGCGCGGTTGCCGAAGTCGAAGAGCACCTCGCCGTCCGCCTCGAGCCGCGCGATGCGCAGGCGCCGGTTGCGGGCCTGCGCGCGCCAGGCCTGCAGGGCGCCGAGGCCGGTGACGCGGCCGAGCCAGGCCAGCAGGTTGCTCCCGGTCACGCCGGTGAGCTGCAGGGCGAGGATATGGCCGTCCGAGTGGTCGGCGGCGGGCAACACCACCGGGAGGCGGAAAGGGCCGGGGAGCAGGATGGTCGTGGACACCTCGCGGCCGTCCAGGCGCACGCGCAGGCCGAGGTCGCCGGCGGCGGTCGGATCGGCGGGCGCGGGCGGGAGGACTTCGCCGACGAGGGCGATCTCCTTGACCCCGTGCAGCGGCGGCAGGGCCAGTTTGCCCTCCTCCCGGATCCAGTAGGAATCCGTCACGACGTCGTCGTGGAAGAGTCCGATGAACTTGGGGCGGAGACGCGGTTGGGTGAAATTGCTGCCCATGAAAACGGCCTGATATGTGTCCCGCCGCCCGCGGGGCGTCGAGCGGAAAGCCGGGAGCGAAAGTCGGGCTTGCGGTTCATCATGCGGGGGTCTTCACTGGAACCAGTGCTACCCCCACCTCTTGCACACACCGCGCCGCGTCGGGCCAGGCGGCGGCTGGTCTCGCTTGGCCCGGTCTTGCTGCTGAGCGTGTTGGTGACGCTCGTGTGGTGCTGGCATCATGACCGGTGGACCGCGGCGAGCTGGCGGTTGCCGACGAGTTATGCCGGGGATGCGCACGAGACGCTGGCCCGGCTGCAAGCCGCCTCGGAGGGCGACATCTGGCCGTTGAAATCCCAGGTCATCACGCGGCTGGGCGCGCCGTTCGGGGCCTATTGGAACGGCTATCCCACCCCGGACAAGCTGCTCATGGTCGCGCTCGGCGGGCTCGCCCGTTTGATCGGGTTGTTTGCCACCGCCAACGTCGGGCTGCTGCTCGCCCAGGTTTCCGCCGCGCTGGCTTTTTACCTGGTGGCGCGCTGGCTGCGCACACGTTGGGAGTGGGCGGTGGCGGGAGCGCTGATGTTCGCCTACACTTACTCGACCTTTCACCGGGGCCTCGCGCATTTCTCGCTGGTCTTCACCTGGACGGTGCCGCTGGGCCTGTTTGCCGTCTGGTTGGTGGCCGGGAGCCGGCGGCTGGAGTGGCGCCGGCCGGGCGCCCTGGCCTGCCTCGGCGCGGCGGTCGCGTTGGGGGCGCACAATCCCTACAACCTGTTTTTCTGGCTGCAGCTGATGGGCTGGGCGCTGGTGGCCCAGTGGTGGGGGCCGCGCCGCCGGCCGAACCTGCAGATCGGACTGGCCGCGTTGGGGCTCGGCCTCGCGGTCTTCGTGGCGATGCACCTCGAGACCTGGGTGCATGTCGACGAGCCGGAGGGTTCGCCCCTGCTTGTGCGCAACTACGGCGGCACGGAGCGTTTCGCCCTGAAGCCGGTGGAGCTGTTCATCCCGCCCAAGTCGCACCGCTGGGAACCGCTGGCTTTTCTCGGCAACCGTTATGCGCGCTGGTCGGACTGGCGGGGCGAGGAATTCCAACCCTACCTCGGCCTCGCCGGGATGGCGGGCTTGCTTTGGATCGCGATCGTGGCGGCGCGCCGGATCTTCGCCCGCCGGGCGCTGCCCGGGCAGGCGCTGGCGCTCGGCTGGCTGGCGGCGTTTTCCAGCGTCGGCGGCATCACCAACCTGCTGGCATTTTTTATCGGGCTCCAGGTGTTCCGGGCGACCAACCGCGTGGGGATCTACTTTTCCGCCATCGTGCTGTTCTTCCTGGTCGTGCGGCTGTCGCGGGCGACGGCGGGCTGGGCGCGCGGGTGGCGGACCGGCGCGGCGCTGCTGGCCGCAGGGGTGGCGATCCTCGACCAGGTGCCGCGGGGGGCCACTGCGGCGCAAAACGCGGAGATCGCGGCGGCGGTAGAGGCCGACCGGGAGCTGGGCCGTGAACTGGAGGCTGTGCTACCCGCGGGGGCGATGTTGTTCCAGCTGCCCGTGCAGGGTTTTCCCGAGGTGGTGCCGCCGTGGCGGATGACCGACTACGAGCTGTTCCGGCCGTATTTTGTCACCCAAACCCTGCGGTTTAGCTACGGGGCCGCGAAACTCCGCGCCCGGAGCCGCTGGCAGCGAGACCTGGAGCACGCGCCCGTGGCCGTGCTCGCGCGCCGCCTGCAGGAATACGGTTTCGCCGCGCTCTACCTTAACCGGAAAGGGTTTGAGGACCGGGCGGACCGCCTGCTGCAGGAGCTTGCCGCCCTGGGTTATGACCGGCGGCTGCAAAGCCGGCACAACAACCAGGTGGTCGTCTTGTTGCGGCCCGCCGAGCGCCCGCACCTGCCGCTGGCGCGGGTGCCGACCTACGGGCAAGGCTGGCACCCGCCGGGCGACGACGGCGTGCGCTGGGCCTTCGAAAATGCGGTGATGTCATATTACAACCCATTCGCGGAGCCGATCAGCGTGGAACTGAGTCTTTCGCTGCTCGCGATCGGACCGCGTCCGCTGACCCTCACGCACGAGGGGCGGCCGGTCGGAGCGATCAAGGCGGATCGCGCACCGCAGGAGCTGCAGGTGTCCGGATTGGTCCTGGCCCCCGGAGTCAACCGGTTCCGGCTGGAGTCGGATGAGCCGCCGGTCCGCCAGGGTTCGGGCCGTTACCAGTTGCGATCTTTCGGGCTGACCAAGGCCTGGGTGAAGACCCTGGCGGCGCCCCAGCTGCAGGAAGCCGGCCCGGACTAGCCGGCCGCCTTTTCGCTTCCCAAGCCGGACGTGCGGCGCGATAGTCGCCGCGCCCCCTGTCCATGCTGTATTACCTCACTGCCGCCGGGTTGATTGCGCACACGTTTTTCTGGGGCCTGGGACCGGCTTGGCTGGCGCTGCCGCGCGAATGGCGGCGCTGGAGCTGGATGTTCGCCCCGGCCTTCGGCTGGGCGCTGCAATCTGCAGTGGTCTGGGCCGGGGCGCATACCACACTGGCCGGGACCGCCGCCTATGCACGGGCCAGCGAATTGCTGCCGCTTGCGCTGCTGGTCGTTGCCCTTGCTCGCGGACGGGCCGGCCGGTTCCGCGGCTGGGCCGGGGTGATGGGTGTGGGCTTGATGGCCGGCTGGCTGTTGTTGTCACCGCTGGCCGCGCCGGGTCGCGGCCTGACATCCAGCTCACTCGGCAGTTGCGACCAGGCCGATTACGCGGCGGGCGCGCGGGTTTTCCAGGAATTCCCGCGGGATGACCGCACGGGTTTCCTCGGCCTGCCGGAGGTGACCAAGGTGCGCTCGGCGGACTACTTCTTTGATTTCTGGCTGCGCCTGAATCATTTCACCCCCTCCGCGTTGCTGGCGCACAACGCCGCGGTCTTCGGGGTCGAGGCCTATCGGCTGGTGAGCGTGACCGCGGCGGTGCTCGTGCTGTTGAACCTGCCGCTCGTGTTTTTTTTGGCGCGGACCCTGATCGGTCTGCGCGGGCCGCGGCTGGCGGGCCTGGTGGCGTTGTATGCCCTGTCGCCGCTTAACGCCTATGCGGTGCACCACGGGGCGCTTGGCCAACTGTATGCGGCGCAGGGCATCGCGCTGCTGACGCTCGGGGTCTTTGGTGCGAGCCGGGCGGCACACGGCGGCCGCGGCGTGTTGCCGTTCTTGCCGCCGGTGCTGGCGGCGGTCTGGCTGCTGGCGGGCAGCTACAACTTCATCCTGCTTGTCTCTCTCGCCCCGGCGGGTGCCGCGTTGCTGGGGCAGCTCGCCGGGAAGCGCGATCTCGCCGCGGTGGGGCGCGTGCTGGGCCTGCTCGCGACGGCCGGTGTCAGCTGCGTGGCGTTATTCTGGGGACGGTTTGCCGGTCTGGCCGAACGGTTCAGTCTTTTTGACCAGTATGATTTCGGCTGGGCGGTGCCACTGGCTTCGCCGGAGGGGTGGCTCGGCATTCTGCAGGACACAGGGTTGCACGCCGGCTCGATAACGGCACGTGTCGTGCTGAGTGCCGGGGTGGTCGGCCTGTATCTGTGGGGTGTCATCCGGCTGCGGCGCCGCCAGCCCGCCCGTGCCCTCGCGGCATTGGCGCTGGTGCTGCCGGTGGTGGCCGGCTGGGGCCTGCTCGCGTGGGAGACCCGTGTGCGGACCAACGCCAGCTATGATGCCTACAAGATCCTGTCGGTGTTTTATCCTGGCCTGCTGGCGGGCATGGCCTGCTGGCTGGCCGTGGCGGGCCGGTGGCTCGCCAGCGCGCTGCTGGCGCTCCTGCTGGCGGTCAACCTGGTGCTCGCGTTGGATTTTCGCCGGCAGATGTCCACTCCGCCGCTGCGCGTGGACCGCCGCCTGGCCGCACTGGCGCAGCTGGAGTCGGACTCGCACGTGACCTCGCTGAACATGATGGTGGAAGACTTCTGGTCGCGGCTCTGGGCCAACGCTTTTCTGCTGCGCAAGCCGCAATACTTCGCGATCCACACCTACGAGGGCCGGCTCAACACGACGCTTAAAGGCGAGTGGGACCTGCGGGACAGTCTGCTGCGCACGGTGCCGCTGGCGGAGGACGACCTGATCCGGGTCAACGAGATCTTCAATGTTGTGCGCGTCGGGGCACCCGGCCGGCTGCAGGCGGGTTTTGACGGCGGATGGCACGCGGAGGAAAAAAGTGGCGGCAGCCGGTGGCGTTGGTCGGATGGGGTCGGACGCATCCTGGTGACGAACCCGTCGGACCGGCCGGTGTCGGCGCGGCTCCACGTGCGGGTGCGGGCACTGGCGTCCGGACCGCTCGAGTTGCGTCTGGAACAACACTCCGTCGGGGTGAGGCCGTTGGACGGGTCGGTGCAGGAGGTGGTGTTCGAGCATCTGCTTTTCCAGCCGGGCAACACCGTGGTGACGCTGGCTGGCCCGGCCGGTGCGGCACCGGGCGGCGGTGATGCGCGGCGACTGTCGTTCGCTCTGCACGAATTCGAGTTGCACTCGCTGGCGTTTGAAAAATAACGGTCCGCCCATGCAACCCGACGAATACCGCAAGATGGCCGGAGTGGAGGACGCGATGTGGTATTACCGCGCGCTGCACCGGCACGTAGGGCGCAGTCTCGCGGCGGTGCTGCCGGAAGCGGGCGCACGTGTGCTGGATGCCGGTTGCGGGACGGGTGGACTATTGGGCCGGCTGCACGCGGCTCGGCCGGGGTGGAGCCTGACAGGGCTGGATTTCTCCCCACTCGCCTGCGACCTGGCGCGCGAACGCACCCGCGGCGAGGTGGTGCAGGGTTCAATCGCCGCCCTGCCGTTTGCGGATGCCCAATTTGATGCCATAACCTCGTGCGACGTGGTGTGCCAGGTCGCCGAGCCCGCGCAGGCGGTGCGTGAGTTTTACCGCGTGCTCCGGCCCGGCGGTTTTGTCGTGCTGACGATGCCGGCCTACTCGTGGATGTATTCCTACCACGACCGCGAGGTGGGCAACCTGCGGCGTTACTCGCGCGGCGAGGTGGACGTGCTGCTGCGGGAAGCCGGCTTCCGGGTCGTGCGCAGCACCTACTGGAACACCCTGCTGTTCCCACTCGCGGTGTTGCGCCGGAAGATCCTGCCGCCCGCAGCGCCGACCAGCGATGTGGGTCAGTTTCCTGCGCCAGTCGAAGCCGGGTTCAACGCCCTGATGGCGCTCGAGCACGCGTGGCTCGGGGCGGGCGGATCGCTGCCGCTGGGGAATTCGGTGCTGACTGTGGCGCAAAAACCCTAACACTCCGCCGTCGCACCCCATGACCCCCGCCCTGAGCTTCGTCATCCCGCTCTATTACAGCGCCGACACCATCGCCGCGCTGGTGAAACAGATCGAGGCGCTGGAGATCGAGGGCGGCCACGAGCTGGTGCTGGTCAACGACGGCAGCCGCGACGCCACGGCGGGCATCTGCCGCGAGCTGCTGCGCGATGCGCGCATCCCGATGATCTTCGTCAACCACGCGCGCAACTACGGCGAGCACAACGCCGTGCTCACCGGCTACCGGCACGCCCGCGGCGCCTACGTCGTCAACCTGGACGACGACGGCCAGAACCCGCCGGCCGAGGCGGTGAAACTCTGGCAGCACGCGCGCCGCGAGGGGCTCGACGTGGTCTACGGGCACTACGCGCAGAAGGAGCACTCGGGGTTCCGCAACCTCGGCAGCTGGCTGACCAACCGGATGACGGACTGGGTGCTCGACAAGCCGAGGGGCTTTTATCTTTCCAGCTTCCGCTGCGTGAGCGCGTTCGTGGCGAAGGAGGTGGCCGCGCACGAGGGCCCGTATCCCTACATCGACGGGCTCATCCTGCAGGTGACGCAGAATTTCGGGGCGCTCGAGGTGCAGCACGCGGAGCGGGCGGCCGGGGCGAGCGGCTACACCCTCCGCCGGCTGCTGCGGCTCTGGCTCAGCACCTTTGTGAACTTCTCCGTGATGCCGCTGCGCCTGGCGACGCTGCTCGGGCTGGTGATGGCGGCCGCCGGCCTGCTCGGCCTGCTGTTCGTGTTTTATCTGCGTTACACCAACAAGGGCCCCGATTACGGCTGGGGCTCGCTGATGGGCGCGCTGCTGGTCTTCTCCGGCACGCAGCTGGTGGTGCTCGGCCTGATCGGCGAATACGTCGGCCGCATGTTCCTGACGGTGAACCGCCGGCCGCAGTCGGTCGTGCGCTCGGTGGAGCGCGCGGGGTGAGGGCCCCCGCCTCCAAAGAACTGCGGCTAAATCTGGTCCGTTCTGACCGGCGGCGGGGGCGGCGGGGGTGCGGCGCCCTCCAACAGCTCGCGCCAGCGGCGCAGCTCGTGCGCCATGGCTGCGGCGACGCCCGCGCGCACCGACGGCGGCGGGGAGGCCAGCACCAGCAGGTGGAGCAACGCCGCCTGGACCTGGTGATAATCGAACACCCCGGACCGGTCGGCGTGGGTGATGACCTGCTGCCGGCTCCAATCCTTCGCGGCGAGCGCCGCGATCGGTTCCGCCCAGCGTTGGACCAGCCGGTAGGTGTTCTGCTCGTCGCGGAGTTTCCGGCCGGCGGACGAGCTGATGTGGTGCCGCACGACGCTGCGCAGGGCGACATAATGCCGCCGGCCGGCGGCCGAGGCGCGGAGGGCGAGGTCGATGTCCTCGGCGCCGTTGACGAAGGCCTCGTCGAAGCCGCCGAGTTTTTGCCACACGGCGCGGCGCAGGCCGAAACAGGCGCCGGTGAGGGCGTCGACCCTCCGCCAGGCCGGCCAGCCGAGCCAGCGCGTCGTGACGGGGAGGTCGGTGCGGTGGGCGGGCTTGCCCTGGTGGTTGAAGTAGATGCCCGCGTGGTCCACGGCGCCGGTGGCGGCGTTCAGCTGGACGTTGCCGACGAGCCCCGCGTCCGGGAAGCGGTCGAAGACCGCGAGGATCGGCTCGAGCCAGCGCGGCAGCAGGACGAGGTCGTTGTTGAGGAAGAAAAGCAGGTCACCGGTGGCCGCGGCGGCCCCGCGGTTGCAGGCGCCGGCGAAGCCGAGGTTTTTTTCGTTCAGGATCGCCCGGCAGGAGGGCGGCAGGTCTTTCAGCCAGGCGCGCGTGCCGTCGGTGCTCCCGTCGTCCACGAAGATGATCTCGCCCTCCAGACCGGGCGGCAGCGTCGCGCGCAGGCTGGCCAGCATCGCTTGCGTGAGCGGCAGGCAGTTGTAGAGCGGGATGATGAAGGAGACCTTCATGCCGGGCGCATCACGTTTAGCAGCCGGCCCGCTCGTCGCACGTCGAATCTCAGGCGAGCAACCGCTTGAGGTATTGGCCGTAGGCGGACTTGCCGAGCTTCTGGATGTTGGCCTCGAGGCCGGCGCGGTCGATCCAGCCCTGCTTGTAGGCGATCTCCTCGATGCAGGCGATCTTCAGGCCGGTGCGGTTCTCCAGCACGTGGACAAACTGGGCGGCCTCGATGAG
>JAYRDK010000048.1:0-29163 GCA_041909435.1 Lacunisphaera sp.
CGCACGTCGGCGTTCACCGTTGGTAGTTCGCATTTCTCGAGAGGATTGACCACGCCCGCCAGTCGAAGCGCCATCTTGAAAAAGGTGAGGTGCGTCTGTTTCGACGACACAGAGGCGCCGCCGGTCACCCCCTGCTTGTTCGGCACCTTCGCCAAGTATTCGTCGACCTCAGTGGCGGTGATTGCCACGGCAACTCGGGGTCCGAAGGTCTTGTTCAACAGCGCAGCACGAGCCTCGTAGTTTTTGATTGTCCGAGCCCGTGCGCCCTTCTTCTTCGCACGTTTGATCACTTCCTGGCCCGCCTGCTCGAACGTCATCGTGGCGTCTGCTCGAAGAGCCCCGATGCCCCGCATCTGCTCCAAGCCTGCACGCACCAGAGACTCAAGGTCGAAGCCCGTGCCTGCGGCAATTCGGGCCGCGGCCGAAACCTCGGCAGGGGAGGCGCCCAATGCCACGAGTTGCTTCTGATCACGCACCCAGCGAATGGCTGCGTCCTGCGTTGAGAACGACTTCCTGTTCTTCGCGCCACGGACGAACCACTGCACCGCCCAAGTGCCGCGGTCGTTGCGCTTTTTGATGAGGAAATTCACTCTCCTCTTGGTATCATTTCGGTGTCACAGCACAAGAAATGCGGTGATGGTAAGTGGTCCCGGATGACGGCTGGTGAAGGGAAACTCCCTCTGGGAATGGCTCACGTCGAGCAACCGCGGGTCGCTGCGGCACTCCTTCGTAATGAGTAGGTCGTCGGTTCAAATCCGACAAGCGGCTCCATGCTTTGCCGAGCTTTGCGAGTGCGAAGCATGCCCTTCGTAGCTTTAGCGGAGTAGGGCATCTTGCACGCAACGCAGCCAGAGTGGCTACGCATGGCACGGCCACCCTTTAGGCGGGTGGGGCGCGGACTCCGCTCCGCGCCTTCGGACAGGCGGTGAAGGGACTCACCGCCCTGCCTTCAATTATCCACGATATGGTCGTCGGGCAGGTGGCCCTGCAGCTTGCGGCGCAGGCGCTGGGCCTCGATCTCGGACTTCAGCGACGCGGCAAAGAGCTGCAGGCGGCGGCGGGTCTCGAGGGTTTCCAGCAGCTGCTGCTTGATGGCGCTGTCCTCGCAGAGGTTGAAGACCGCGATGTCGGCGAAGGTGTCGATGTCGTCGATGCTCTCGAGGAACTGCGTCATGCCCTTCGGCGCCGGCGTGCCGAGGCGGCGCCGGACATTGAGCAGGCGCATCACCTCGAGACGCAGCACCTCAAGCTCGGCGTGGTGCGTGCCGGCGGTGGTGGCCAGCGGTTTCACGGCGATGACGCGATAGGGATCCTCGCGGACGATCTTCTTCACCGTGACGCGGCAGATGCCCTGGAGGAGCAGGTTGGAGGTGTCACCTTCACCTTTCTGGCAGGCGCGGATGATGCCGACCGAGGCCGTGAGGTGGAGCGGTTCGACCAGCTTGGGATCCTGCTGACGCCGGGCGTCGAGATGGGCGACGGCGAACATCCGGTCGCTGGCGAGCACATCGCGCAGCATCTGCTGGTAGCGGGGCTCGAAAATGTGGAGCGGGAGCAGCGCCTGCGGAAAGAAAACCGTTTTCGGCAATGTCATCACCGGCACCGTCGCGGGCACATGCAAGGTCTCCATGCGCCGAACCGTAGGTGCGGGGGCGGGTTTTTCAACCCGTGGTTTGCGCGAGTCACCGAGCTTGCCTGCGCCCGGAGCGGGTTGGGCAGTTGAAGGGGGTTCCACCTTTTGGCAACGATGCCGGCGGCTGACACAGGTGTGACACAGTCGAAGAAAGCTGTGACACGGTGGCCCGAAAGTGCCACTTGAGACAGTCCAGCGGACGTCAGTTGATTATCTTAAGTAACTGAATAATAAGGATAAGAAGCGATTCGAGGCAGGGGCACGGCCATTGCTAGGAAACGCACATGAGCAAGATTCTAGGCATCGATCTGGGCACGACCAATTCCTGCATGGCGATCATGGAGGGTGGCGAGCCGGTGGTCATACCGAACGCCGAGGGCGCGCGCACGACGCCGTCTGTCGTGGCGTTCACCAAGACCGGCGAGCGCGTCATCGGTCAGGCCGCCAAGCGCCAGGCCGTGACCAACCCGAAGAACACCATTTTCTCCGCCAAGCGCCTCATCGGCCGCAAATTCACCGAGGTCAGCGAGGAGGCCAAGAACCTCCCCTACAAGGTGGTCGCCGGCAAGAACGGCGACGCCTACATCGAGGTCCAGGTCGGCGACAAGACCGAGCAGTTCGCCCCGCAGCAGATCGCGGCGTTCGTCCTCGGCAAGCTGAAGGCCGATGCCGAAACCTATCTCGGCGAGAAGATCAGCCAGGCCGTCATCACGGTCCCCGCCTATTTCAACGACGCCCAGCGCCAGGCCACCAAGGACGCCGGCAAGATCGCCGGCCTCGACGTGCTCCGCATCATCAACGAGCCCACGGCGGCCTCGCTCGCCTACG
The DNA here is from genome assembly GCA_041909435.1 of Lacunisphaera sp. Classification (GTDB taxonomy): domain Bacteria; phylum Verrucomicrobiota; class Verrucomicrobiia; order Opitutales; family Opitutaceae; genus Lacunisphaera. The sequence goes on from JAYRDK010000048.1 coordinate 2,462, forward strand.
GTCTCGACAAGAAGAAGGACGAGAAGATCGCGGTGTTCGACCTCGGCGGCGGCACCTTCGACGTGTCGATCCTCGAGATCGGCGACGGCGTGTTCGAGGTGAAGGCCACCAACGGTGACACCCACCTCGGCGGCGACAACTGGGACGACGCCCTCATCGGCTGGCTCGTGGAGTCCTTCAAGAAGGAAAACGGCATCGACCTCCGCAAGGACCCGATGGCGCTCCAGCGCCTGAAGGAAGAGGCCGAGAAGGCCAAGATCGCCCTCTCCTCCGCCACCACCTACGACATCAACCTGCCGTTCATCACGGCGGACGCGTCGGGCCCGAAGCATCTCAACCTGCAGCTGTCCCGCGCCAAGATGGAGCAGATTTGCGACAGCCTCTTCGAGCGCTGCGTCCAGCCCTTCAAGAACTGTCTCAAGGATTCCGGCATCGCCTCCGACAAGATCGACGAGCTCGTGCTCGTCGGCGGCATGACCCGCATGCCCAAGGTCGTCGACATCGCCAAGAATCTCGGTGGCAAGGTCCCGCACCAGGGTGTGAACCCCGACGAGGTCGTCGCCGTCGGCGCGGCCATCCAGGGCGGCGTGCTCCGCGGTGACGTCAAGGACGTGCTCCTGCTCGACGTGACCCCGCTCACGCTCGGCATCATGACGGCCGGCGACGTCGCCACGCCGATGATCTCGCGCAACACCACCATCCCTTCCAAGAAGACGCAGACCTTCTCGACCTACAGCGACAACCAGCCGGGCGTCGAGATCGTGGTCCTGCAGGGCGAGCGCCCGATGGCCCGCGACAACAAGAACCTCGGCACGTTCAAGCTCGACGGCATCCCGCCGGCGCCGCGCGGCACGCCGCAGATCGAGGTCACCTTCGACATCGACGCCAACGGCATCCTGCACGTCTCCGCCAAGGACCTCGGCACCGGCAAGGAGCAGAAGATCACCATCCAGGGTTCGTCCGGCCTCTCCAAGGAGGAGGTCGAGAAGATGACCAAGGAGGCCGAGCTCAACGCCGCCGAGGACGCCAAGCGCAAGGAGGCCGTCGAGACCAAGAACCAGCTCGACACGACCATCTACCAGCTCGAGAAGACCCTCAAGGACGCGGGCGACAAGCTCCCCGCCGACGTGAAGGGTAAGTTCGAGACCGCCATCAAGGACGGCAAGAAGGACCTCGAGTCCAACGACCCGGCCAAGATGAAGGCGTCGCTGGAGAACCTCTCGAAGATCGGCGCCGAGCTTTACCAGCAGGCGCAGGCGGCCCAGGCCGCCGCGGGTGCCCAGCCGGGCGCCACGACCACCGAGGCCGGTCCGACCGCCGAGCCCAAGGCCGCCAAGAAGGCCGAGGGCAAGGTCGTCGACGCCGACGTCGAGATCGTCGACGAGGAAAAGAAATAACTTTAGTGCGAGCCCGCTCCCGCTTTCCGCGGGGCGGGTTCGTCCTTCTTAACCACCACACTTAAACCCCAACCACACAAAACCAATATGGCTAAAGTGAACATCAAACCCATCGGTGATCGCGTGCTCGTGCAGCACATCGAGGAAAAAGAACAAGTCCGCGGCGGAATCATCATTCCGGACAGCGCCAAAGAAAAACCGCAGGAGGCCAAGGTCATCGCCCTCGGCACCGGCAAGAAGGATGAGAACGGCAAGGTCACGCCCTTCGAGGTGAAAGTCGGCGACAAGGTCCTCATCTCCAAATACGGCGGCACCGAGGTGAAGATCGACGACCAGAAATTCACGCTCGTCCGCGAGGACGACATCCTCGGCGTCATCGGCTAACCGGCCGCGCCCTTAAAACTTAAACCTTAAAACTTAGAAACTACTATGGCAGCCAAACAACTCCTGTTCGACGAGTCCGCTCGTCAGAAAATCCTCCGCGGTGTCGAGATCCTCTCCCGCGCCGTCAAGGTCACCCTCGGGCCCAAGGGCCGGAATGTCGTGATCGACAAGAAATTCGGTTCCCCGACCGTCACCAAGGACGGCGTCACCGTCGCCAAGGAAGTCGAGCTTCCGGACCCCTACGAGAACATGGGCGCTCAGATGGTCAAGGAGGTCGCCTCCAAGACCAACGACAGCGCCGGTGACGGCACCACCACGGCGACCGTGCTCGCCGAGGCCATCTACAAGGAAGGCCTGAAGAACGTCACCGCCGGTGCCAACCCGATTTACCTCAAGCGCGGTATCGACAAGGCCGTCGAGGCGGCCGTCGCCGAACTCGCCAAGATCAGCAAGAAGGTCAACGCCACCGAGGAAATCCGCCAGGTCGCCGCCGTGTCGGCCAACTGGGATTACGAGGTCGCCGACAAGATCGCCGAGGCGATGGAGAAGGTCGGCAAGGACGGCACCATCACCGTCGAGGAGGCCAAGTCCATCGAGACCACCCTCGACGTCGTCGAGGGCATGCAGTTCGACAAGGGCTACCTCTCGCCCTACTTCGCGACCAACGCGGAGGCCCAGGAAGCGGTCCTCGAGGACGCCTACGTGCTGATCCACGAGAAGAAGATCGCCAACCTGCAGGAGTTCCTCCCGCTGCTCCAGACCGTCGCCAAGAGCGGCAAGCCCCTCCTCGTCATCGCCGAGGAAGTCGAGGGCGAGGCCCTCGCCGCGCTCGTCGTGAACAAGATCCGCGGCACGATCAACGTGTGCGCCGTCAAGGCCCCCGGCTTCGGCGACCGCCGCAAGGCCATGCTCGAGGACATCGCGGTCCTCACCGGCGGCAAGTGCATCACCGAGGACCTCGGCCTCAAGCTCGAGAACCTCACCGTGGCGGACCTCGGCCGCGCCAAGCGCATCGTCGTCGACAAGGAGAACACCACCATCGTCGAGGGCGCCGGCAAGTCGTCCGACATCCAGGGTCGCGTGAAGCAGATCCGCCGCCAGATCGACGAGACCACCAGCGACTATGACCGCGAGAAGCTCCAGGAGCGTCTCGCCAAGCTCGCCGGTGGCGTCGCCGTCATCAACGTCGGTGCGGCCACCGAGACCGAGATGAAGGAGAAGAAGACCCGCGTGGAAGACGCGCTGCACGCCACCCGTGCAGCCGTGGAAGAGGGCATCGTCGCCGGCGGCGGCGTCGCTCTGCTCCGCACCGCGAAGGCCATCGAGAACCTCAAGCTCGAGGGTGACGAGGCGCTCGGCGCCCAGATTGTGCGCCGCGCCATCGAGCACCCGCTCAAGCAGCTCTGCGCCAACGCTGGTATCGAGGGTTCCGTGATCGTCAAGGAAGTGCTCGGCGGCAAGGGACAGAACCACGGCTACAACGTGGCGACCGGAGAGTTCGAGGACCTGGTCAAGGCCGGCGTCGTCGACCCGACCAAAGTCACCCGCACCGCGCTGCAGAACGCCGCCTCCATCGCGGCCCTGCTGCTCACCACCGAGTGCATGATCACCGACCTGCCCGAGAAGGAGAAGGCTCCGGCGGGCGGCGGCGGCCACGGCGGCGGCATGGGTGGCATGGACTACTGAGTCCGAGCCAGACCAAACGCATCAACTTCAAGGCGCGCTCCCCGGAGCGCGCCTTTTTTGTGCATAAGGCTTATTACGTGGGTGGGCAGGCGGTAACACAGTGGCAGCCTGAGCAGCTTGGAGCGCGGGCGGGGTCGCCCGCGTGTGGCCCAATCCTCGGCGAGGTCGCCGCGGCTCCATTCTTGGGATCCACGATCAAAGGTTTGGGTTGCCTGATACCCGATAACGGCTTTACTGCGCCGATATGACGACGCTCTCACCGACCAAAGCCCGGGCCAATCTTACGCATTGGCTGAAGAAAGCCTCGGCGGGGGAGGACATCGGCATCCTGTGCGGGGACAAGGTCATCGCCCTGCGTCCGGTGCGGGTGTTCTCCGAGGATTCCGACTATGCGAAGCGCGAGTATGGCGTCACCGAGGCGGAGCTGAAGGCTTTCGTGAAACGGGCAAATGCACAGAACGCGCGTGACCGCAGGGCCGGCCGGATGACGCGCTACACGGGAGATTTTGATGCCGCCATTAGAGATTGATCTCTCGCCTCAATTCAGACGCCGGGCCCGTCAGTTATCAGAGGATCAGCGAAAGCAGGCAGCCAGTGCCGCCGATTCGCTGCGCGAGGCGTTTGGTCGTCCACATCGACACAGCGGCCTCGGCATCCGCCGGTTGAGCGGAAATCTGTATGAATTTCGCGTCGGTTGTGATTTGCGGGTAGTGTTCGAGCTTCGTGGCAGCCGGGCGGAATTTGTCACAATCGGCAATCACGACGACGTGCGGAAATATCTCAAGAACCTGTAAGGCGGATTTTGCCGTGGGGTGGGAGGGGCTTTACGCCCCGACTATAACGCGAATGGCGGCTGAAGTCGGGGCGTAAAGCCCCTCCCACCAGGAGCAGATGGACAGGCCGTCCTACCTTTGACTTTCCTATCTGCGTCATCCGTGTCATCTGTGGTCTCCGAATATGGAAGTCATCTTCATGGGCACGGGCACGTCGCAGGGGGTGCCGATGATCGCGTGTGATTGCCCGGTCTGCACCTCGGCCGACCCGCGCAATCACCGGATGCGAGCGAGCATCCATGTCGTCATGGACGGGCTGCACATCCAGGTGGACGCCTCGCCCGAGTTCCGGCTGCAGTGCCTGCGGGAGAAGATCCGACAACTCGACGTGTTCATCCTCACGCACGGGCACAACGACCACATCACCGGCATGGACGACCTGCGGCGCTTCTGCGACCTGCGCGGCGGCACGGCGCTGCCGATCCACACCACCGACGAGGGCATGGCGCGCGTCCTGGCGATGTTTCCCTACGCCATCGCCGAGCGCCCGGTGGCGAAGGGCTACGCGGCCTTCCAGCTCGTGATCATGCCCCCGGCGCTGGAATTCCCGCAGGGCTCGATCCAGGCCACGCTGCTGCCGCATGGCGGGGTCAACACGCTCGGCCTGGTCTTCACCGAAAAATCCTCGGGTAAAAAGTTCGCCTACTATTCCGACTGCAAGCGGATCCCGCGCGAGGCCGTCGCCCTCGCCACCGGGGCCGACGTGGTGTGCCTCGACGGCCTGCGCGTCGAGCCGCACCCGACGCACATGAACATCGCGGAGGCCTGCGCGGCCGCGGTCGAGATCGGGGCCCCGGTCACGTATCTCACGCATCTGACCCACGGCATCGACCACGAGACCTGGACCCGGAAGCTGGCCGCCAGCCACCGCGGCATCGGGCTGGCGCATGACGGATTGCGGCTGAAGCTGTAGGGCGGGATCGCCGCATCCCGCCTCTCTTTTGGTGGAGGGTCGGTCTCCGGACCGACCTTGGCTGGCCGGAATCAGCGACCCCGGCTACATCATCAGAACGGCCAGACGGCCGGGATGACATACATCGCGATGACGAAGCAGAGCGCGTTCAGCGGCAGGCCGAACTTGAGGAAGTCGGCGAAGCGGTAGCCGCCGACGCCGTAGACATAGGTGTTGGTCTGGTAGCCGATCGGCGTGGCGAAGGCCGCCGAGGCCGCGATGCAGACGGCGATCACGAACGGCCGGGGGTCGACGCCGAGCTGCACCGCGAGGCTGAGCGCCAGCGGCGTCATCAGGGCGGCGACGGCGTTGTTGGACAGGAGCTCGGTAAGCACCGACGCGAGCAGGTAGAACGCGGCGAGCATGACCAGGGGCTTGTGTTCCGGAGGCACGAAGTGGTTGACGAGCCAGAGCAGCCGGTCGACGACATAGGTCGAGGTGCCGGTGTGTTCCATGGCCAGGCCGAGGGCCAGCATGCCGTAGATCAGGAGCAGCAAGTTCCACTCGATGGCGTTGTAGCCGTCGCGCGGCTTGAGGCAGCCGGTGACGAAGACGACCACGCAGGCCAGCAGCGCGGCCACCTCGATGCTCATCCAGCCGAAGGAGGAGGTGAGGATCATGCCCAGGATGCTGCCCAGCACGATCAGCAGGTGGCGCGAGTCGCGCCGGGCCGGCACGGGCGGACGGTCAATCAGGAGCAGATCCTCGCTCGCCCGCAGGCTTTCGACGGCCTTTTCCGTGCCCATCAGCAGGAGGATGTCGCCGTTTTGGAGGCGGCGTTGTTCGAATTCGCCGCGGAGCTCCTTGCCGTGGCGGTGGATGGCGAGCACCACCAGGTGAAAGCGCCGGCGGAAGCCGGCCTCGCTCACGCTCTGGCCGATCAGGTCGGAGTTGGGTCCGATCACGCCCTCGACCAGCACGCCTTCGTGCGCCGAGATCTGGCCGAGGCCGAGCTTGAGCTCGGTGGCCAGGTCGATGCCGTCGATGGAACGGGTGTGGGTCACGCCTTGGGGCCGGCAGGCGAGCACCAGCCGGTCGCCGGCCGCGAGGCGCGGGTCGGGGTTTTTCAGGGGCAGCGAGTTTTCATCCCGGATGAGCTCGAGCACCCGGATGCCGCGGGACAGCGTGAGCCCCGCCTCGGCCAGGGTCCGGCCGACGGGGGGCGAGTCGGGCCGCACGAAGACCTCGGTGATATATTCCCGCCGATCCTCCTCCGCCAGGGCCACGGAGCCGGGCTCGCGTTTCGGCAGCAGGTGGCGGCCGAACAGGGCGATGTAGGTGGCGCCTGCCGCCAGCATGGGCAGGCCGATCCAGCTCAGCTCAAACATCCGCAACGGCGGCTCGCCGCGGGACTGGAGGATGCCGGTGACCAGCAGGTTGGTGCTGGTGCCGAGCAGGGTGCAGCAACCACCCAGCACGGCCGCATAGGAGAGCGGGATGAGCATCTTCGACGCCGGCAGCTTCATCTTGCGCGCCAGGCTGATGATCACCGGCACCAGCACCACCACGACGGGCGTGTTGTTGATGAAGGCCGACAAACCGCCGACGCCGAGGACGATGAGCGACATCAGGGTGATATAGTGAAATCCCGCCAGCTGGCCCAGCAAGGCGGCCAGCCGGTCGATCGCGCCGCTTTTCACCAGGGCGGCGCTGAGGATGAACATGGCCCCGACGGTCAGCGGGGCGGGGTTGGCCAGCACGCTGAAGACCTTGGCCTGGGGCACGACCCCGCTGACCAGCAGGATCACGAACAGCACCAAGGCGGTCACGTCCGGCGGCAGCTTCTCGTTCAGGAAGCAAAGCAGCGCGCCCACGATGAGCAGCAGGACGAAGGCGATCTCCCAAGTCATGCGCGAGGGTAGGGAGAGACGGGGCCCGCCGCCCAGTTAAAAGCTTCGGCCAAACGAAGAACGCCAAGTGTTGATATTATGACAAATGCCTGAAATAGAGCTTGCTCTAATTCATACTAAATTAATGTAGATTTAAATACTGGCCTATGAAACTCTCCAAACGCGGCGAATACGCCCTGCGCTCCCTGATCAACCTCGGCATCGCCGCCAAGGTGGGCCGGCGGTTGGTGCGCGTGACGGAGCTGGCCAAGGCGGAGGACCTGCCGATCAAGTTTCTCGAGCAGGTGATGCAGCAGCTGCGGGAGGCCGGTTTTGTGGAGAGCGAGCGGGGCAAGCACGGCGGCTACCGGCTGGCCAAGGCTCCCAGCCAGATCCATATCGGTGAAATCGTCCGCCTGATCGACGGCCCGCTGGCCCCGATCGGCTGCGTCAGCCAGACGGCCTATGCGCCGTGCAACTGCCCGGACGAGGCCCACTGCGGCCTGCGGATGCTGATGCTCGACGTCCGCAACGCCATCGCGGCCATCCTCGACCGCTACACCCTGGCTGACGTCGTCGAGGTCACCACCCGCAGCATGGTCCGCGACGGCCTGCCGCTGCCTTTCAGCGTTCCGCTCGAAACCGCCAAACCCAAGAAAGCGCGCGCCGCGGGCCCCGGTCCCGCCAGGCGCCTCAGCCCCACGGAGGGTGTTATCCATCAACTGCTCGGAGACTACGCCATATGAGCGAATCCATCATCCCCGCCAACTCTGGCGCGCACCCTGACTGGCTGCGCGTCGTCCAGGAAAAGGTCGAATCGCTGCGCTACGGCGTGGTGCAGCTCGTCGTCCACGACGGCCGCGTCACCCAGATCGAGCGCACCGAGAAGACCCGCATCGCCCCCGGCGTCCGCAAATCCGACTCCGATTAGATTTTAACCTGCCTACCGCCACCCGCGGAGGCTTTTCACACCAAAACCACCACCAACAACTGACCCGACCACGGGAAGTTCCCATGAAGACCAATCCGAATCTATCCCATGAGGAACTTATCCTTCCGCCGATCCGCTGCCGCGCTCACCGCGCTGCTGGCGTCCACCACCGCCCTGCCGGGGCTCCGCGCCGCTGAGGCGGACGAGCTCAGGCTGCTGCGGGACCAAATCCAACGCCTCGAACAGAAACTGCTCGTGCTCGAACGCAAACAGGAGATCCAGGCCGAGGCCGCCGCCGCCGCGGCGCCCGCCACGCCCAGGATCACCGTCAACGACAAGGGCGTCACGCTCGCGTCGGCCGACGCCGCCAATTCGCTGCGCCTGCGCGGCCTGGTGCAGCTCGACCACCGCGCATTTTTCAATGACGGTGGCGCCGCCGCGGGCCTGAACAACAACGGCTTCGTCCTGCGCCGCGCGCGCCTCATCGCCGAGGGCGCCCTCGCCAAGAACTACACCTTCCAGCTCGTCACCGAGTTCGGCGGCGGCGCGGTCAGCATCCTCGATGCGAACCTGGGCATCGCCATCAGTCCGGCGCTGCAGTTCAAGCTCGGCAAGTTCAAGGCCCCGATCGGTCTCGAGCATCTCCAGTCCGACACGTTCACCTTCTTCAACGAGCGCTCCATCGCGAACAACCTGGTGCCCAACCGCGACCTCGGCGTCACGGCCGGCGGCGACCTCCTCGGCGGCAGGCTCAGCTACACGGTCGGCGTCCTCAACGGCGTGGCCGACGGCGCGAGCACCACCAACGCCGACTTCGACAACGAGAAGGACTTCGTGGCCCGCCTCTTCGCCACGCCGTTCAAGGACTCCGCCGGCTCGGCGCTGCAGGGACTCTCCTTCGGCGTCGCGGCCAGCTACGGCCGCGAGAAGGGCACCGCCGGCCGCACCGGCGGCTACCGCACCGACGGTCAGCAGACCTTCTTCTCCTACCTAGCCACGACCATCACCGACGGCCCGAACTGGCGCGTCTCGCCGCAGTTCGACTACCGCAACGGCTCGCTCGGCGTCCTCGGCGAATACACGGTCTCCACCGTCAACGTCCGTCCCAGCGCCACCGGCCTGAAGACCGAGCTTCAGAACAAGGCCTGGCAGTTGGCCGCCGGCTACGTGCTCACCGGCGAAAACTCCTCCTACAACGGCGTCGTGCCGGCCACCAACTTCGACTACAGCAAGGGCACCTGGGGCGCCTTCGAGGTCACCGGCCGCTTCGCGAACGTGAAGATCGATGACGCCGCCTTTCCGCTCTATGCGTCCGCCGCGGCCAGCGCCAACGAGGCCTCCTCGCTCGGCCTGGGCCTGAACTGGTATCTGAGCAAGGCCGTCGCCTTCAAGCTGGACTACTACCAGACCAACTTCGGCTTTGCCACCGGTGCGCCCGCCGTCCCGACCAGCGCCGCTCTCCGCCAGGATGAGCAGGCTTTCATCACCCGCTTCCAGCTCGCGTTCTGATCCGAACCCACCCTTTGCCATGAAACTCAAATTTTTCGTCCACTCCCTGCTTGCGCTCGGCCTCGCCACCGTGGCTTCCGCCAAGACCGTCGAGCTCCTCAACGTCTCCTACGATCCGACGCGCGAGCTCTACACCGAGTTCAACCAGGCCTTCGCCGCCCACTGGAAGGCGAAGACCGGTGACACCGTCACGATCAAGCAATCCCACGGCGGCTCGGGCAAGCAGGCCCGCTCGGTGATCGACGGGCTCCAGGCCGACGTGGTCACGCTGGCGCTCGCGGGCGACATCGACCCGCTGCACGGCATCGCCAAGCTGCTGCCGGCCGACTGGATCAAGCGCCTGCCCGACAACTCCGCCCCTTACACCAGCACCATCGTGCTGCTGGTGCGCGGCGGCAACCCGAAGGGCATCAAGGACTGGGACGATCTCGTGAAACCCGGGGTCTCGGTGATCACGCCCAACCCGAAAACCTCCGGCGGGGCGCGCTGGAACTATCTCGCCGCCTGGGAATTTGCCCGCGCCAAATACGGCAGCGATGAAAAGGCCAAGGAGTTTGTCGCCAAGCTCTACAAGAACGTGCCCGTGCTCGATTCCGGCGCCCGCGGTTCCACCACGACCTTCGTGCAGCGCGGGATCGGCGACGTGTTCATCTCCTGGGAGAACGAGGCCTTTCTCGCGCTCAAGGAATTCGGCGCCGACAAGTTCGAGATCATCGTGCCGTCCGTCAGCATCCTGGCGGAACCGTCCGTCGCGGTGGTCGACAAGGTCGTCAAGAAGAAGGGCACGGCGGCGGTCGCCCAGGCCTACCTCGAGTATCTTTACTCCGAGGAAGGCCAGGACATTGCCGGCAAGCATTTCTACCGGCCCCGCTCGGCCAAGGCCCTGGCGAAATATGGCGACGTCTTCCCGAAGCTGCAGCTCTTCACCATCGAGGAGAAATTCGGCGGCTGGACCCAGGCCACGAAGATCCACTTCGCCGACGGCGGCACCTTCGACCAGATCTATCAAAACTGAGCCATAAGCCCGGCGGGTGGTTGCATTCCGGCACCGCCCGCCAAGGCTGACGCACCCGCCCCTTCCAATCCTGATGTCCCTGTTCGGCAAACGACGCACTGTGCTCCCCGGCTTCGGCCTGTCGCTGGGTTTCACGCTGGCCTATCTCGGGCTGATCGTGCTCATCCCGCTGTCGGCGGCCTTCATCAAGACCTCCGGGCTCAGCTGGGCGGACTTTGTGGCGGCCGTGACGTCACCGCGGGTGGTGGCTTCCTACAAGGTCAGCTTCGGGGTCTCGCTGCTGGCCGCGCTGGTGAACGCGGTCTTTGGCGGCATCCTGGCGTGGGTGCTCGTGCGCTATACGTTTCCAGGCCGGCGGGTGGTGGATGCGCTCGTGGACCTGCCTTTCGCGCTGCCGACCGCCGTGGCGGGCATCGCCTTGACGGCGATCTACGCGCCCAACGGCTGGGTGGGGCAGTGGCTCGACCCCCTCTGGGCCGGCGGGGTGACCAAACTGGCCGGCTGGATCCCGTGGATCGACTGGCAAGGTTGGCTGGGCGGCAAGGTGGCCTTTGACCGGCCGGGCATCTTTCTCGCGCTCACCTTCGTCGGCCTGCCCTTCGTGGTGCGCACGCTCCAGCCCGTGTTGGAGGAACTCGAGCCCGAACTGGAGGAGGCGTCCGCCACGCTCGGGGCCAACCGCTGGCAGACGATGACGCGCGTCATCTTCCCCGAGCTGCTGCCCGCGCTGATCACGGGTTTCGCGCTCTCCTTCGCCCGTGCCCTCGGCGAATACGGCTCGGTCGTCTTCATCGCCGGCAACATGCCGCAGCACAGCGAGATCACCCCGCTGCTGATCATCACCAAGCTCGAGCAATACGACTACCGCGGCGCCACGGCCATCGCGGTCGTCATGCTGGTCGCGTCCTTCGTCCTCCTGCTGCTCATCAACCTGCTCCAGAAATGGAGCCGCCGCTACTACCGCGTCTGACATGGCCCTGACCGCCACCTCCTCCCTGGCGAACAAGCCGGCGCCCCGCGGCACCGGCCCACGCGTCATTCGCAACCCGGTGTGGGTGCGCGTGGTGTTCATGACGATCGCGCTGCTGTTCGTGGCCTGCTTCCTCCTGCTGCCGCTGGCCGCCGTGTTCACCGAGGCGCTGCGCAAGGGGTTCGGTCCGTTTTTCCAGTCGTTCACCGATCCCGACATGCTGAGCGCGCTCCGGCTCACGCTGCTCACGGCGGCCATCGCGGTGCCGGCCAACCTGGTGTTCGGCGTGGCGGCGGCCTGGTGCATCGCCAAGTTCGAGTTCCGGGGAAAAAGCCTGCTGATCACGCTCATCGACCTGCCGTTCGCCGTGTCGCCGGTCATCTCCGGCCTGATCTACGTCCTGGTTTTCGGCGCGCAGGGTTGGTATGGCCAATACCTCAACGCCGAGGCGCCCTGGCTGCCCGGCCTGCAGGCGTGGCTGATCGAGCAGGATTTCAAGGTCATCTTCGCCGTGCCGGGCATCGTGCTGGCGACGATCTTTGTCACGTTCCCCTTTGTGGCCCGCGAGCTCATCCCGCTCATGCAGGCGCAGGGCAACGATGAGGAATATGCCGCGCTCACACTCGGCGCGAGCGGCTGGCAGACCTTCTGGCGCGTGACGGTGCCCAACATCAAGTGGGGCCTCTTCTACGGCGTCATCCTTTGCAACGCCCGGGCGATGGGCGAGTTCGGCGCCGTGTCGGTCGTTTCGGGCCACATTCGGGGCGAGACGAACACCATGCCGCTGCACGTCGAGATCCTGTATAACGAGTATAACTTTGTCGCGGCCTTCGCCGTCTCCTCCCTGCTGGCCCTGCTCGCGCTGCTGACCCTGCTCCTCAAGAGCCTGGTCGAGTGGCGCGCCCACAAGGGGGGCGCCTGATTTTCCATGAGCGTCCAAGTCTACAACATCCGCAAGACCTTCGGGCAATACACCGCGCTCGCCGACGTGAGCCTCTCGGTCAAAAGCGGCCGGCTCACCGCGCTGCTCGGCCCCTCGGGTTCCGGCAAGACCACGCTGCTCCGCATCATCGCGGGCCTGGAGTATGCCGATCCTGGCAGCGGGCGCATCCAGTTTCACGGGGAGGACGTCACCGACGTCGAGGCCGGCAAGCGCAAGGTCGGTTTCGTCTTCCAGCATTACGCGCTCTTCCGGCACATGTCGGTGTTCGAGAACATCGCCTTCGGGCTCAAGGTGCGCCGGCAGAACCGCCCGCCCGCCGCGGAGATCGCCGACCGCGTGCACAAGCTGCTCAAGCTCGTCCAGCTCGACAACCTCGCCGAGCGCTACCCGCACCAGCTCTCCGGCGGCCAGCGCCAGCGCGTCGCGCTGGCCCGGGCGCTCGCGGTCGAACCCAAGGTCCTGCTGCTGGACGAGCCGTTCGGCGCGCTCGACGCGAAGGTCCGCAAGGAACTCCGCCGCTGGCTGCGCAAGTTCCATGAGGAGATCCACCTCACCACGCTGTTCGTCACCCACGACCAGGAGGAGGCGCTCGAGATCGCCGACGAGGTGGTCATCATGAACCAGGCGAAGATCGAGCAGGTCGGCACGCCGCAGGAGGTCTACGACCGGCCGGCGACGCCCTTCGTCTACCAGTTCCTGGGCAATGTGAACGTGCTCCGGGCCACGGCGCTCGCCGCCGGCACCACGCCGCCGCTGCCCGCCGGGGGCCTGCAGAGCAACGGTCAGGTCTATGTCCGCCCGCACGACATCGAGGTCGTGCCGCACGAGACCGGCAGCCCCGGCATTCCCGCCGTGCTGCGCTACATCCATGCCGCCGGGCCGCAGGCCCGCCTGACCCTCGAGCAGGTCGAGAACCGCGAAACCGTCGAGGCGGAGATCTCCCGGGCCGAGCTGGTCCGGCTGAACCTGCGCCTCAACCAGCTGGTGTCGCTCCGCCTGCGCCAGACGCGTTCCTTCACGGAGGACTACGCGATTTGATGCCCCCGGCTTTATGACAAGCTCGGGTTTGCCTCGGGCGACGACCCCGCTACTTTAACCCAACCGCAACTCAACCCACGACGATCATGGCCAAGATATACAACGACATCACCGAGACCATCGGCAACACCCCCCTCGTCCGCCTCAACCGCACCGCGGCCGCCCACGGCGCCCAGGCGGAGATCCTGCTCAAGCTGGAGTTCTTCAACCCGCTCTCGAGCGTCAAGGACCGCATCGGCTTCGCGATGATCAACGACGCCCTGAAGTCCGGGAAGCTCAACGCGAACAGCGTCATCATCGAGCCCACCTCGGGCAACACCGGCATCGCGCTGGCCTTCGTCGCCGCCGCCAAGGGCCTCAAGCTCATCCTGACGATGCCCGAGACGATGAGCACCGAGCGCCGCAAGCTGCTCAAGATCCTCGGCGCCCGCGTCGTGCTGACCGAGGGACCCAAGGGCATGAAGGGCGCCATCGCCAAGGCGGAGGAGCTCGCCGCGAAGATCCCGAACAGCATCATCCTCCAGCAGTTTTCCAACCCGGCCAACCCGGCCATCCACCGCCAGACGACCGCCGAGGAGATCTGGCGCGATACGGACGGCAAGGTGGACATCGTCGTGTCGGGCATCGGCACCGGCGGCACCATCACCGGTGTCGGCGAGGTGCTGAAGGCGAAAAAACCCGGCATCAGGATCGTGGCGGTCGAGCCGGATGCCTCGCCGATCCTCTCGGGCGGCGCCCCGGGCCCGCACAAGCTGCAGGGTCTCGGCGCGGGCTTCATCCCGTCGATCCTCAACACCAAGATCTATGACGAGGTCGTCCGCGTGAAGGAGGCCGATTCCGGGCCGGTCTCGAAGCAGGTCAACCAGCTCGACGGCATCGCGGTCGGCATCTCGTCCGGCGCCGCGGTCTGGGCCGCCATCCAGCTCGCGAAGCGCCCGGAGAACAAGGGCAAGCAGATCGTGGCGATCATCCCGTCCAGCTCGGAGCGCTACCTCTCCACCTGGCTCTTCGCCGACATCAACGTCGAGAGCGACCCGGTGGACGATCTCATCCCGGCCGGCGCCTGAGACGCCGTTTCCAACCTGTTCCCACGCCGGGCCTGCGGGCCCGGCTTTTTATTGTAGGGCCGGATCACCGCATCCCGCCGATGGTAGGGGCGCTTGCCCCCAAGCGCCCGCGCCGTTGAGGGCAGCAACGGCCCCTACCGAGGCGCGGAGCGGAGTCCGCGCCCTACCTGGCCCGCACGGCCCAGCGGAGCTTCGCGGAGGAGCTGCGGGGATTGGCGCGGAGCTCCTCGGCACCGGCGCGGATGACGTCCTCGCTTACGGCCGAATAGAGGCCGTCGCGCAGTCCGGCCTTGAAGGCGTGCTTCACGCGGCGGTCCTCGCCGGAATGGAAGGTCAGGATCGCGACGCGCCCGCCGGGCTTCAGGGCGGAGGGCAGGTGACGCAGGAAGAGATCAAGCACGCCGAGCTCGTCGTTCACCGCGATGCGGATCGCCTGAAAGACGCGGCGCACGGCGGTATCGTCGGCTTCCTCGCCGCGGGCGGGTTTGGGCAGACGGAGGATGTCCCGGATGGCGTCGGCCAGCTGGCGGGTGCGGGTAAAGGGCGTGGCGGTCCGGCGGGCCACGAGTTCGCGCGCCAGCACCGGGGCCTTGGGTTCGTCGGCGTTCTCGGCCAGCACCGTCGTCAGGTCGGCTTCGGATACCTTGGCGAGCCAGTCGGCGGCGGAGGGCGGGCGCGTGGGGTTCAGGCGCAGGTCGAGCGGGCCGTCGGCCTTGAAGGTGAAACCGCGCGCCGGATCGTCGATCTGCATCGAGGACACGCCGAGGTCGGCGAGGATGGCATCGGCGCCGGGCAGGCGGAGTTCGGCCAGGACCCGGGGCAGGCCGGCGAAGTTGCTGCGCACAGGGGTGAAGACGTCCTCGCCAAAACCGGCGGCGCGCAGGCGCGCAATCGTCTTTGGTTGCTCGATCGGATCGACATCGAGTCCGATGAGGCGACCGCCGGGGCTGAGCTTGGCGAGCATTTCCCGGGCGTGGCCGCCATAACCGAGGGTGCAATCCACGGCGGCATCGCCGGGTTGGAGGGCCAGGGCCTCGAGAATCTCGGCCACCATGATGGGCCGGTGGGTGCCGGCGGGGGTCTTGCCGGAGGCGAGGACCTTGGCGACGTCGGCGGCGTAGCGGGCCGGGTCGAGCTCCTTGTATTTATCCGCGAAGCGCCGCGGGTTTTTCCCGGAGTAGCGCGGCCGGCGCTTGTGGGGGGTGGCACCGGGAGGAGTGGAATCGGGCTCGGGCATCGCGGGAAGAAGCCAAGGCGGGTTTAACCACTAATGCACACTAATGTTTCACTAATGAGGAAGATCGGTTTGGTCGGATCAGTGTCCAATTAGTGAGAATTAGTGGTGCCAATACTCCGTTCCTTGCCGAGCGCAGGATGATTTTTCTCGGTGGCCTGATACCAGCGGTAGAAGCTCATACCAAAGGCGATCATAGCCACGGCCATGCCGACGAGCTTCATCATGGCGCCGGCCATGAGCTGGTCGGCGGCGGCGGTCAGGTAGGTGATGCGCGGGGCGAACTCGTAGGTCGGGTAGAGGACGTCCGGCGAGAAGGTGATGAAGGCGAAGACCGGGGTCATCGCGATGATCACGGCGGGCAGGTAGAGCATCTGCCAGGCATGGCTGGCCGGCGGGAATTCCTTGGACGGGCTGAGCAGCGGCCACCAGTAGAAGAGAGCCGAGCCGAAGAAGGAAAAATGTTCGGCGATGTGGATGGGGCGGTTTTGCAGGGCCAGGTCGTAGAGGGTGGGGATATGCCAGACGGTCAGGGTGGCGGTGTAGACGGCGCCGCAGACCACGGGGTGGGTGAGGATGCGGAGCAACGGGCGCAGGGCCGGGCGGCCGGTGATGGGGCGCACCAGCCAGTCCGGCAGGCCCAGCAGGAAAAGGACGGCGGCCGGGTAGATGATCAGCTGGTGCTGCAGCATGTGGGCGCTGAGCAGGAAGCGTTCGCCCGCCTGGTCGAGGGGGGAGCCGACGGCGAGGTAGAAGATGACGAGGCCCGAGTAGAACATGACGGCCTGGCGGCGGGGATACGCGGCGTCCGGCGACAACCGGGAGCGCAGCGGGCCCGTCAGGATGGCATAGAGCCACCCGAGGAAGATGAGCCCGCCGATGAGGTAGGGTTCATTATGCCAGTGGGACCAGTCGATCATGGTCCGCTAACCAAAGCCCGAAGCCGCCGGATGGCCACAAAAAGTCACGAGAAAGCACAAAAACCTAACCGATTACGCGCAATCCAGTGATCTTCAAACAAGGTAGCCTTAGCCCAACCCGGCTTGCCTGCCTAAGGCGCAAGATTTTCGTAATCGGAGTCGTCGTGTTTGGAGGATTTAAGCAAATTGCGCTTGGGGTCGTATTCAATGTTCCGGGTGCCGTCGGGATTCAGGTAATAGGTGAAGGCGAGGCCCGACTTTGGGGCCCGGGCACCGATGAACCAGCGAAAGTCACCGTGTATTTTCCCATAAAGGGCAGATACAATCTTTCCCTCATTATCGCGCACAGTCCGGACCCGGATGAAATAGTTCATCCGATTGGAGGCGGTCGAAATTATCTTTCCCTTTCCTCTCTCTGAGGTGTGCCGGCTTTCCTCCCAGGTTTTGCTTGAGACATAGCCGTCATCGGGAGCCGCGTATGGCATCCGCAAACCCGGTGGATCGGGATGCTCGATCTCATGCGCAATCAAGCCATCGCCCTCGTTGGAAAACCGTAAAGTCAGCGTGCCATCATAGTCTTCGCTGCTTACCACATGGCGCTCAGTTTCGAATACCAGATCCGATATCTGTCCCTTGCCGTATGGCGCAACCAAGTCTCCTTGCACCAAGTCATACCCGATCGGTTTGTTGGATTCCGGAATCTTTACCTCGACGCGTTTCGCATACATCGGAACGGGGTTCCTGATTCGTTTAAGCATGACTACGATCGTGATTTCACCCGGCGGTCCCTCTTTTGGCGTGAGTAGCCTCCGGCCTTCCGCCACATGAACAGGATAGTATCCTGCCTTGGCTGCGAAGAAGTCGGCATAGGCCAGCTTTGAGGCTTTAATCGACCTGGGAAAAAATCCTGCGTTATTACTCGGACCTTCTGGCAAACCATCGGGATGCCGGCCTCGGTTGATATTTTCATAGCCCACTCGAGCGCGAACGCCCGCCAAAGGCATGCCTTCATCATCCACAGCGCGTAACCTGACCACAGTTACGCCGGCTATTGGCCGCTCAGATCCATCGCCCTTCAGCAGTTCGGGAAGCGCTACCAGGGTGATCCCGGCGATCAGCGGTGCCTGAACAGGCATAGTGACGGCATCGGCGATGAGGGCATCTCTTTTGGCATCCGGACCTTGGCTCCCGCTCCACGCCCGGCCCATATCTTGCATGGCAGAAAAACATCCGCTCAGGACGAAGTTTACGGTCAATAGCACCCCGGCAATCGCCGCGCATTCTGGGTTTCTTTTACCCATGGTCCAAAGCCGGCCTTATTGGCAGAGCGCTGATCCGCCATGGTGTCATTTGCCCTAGAATCGAAATCATGAGCCAGCGCGCATCTGGCATGACATTTCTATTCACCAGTCTGCGCAGCTGCAGTCAGCGTTAGCTCAGTCAAGGTCCCACCTCATAGTAGCGACGATCCCAGTTTGTGGGTGGCTTCAATAGGTTCTGCTTGGAATCATATTCCATGTTCCGGGTGCCGTCGGGGTTCAGATAGTGGATCATGTTGAAAAAATCCCCGTAGATTTTCCCATAGAGCGCCTTCGTAACCTTGCCTTCCTTGTCTAGTTCGGTGCGCACACGGATAAAATATCCGCTGGTCTCATCATAGTTTGTCTCCTCCCTGACCTTGGGCCCGCGCCGTGTGCGATGCAGATTCCACTCGGAAACATAACCGTCCTCCGGCGCTTCATACGGTGACCGTAACCGCATGAAATCTGGATCCGGCTTAAATCGCTGAATTCCGTCGCCGGGATTGGAGAAGGTCATTTTCATCGTCCAATCATAGTTCCGGTCTCCGTTTTCAGTCAGCTTGCTGACGAAAACGACATCCGCGATTTTGCCTTTGCCGTGAGGCGCAACCCAATCGCCCGCCATCAAATCATAGCCAAAGGGCTCGTTGAGCAGTGATAATCCGCCCGACAATCTCCTCGCATACATCGGCACCGGTTTTTTGATCCGCTTTAGCACCACTTCGATGGTCGGATTCCATGGCTCTAGGCGAAACGCTCCCCGAGAAGTGAACTGGTAGTTCGTTCCAGATATTCCGTAGTGACCTTCCTTTTCTACGCCATACCCAATGCTTGCATCCACTGTTTTGCCTTCGAATGTCACTAAACCTTTGGAATCGGAGATACCACGGATAGTGCTTACTTGTTCTGATTCTTTGCCTGAATAATTACGAACGAAAGAGGCCGCCGCTTTGGCACCGCTGATAGATCTGCCCTCTTCATCTACGATATGCAAGGTGACACGTGCTGAGAAGTCCCTGGCTAAAATAGTCGCTGGTAGGGCTGTGCAGGCAAAAATGATAGTTAACAACGGTCTCATTGGGCATTTTCTCCTAAACGGCCTAGTTCATGCATTTTTTTGAATAGTCCGTGCACATAGGGATAAGCAACATGTAGCATATCACTATGCCGCCAATCCTTCCTTGTGCCTCGGGAAGGAGGCCAGAGTTCACCAACTCCGCGAATATCTGCACTGCTCATATTAAAGTTATGTATTTGATTGCTGCCTGGGGGCACAAATCTATCCACCGGCCTGGATCCAGACGGCAGACTTAGTGCGGGTATCATGCGTGCCAGCAGAGCGTCTCGTTGTCGCTTCGCTACGTCTGAACCTGTGCTAGGCCTATAAAGTGACCCCAGCCTGTCAGTGGTCTTTTGCCACGAACCATCGGTTTGCTTTGACCAGCTGATAATGGCTTTCCGGGATCTGCCCGGGCGGAAGAAGGGTTCGGCTTGCAGGTCGGAGCTCAATAGGAACGGCTCAGCTGCAATTGCATCGTCAGGCGTCATGTCTACCGGGGAAAGGCGCGGACCATTGCCGCCCGACATAGGTGTGTTTTTTAAGATGAAATTGTTGAATCCCCATCCGCCGAAATCGCTTCCCGCGACCCGGCTTGTGACCGTGCGACCTTTTAACTTTTCCTGCCAGGCCCAGGAGTTGGTGCCGGTCGGCTGATCGGACCTTCCCGGCAATGTGATAAAGAGGTAGTCAATCAATGAGGTGAATAACACCCGCGCAATGGCGGGTGTGGTGCCCAAGTCCTCCGCCAAGACCTGTTCGCCGGTCGAGTAAAAATCATAATACGCGGTGCCGGTGCGCAGTGGAAAACGGTCACGCCAAGTGAGGAAATTCCGGGCGTCCGCCGGGTTGGAAACAAAGAGTTCGTGCCAATGGCTTGCCCACAAGCGAGGGGGATAAATCTTATCGGATGCTTTGGTCCAATCGGTGTGTGGCATGCTTGCGGTGACAGCAGGCACTTGAGCTTCCGCAGCATCGTAGGCCTCCTTCGCCACCGCGGCATTGATCAGGAAATAACGATCGACTAGGGCGCCATGATCGGAAATCGCCGATGAGGTGACCATGTTGCCCAGGCTGTGTGCGGCGATGTTCAGCCCAGAGATGCCAGGTTGGCCGCGGACCTCGGCTAGAAATTTATTGAAAGCCATCGCCGTGCCGAAGGCGTTGACGACATTGCTGTGATAATCACTCGTTACATATTCTTTGGGCAGATGTCTCTGTGACTCATATCCATACCACGTCACGCCCCAGAACTGTGCATTCGAGCCGCTCCACCAGAGGCGCTTGAAGAACTCGGCCTGCCAGCCGCGGGCTTGTTTCTGGTTCACATTGTAACCGTGGACGAAGACGAAAGCCTGGTTGTTGTTAAGCGAGTCCGGCCAGTTGGTCGTGCTGTTGCGGTCCGGGGTAATGGCTTTCTGGTTGACCGCTTTCACCAGGTTACGGTGCCGGAACATATCTTCGACTCCGGCGAAACTCAGGGGCAGGTCCAGGCGGGCGAGCAGTTCGGTGCCGCGGCGGACTTCGAGTTTCAGGGGATTTGTCGTGGACTCACGGGCCTCGACGAGGATGACACCCCGGCCTTGGGTGGAAGCCTGCGCCAGCAGCGTGCTGTCGAGAGGCGTGCCCTCGGGCGTGATGCGTGTGACGGTTTTCCCACCCAAGCCTTTGGCGATCTCGGCATCGCTGTTATACTTGCCCGCATTTTCCGGGAGCAAATCCGTGACCAGATAATTGGCGGCACCGTTGGCCTGGGCCAGGTGATAACTGATCCCGGGGGTGGTGGGCAGTATGGCCAGAAGCCGCGCGATGTTCAGGTGGACGGGGAAAAAGTCCACCAGGTCGCGCACACCATTCACCGCCGAGTCCCGTCCGTTTGAGCCTTCGCCGGGTATGTCGTTGCCGTCGGTCTCGCCGGAATCGTCGTCGTCGTTCACCCAGAAATACCAGGGCAGGCTTTTTTCCGCCAGAAGGAGATCCGGATCATTCGGAAGTCGGCTTGTAGTAATGATACCGTCGCGGTTTGCATCCGGACGCAGTTCGGCGGGCACGAATATGGCGGGCGTGGCGTTGCTCCCTTCGATGAGAAAGCCCAACAGGAGTGACTCATCCCCGGGGATCATGCCCTGGTTGGAGCTATAACCCTCCGCGAGCACCATTCTTCCAGTGGAGAGCGGGACATAAGAGCTTTGCCCGCTGGTCGGAGTGCTGACAAAGGTCAACGGGTCCGTCGTCCAGATCCTGCCGCTAGTGTCATACAAATTGTTTTTATCGTCGATCTTGGTGATCGATGTATTGGCCGGCAGGGGGTATTCCGTTCCATCCTTGGAGAGCACGGAGGTGAAGCCCCGCTTGCCGATCACCCAGCCTTGGCGGTTCATTTGGGCAGGCACGTAATTCAGCCGGTTGTTGAGGCTTCCGGCGAAAGGATAGGTCCCGGAACCGGCCTCAGGCGGCGAATAACGGCCAAACGGCTCACCTGCGCCGCTGCTTACGCCCAGCAGGTCTACCGAAGGGGTTTGACGCATTTTGTGACCGATAAAGGTGGGCATCGCATCGGGCGCATCCCATCGCGCCAGCTCGAACCAGACCAAATTCCCTTCCGGGCTGGCATACTCATGGTTGGTATCGCCCCAGATGCGGTTCTGATCATCAAGAAATTTAAAGTCCACCGACCGCATGACACTTTTATCATACCAAGTGGTGGCCTGGGCGACCGGCACGTTGAGGAACACTGGTGTGGTGCTGTCCGGCATCCATGCCACGATCACCTGCTTGGTGGCGCCGCCCTCAAAGGCGAAGAAGGCGCGAGTGGGTAGCTCAAACACCACCACCACCATCCCTTTGCGATTCGCGGCATGCAATTTAATGCGGGTGCCGGCCGGGCGAACACACGACAGTTCGGTCAGCACCCCCTGCCGCCAACGATAGGCATAAACATTCCCGGCGTTGTAGGTGATAAGCACAGCGGTGCCATCCTCCGTAATCTGGAGAGGATGGCCGACCGGGGGGAGGGTTACGAAGGCGTAATTGGCCGTTGGGGCCGTCGGCGACGAGGCGGCCTCGGCCTCGATTGCAGCCGACAGGCCGCCCGGGTTGTCATGGTCGGCAATAATCACCGCGGCCCGGGCTCCGGCCCAACCCGCGGCCAGCCCGAGAATCATCAGTCCCAAGCTTCTCTTCGGATTGCGCATATAGCCTCCTAAGGATTGAGCGGCTCCAGGTAGCAGCGGGCCACGCCGTCTGCTCCCGCGCGGACGGTCAATTGATAGACCTCAAACGGCCCGCCCGGTGAGGCGGAGAGCTTCCGCCGGGTGGAGCTGGAATCGAAATTGTAGGGTGCGTTGGCCCAGGGCGTGCCGTCCGGTTTCCGGACCATCATGGCGATCTCACCGTTCGGACCTTCGGCGGCGCCGTGGAGGGTCTCGGTGACCGGATCTATTCCATTGTAGAAATTCTTTGGGTCCGTGCCGGCCAGGAACTCCTGCAGGTTGGTCTGGCCGTCGCCATCGGCATCCTCGCCGGCGGCGGCGGGGTCTTCGCCGAAGTATTTCAACTCCCACTCGTCGGGCAACCCGTCCTGGTCGGTATCGGCTGCGGCCGTGGCGACGAATATCTCCTCGCCCAGAGGCGAGAGGTTGCCGGCGAAATCAAAGGCCCGGACCTGATACGTGAATTCCTCCCCGTCGGGCAGGTTGGTGTCGGTGAAAGTGGTTCCCCGGATCGGCTGCTCGGTTTCGATCGGTTGCCCGTCGCGATAAACCAGATAGCCGGAAACCTTGAGGTCGTCGCTGGCCGCCTGCCAGGACAGGGTCACGCTGTCGGTTGAGACGGAGCCTTTCGTCAAGGCGGCCGGGGCCGTGGGCGGCACCGTATCGGGGTTGGGAATGGTCGGGTCAAGGCCCAGGGCCAGTTCATCCCCATCATATAACCCGTCGCCGTCGCTGTCCGCGTTGTTGGGCTTCAGGCCGAGTTGGAATTCAATGAGATTGGCGATGCCGTCCCGGTCGTTGTCGAGGTTGGCGTCGTCGACCAAGGGATTGAGCCCGTTGGCCGATTCCCAGCGGTCATCCATCTGGTCGTTGTCGGTATCGGGAAAGGCGGGCGGTTCGTCAGGCGGAGCGATCAGTTCGAGCCGGGCGTTGCCATTGAGGTTCAGGCGGTCGACGGCCACGGTGCCGACCAGGCGGCTGCTGCCATTCAGGGTCAGGGTGCCGGCGGGAGCTTCCAAGCGGACATGGGCCGCTCCGGTGCCGTTCATGGTAAGGCTGCCACCGGCGAGGCGCAGCTGGAGCCAGGCCGGGTGGTCGGCCGCACCCAGGTCGCCATTGGTCGTGATGTCGCCCTTGACCGTCACCACCACGGGGCCGGCCACGGTCAGCGAGCTGCTGCCGTTCAGGAGGAGCTCTTGGAAATTATAAGCCGCGGGCGCGGTTGCCCCGGCAGTGCCCAGCACAAGACTGCTGCCGGCGCCGGCGGAGAAGCGGCCGTAGGTGCCGGGAGGCACGGCGACCTGGCCGGCATTCCCATTCAGTGTCAGGTCCTTCAGGGTCGCAAAATCCCCCGGAGACTGACCCGGGTCACTCAGCGTGACACTGCGGGTGCCGGAGGGCTGGGGCGGGGCGCTCACGCTTGGCAGGCTCACCGCATCTGTCCGCCGGATCACATGGCGCAGCTTGCTGCCACCCCCGAGGGTTATCGTGTGGCCGGTCGGGTTCGCGCTGCCCTGACCGTCGGTCGTGCCGCCATAGGCGGGATTGCCGTTGAGCCGGATCGCCGGGGTGCCCGGCACCAGCAGGTCGCCCTGCACGTCCGCGCTGCCGCCGAGGGACACATTTCCGGCGGTCATCACGTGGATCGAGCCTACAACCGCCCCATCGAGCGTGGGCGCCTGCCGCACCAGCGCCACACCTTCGGTTTGAGCCCTCAATGCCGGGACCATCGTCAAACCGCACACCAGAAGCATCGTGGTTCGCATGGGGCGACAATACCACCGGGCTCCACGCGGGCTTAGAGTTCAAAGCGCTTGAATTCAGGCCACTAAAATCAGGTGGTCTTTTGGTCTCGGTGCGGGGCGCAAAAAAAGCCGCGCTTTGGGCGCGGCCGGAAAAACAGGCTGGGAATGGGGCTCAGGCGACGGCCAGGCGGGCGAACTCGAGGGCGGCGGCCGTCAGGGGCTTGCTGGCGTCGGCCCCGAAGAGGTGGAGCAGGGCCCACATCGTGCCACCGGCGAGCACCAGGCCGATGAAGAACAGGATCGTGCAGAACACCTTGTCCCACCGCAGGTGCATGAAATAGAAGATAACGGCCATGAACTTGCCGGCGGAGAGCACCAGCAGGCTGGTCACGACGAACCACTTGGCCAGCGGCAGGTAGACCAGCACGACCTCGATGCCCGTCACGACGGACAGGATCATCGCGACCTGGATGTAGAAGTGGAACTTGCTCGGCTCGTGGTGGCCGGCGGCGGCGGGAGCGGTGGCGGGGGCGGACATGGTGGAGAGGGAAACCTGAAACTTGAAACCTGAAACCGGAGGGTGGTGGGGGAGGCGGATGGCTGGGAGCTTAAAGGTATTCCAGCAGGTAGACGGCGGTGAAGATGATGATCCAGACGATGTCGACGAAGTGCCAGTAGAGGCCGATGGACTCGACATCGACGGCGTTCTTCTCGCCGAACTCGACGGCGCCGCGGCTGCGGCCGAGCCAGAACAGCGAGACCAGGCCGGCGGCCCCGACGGCCAGCGGGATGGCGGCGCGCTTAAACAGGTCGCCGACCGGCAGGCCGTAGATGACCTCGATGAGGCCGGGGACGAACCAGATGAAGGCGACGCCGAAGGTGACGCAGATCGCGAGCAGGTGGGCGAAGTTCATGAACAGCCCGCCGCCGTTCGCCGGCTTGAAGGTGCGGACATACATCATGCCCAGCAGGAGGACGCCGATGGCGACGTGGGTGCCGTGGGTGCCGGTGAGGGTGTAGAAGGTGGAGCCGAAGATGCTGTTCGAGAGCGTCATGTGCTTGGCGTGCACGAAGTGCTCGAACTCGTAGACCTGGCCGCCGAGGAAGATGCAGCCGAAGAACATCGTGCCCAGCAGCATGGTGCGGGTGCTCTTCACGTTGCCGCGCTGGATGGCGTTCACGGCGAGGGCCATGAGCAGCGAGGACATGAGCAGGATGAACGTCGAAAAGGACGTGAGCTCGATGTTGAAGACCTGGGTGGGGACGGCGTTGCCCGGGGGCGGGTTGAGCCGGTAGACCATGTGGGTCGAGATCAGCGCGCCGAAGAACATGCAGTCCGAGGCGAGGAAGGCCCACCAGAGGAGCTTCTTGTTCGGAATGCCCGTCGAGGTGGTGTGGTCGTGATGGTGGTCGATGTGACCGGTGGCCGCGTGGCTGCTCATGAGGTGGAAGATGGAACCTGAAACTTGAAACCGGAGGGTGATTAATGATGGTCGCCGCGGGACTCGGTGACCTTGCCGTCGGGGCCGATGTGGATGTGGTAGCCGCCGGGGCCCTCGAGGGCCCACAGGTAGAGGGCGCCGACCATGATGACGCCGCCGGTGATGGCGAGCGGGAGGTGGGAGGCGAGGACCTGGTTGCCGAACATGACCACCGGGTGGTGCAGCTGGGCGAAGTTGTAGGTGCCGATCAGGAGGCCGATGGCGGAGAACAGCGGATACCACGACTGGTCGGGCATGTGGATGCCGCCGTGGGATTCCTCGGCCTTGATGTGCTCGGCCTTCTCCTTGGCGATCTCCTCCTGATGGTGCTTCTCATACCACCAGGCGTCGCGGGCGTGGACGGTCGGGATGGCGTTGAAGTTGTGCTCGGGCGGCGGGGAGGGGATGGACCACTCGAGGGTGCGCGCATCCCACGGGTCGCTGCCGGCGATCCTGCCCTTGAAGTAGCTCCAGACGAGCACGGCGAAATAGGTGAAGATGCCGACGCCGAGCAGGTAGGAACCACAGGTGGCGAACAGGTTGCCCTCGTTCCAGCCCATGTTGGAGTCGTAGGTCCAGGTGCGGCGCGGCATGCCGTTCAGGCCGAGGAAGTGCATCGGGAAGAACGTGCAGTTGAAGCCGACGAAGATCAGCCAGAAGGAGACCTTGCCCCAGAACTCCGGCACCATGCGGCCGAAGAACTTCGGGAACCAGAAGTGGATGGCGGCGAGCAGCGCGAAGGTGGCGCCGCCGATCAGCACGTAGTGGAAGTGGGCGATGACGAAGTAGCTGTCCTGCTGCTGGGCGTCGGCCGGGGCCGCGGAGTGCATGATGCCGGAGAAGCCGCCGAGCATGAACATCCAGATGAAGCCGAGGGCGAACATCATCGGCACGCGGGTCATGATCTGGCCGCCCCAGAGGGTGCCGATCCAGTTGAAGATCTTGACGCCGGTCGGGACGGCGATGGCCATGGTGGCGAGCGCGAAGGCCGCGGTGGCGACGTTGCCCAGGCCGGTGGTGAACATGTGGTGGCTCCACACGCCGAAGCCGATGAAGCCGATCGCCACGCCCGAGAACACGATGATCGGGTAGCCGAAGAGCGGCTTGCGGGCGAAGGTCGGGAGGATCTCCGAGACGTAGCCCATCGGGGGCAGGATGAGGATGTAGACCTCGGGGTGGCCGAACACCCAGAAGAGGT
>JAYRDK010000049.1:0-29046 GCA_041909435.1 Lacunisphaera sp.
GGCAAAGGTCACCGCATCGCCATCACCGCGGTCATGCGCAAGCTCCTCCTCCGTCTCAACCAGATCGCCCACACCCACGAACTAATCCTTGCCACCCAACACAGCTAATCAGTGGTTAATCCTTCCGAGGGTTTGAAAACACTCCTTGGTGGTTAAATACATAACCCATTTCCATGGCCAAGAAGCTCAAAGTGCTCGCCCTGTTCGACTCGCCACGGCCCACCGCGGCCAACGAGGACCTCACCCCGGAACTCAAGACCGACGCCTGGAAAACCGAGGCCGGGGTCGTCGCCGCCCTGACGGAGCTGGGCTATGAACACGAGCACCTGGCACTGTTCGACGATCCCGACGTCCTGCGCCAGAAGCTGCAGACCTTCCGCCCGGACGTGATCTTCAACCTGGCCGACGCCTTCCGGAACAACCCGACCTTCGACCAGCACATCGTCTCCTTCCTCGCGATGCACGGCATCCCCTTCACCGGCTGCGGCCCCTCGGGGCTGGTGTTGTGCAAGCACAAGGGCGTCTCGAAGAAGATCCTCAGCTACCACCGCATCCACACCGCCGCCTTCGTCACCATCCCACGCGGCAAGCGCATCGTCCGCCCGAAGCACCTGCGTTTCCCGATCCTGGTGAAGCCGCTCAAGGAGGAGGCCTCCTACGGCATCTCCCAGGCCTCGTTTGTGGAGAACGACCGGGATTTCGAGGAGCGCGTGCAGTTCATCCACGAGAAACTCAACGGCGACGTCATCGCCGAGGAATACATCGCGGGGCGCGAGCTTTACGTGAGCATCCTCGGCAACCACCGCCTGCAGGTCTTCCCGATCCGCGAGCTGGTCTTCCGCGAGGTGCCGCCCGACGAGCCCAAGATCGCCACCTACAAGGCCAAGTGGGACGAGGCCTACCGCAAGCGTTGGGGCCTGGAGAACCGCTTCGCCGAGGGCCTTGACCCGGCGGTCGTGCGCAACATCGAGTCCGTCTGCAAACGCATCTACCACCTGCTCACGATCGACGGCTACGCCCGGCTCGACCTGCGGCTGACGGCGAACAACGAGGTCTATTTCATCGAGGCCAACCCGAACCCCATCCTCGCCCCCGACGAGGACTTCGCCCAGTCCGCCATGAAGACCGGCCTCACCTATCCGCAGCTGATCGACAAGATCGCCCGCCTCGGCCTGAAAACCGACCGGGACTAGGCGCCGGACGGCGCCGAAACCTGAAACTTGAAACCTGAAACCTGAGGATTAATTCCGACTCACGTCTTTGCTTCTTAGCTTCTTTGTGTTCAATCAACCCATGGCCAAGAGCATCCTCAAGCGTCTCCCACCCAAAAAACGCCCGCGCAAAGCCAAGGCCAACACCCGCGGCGCCGGCGCCACCGAGGCCCTGCTGCCGGAACTGACCGGCCCCGCCCTCGAGACCAAGGCCGCCATCGAGCGCGCCGGCGGCGTGGTCGTCGGCCAGTATGCCGAACCGATCGGCAGGCACCCGCTCCTGCTGGCCGTGCTGCCCATCGCCAGCGTCGAGCCGACACCCTTCCAGCGCGACGTGTCCGACATGCACCACAAGAAGCTGGCCGACGTCATCGACCGCACGGGCATGTTCCTCGACCCCATCATCGCCATCACGGCGCCGCAGGAGGGCTTCTGGACGCCCAACGGCGGCCACCGCCTCGCCGCCATGCGCCGCCTCGGCGCGAAGTCCATCACCGCCCTCGTCGTCCCGAAGCGCGAGGTCGCCTGGCAGATCCTCGCCCTCAACACCGAGAAGGCCCACAACCTGAAGGACAAGTCCCTCGAGGTCATCCGCATCTTCCGCAACCTGCTCGAGGACAGCGCCAGCAAGGCCGAGAAGGATTTCTCGTATTATTTCGAGGAGGCGTCGCTCATCACCATGGGCCTCTGCTACGAGCAGAAGCCGCGCTTCAGCGGCGGCGTCTACAACTCCTTCGTCCGCCGCCTGACCGCCTTCAGCGACGACTCGCTGACGAAATCCCTCAAGGCCCACGAACGCATCGCCACGATGCTGCTGGAGCTCGACGAGAAGGTCGCCGAGGCCGTGGCCAAGCTGAAGGCGAAGGGTTTTGTCAGTCCCTATTTGAAGACCTTCGTCGTCGCCCGCTCGAACCCGCTGCGCTTCATGAAGGAGCCGCCGGAGCTCGACGAACTCATCAAGACGATCCGCGGCAAGGTCGAGCGGATGAACGTGGACAGGATCAAGCAGGAAGACATCACGTCGTCGGGCGGGACGCCCGACGAGGAAACCTGAAAGCTGAAACCTGAGGATTTTACGGTAATGCCGTCCTCCGCCTGGCGAGGGAGCGGCAAATTTCCGGTGCTGTTGGTAGGGGCGGTTGCCCCCAACCGCCTTTTTCGCCCATCAAGGGCCGTTGAGGGCAACGGCCCCTACCCTTGCCTCAGTGTCGGCTGCTCAAGATTCAGGTTTCAAGTTTCAGGTTTCAGGCTTCTAATGGGTGCAACCCCTCTCCTCCCATGTCCAAACCCGTCTGCTATTCCACCAAGGCCTTCGCCGCGGCCAACGCCGCCTCCCGCCTCGCCGCCACCACCATCGAGCGCCGCACACCGGGCGCCACCGACGTCCAGATCGAGATCCTTTACTGCGGCGTCTGCCACTCCGACCTCCACTACGCCCGCGACGAGTGGCACTTCACCCAGTATCCCGCCGTCCCCGGCCACGAGATCGTCGGCAAAGTGACCGCGGTCGGCAGCGGCGTGAAGAAATTCAAGGTCGGCGAGACCGTCGGCGTGGGCTGCCTGGTGGATTCCTGCCGCACCTGCCCGGACTGCCGCGCCGGCCTCGAGCAGTTCTGCGCCGGCATGGTCATGACCTACGGCAGCATGGACCAGCACCTCAACGCCCCGACCCTCGGCGGCTACGCCCAGAGCATCGTCGTGACCGAGGAGTTCGTGCTCCGCCTGCCGGCCAACCTGAGCCCCGCCGCCGCCGCGCCGCTCCTCTGCGCGGGCATCACCACCTATTCCCCGCTCAAGCACTGGAAGGTCGGCCCCGGTCAGAAGGTCGGCATCGTCGGCCTGGGCGGCCTCGGCCACATGGGCGTCAAGTTCGCCAAGGCCTTCGGCGCCCACGTCGTCCTCTTCACCACCTCGCCCGGCAAGGCCGCCGACGCCCGCAAGCTCGGCGCCCACGATGTCGTGATCTCGAAGGACGCCGCCCAGATGGCGGCGCAGGCCGGCAGCTTCGACTTCATCCTGGACACCGTGTCCGCGGACCACGACATCAACGCCCTGCTCAACCTGCTGAAGCACGACGGCAACCTGACGCTCGTCGGCGCGCCGGAGAAGCCGCTGCCCGTGGCGGCCATGCCCCTGCTCTTCCGCCGGCGTTCGCTCAACGGCTCGCTCATCGGCGGCCTGCCCGAGACGCAGGAGATGCTCGATTTCTGCGGCCAGCACAACATCACCTCGGACATCGAGATGATCCGCATGGACCAGATCAACGAGGCCTACGAGCGCATGCTCAAGAGCGACGTGAAATACCGCTTCGTCATCGACATGGCGTCGCTGCGCTGAGGACGCGTTTGCGTCCTCAGGGAAACCTGAAACCTGAGACCTGAAATTCAACCCAGGCTCCGGGCTCACTGCTTCCCGCCGCTTCATCCTCAGGTTTCAGGTTTCAAGTTTCAGGTTTCCGTCTTCCCCGCCCCCTCATGAGCAGTTTCCGCGTCCGGCCCCGTTTTGAGCACACCGTCGCGCTCAGCCGCGCGGCCACGCATGAGAAGATCGTCACCGCGCTGGCCGCGCACTCCCCCGCGCTGGAGGTGAAGGCCTTCCCCGAGTTCATCGGCCTCCACATCCCGGCGGCGGAGCGGCGCCACTGGTCGCCGCGGCTCTTCCTGAGCCTCGAGGCCACGCCCGAGGGCGGCACCCGCATCGAGGGCATCTACGGGCCCGAGATCGAGGTCTGGTCCATCTTCCTTTACGGCTACCTCCTCACCGGCCTGCTCGGCACCTTCTCCGGCATCTACGGCGGGGCGCAGCTCCTGATCGACGACGAGCCCTGGGCCTTCTACATCACCGGCTCGATGGCCATCATCGCCGGCCTGCTCTACCTCGCCGCCCAGCTCGGCCAGAAGCTCGGCGCCTGGCAGACGTTCCAATTGCACCAGGCCTACCAGGCCGCCATCGGCCGCCCCGCGGAGATCGAATAAAACACTCCGGTTTCAGGTCTCAGGTTTCAGGTTTCCTCTTCGCTGCCTTGGCCAGTCTAAGGAAGAAGCTTGACCGCTGCCTTAGACGATCTAGGTAAGCGGGCATGGCCAAGAAAGAAGACCTCCTCCAGGGCACCCTCGACATGCTCGTCCTCCGCGTCCTGAGCCGCGGCGAACTCCACGGCTGGGGCATCACGCTCAAGCTCGAGCAGCTTTCCAAGAGCGCGCTCCAGGTGGACGAAGGCTCCCTCTACCCCGCCCTCTACCGCATGGAGGAGAAGGGCTGGATCGAGGCCGAGTGGAGGATGACCGAGAACAACCGCCGCGCAAAGTATTACTCCCTGACCCGCGCCGGCCGCAAGCAGCTCGAGGCCGCCACCGAGAGCTGGGACCGCATGTCCGCCATCATCGCCCTGGTGATGAACTCCGCCTGATCCGCTCTTTTTCAGGTTTCAGGTTTCAAGTTTCAGGTTTCTCCCCCAAATGAATCCCCTCCACCGCTTCGTCCGCCCGCTCCGCTCCCTGTTCGGCAAATCGAAGCTGGAACGCGAGATGGCCGAGGAGATGCGCTTCCACCTCGAGCAGCGCGCCGCCGACCGGCAGGCCGACGGCCTGTCACCCGAGGAGGCGCGTTATGCCGCCGAGCGGAAGTTCGGCAATGTCGCCAGCCTGCAGGAGCAGGCCCGCGAAGGCCGCGGCTGGCGGTGGCTGGAGAACCTGGTCCTCGACCTGCGCCTCGGCGTCCGCTCCCTCGCGAAGTCCCCCGGCTTCACCCTCATCGCCATCCTGACGCTCGGCCTGGGCATCGGCGCCAACACCTCGATGTTCAGCCTCGTCAACGGGATCATGCTCAAGCCCCTGCCCTACGCCGACTCGGGGCGCCTGCAGCATGTCTACCGCGTCACCGCCCAGCAACCGGAAGGCGGCCACTCGCCTGCCGACTTTCTCGACCTGCGGAAGGCGCGCGAGCCCTACGGCGACTTTGCCGCCTTCGCCACCGACCGCGTCAGCCTTTCCGACCCGGGCAAACCCGCCGAACTCGCCTTCGCCGGCCGCAGCTCCGCCAACCTCTTCACCCTGCTCGGCGTCGCGCCGCAGCTCGGCCGCGACTTCCTGCCGGGCGAGGACAACCCCGGCCGCCACCAAGTCGTCATCCTCAGCCAGCGCACCTGGCGCAACCGCTACGCCGCGGCGCCAGACATCATCGGCCGCCGCCTCCGCATCGACGGCGAATGGCACGAGGTCGTCGGCGTGCTGCCGGGCTCGTTCAACGACTGGCGGCACCTCGGCAACGTCGACTTCTTCCGGCCCTTCGCCTTCACCCCGGAGTTCTCCCGCGACCGCAAGGCGACCGGCCTCCAGCTGTTCGGCCGCCCGGCCCCGGGCGTGACCCCGGCGGCGGCCGCCGCCTTCGTCGCCGGCTTTGGCGACCGTCTCGCGCGGGCGCACCCCGCGGAGCACGCCGGCAGCTCCTGGCGCGCCGTGTCCATGCAAGCCACCGCCGCTGGCGACAGCGGCGGCATCATCCTGCCCCTGCTCATCGGGCTTTCGGGCTTCGTCCTGCTCATCGCCTGCTCGAACCTCGCCAACCTGCTGCTCGCCCGGACCATGATCCGCGCGCGCGAGTTCGCCGTGCGCGCCGCCATCGGCGCCACGCGCCTCCAGCTGCTGCGCCCGCTGCTGGTCGAGGCGGGGCTCCTTTCCCTGGCCGGCGGCGGCCTCGCCGTGCTCGTGGCCTACGGTTTTCGCAACTGGGCCGCGCTCCGCTCCACCGGTGACAACGGCGAGTTCGTCTGGTTCGAGGTCGACTGGTCCGTGATGGGCTGGGCCTTCGGGGCGTCGCTGTTCACCGCGGCCGCCTTCGGCCTCGCCCCCGCGCTGTTCGCGCTGCGGCTCAACCTGAACGACACGCTCAAGTCCGGCGCGCGCGGCCAGACCGGCGGACGCGGCCAGCAACGCTTCCGGCAGCTGCTCATCGTCGGCCAGTTCGCCCTCTCGATGGTGCTCCTCACCGCCGCCACGCTCTTCATCCGCGGCCTGCACGACCTTCACCACCGTCGCGCGGGCTGGCAATCCGCCCAGCTGGTCACGGGCGTCGTCGCCCTGCCGTCCGGCACCTATGCGGACGCGGAAAAGGTGCACGCGTTCCAGCGCCTCGCCGGCGAGCGTCTCGCAGCCCTGCCCGGCGTCGAGACCGTCGCGCTCGGCCGCGCCACCCCGTTTTTCCACTGGACCGACGTGCGCAAGTTCCACGTCGCCGGCCGCACCCGGACCGCGCCCGGGCAGGAGCCCGCCGCCATGGTCAACAGCATCAGCCCGGGTTATCTCGCCGCGTTCGAGATGCGGCTCGTCGCCGGCCGCACGTTCGCGGAACGCGATGACGCCTCCGCGCCGCGGGTCTACCTCATCGGCCAGTCCACCGCCCGCGCCTGGTTCGGCGCGGAGGACCCGGTCGGCCGCCACCTCGCCCAGATCTCCGAGGGCCGCGAGGTTTTCACCGGCGAAATCGTGGGGGTCGTCGCCGATTTCCAAACCGTCGACCCGGATCCCAACCAGGTCGTGCATCACGTCTACCAGCCGCTGGCCCAGGAGGCCACGCGGGGCTTCGAGATCGCCGTGCGCGCCGCCCCGGGCATCGCGCCCGCCAGCCTGGTGGCCGCGATCCGTGACACCTGCGCCGCGCTCGACCCCGACCTCCCCGTGCGCCGCCTGCAACCCGCCGACCGCAACATCGACCGCGCGCTCTACCAACTCGGCGTGTTGCGCGACATGCTCGGCGCCTTCGGCGGACTCGGCCTGGCGCTGGCCTCGCTCGGCATCTACGGCGTCATCGCCCGCACGACCGCGCAGCGCAACGGCGAGTTCGCCATCCGCCTCGCCCTCGGGGCCGGCCGGCGCGACATCACCCGCCTCGTCTTCGGCCCGGGCCTGCGGCAGGCGCTGGCCGGCGCCCTGCTCGGGTTGATCGGGGCCTACGGGGCCACCCAGGTCATCGCCTCCGCCTTCCCCGGCATCCGCACGAACAATCCCGCCGTGCTCGCCGTCACCACGTTGATCCTGGTCATCGTCGCCCTGCTGGCCTGCTGGCTTCCCGCCCGCCGCGCCGGCCGGATCGACGCGATTTCCGCCCTGCGGGCGGAATGAGCCGGCCCGCCCCGGCCGCTTTGCCGGGTTGAGTTTTCCCCCGCCGGTGCTTTGCTCCGCACCATGTTGAAACGCCTTCTTCCCCTCGGGCTGGCCCTGGTGTTCGCCGCGACGGCGGCCACCGCCGTCGAACCGACCAACCTCTCCACGGCCAAGCAGCAGGTCCAACACTATGTCGCCACCGGCGAATACGGCAAGGAGGTCGCCCGCATCGCCGCCGAGGCCAACAAGTATCTCCTCCGGCGCATCCCCAAGGGCATCCCGAAGGCCGCCAAGAACAGCGACAAGCTCGCCGTGGTGTTCGACA
Organism: Lacunisphaera sp.; assembly: GCA_041909435.1. Taxonomy (GTDB): domain Bacteria; phylum Verrucomicrobiota; class Verrucomicrobiia; order Opitutales; family Opitutaceae; genus Lacunisphaera. The sequence goes on from JAYRDK010000049.1 coordinate 7,638, forward strand.
TCGACGAGACCACGCTCAGCAACGTCCGCCACATCCAGGCCAACGACTACGGCTACCTGCCGAAGGTCTGGGACGCCTGGGTCGCCGAGGGCCAGGCCACCGCCATCTTCCCCGTGCAGGCCGTCTACAACACCGCCGTGAACGCCAGGGTGGATGTGTTCTTCATCACCGGCCGCACCCCGGACGGCGCCGCCGCCACCGAGCGCAACCTGCGGCAGGTCGGCTATGAGACCTGGAAGCGCATCCTCTACAAGCCCGCCGACTTCGCCGAACCGACCCGCGCCTTCAAGATCGCCGCCCGCCGCCAGCTCGCCGCCGAGGGTTACCTGATCATCCTCAACATCGGCGACCAGAACAGCGACCTCGTCGGCGGCTACGCCGAGCGGGTCTTCAAGCTGCCCAACCCGTTCTACCTCGTGAATTGAACGTCCCGTTCAATTCACCGAAACCTGAAACCTGAAGTATCCGGACCTGATACCAATCGGCCGGATCACGAATTTTCAGGTTTCAGCTTTCAGGTTTCAGGTTTCCCCGCCGCCTCGGCGGCGGGCGCCGGTTCCCAGAAATAATGTCCCGTCTGCACGCGGTTGTAGCGGGTCCAGACGGCGCCGGCCACCAGCGCGACCAGGATGACGATCAGGATTAACTGCCGGCGGCGGGCCGCGGCCTCCTTGTCCTCGTAGGGATCCTCGAGCGAGCGTTTGGCGCCGGCGGGCAGCGCGGCCATGTCGGTCAGCGCCGTGCCGAAGGGGATGTTGATCTTCACGCGGCCGTTGATGGCCCAGCCGTTGCCCTCGAGGATGGGGCCGAGCGTGCGCTGCCGGAGCTTGATCCACGCGATGACCATCGAGGGCAGCGAGATGACGAGCATCAGCGCCACCAGCACCAGCGGCAGCTGCCAGATGGCCAGCTTGGCCAGGCCGGTGACGATCGCGCCGATCGCGCCGCCGATCGCGCCGACGGCGACGCCCATCGCGGCCACGGCGCCGACGTCGATCTTCTTCGGCTCGGCGGGCTTGGCCTTGTCCGCATTCGCGGCGGTCTGGGCCGCCGCGGCCAGCTTGCCGGAGGATTCCGCCTCGGCGGCGGCGGCGCGCTTGGCCACCTGCTCCTCGATCATGCGGACGAACTTCTTGTAAGGTGACCAGAACGCCTGCCGGATGCTGATCGGGTTGTCCACGATGGTGGTGATGACGGCATCCCAATCCCGGCCCTGGCGGTCGTAGAAGACGCCGTTGCGGCCCACAAACAGGTAGTCGCTGTCACCTTGGGTGAAGCAGGCCGCCACCTTCATCGCGGCGCCGCCGGGCCGCCGGCAGTCGACGTAGGCGATGTAGGCCTTGCTCATCGCGGCGAGCGGGTTGGCGCCCTCGACGCGGACGCACAGCTCCGTGCTGCGGCTGTCGAGGTAGAGCGTGCCGGCCTGAAAGACGGCCCACTTGTCGCGCGAGTAGAAGTCGGCGAAGTTCACGAAGTTGTGCAGCAGCGCGCGCAGGTCGCGGTGGTAGTGCGTCAGGCGGTCCACGTCGGTGATGGCCTTGAACTCCGGCTCGAGCGCCTTGTCGCGGGCGATCAGTTCCGCCAGCACCGCGCGGCCCTGGCCGGCGAGGATGGCCTTCACGCGGGGCAGGCCGAGCTGCTCCACGGCGCTGCCGGCCTTGCCGCCCAGCCAGGTCTCGTAGGCGGAGAACCGGGCGTTGAGCCCGGCCCATTCCCCGGCCGTGAGCACCTTTTTTTCGGCGCCATAAATCGGGGTGACGACCGCCTGATGCAAGGTGGCCAGGGCCCCGGCCCAGGCGGGATTGACCCCTTCCAACAGGGGGAGCGGCTGCCCGGCCGCGATGCGGGCGAGCGGGAACCCGGCGACCTCCTCGGCGGTGATCTTCAGGTCCTTGGCGGCGATGGCGAGGTATTCGCTCTCGGCGCCGTTGAGCGCCGCGGTGGCGCGGCTGTCGAAGGCCGCCAGCCGGCAGCGGCCGAAATAGTCCTCCACCTTCGGCCGCACGGCCCGCAGCGCCGCCACGGCGGCATCGGTCGCGTCGCCGAGCACGGCGATGTCCTTGGCCGAGCTCTGGCCCACCCAGGCGGCATAGGCGGCGAGTTCGGCGAAAAAGGCGTCCACCTTTTCCGCGGTGACGCCGACCGAGCCCGTGCGGTCCGCGGTGCCCCCAAAACAGGCGATGATATCCTTGATCAAGGCCTGCGCCTCGGCGTCCTCCGTGGCCTCGGGCGGGATCACGCCGTCGCCGTTGAGCGGCGTGGCGGAAAAAATCTTGGCGGTGTCGGCGGCGTCATCCGCGGTGATGGTGTCCGCCCCCCTTTTACCCAGGTTGGCCAGCACCTGTCTGGCGGAGGCCAGGAGCACCTTGCCCTCGGGGGTCGCGTCATTGATGGCCGCGAGCGGCAGGGCGGCACTGCCTTTTAAAAGGTCGCCCGGCTCCTTGAGACGGGCCGCCGCCCACTTGATGGCGGCGAGCAGCTCGGGCACCCGGATGCGGCCGTCGCCGTCGGTGTCAATCAGCGCCAGGGTCTTCTCGTCGAGCTCGAGGCCCTTGACGGGGCAGCTCAGGGCCACCCACAGCTTCTGGTCGAGGTGCTCGAGGTTGAGCAGGTCGGCGCCGGTTTCGAGGGAGACCTGGTCAAGTTCGCCGGTCCGGAAGAATTTCCAAGTGTGCATGGGGAGAGGTGTTGAATGAACCGTTGCCAGCATTGCGCCCCGCCCGCCTTTGGCAACTGCGAAGCCGCGGGCAGCCTCATGCATTTCTTGGCCACGAACAGGCACAAAAATTCACGAAGAAAAGCCGGGCGGATTTCTTGCGTCTTTTCGCGACTCTTTGTGACCAAAAACCACGTGACCCGGGTTGGTTTGGTCCCGGTCATGTTCATCAGTGAAATTTACTCTGACGCATCGCCAAAGCCGCGGCTTGCCGCCGGCCCGGGCGCGTAACTAGGTTGCGCGGCGCCCGTCTCAGCGTTGCCTCTCCCCCGTCAACCCCATCCCCTTATGTCCACCGCCCAGAACCCCGCCGGCGTTGATCGCCGCACCTTTGTCAAGACCCTCTCCGCCGCCGGCCTCGCCCTCGGCACCGCCCCCGCCGCCTTCGCCTCGGCGGTCGCTCCGCGCCGCCGCTTCGCCATCATCGGCTGCGGCGGCCGCCACAAGATGTATCAGGACGCCATCGAGACGACCTACAAGGACCACGCCCAGCTCGTCGCCCTCTGCGACCTGAACCCGGGCCGCGTCGAGGTCGCCCAGGCCCTCTCCGCCAGGAACGGCGCCCCCGTGCCCCCGGGCTACTCGCACGTCGACTTCGAGAAGATGATCCGGGAGACGAAGCCCGACTTCATCATCGTCACCACCGTGGACGCCACGCACGCCGACTACATCGTCCGCGGGCTCGAGGCCGGCTGCGACGTCATCACCGAGAAGCCCCTCACCACGACCGCCGCGATGTGCCAGCGCATCCTCGACGCCACCAGGAAGACCGGCCGCCACCTCCGCGTCACCTTCAACTACCGCTACTCCCCGCCCCGCACCCAGGTGAAGGACATCCTGATGAGCGGCGAGATCGGCGACGTCCTCTCGGTGGACTTCCACTGGATGCTCAACACCACGCACGGCGCCGACTATTTCCGCCGCTGGCACGGCGAGAAGAAGAACTCCGGCGGCCTCATGATCCACAAGGCCTCGCACCACTTCGATCTCGTCAACTGGTGGCTCGGCGCCTCCCCCGCCTCGGTCTACGCCACGGGCAAGCGCGAGTTCTACACCCCCGCCATGGCGAAACGCCTCGGCCTCTCGTCCCACCACGAGCGCTGCCACACCTGCCCCGAGCAGGACAAGTGCGGCTTCTTCTTCAGCCTCGCCAACAACCCGTCGCTCAAGGCCCTCTACCTCGACCAGGAGAAATACGACGGCTACCATCGCGACCAGTGCGTGTTCGCCCCGCGCATCGACATCGAGGACACGATGAATGTCCTCGTGACCTACGACAACCGGGTCACCCTCGCCTACTCGCTCAACGCCTTCAACGCCTGGGAGGGCTACCACGTCGTCTTCAACGGCACCAAGGGCCGCCTCGAGCACAGCATCGTCGAGCAGATCTACGTCAACGCCGGCAACTCCGACGCCGCGCAGGGCGCCATCGCCGACGGCGGCGTCACCACCCGCGTCATCCCGCTGCGCGGCGCGGCCCGCAAGCTGGAGCCCTGGACCGGCACCGGCAGCCACGGCGGCGGCGACAAGGTGATGCTCGACGAGATCTTCCTGCCCGACGCCCCGGCCGACAAATACCTGCGCGCCTCCAACGAGCACGCCGGCGCCAACTCGATCCTCATCGGCGTCGCCGCCAACGAGTGCTTCAAGTCCGGCCAGCCGGTGAAGATCGCCGACCTCGTCACCGGCCTGGAAAAGCCGAAATACGCCCCGATGCCCTCGCGCACCGGCCCCGTGCCGATGCCCGAGCGCCTCGAGATCCGCCGCGGGGCGGAGTAAGCGGTTCGGGTTGCCGTCAATCGGAGGCGGGACCATCAGTCCCGCGGGTTTGATGTAGGTGGCGTGCTCGCACGCCACGTTGCGCGCAAGCGCGCAACCTACAGAAATCTCTGGGCTCGCCGCTCCCGGCTCCCCGCTCCACGCTGCCCCCATGCACCGCGTCATCCACCAGTGGCACAGCCCGCGTCTCGACAAGAACATGGAGGTCGCGGTCTACGGCCACTACGGCTTCGCCCTGCTCATGTTCCCCACCGCGGCGGCCGACTTCCTCGAGTATGAGCGTTTCCACGTCATCGACTCGATCAGCCACTACATCAACAGCGGCTGGGTGAAGGTCTTCTCGATCAACTCCATCAACAACGAGAGCTGGCTGAACGACCACATGGACCCGCGCCACAAGGCCATCCGTCACCAGCAGTTCAACGGCTATGTGACGGAGGAGGTCATCCCCTTCATCCACTCGCAGTGCGGCGGCCGCGTGATGACCATCACCGCCGGCGCCTCCTTCGGCGCCCTGCACAGCGCCAACACCCTCTTCCGCCGCCCCGACCTGATCGACGGCTGCATCGCGATGTCCGGCGCCTACGACCTCAAGGACTACACCAAGGGTTACTGGGACGAGGACGTGTATTTCAACTCCCCCATCGACTACCTGCCCAACCTCAACGACGAGGGCACGCTCGCGCACCTGCGCGCCAAGTCGCACATCCATTTCGTCGGCGGCCAGGGCGCGTATGAGAAACCCTCCTCCGCGCTGGACTTGGGCCGCATCCTTTCCGGCAAGGGCATCCCGCACACGGTCGACCTCTGGGGCCACGACGTGAACCACGACTGGCCCTGGTGGCGGAAGATGCTGCCGCACTATATCGGGACGAAGTTCTGAATGGTGAAACCCGTGGGCCAGCCAGCTCGCTGGCGCCATGTTCCACGCTGATCTGCGCGAGCAAGCTCGCCGCCCACAAATGGAATTTCCTGGAGGCGCGGAGGGGATTCGAACCCCACGGGCTATCATCCGCCGGCGACCTTGCTCGGCCGCGCCATGTGCAGGAATCACTGTCGGACATAGCCTAGCCCGCGACACCCCCCGGGCAATGCCGCCCCGGCCCTCGCGCGCACTCCGCAGCGCGCCTGCTGGGCCCGATGAATTTGTTTACTGGGGAACTTGCACGGGTGACACCCGCCCATCTGCCTGCGGCGCGAGGCCTTGCCCATGCCCTGCTTTTGTCCCGGTGACCGCCGGGGCCAATGGCCCCTGCCGGGCAAAATACCCGTAAACTCCGGAGAATCCTCGAACGCTCCGGCCACCAGCCGGTCTTACTCACCATGAAGTCCAAACGATTGCTCCTGCTTTGTCTCGGCGCCGCGCTCCTCGTCCCCGCCCGGGCCCAGATCGATGTCAGTCTCTCCGCCGAGATCCGCCTCGGCCGCGCCTTGCCGCCGCCGCCGCCCGAGGTCGTGATCATCGAGGATGCCGGCCCGTCCGGGCCGCCGCCCTGGGCGCCGGCTCACGGCTTCCGCCGCAACCGCGATTACTATTATTATCCCGGCGCCGACGTTTATTACCGCCCGGCCGACCGCACCTGGTTCTACCTCGACGGCGGCAACTGGCGCTTCGGCGTCAGCCTGCCGACGACGATCCGCGTGGATTTCGACCGCAGCGTCTCGCTGACGATGGAGACCGAGCGGCCTTACGAATTTCACGACAAGGTGCGGACCTACTACCCGCGCGACTATTTCGTGAAGAAGGTCCGCGTGAAGGAAAAGGGCGGCCGGCCCGAGAAGGCGGAGCGACACGACGACGGTGATGCCCGCGGCAAGGGAAAGGGCAAAGGCAAGGGCAAGGACAAGTAACGGCCCGCTGATTTGATTCGGTAGGGGCCGTTGCCCTCAACGGCCCGGGCGCTTGAGGGCAAGCGCCCCTACCCCAAACCCCTCAGTCCCCGAACTTGATGCCCTGCGCGAGCGGCAGGGCGTCCGAGTAGTTGATGGTGACGGTCTGCCGGCGCATATACGCCTTCCACGCATCGCTGCCGCTCTCGCGGCCGCCGCCGGTCTCCTTCTCGCCGCCGAAGGCCCCGCCGATCTCGGCGCCGCTGGTGCCGATGTTGACGTTGGCGATCCCGCAGTCGCTGCCGCGCGCCGCGAGGAATTGCTCCGCCTCGCGCAGGTCGGTCGTGAAGATCGCCGAGCTCAGGCCCTGCGGCACGCCGTTCTGCATGGCGACGGCCTCGTCGAGCGTCTTGTAACCCATGACATACAGGATCGGGGCAAAGGTCTCGTGCTGCACCACCGGCCACCAGTTCTTGGCCTCGGCGATGCAGGGCGTCACGTAGTTGCCCTTCAGGCGGCCGCCGCCGAACAGGACCTTGCCGCCCTGCTTCTGCAGGTCGGTGATCGCCTGCTGCATGGCCGCGACCGCCGCCTCGTCGATGAGCGGGCCGACGAGGTTGCCGGACTCGAGCGGGCTGCCGATGGGCAGCTGCTTGTAGGCGGAAATCAGCGACTCCGTGAACTTCGCCTTGATCGACTCGTGGACGATGATGCGGCGCGTGCTGGTGCAACGCTGCCCGGCCGTGCCGACGGCGCCGAAGACAATGGCGCGCTTCGCCAGCTTCAGGTCGGCGGAGGGCGCCACGATGATGGCGTTGTTGCCGCCGAGCTCGAGCAGCGAGCGGCCGAAGCGCTTGGCGACCACCTCGCCGACGCGCCGGCCCATCCGGGTCGAGCCGGTGGCCGAGACGAGCGGGATGCGGTGGTCATTGGTCAGCAGTTCGCCGACCGTCGGGCCGTCGCCGATGACGAGCGAGAAGATCGCCGGGTCGACGCCGTTCGCGCGGCAGACCCTCTCCGCGATCTTGATGCAGGCGATGGCCGTGAGCGGGGTCTTCTCCGACGGTTTCCAGAGGGTGGAATCGCCGCAGGCCGCCGCGAGCGCGCTGTTCCAGGCCCAGACGGCGACGGGGAAATTGAAGGCCGAGATGATGCCGACGACACCGAGCGGCTGCCACTGCTCCATCATGCGGTGGCCGGGGCGCTCCGAGGCGATGGTCAGGCCGTGCAGCTGGCGCGAGAGGCCGGTGGCAAAGTCGCAGATGTCGATCATCTCCTGCACCTCGCCGCCGCCCTCCGGCAGGATCTTGCCCGCCTCGAGCGAGACGAGCTGGCCGAGCTCCGTCTTCAGGTCGCGCAGGGCGTTGCCCAGCTGGCGGACGACCTCGCCGCGCTTCGGCGCCGGCACGTCGCGCCACGCGAGGAAGGCCTTGTGCGCCGCCGTCACGGCCGCCTCGTAGTCCTCAGGCGTGGCCTGGCGGACCTTGCCGAGCAGCGAGCCGTCGACGGGCGAGTGCTTCTCGAGCACGGCGCCGGAGCCGCCCCAGGTGCCGGCGAAGACGCCGGCGTTGGCGGACTTGAGCGAGAGCCCGAGCTTGGGAAAGATCGCCTTGGCGACGGCGGAGACGGAAGTGGAACGGGAGGACATGTTAGGAGTTTGGTTTGGTGGAGGGCCCAGCTCCAGCTGGGCCGCGGCTCAGCTGGAGCTGAGCCCTCCAATTAGGAAATCATTTCCCATACACCCGGCCGCCCCACTTGGTGCCGAGGAAGCTCTCGAGCGAGACGGATTCCTGCCGGACGAAGCCGGGGCCGAGCTTCTTTTTCGCGAACAGCTCCAGCACGCCGACGATGCCGGCGGCGGTGGTGAGCTGGATGGCGTTGAGCTTCCGGCCGTGGATGGTGTCGCCGTGCATCTTCTTGATGAAGCTGCGCTGCTTCAGCCCGCCGCCCTTCTCGGTGCCGACTACGCTGACGTAGAACACCACGACGTCCGACTCGGTGAGCGGCACCTCCTGGTCAAAGATCTGGGTGACGAGCTCCTGGCGTGGCGCGAGGTTGAGGTCCTGCAGGAGGAACTTCATCAGGTCGCGGTGGCCCGGGTAGCGCATGGTCTTGTAGTTCAGGTCGCCGACCTTGCCGGCGAAGGTCTGGCACATCGTCGCGACGCCGCCCGAGGTGTTGAAGGCCTCGTATTCGGTGCCGTCGATCGTGATGCGCTCGACGCCGTCCAGCGGCATGGTCGTGACGAGCTTGCCGCCGTGCAGCGCCTCGCCGACCTGGCAGTATTCGTTGATCAGCCCGGCCGTGCTCCAGCTGAGGTAATACTTCATCTGGTTGCTCGCGTTCAGCGGCAGCGCGCCGACGCGCATCTCGCAGTTGCGGACCGAGTCCAGCGACGAGGCCAGCGAGCCGCCCACGATGTTGATGGCGCCCGGCGCGAGCCCGCACTGCGGCATGAACGTGGCCTGCGGCGCCTTGGCCGCGAGCTGCTGGATGAACGCCGTCGTCTCCACGTCCTCCGTCAGGTCGAAGTAGCTGACCCCCGCCTTGGCGCAGGCGCTGGCGATGGTCTTGTTGAGGAAATACGGCGCGGCGCTGACAATGGCGTCGACACCCGCGACGAAGGCCGAGAGCTGCTTCGCCTGGTTGACGTCGACCTGGACGAACCTGGATTTCCTGAGTCCCTTGAGGTCGATGTTCGCGCGGGCGTCCGCGAGGGCGACGCCGGTGCAGAACTTGCAGGATTCGAGGAGGGTGGCGATGGTGCCGCCGACTTTGCCGGCACCGACAATTCCGATTTTCATATGCGTGGGTAATGATTTTCGTAGGTTGCGCGCTTGCGCGCAACGTGGCCCGCGAGCGGGCCACCTACATTTGAGAGATCAATGCGAGGCGTGCGCCGCCTGCACCAGGCGCGGGTCGACGGCGGAGATGATGGCGCTGACGGCCTTCTGGTTGAAGCCCTTGAAGCCGCCCTTGCGCTCGAGGTTCTCGAGGTGGCTGCCGATGGCGCCGTCCTTGATGAAACCGTCGGCCTGGGCGTTCGTGATCAGGCCCTTCTTGCGGAGCACCTCGACGCGCGCCGGGTTGACGGTCCAGCGTTCGCCCTCGGTGAAGGCCTGCTTGAGGAACGGGAAGTCGGAGAAGGGTTTCATCGTGACGATGCCCTCGGCCGCAAGCTGTTCCTTGAGCAGCGGATGGTTGAAGCGCGCCTCGAGGTGGTGCATGCCCGCCTGCAGGAAACTGTCGCCGTGCAGGCCGCACCAGAGGCCGACCGTGCCGACCTTGGCCACCTCGGGCAGCCGCTCGGCGGCGTAGTCGCGGTCCACCTCGTCGGGCTGCAGGTCCACGTCGGCAAAGACGACGATGCCGACCGTGGCCGTCTCCATCACCTGCGCGCCCCAGCCGGCCTCGGCGCCGGCGTAGAAGCGCTCGCGCTTCTCCAGGCCGAGGTTCATCAGGAACCGGACCAGGCCCGGGAAATGGCGGCGCGAGCAGCGGAAGGTGTGGTGGTCGTGGTTGGCCCAGCCGAGGCCGAGCCGGTCCTGGCGGAGCTTCTGCACCCGGCCGGCGCGGTTGCGGAGCATCCAGAAATCGCGCTCCTCGGCGAAGAACAGCTCGCAGGCCACGTCCACGCCGACCAGGTCGAGGCACTTCTGCTGCACCGCGAAGGCATGTTTCTCGCCGTCGTCATCGTCGGCGAAGTCGCGCTTCCGCGTCCGCCAGAGCTCGCGCACCTTCAGCACGGCGTCGGCAAAGCCGGGCCGCGGCTCGCTGACGATGAAGCCGCGGTAACCGAGCCGCTCGACCGCCTGCAGCAGCGCGCCGTTCTCGGCGCTGACATCCATGATCCGGTAGCGGGCGCAGGGCGCGCCGATCGGCGTGCCGGTCAGCCCGTGCCGGGCCATGAAATCGGCCAGGAACTCGGGGCGGACGGCGAGGGAGATGGGCGCGGCGGACGGGTCGGCCTTCAGGCTCACGATGACGCGCGGCAGCATCGCGTGCGGGTGCGCCAGCACGGTGTGGAAGGTCGCGACGTCGGTCACCTCGGTGACGAACCCCGCGGCGCGGAACGCGGCCTCGTGGTTCTGCGACACGACAAAATGGTCGGTCCACTCGAAGAACTCGGTGCCGGTCTCGGCGTGCATGCGCGCGGCCAGGCGGGCGGCGAAGGAGTTTTTCGCCAGGAAGGCGTTGATGTGGGTCGAGAGCAGCGCCTCGGCCTCGTAGGCGAGCGGCCAGTTGAAATTAGCGGGGGCATTCAGGGCGGTCATGGCGGGGACGATTTTGATTTATGACATAAGCCCCGCCCCCGCTTCTATCCAAGCCTCTTCTACTGGGCCGAAAGGAGTAGTTTGACCGGAATTCCCGTCTGAAGATGGAGTCCGGCCTCCAACCGCCGCCAAGGCTATGGCTGGCCAGCCGGACGGACATCCGGGATGCGCGCAGCCGGGTTACACCTTGCCCGCACATGATGCGGGCCTCTATTTAAGTGCCGCCCATGTCTGCCGTCGCCACTGCCACCCCCGCTCCCGCCGACCTCGCGTCCCTCGCCGCCCGCCTGACCGGCGCGCTGCATTACGACCGCATGATGCGGACGCTCTACGCGACCGACGCCTCCGAATACCAGGAGCTGCCCGTCGCCGTCGCGCTGCCGAAGAGCGAGGCGGACATCCGCGAGCTGATCGCCTTCGCCAATGCCCACGGCCTCGGCCTGATCCCGCGCACCGCCGGCACCTCCCTCGCCGGCCAGGTCGTCGGCCACGGCATCGTGGTCGATGTCGGCCGGCATATGAACAAGATCCTCGCCACCGATGCGAAGGCGCGCCGCGTCCGCGTCCAGCCGGGCGTCGTGCGCAACGAGCTCAACCTGCATCTCAAGCCGCACAACCTCTTCTTCACGCCCGAGACCTCCACCGCCAACCGCGCGATGGTCGGCGGCATGGTCGGCAACAACTCCTGCGGCGCCAACTCCATCGTCCACGGCACCACGCGCGAGCACCTCGTCTCCACCCGCGGTTTCCTCAGCGACGGCTCCGAGGTCACCTTCGGCCCGCTGACCAAGGCCCAGTTCGAGGCCAAGTGCGCCGGCCCCGACACGCTGGAGACGAGGATCTACCGCACCGTCCGCGACCTGCTCGGCGACGCGAAGAACCGCCAGCTGATCCGCGACAACTACCCGAAGCCCACCGTCACCCGCCGCAACACCGGCTACGCGCTCGACCGGCTGATGGAGTGCAACGTCTTCGACCCGGCCTCCGACCAGCCCTTCAACCTCTGCCAGCTGCTCGCCGGCTCCGAGGGCACGCTCTTCCTCGGCGTCGAGTTCGAGCTCAACGTCGAGCCCCTGCCGCCGGCGGGCGCGCTGATGTGCGCGCACTTCGCGACGATCCAGGACTCGCTCCACGCCACGCTCATCGCGATGCGCCACCGGCCCTTCGGCTGCGAGCTGATCGACCGCCACATCCTCGAGTGCACCAAGGCCAACCTCGAGCAGGCCAGGAACCGCTTCTTCGTGGTCGGCGACCCGGGCGCCGTGCTCGTCATCGAGGTCCGCCTCGAAAAGCGCGAGGCCATCGAGGCCGTGATGAAAACGATCGAGTCCGAGCTGCGCGCCGCCGGCCTGGGCTATGCCTTCCCCGTGCTCTGGGGTGACGACGCCAACAAGGTCTGGGACCTGCGCCGCGCCGGCCAGGGCCTGATGATGAACGTCCCGGGCGACGCCAAGCCCCGCGAGGTCGTCGAGGACACGGCGGTTGCCGTCGAGGACCTGCCGGCCTACATCGCCGAGTTCGACAAGTTGATGCGCGAGAAATACGGCATCAGCTCCGTCTACTACGCCCACGCCGGCGCCGGCGAATTGCACACCCGCCCGCTCTTCGACCTGAAGACCCACGAGGGCATGAAGTTCTTCCGCGGCATCGCCACCGACGTCGCCCACCTCGTGAAGAAATACCGCGGCTCGCTCTCCGGCGAGCACGGCGACGGCCGCCTGCGCGGCGAGTTCATCCCGTTCATGGTCGGCCCCGAGTGCTACGCCATGATGCGCCGGGTGAAGGAGACCTTCGACCCGCGCGGCCTGTTCAATCCCGGCAAGATCATCGACACCCCGCCGATGGACACCTCGCTGCGCCACGGCCCGGACCACCCGACGCCGGAATACAAGACCTTCTTCAACTTCAGCGCCACGCAGGGCGTCCTCCGCGCCGCCGAGAAATGCAACGGCGTCGGCGAGTGCCGCAAGACGCACCTCATGGGCGGCACGATGTGCCCGAGCTTCATGGCGACGCGCAACGAGCAGGACACCACCCGCGCCCGCGCCAACATGCTCCGCCACGTCCTCACCGAATCGCGCGAGGGCATGAACGCCTGGGACAGCGAGCAGGTGAAAGGCGTCATGGACCTCTGCCTCTCCTGCAAAGGCTGCAAGTCCGAGTGCCCGTCCAACGTCGACGTCGCCCGCCTCAAGGCCGAGTGGCAGCAGCACTATTACGACGCCAACGGCGTGCCGCTGCGCTCGCGCCTCGTGGCCGGGTTCACGCAGTCCATGCGCCTGGCCTCGCTCTTTCCCTCGCTCTACAACTGGGCCGTCACGGCACCCGACGTCTCGCGTTACATCAAACGCTTCGCCGGCTTCGCCGCCAAGCGCAGCCTGCCGACGATCCACGGCACGACGCTGGCCGCCTGGCACAAGCGGCACGCGAATAAATCCGGCATCGGTGGTCTCCCCGTGGGCCGTGAGCTTGCTCACGCAAGCCCGGCCGGTGCGCGAGCAAGCTCGCCGCCCACCAATCCATTCCCGCACGGCCGCGTCTTCCTCTTCTGCGACGAGTTCACGGACTACAACGACACGCCCATGGGCATCAAGGCCGTGCAGCTCCTGAACAAGCTCGGCTACGAGGTCGTCATCCCGGAGCACGTCGAGAGCGGCCGCGCGCATTTTTCGAAGGGCCTCATCCGCGACGCGCAGAAGTTCGCCATTCGCAACGTCGAGCTGCTCAAGGAGGTTGTCAGCGCGCAGACCCCGCTGATCGGCCTCGAGCCGTCGTGCATCCTGTCCTTCCGCGACGAGTATCCCGACCTCGTCCCCGCCCACCTGCTCGAGGCCGCCCGGACCCTCGCCAAGAACGCGCTGCTGATCGACGAGTTCATCGCCCGCGAGGCCAACGCCGGCCGGATCACCCCGGCCGCCTTCAAGCCGCAGACCCGCGCCATCAAGCTCCACGGCCACTGCCACCAGAAGGCGCTCTCGTCCCTCACGCCGACCGTGAAGATGCTCGAACTGCCCGCCGGTCACAAGGTCTCGGTCATCCCGTCCGGTTGCTGCGGCATGGCCGGCTCGTTCGGCTACGAGGAGGAGCACTTCCAAGTCTCCCAGCAGATCGGCGAACTCGTGCTCTTCCCCGCCGTGCGCAGCGCCCCGGAGGATACCCTCATCGCCGCGCCCGGCACGAGTTGCCGGCACCAGGTCAAGGACGCCACCGGCCGCACCGCCCTGCACCCGGTGGAGATCCTGTTTGACGCCTTGGCTTGAGGTGGAACCCGGCCTCCGGACGGGTTTTCAGGATGCGCAGATTCCACAAACCTGTCCGGAGGCCAGGTTCCACCTGCCGTGACCCCGCCATGACTTTCTTCCTATATCGCCAAGCCGCCTTGGCGTGCTAGGCTGCCGCCCGATGACCCCCGAAGCCCACGCCCAGCACCGCAGCGGCTCCCTCTATGGCGCCTTTGCCTTCGGCACCATCGTGCTGACCTGCTTCGGCGGCTATTTCTTCACCAACCGGTTCTACCAGCCGGCGGAAATGGTGCCGGTCGCTTTTGCCCTGGGCGCGGCCTATGTGGCCCTCGGCATCTTCTCGAATGACGTCCTTGTCTGCGCCGGCAAACGCACCCCGTTCATCCTCTATTATCTGCTGCAGGCCGCGCTGCTCACCGTTCTGGTGTTCGTGAGCCCGGCCCGCGGCTTTTTCGGCATGATCGTGCTGCCGGTCGCCAGCCAGGCCGTCTTTGACCTGCGTCCCCGCAACGCCTTTCTGGTCTGCGCCTACCTGCTGGGCGTCAACATCGCGGTGTGGGGCTTCGATTTCGGCTGGGGCGCGGCGTTCGAGGCGGTGTTCAACTACGCCGCCGGCTTCGCCTTCACCATCGCCTTCACCCTCATCACCAAGCGCGCCCTCGATTCGCGCGCCCGCGAGGAGAAGCTCCGCCTGGAGATCGAGTCGGCGCACGAGCAGCTCAAGGTCTACGCCGCCCAGGCCGAGGACCTCGCCACCACCCGCGAGCGCAACCGCGTCGCCCGCGAGATCCACGACGGCGTCGGCCATTACCTCACCGTGGTGAAGACCCAGCTCGACGCCGCCGCCGCCATCCTGCCCGGCCAGCCGGACAAGGCCCGCGAAGCCATCCGCAAGGCCGCCAAGCTCACGGGCGACGCGCTCGACGACGTCCGCCGCTCCGTCGGCGCGCTCCGCACCGACACCGCCCGCCCGCCCCTGCCCGAGGCCCTGCAAACGCTGGTCCAGGACGCCGGCCTGCCGGTCACGCTCCGTCTCGCCGGCGTCACCCGTCCGCTGGCGGCCGGCCTGGAGCACGCGCTTTACCGCGCGGCGCAGGAGGGCCTCACCAACATCCGCAAGCACGCCGGCGCCACCGCCGCGGAGCTCGCCTTGGATTTCACGTCGGCCGGCAAAGTCAGCCTCACCGTCGCCGACAACGGCCGGGGCGCCAACGGCACCGCCGCCGGCGGCTTCGGCCTGACCGGCATCCGCGAGCGCATCGAGGTGCTCGGCGGCCGCGTCCAGGCCGGCAACCAGCCGGGCGGCGGCTACCTCCTCACCGTCGAGGTGCCGGCATAGCCGCGCGCTGCGCGGCATTTTTCAATTTTCATTGTTCAACGTTCATTGGCCATCGCTCCGACCACTGAAAAATGAACAATGAACAATGAACGATGAACCATAAACGGCTCCGGCTCATGCTGGTCGACGACCAGTCGCTTTTCCGCGAGGCGCTCCGCACGCTGCTCACGCTGCAGCCCGACTTCGACATCGTCGCCGAGGCCGAGAACGGCGAGCGCGCCCTCGCCCTCGCGAAAGTCCACAAGCCCGACGTCATCCTCATGGACCTGCGCATGCCGGTCATGGGCGGCGTCGAGGCCACGCGCCGCGTGCTGGCCGCCGTGCCCGCGACGAAGGTCGTCGTGCTCACCACCTTCGAGGAGGACGAGGAGATCTTCGAGGCCATGCGCGCCGGCGCCCTCGGCTACCTCCTCAAGGCCTGCTCGGCCGACAAGCTCAACGAGTCCGTCCGCGCCGCCGCCAAGGGCGCCTCCGTCCTCGAGCCCGCCGTGACCGCCCGCATGATGGCCGAGCTCAACCGCCTCTCCGCCCGCGAGGGCAAAAAGGTTTCCCAAACGCTCGCCGACCCGCTCTCCGAGCGCGAACTCGGCGTGCTCAGGCTGCTCGCCGCCGGCTGCAGCAACAAGGAGATCGGCTCCCGCCTCAACATCACCGAGGGCACAGTGAAGAACCACATGACGAACGTCCTCGGCAAGCTGGGCGTCCTCGACCGCACCCAGGCCGCCCTCCGCGCCCGGGAGATGGGCCTGATCTGAGACCTGTGGGCCAGCGAGCTCGCTCGCGCCTCTCCGTGGGCCAGTGAGCTTGCTCACGCCTCTTTTCAGGTGGACTGATTGCCTTACCCAGTCCTCCCGCAGGCCTAGCATGCCCACATGAAACCGAAAGAAGGCGATGAAGTCCTGCGGCGGTTTCGTATTTCTCAACCTTACACGGATTACTTTCTCACCCTCTGCACTCATGATAGACAGGCAGGATTGTCGGGCCCGATGGGAGCCGCCGCGTTGCGCGCCGAGATCCAGAACATTGAATGCGACGGCTATTGGACCATCCGGGGTGCCGTGATCATGCCCGATCATATTCACCTGCTTGCAACGCTACACGACAAGCTGCCGCTCAGCCGGGTAATTGCCCGGTTAAAATCAAAGACCCGGGCGGCGCTCGCTACCACCGGTCTCCGATGGCAGGGAAATTATTATGAACATCGCCTGCGTGAGGCCGACGCCATCGAAGGTGTGCTGCTGTATATCTTTCTAAATCCATATCGGGCAGGCTTGTTACCAGCCTCGGACACTTATCCATGGTTTTGGCTAGGACCACGAGAAGCCGATTGGTTCAAACCGCGGCTGGATGATGGAAAGCCGTTCGCTGATTGGCTGCGTTGACGAAAGAGCGCGAGCAAGCTCGCTGGCCCACGGACCGATCCCATGACCCCAGGTCATCCCCCACCATGACCATGACGGTGACTTCCGGGCGATGCGGTGGGACGCGCGATCCGGTATCTTCGGGGCGTGTTCACCCGCTTTCTCACCGAACTGACCGCCGCCGCGCGCCACCTGCGCCGCGCCCCGGGCTTCGCCATTCTCGCCATCGCCATGCTGGCCCTCGGCATCGGCGCGAACGTCGCGATCTTTTCGATCTTCCAGTCCATCATCCTGCGCCCGCTGCCCTACCCGGAGCAGGAACGGCTCGTCGGCTTCAAGTCCCTCAACCCCGCCAAGGCCCTCACCCAGCCCGCCCTCTCGCTCACCGACTTCCGCGACTTCAAGGAGCGCGTCTCGTCCTACGAGGCCCTCGCCGCCTACCGGCCTGATTTCGCCGGCTACGCGCCACAAGGCGCCGATCCGGTCCAGCTGGTCGTGGGCAAGGTCACGGAGGAGTTCTTCGCGACCTTCCGCGTGACCCCGCAGCTCGGCCGGGTCTTTTATGCCGATGAGTTCAGCCTCGGTGCCGGCCGCGCCGTGATCCTCGGCCACGCCGCGTGGCGCCGGCATTTTGCCCAGCGTCCCGGTGTCATCGGCGAGACCATCCTGCTCGACAACGAGCCGGCGACCGTCATCGGCATCATGCCGGAGGATTTCCGCGAACCGGAATTTGTCGACGCCTGGCTGCCCTTCCCCGTCGAGGCGCCGGAGAACCTCGCGCGCGATTCGCGCTTCTGGGCCACCGTCGGCCGGCTCAAGCCCGGCGCCACCCTCGCCGCCGCCCAGGCCGAGGCCGCCGGCCTCGCCGCCTCCCTCGCCACCGAATACCCGAACACCAACCGCGGCTGGAGCGTCGCCGTGCAGCCGCTGCTCGCCATGCGCGTCGGCGGCCTGCGCTCGTCGCTGCTGCTGCTCGTCGGCGCCGTCGGCCTCGTCCTGCTCATCGCGTGCGTCAACCTCGCCAACCTCATGCTCGCCCGCGGCGTCGCGCGCCTGCAGGAACTCGCCGTCCGCCTCGCGCTCGGCGCCACGCCGCCGACCCTCGCCCGGGCCGTGTTGCTCGAGAGCCTCCTGCTCTCGCTGCTCGGCGGCGCCGCCGGCATCGCGCTGGCCGCCGTGGGCCTGCCGGCACTGGCCAGCCAGCTGCCGCCGGGCCTGATCCCGCGGTCCTCGGCCATCGGGGTCGACGGCACGGCCCTGCTGTTCGCCGTGGTCGTGTCCGTGCTGACCGGCCTCCTCTTCGGCCTGCTGCCTGCGTGGCAGGTGCTGCGCGCCAACGTCAACGAGATGCTCAAGTCCGGCGGCAGCCGCGGCGCCTCCAGCCGTTTCGCCGGCCGGGTGCAGGGGGCGCTCATCGCCGGCCAGGTGGCGCTGACCCTCGTCGTCCTCACCGGCGCCGGCCTGCTCATGAAGAGCCTGCTCACCCTGCAGCGCACCGCGCCGGGCTTCGACCCGGCCGATGTGCTCACCCTCCGCATCTCGCCGCCGCCGTCGCGCTGGGACAACTTCACGCAGCTCGGCGACTACTACGAGCGCGTGCTGGCCGAGATCCGCCGCGAGCCGGGCGTCACCGGCGCGGCGCTCAACAGCAGCACGCCGCTCACCGGCATCACCCTGCGCTACCCGTTCTGGGTCGAGGGCCGCCCCGTCGAGGAGGGCAACGCCGACGAGGCCGTGTTCAACTCCGTCAGCACGGACTATTTTTCGACCATGCGCATCCCGCTCGTGCGCGGCCGGGGTTTCACCGACGCCGACGACCTCAAGGCCGCGGCCAGCCGCCCGGTGTGCGTCATCAACCAGACCATGGCGAAGCGCCTCTTCGGCGAGGCCGACCCGGTCGGCCGGCGCATCCGCACGATGCCATGGATGGTGCGCGGCTGGCGCGAGGTGGTGGGTGTCGTGGGCGACGTGAAGCAGGACACCCAGGCCGACGAGGCCGGGCCCCAGCTCTACGTGCCGCAGCGGCAGTCGCCCTGGTTCTTCACCACCGTGGTCGTCCGCCGCACCGGCACCGGCGCCGCCACCATCCAGCACGCCATGCGCCGCGCCGACCCGACGCTGACCATGAGCGTCCGCACGATGGAGGAAAATTTGGCGCGCTCCGCCACCCAGCCGCGGTTGCGGGCCGGGCTGTTCGGGCTCTTCGCCGCGGTGGCGCTCGGGCTCTCCGCCTTCGGCATCTACGCGAGCATGGCCTTCACCATCGGCCAGCGCACCCGGGAGATCGGCGTGCGCATGGCGCTCGGCGCCTCGCCCGGGGCCGTCCTGCGCTGGGTGCTCGCCCGCGCCGCCCTGCTCGCCGGTCTCGGCGTCACCGCCGGTCTGCTCGGCGCCCTCGGCCTGACCCGGCTCCTGCGCGGCGCGCTTTACGGCGTCACGCCCGCCGACCCGCTGGTGCTCGGCGCGCTGCTGCTGTTCCTGCCGGCCGTCGTGCTGGCCGCCGCCTTCCTCCCCGCCCTGCGGGCCGCCCGCCTCAACCCGACCCAGGCGCTGCAGCAGGAATAGTCTCAACCCGTGGGCCAGTGAGCTTGCTCACGCCTCTTCCGATCAGCGCGAGCGAGCTCGCTGGCCCACCCAATCTCCCCCAACCCACCATCCCATGAAAACCAACCTCCCCCGCGCGGCCTTCGCCGCCCTCCTCCTCGCCACTGCCGCCATCGCCCAGACGCCCCCGGTCCCCGCCACCCCGGCCGAGGCCCCCGCGCTCCACCAGCAGAGCATCGAGAGCCTCCAGCAGAAGAAGGCCAAGGAGGCCGTCGCGTTCGCCGAGCAGGCCACCCAGGCCGACCCGGGCAACCCGGTTTATTTCTCCCAGCTCGGCGTGGCGCTCAGCGCGCGCATGAACGAGGTGAACTTCATCCAGATGGCCGGCCTTTCCTCGAAGCTGAAAAAGGCCTTCGAGAAATCGGTCGAGCTCGACCCCAACCACGTGCCCGGTCTCATCGGCCTGTCCCGCTTCTACACCAACGCTCCGGAGATCGCCGGCGGCAGCCTGGTGAAAGCCGTGGAGTTCGCCGCCCGCGTGCAGCAGATCGACCCCTTCCTCGGGGCGATCGAACTCGGCAACATCGCCAACAAGGACGAGAAATACGCCGAGGCCCTCGGCCACTACGAGACCGCCGCCACCCTGAAGCCCGGGCATGCCGGCGTGCAGGCCGGCTGCGGCCGCGTTCTCGTGAAGCTCGGCCGCAAGGACGAGGCCCGCGCCCGCTTCGAGACCGCCTTGAAGCTCAACCCGGAGCTCGAGTCCGCGAAAAAGGCCCTGGCCGAGCTGGACGCACCCGCATCCTGAATGGAAGGCCCGCGTCCCTGCGGGCCGTGGTTTGTAAAGGTGGGCCAGCGAGCTTGCCCGCGCTCCGCCCAATCTGCGCGAGCAAGCTCGCCGCCCACAATTCCGGAAGCGGCCCGCAGGGACGCGGGCCCTCCACCTGCAGACGGATAAGGGCGGCACAGTTTCTGCCGTCTTCCTTTTCGTGAATTTTTGTGCCTTTTTGTGGCCAACAAAAATTCCCCATGCCCATTGATTACGCCGCCCGTCGCGCCCGCATCGCCCCCGCCCTCGGCCTCACCGACGAGATCCTGCTCGCCGGCGCCGGCCACCCGGTCCCCAAGCCGGAGATCAGCGACGCCCTGCTGCCCTTCATCGCCCACCAGGAATATTATTACCTGACCGGCCATGCCGACGCCACCGGCGGCATCATCGCCTATGACCCGAAGAGCGGCTGGACCTCCTTCGTCCCCGAGGTCACCGAGATGGACCGCGTCTGGGAGGGCAAGGAGCAGCTGCCGGGCGAATTGCTGGGCAAATTCCCCGCGTGGCTCGCCGCGCGGAAAGGTCGGAAAATCATCATGCTCGGCGCGCCGGTCGCCGGCGTGGAGTCCGACGAGTCCCGCACCGCGGCGGTGCGCGAGGCCTACAAGCATGCCCGCCGGCCGAAGGAGCCGGCCGAGGTTGACCTGATGACACGCTGCGCCGCGGCCGCGACGGTCGGCTACGCGAAGATCCAGCCGCTGCTCCGGCCCGGCGTCAGCGAGCGCACGCTCCAGATCGAGCTCGAGGCCGAGTATTTCCGCCACGGCGCGCAGGTGACGGGTTACGACTCCATCGTCGGCGTCGGCGCGCAGAGCGCGGTCTTCCACGGCTCACCCTCGCCCGACCGCGTGGCACGGGACGGCGACTTCATCCTGATCGACAGCGGCCCGCAGCTCGACCGCTACGTGATCGACGTCACCCGCACCTACGTGGCGGGCCGGGCGTCGGCCTTCCAGCGCGACTTCGCGACGGTGGTGCTCGAGGCGCAGAAGCGCACCTGCGAGCGCTGCCGGCCGGGCGCCGAGTGGAAGGACCTGCATTCCTCCACCGCGGTGGACATGATGGGCGGCCTCGTCGCCATGGGCGTGCTCAAGGGCAACCCCCAGTCGCTCGTGGAACAGGAGGCGCACACGCTGTTTTACCCGCACGGCCTCGGCCACCTGCTCGGGCTCGGCGTGCGCGACGCCAGCGGCCTCGAGCCCGGCCGCACCAAGGACCCGCGTCCGTCGCTCCGCAGCCTGCGCATGGACCTCGTCCTGCGTCCCGGCTACATCACGACCGTCGAGCCCGGCCTGTATTTCATCCCCGCGATCCTCAACGACCCGGCGCGCCGCGCGAAATACCGCGACGCCGTGAACTGGCCGCTTGTCGAGCAGCATCTCCACCTCGGTGGCGTGCGCTTCGAGGACAACCTGCTGATCACCGACGGCGCCCCCGTGAACCTGACGGCGGCGATCCCGAAGGGGATCTGAGTCCTCCCGTGGGCCAGCGAGCT
>JAYRDK010000050.1:0-17177 GCA_041909435.1 Lacunisphaera sp.
TGCACCGGCAGATCGGCCTGACCTTCGCCGCCGCGCTCCGCTCCTTCCTGCGCCAGGACCCCGACATCATCCTCGTGGGCGAAATCCGCGACAAGGAGACGGCGAACATCGCCGTCGAGGCCGCGCTCACCGGCCACATGCTCATCTCCACGCTCCACACCAACGACGCCCCGAGCACCGTCGCCCGCCTGACCGACATGGGCATCGAGCCGTTCATGATCTCGTCGTCGCTCGTCTGCGTGTGCGCCCAGCGCCTCATGCGCCGCGTCTGCAAGGTCTGCCGCGTCGCCTACGAGCCGGACGGCCGCGAGAAGGACATGCTGATGCGCGGCATCGGCTGGAGCGGCCAGATCTACAAGGCCAACCCCAAGGGCTGCTCGAAGTGCAACAGCACCGGCTACAAGGGCCGCGTCGGCATCCACGAGCTGCTCGTCAACAACGAGGAGCTCATCGAGGCGATCAACAAGGAGGCCGAGACCGCCGAGCTGAAGCGCATCGCGATGCGCGGCGGCATGAAGACCCTCCACCAGGACAGCCTGTTCAAGGTGAAGGAAGGCCTCACCACGCTCGCCGAGGCCATCAGCACCGTCCCGCAGGACATGGAGCTCCGCGAGGGCGCCAAGGAACGGTGATGAGAATTGGAAGGCTGGTCTCCGCACCAGCCGCGGTCGGTCGGGAGACCGACCCTCCACCAAGACAATGGCGTCCTACCTGCCCGAATTCCTCACGATCGTCGTCGCCCATGCGCTGGCCGTGGCCAGCCCGGGGCCGGACTTCGCCCTCGTCCTGCGCCAGAGCCTCGCGCACGGCCGGCGCACCGCCCTCTGGAGCAGTCTGGGCATCGGCTGCGGCCTATCGATCCACATCGGTTACTGCATCCTGGGACTTGGCTATTTCCTGAAAAACTCCGCGGTCGCGCTGGCCACCGTCAAATACCTCGGCGCGGCCTACCTTGCCTGGGTCGGCGTGCAGGCCTTGCGCACCCGGGCGCGCAACGGCGATGTCGACCTCGGCGCAGGTGGCACGGCCCCGACCGACGGTGCGGCGTGGACGACCGGGTTTCTGGTCAACGTGCTCAACCCGAAGGCCGCGCTTTTCTTCATCTCGCTCTTCCCGCTGGCCGTGAGTGTGACGACGCCGAAGCTCGTGCAGGTCGGCTACGGCGTGTGGATGACGCTCGCGACGGTGGCGTGGTTCAGCTTCGTGTCGGTCGTGTTCACGCGGGAGGACGTCCGCCGCCGCTTCCTCCGCCACGGCCACTGGATCGACCGGGCGCTCGGCGTCGTGTTTATCGGCTTCGCCGTCAGCCTGGTGTTCGCCAAGCTGCGGTAGGGCGAGTCGTCCCGACGAGCCGCGGCTCATCCGGAGGATTCGCCCTACCGTGTTGTCACCACCGCCAACGGCGCCGCGCTCTCCGACGGCGCGGCCTGCGCCGCCAGCAGCATGGCGCTGAGCTCGGTGGCGCCGCGGGCGAACTGCGCGTAGGCGCTGTGTTCCAGCGGCGAGGCCCCGACGGCAGGCGTGGGCAGGCTGAGTTCGTCGAGCGCGGCGCGCAGCGTCCGCAGGCGCGCGTCGTCGGGCGGGGACTCCGCGGCGCGGGCCAGAGCTTCCAGCGTCTCGACGGCCACGCGGACGAAGTTGCCCAGTTCCGGGCGTTGCAGCGCCGTGCCGGGGCTGAGATGCAGCGCGACGACCGTGAGCGCGCGCGTCAGCCGCTGGTTGCCGTTGGCCAGCGCGGCGGCGGCCTCGATGCCTGCCTGCTGGTCCGCGGGGTCGCCGGACATGCGCTGGAGCGAGGAAAACACGGTGCTGTTGGCCTTCTCGGCCGCCTTCTTGAGGGTGATGGCCCCGGCATCGTAGCCGCCGCCGGTGAGCAGGCGGTCGCCGAGCATGCGGGCGTAGTCACGGTTCGCCCGCAGGGCGCGGGCGAGGATGCGCGGGAAGAACTGCCGCTCCCAGGCCGGCCAGAACAGCTGCGCCGCCAGCAGGGCGAGCAGGCCGCCCGCCCCGGTGATCGCGAGCCGCTCGAGGGTGAAGCCCAGCGTGACCTTCGTCTCGGTCTCGGTGATCAGCACGACGAACAGCGTGATGAAGAAGACCGCGTAGCCGTAGTTGCGCTTCAACCAGAAGGCGAAGCCGAACATCGTCACGGCCATCGCGACGAACAGGACCGGCGGCGGCAACGCCAGCCAGAGCAGCGCGCTGGCCAGCAGGCTCCCGGCCAGGGTGCCGATGACGCGCTGCCCGGCGCGCAGCCGGGTGGAGCCGTAGTCGGGCTGGAGCACGACGAGCACGGTGAGCGGCAGCCAGTAGCCGTGGGCGAGGTCGAGCAGCTTGAACGCCGCCACGGCGGCGACCTCGAGCACGGTCAGGCGCGCGATGTAGCGCACCAGCGCCGGGTCGGGCCGCCAGCTGAAATTCAGCGCCGAGGCCAGCGGCCGCATCGTCCAGGTGTGGAGGTCGAACAGCTCGAGCGAGAACGCGGTGTGTTCGTTCGCGCGGTCCACGGTGGCGCGGAGGGCGGTGCCCAGCGCCGGGATGAGGTTCGCCACCTGGTGGAGGAGGAAGGTCAGCTGCGTGGCCTCGGGGGCGTGCCCGGTCTGGGCCAGCACGCGGTCCTGCAGCGCCTGCATCAGGTTGCCCAGCCGGCGGAGCCGGACATCCGCCGCGGCGAGGTGCGAGGGCTGGCGGGAGACGACCGTCACGGCCGTGGTGCGCGCCAGGTTGGTGAGCGAGTTCAGCACCGGGGTGAAGCTGGGGGCGAGCGCGGCAAAGTCGGGCCGGGACAGCAGCGGGTCGAGGGCGGTGTTGAAGGCCACGACGCGCGTCGCGAAGCGGGCGGCCGTGAGGTTGAGTTCCTCCAGAGCCAGCAGGTGCGGGCGGACGCGGCCGGCGTGCGCGGCGGCGAGGGTGGCGCTGTTCTGGTCCAGGGCGACGCGGAGGGCGGCCTCCTTTTCCGCGATGCGGCGGTGGCGCGCCCCGGCGTCGGGGTTTTCGCCGGGCACCATGGCTTCCAGCAGGTCCGAGAGCGCCAGCCAGGTGTCGGCCACGGCGCGGCGCAGCGGGTGCTGGGCGCGGAAGGGCCAGAGCGCCACCTGGATGAAGAGGCCCCAGAGGCCGCCGCTCAGGCCTGCGAGGAAAAAGTGGTCCGCCCGGGCCGTCCCGTCCGGATGGGCGAGCGCGAGCATGAGCAGGAAGGCGGAGTTGATCGCCAGCGACATGCCGTAATCGGGGCTCAGGTGGCGCCAGATGCCGCCCAGCAGGATGACCAGGCCCATGGCCGCCATGCCAAGGGGCAGGTAACCGCTGGCGATGCCGCCGAGCCAGCAGGATCCGGCGTAGAGTGCGGCCGTCACCAGCAGCAGGCCCAGCCGGAGCGGGTAGGAGCCGCGGATGTCCAGCATCGCGACGTTCTGCGCCGCGATGGCGGCGAACGAGGCCTCAAGCGGGCCCAGCCACCAGGCGGCCGCAAAGAACGCGCCCATGAACCCCACGGTGGCGCGCAGCCCGCGGTTGATGTCGGGCTGGAGCCGCTGCTCCTCGAGATAATGCCGGAGCCGGGCGAGGTGCTCGCTCATGTCGGGTCCATTCTCACGAACCCGGGCCCGGCGTCACGCGTTTTGCGCGGCGGGTCATCAGAAGGGCCGGGTGCTGCGTGGCGGACCCAGTTCCGTGATGCGTTTCGTCAGCGCGGAAATCTCATCGCGCAGCGTCTTCAGCTGTTGCGCCTGGCCGCGGCGCACGGATGCAAGGAAATCGGCGGAGGCGTCGTCACCCGGCTTGGTGCGCAGCCGGTCGTTCATCGTGATGGAACGGACCAGCGCCTGCTCCGCCTCCTGCTTCCGGCCGAGCTTGATGGAAAGCCCCGTCACGAGCACCTGCCGGACGGCCAGGCCGGAGATCTGTTCGCGGACGGACGCATTGATCCCGGGGCCGGGGGCCTGGCCCTCGCCGGACATGGCGTGGTATTTCAGTTCCTGCAGGGCCTGGGCGAACTCGGCCCGTTCCGCCGGACTCTGTCTATCGGCGATGGCTTCGAGGCTGCGATTGTAGTCGTTCCAGTCGCCATCGCTGATCTTCACGTCGAGCACCGGCCCGGGGGCTTTGCTACAACCGGCCGGCAGCAGGGTCAGGCAAAGCAGGATGATGCCGAGTGCGACCGGGACCGGAAGTGGACGCGGGCGAGCCATGGGCGGATCATCGCTCTTTCGCGCCCCAGTGCCAGCCGGGTTTCTCACCCTTCCAATAGCAGATCGTCACCAGGATGCACCCGAGCGCCATGCTGTAGCCGACATAAGCCAGCGGATGAACCTTCACCAAGGGTGCGCCGGCAATCATCGCCGCGAGGAATCCAACCATCACAATCCAACCCTGCCAGCGGCGCGGAATGCCCCAGCCCCAGCCGTAGGTCTTCGCGGGAAACCAGGCTTGGTCTTTGGGCAGGGGCATGACTCGGTCCTTGATTCAGGCGGATGACGCCGCTGCGGCGGGCCCCGCCTTGTCGCGCAGGAGGCACAGCAGGCTGCCGGCGTAGGCGGCGATCACGAGGTAGGAGAGGTGATGGCTGCCCACGGCCATGCCGAGATATTCGGAAAAACCGCCGACCATGGCGCCGATCAGGTTGGCGCCGAACAGCGCCGCGGGATCCGCCGACTCGCGGAAACCCGTCGAGAAGATCAGGCCGGCGAAAAAAACGGGCAGTGGCACCACCAGGATCGTCCACGCCAGCCGGCCCGCGAAACCGAGCGTGAGGACCGTCTCGCGCGGCACGACGATGAGCAGGGCCAGCGACACGAACAGCGGCACGTAGAACCAGAACGAGAACCGCCGCACGCGGCCGGCCACGAAGTTCGAGGCGAGCACCATCAGAAGGACGCCGAGCACCACGAGGAGCGTCACCAGCCACGTCGCGCCGAAATAAAGCGAGCAGTCCGTGATGCTCTTGGTCTCCAGCAGCAGGAAGCCCATGCCGAGCAGGGCGAAGTGCAGGTCGTGGCGCGCGAACGAGCGCCCGCGCAGCGCGCCGACCGAGACGAGGGAAAGCAGCAGCAGCCCGCCGATCACCACCAGGTAGTCGGGCGGGACGGCCTTGCGCGCCAGATAGAGGAAGGGCCAGTCGTCGGTCGGGGGATCGATCCTCGGCCGGCCGACGACCTCGGTCAGCTTGAGGTCGTTGATCTCCTGCGGCGGCCGGGCCGGCAGCCAGGTGCGCGGCACGCAGAACACGGCGTGGCCCGGGCTGTGGTAGAGCAGCGGGGTGCGCCCGGTGGCCTCCTCCACCATGCGGTAGAGCTTGAGCATCAGCCAGTGCTGGCCGTAACCAAAGGACAGGACGAGCAGGCCGCGCTCGTTGAGCAGGCCGTAGGCGGTGCGGATGCTCTCGACCGTGTAGACATAGCCGTCGAGGCGCAGGTTGCTCATGGAGCTGAAGAGCGCCTGCGAGTCCAGGTAGCCGAAGGTGACGAGATCGTAGCCGGGCTTCGCCTTGGAGAGGAAGGAGCGGGCGTCGTCGACGTGGAGGGTGACGCGCGGGTCGAGGTAGGGGGCGTCGGCGTTGAACCGGCGCGAGATGGCGGCCAGCACGGGATCGATCTCGACGGCATCGACGTGGCTGGCGCCGGCCGCGAGGGCGCCCTGGACGTCGGCGCCGCCACCGGCGCCCAGCACGAGGACCTTCGCGCGCGGGCCGCCGACGGCGTAGGGCACGCGGTATTGCGCCTGCTGCTTGGCGGCGAAGTCGGCGGTGACGGAGCCCGGGGTGTAGCGGGCGGTGTTTTGCGAACCGTCGACGTGGTAGAAGTCCTGGTTCACGCTGACCACATAGGCCGGCGGGTCGTGCATCGTGGCCAGGCCGGGCGGCGGCGCCGTCACGCTTTTTTTCGTCACCAGGTCGCGCACGAGGATGTGGTAATAGGGCGACCAGAGCGTGGCCCGGTCGTTGGCGGTGAACATGCCGGCCAGCACCAGCCCGAACACGGGCACGGCCCAGAGCCAGCGCCGCCAGGGCACGAGGCTGAGGTAGAGCAGCGTGACGGCGGCCATCCCCGCCACCGGGGAGAAATGCAGCAGGGAGAAGAGGCCGAAGCAGAGCGTGCCGCCCAGGCTGCCGCCCAGGTCCCAGGCATAGGCCGTCAGGCGGGGCAGGGCGTTGAACAGCGCGCCCATCTGCTGGCCGATCGGGACGAAGACCAGGGCGTTGGCGACAAAGAGGCCGAACAGGATCACATAGTTCATCACCTGCGGCGGCAGCGCGCCGAAGCGCATCTCCGCGTCGCTCGAGCCGAGGGCCAGCTCGCGGCTGAGCAGGAGCGCGCCGATGTAGCCGGCCAGCAGGACGGGAAACCAGCCGAAAAGGCGCCATTTCCGGCCGGCGGCCATCGCGCCCACGCCCAGCCCGAGAAAGGAGCTCAA
Organism: Lacunisphaera sp.; assembly: GCA_041909435.1. GTDB lineage: Bacteria > Verrucomicrobiota > Verrucomicrobiia > Opitutales > Opitutaceae > Lacunisphaera. The sequence continues at coordinate 6,412 of JAYRDK010000050.1, forward strand.
CAGCATCAGGTTGGCATAATAGGCGACGAGCCGCACGACGGAGGGCACCCAGCGGATCACCATGAGCTCGAGGAAGAGCGCGGTGAACGAGAGAATGAACATCTGCCACTTGGGCGGTATCCTGTCCGCTGCTAACGTCATCGGGATGCGCAGCTTTGGCATGCGGCCCGCTTTCTCAAGAAAATCCAAGCCGGTGGGCCCGAGCCGGTGCTTCTGTCGGGCTCAGGCAAACACCGCGCCGCCGAGGAGCTGCTCGCCGTCGTAGAGCGCCATGATCTGGCCGGCGGCGAGGGCGCGCTGGGGTTGTTCGAATCTGACGGCGGCGGTGCCGTCGGGTCCGGGCGCAAACTCGATGAAGACGCGCGGGTCGCGGTAACGGACCTTGCACTCGATGCGGCGCTTGGTCGTGACGGGGTCGCCGATGAAGCTGACGCGGTGCACCCGGCATTCGCTCGTCCACAGGCCGGGGGCCTCGGGGCCGTCGAAGGCGACGAGCAGGGCGTGGTCGGCGGCGCGCTTGCCGGTGACGACGTAGGCCTTGTCGTCGGTGTTCGACGGGATGCGGATGCCGCGGCGCTGGCCGATCGTGTAGTAATGCAGCCCGCGGTGCTCGCCGATGACCTTGCCGTCGGTGGCGCGGACAACGGGGCCCGGGTGATCCGGCACATAGGTCTTCAGGAAGTCGGCCATCTTCACCTCGCCGATGAAACAGATGCCCTGGCTGTCCTTCTTGGCGGCGGTCGGGAGGCGGGCGTCGGCGGCGAGGGCGCGGAGCTCGGGCTTGGTGAGGTCGCCGATGGGGAAGCGCGCGGCGGCGAGCTGGGCCTGCGAGAGCAGGGCGAGGAAGTAGGACTGGTCCTTGTTTTTGTCGAGGCCTTCGAGCAGCGCGAAGGTAGGGCTTGGGGTGGGAGGGGCTTTATGCCCCGACTCGGATGCGATGAGATTATCGTGTCGGGGTGTAAAACCCCTCCCACCGGGGAAAGAGAAACGCTCCACCCGCCGCGCATAATGCCCCGTCGCCACCGCCGCGAAGCCCTCGGCCTTGGCATAGTTCGCGAACACGCCGAATTTCATCTCGCGGTTGCACATCACGTCGGGGTTCGGCGTGAGGCCGCGCTGGTAGCCGTCGAGCAGATAGTCCACCACGAGACGGCGGTAGTCCTGCATCAGGTTCACGACGCGGAACTCGATGCCGATCCGGTCCGCCACGGCGCGGGCGTCCTCGATGTCCTGCATCCACGGGCAGTGGCCGATGACGTTGTCCTCGTTGATCCAGTTCTTCATGTAGGCGCCGACGATGGCGTGCCCCTGCGACTTGAGCCGGAGGGCGGCGACACTGCTGTCAACGCCGCCGGACATGGCGACGAGAATGCGTTCCGAGGACATGCCGAAAGACATTATTGTTCATCGTTCATTGTCCAATGTTCATTTGTCATTTGGGTTGCCCGATGCCGGCCAATGAAAATTGAGCAATGAACATTGAACAATCGGCCTTTCTCCCTGCTTGCGGTGGCGCGGCAAGTGCTGGAATGTGGACCGGCCTTGAACACCCGCGCGCCCTTCACCCTCGAACAAGCCCAGCGCATCGCCCGCGCCTGGCTGAACTCGACCTCGACCGGCATCATCGAGCTCGATGCCGACTGGACGGGGGCGTCGCTGCCGCTGCTGGCGCCGGGCGACCATGCCTTCGCGTTTGCCGATCTCCGGCCGGCGCCGCCGTCGCTCTACGCGGATGAGGCGGCCTATTACGTCGACGAGGCGGGCCAGGTGGTCTTCGTGCTTGATCCGACGGAGCACAGCTGGGTGGAGTTCGGCCGGATGCCCGTCTATGTGGCCGGCGACTTCAACGGCTGGGAGGAGGCGGTGGGCCAGTCCGACTGGGCCCTGGAGGCCGGCGAGCTGAACGGACGCGCGGTGTGGCTCTTGCGCCGGCCGCCGGCGCTGCTGCTCACGGAGCCGCCGCAGCAGTTCAAGTTCGTCACGGGCGACCGCCGCTGGCTGGAGCTGCCGCGCGAGGCGACGAACCTCGTGCCGGACGGCAAGGGGCATTTCAACCGCGCGCTGCTGCGCCACCGCACGGGCCGCAATCTCTTCGAGTTCGTCACGACCGGGCCGGTGCTGCTGAACCAGACCTACTCGGTCATCCATGTGCGCGACGGCAAGGAGGCGCCGAAGACACGCGTGCGGCTCGGGAAGTTCTTCCACGGGCTGCGCAGCGACCTCGCGCTCGGGGCCATCGTGCGCCGCGGCGAGACGACCTTCCGGCTGTTCGCCCCGCGCGCGAAGCACGTGCGGCTCTTCGTCTGCGAGAAGCTCGGGGAAATGGACGCGGCCTTCGGCTACGAGCTGGACCGGCGCGAGGAGGCGGGCGGCGGGTGGCGCGGTGTGTGGGAGGCCCACCTCGACCGCAACCTGCACGGCTGGTATTACTGGTATTCCATCAGCGGCCCGCACGACGTGTTCGGGCACTTCCATCCCAACCAGCGGATCCTCGATCCCTACGCCCAGGCCGCCGCCGGTCGCGAGGGCCCGGGCATCGTGCTGGATCCCGGCTGGGTGGGGCGCGCCGACCGGAGCTTTCCCACGCCGCCGTGGCAGGACCTGGTCATGGTCGAGGGCCACGTGCGCGACCTCGCGGCCCACGCCCCGGTGCCGCTGACCCCGGAGGAGCGGCTGGGTTATGCCGGCCTGACGAAGTGGGTGCAGAGCCCGGATTTTTATCTGAAGCAGCTCGGCGTGAACTGCGTGGAGCTGCAGCCCGTGCAGGAGTTCGACAACAAGACGCGCGAGGAATACCAGTGGGGCTACATGACGGCGAACTGGTTCGCCCCGGCCAGCGGCTTCGCCCGGGACGGCGCGCGGGCGTCGCAGGTGAAGGAGTTCCAGGAACTGGTGGCGGCGTTCCACCGGCAGGGGATCGCGGTCGTCCTCGACGTCGTCTACAACCACGTGGGCGAGCCGGCGCACCTGCTGTTCGTGGACAAGCTCTACTACTTCGAGCTCGACGACGAGGGCGGGCTCGAGAACTGGAGCGGCTGCGGCAACGACCTGCGCTGCCGCTCGGCCATGGCCACGCGGCTCATCATCGACAGCCTGGTGCATCTGATCGAGGTCTACGGCGTGGACGGCTTCCGCTTCGACCTGGCCGAGCTCATCGGCGTGGACGTGCTGCGCGACATCGAGGCCGCCGTGAAGAAGGTGAAGCCCGACGTCATCCTCATCGCCGAGCCGTGGAGTTTCCGCGGGCACATCGCCGCCGCACTGCGGCCGACCGGCTTCGCGTCCTGGAACGACGGCTACCGGAACTTCCTGCGCGACTACGTGAAGGGCTACGGCTCGGCGGAGCGGCTCGAGTATTTCCTCAAGGGCTCGCCGTGGCACTTCGCCTTCTGGCCGGCGCAGACGGTCAACTACACGGAGTCGCACGACGACCGCACCTGGCTCGACGAGATCACGGAGAACGGCGACCACAACGGCTTCCACCCGACGCAGACCGACCGCCAGCGCACGCACCTGATGGCGGCCATCCTGCTCGCCTCGGTCGGCATCCCGCTGCTGGCGGCGGGGCAGGATTTCCTGCGCTCGAAGCACGGGGTGAACAACACCTACCTGCGCGGCGACCTCAACGCGCTCGACTATCACCGCATCGCGCGCTTCCCGGCGACGCACGCCTATTTCGCCGCCTGGATCGCCTTCCGCCGGTCGGAGCGCGGCCGGTTGCTGCGGCAGTGGTCGCGACCCTCGGAGGGTTTCTTCCGGGCGGTCCGGGGCCCCGCGCTGGCGTCGCTCGTGCTGGTCTACAATGCCGACGGCAGCCAGGGGGCGCAGCGCCTGATGTTCGCGGTGAACCCGACGCGCGAGGACACACGGGTGGAGATCGGCGACCTGGCGGACCGGCCGTGGACTTTGGTGGCCGACCAGGAGTGTTTTTATCCGCCGGGGGGGCACCCGCCCGGCTATGCGGTCACGCCCGACCTGTTCATCCCCGCGCTGGGCTGCAGCCTCTGGCTGTCGGAGGGGTAGGGCCAGGCCGCCGCCGGCGCGCAACCGGCCCAACTGTTTATTACGCAGAAATTGGCCACTGTTGCGCGCTTTCAGGCACAAATTAAGCATCACTCTTGCCAAAGCCGGGGCCGGGCACTTCATATGGCCCTCCCAACGTCCACCAACCCACACCCAACATGGCTGTCAAAGTAGCAATCAATGGTTTCGGCCGCATCGGCCGCCTCGTTTTCCGCGCCCTCGTCGAACAGGGCCTCCTCGGCAAGGAGCTCGATGTCGTCGCCGTCGGCGACATCGTCCCGGCCGACAACCTGGCCTACCTGCTCAAATATGACTCCACCCAGGGCCGCTTCAACGGCACCGTGTCGTCGAAGAAGTCGGCCGCCGACAAGGCCGAGGACGACGTCCTGGTGGTCAACGGCAAGGACATCCATGTCGTCAGCGCCAAGACCCCGGCCGAGCTGCCGTGGGCGAAGTTCGGCGTCGATCTCGTGATCGAGTCCACCGGCCTGTTCACCGAGGCCGAGAAGGCCAAGGGCCACCTCACCGCCGGCGCCAAGAAGGTCATCATCTCCGCCCCGGCCAAGGGCGAGGACATCACCGTCGTGCTCGGTGTGAACGACGACAAGCTCGACCTGAGCAAGCACAGCATCATCTCCAACGCCTCCTGCACCACGAACTGCCTCGCGCCGGTCGTCCACGTGCTCCTCAAGGAAGGCTTCGGCATCGAGGAAGGCCTCATGACGACCATCCACTCCTACACCGCCACGCAGAAGACCGTGGACGGCCCGTCCAAGAAGGACTGGAAGGGCGGCCGCACCGCGGCCCAGAACATCATCCCGGCCTCGACCGGCGCCGCCAAGGCGACCGCGCTCGTGCTGCCCGAGGTCAAGGGCAAGCTCACCGGCATGTCCTTCCGCGTGCCGACCCCGACCGTCTCCGTCGTCGACCTCACGGTCAAGACCACCAAGGAGACCTCCTACAAGGAGATCTGCGCCGCCATGAAGAAGGCGAGCGAGACCTACCTCAAGGGCATCCTCGAATACACGACCGACGAGGTCGTCTCCACGGACTTCATCCACTGCAAGGCCTCGTCGATCTTCGACGCCGGCTCCGGCATCGAGCTCAACAGCAAGTTCTTCAAGCTCGTCAGCTGGTATGACAACGAGTGGGGCTATTCCAACCGCGTCGTCGAGCTGACCAAGAAGATCGCCGCGAAGCTCTAAGGCGGCGCAACGCCGACCAGTAGCGAGGAGTGAGTAGCGAGTAGCGAGCATCCCGCCGCCGCCCGCCTCACTCCTCTTCCGTTTCTACCCACTACTCGCTACCCGCTACTTCCGCTTCCCATGCCCAAATTCAAATCCATCCGCGACCTCAGCCTCGCCGGCCGGCGCGTGTTCATCCGCGTCGACTTCAACGTCCCGCAGGACAAGGCCACCGGCGCCATCACGAACAACGCGCGCATCGCCGCCGCGCTGCCGACGATCCAATACGCCCTCGCGCAGGGCGCTGCGGTCGTCCTCGCCAGCCACCTCGGCCGCCCGGATGGCAAGAAGATCGCCAAGTTCTCCCTGAAGCCCGTCGCGGCCGAACTCGAGAAGCTCCTGGGCCGGCCCGTCACCTTCCTCGATGACTGCGTCGGCCCGGCCGTGGAGGCCGCCTGCGCCAAGCTCGCCCCCGGCTCGGTCGTGCTGCTGGAGAACCTGCGCTTCCACATCGAGGAGGAGGGCAAGGTGAAGGAAAAACAGGCCGACGGCACCGAGAAGTCCATCAAGGCCGACCCGCAGGCCGTGACGGCCTTCCGCGCCTCGCTCTCCCGGCTGGCCGACGTCTACGTCAACGACGCCTTCGGCACCGCGCACCGCGCGCACAGCTCGATGGTCGGCGTGACGCTGCCGCAAAAGGCCGCGGGCTTCCTCATGGAGGCCGAGCTCAAGGCCTTCGCCAAGGTCATCGAGACCCCGGCGCGCCCGCTGCTCGCCATCCTCGGCGGCGCCAAGATCGCCGACAAGATCCCCCTCATCAACAACCTGCTCGAGAAGTCCGACGAGATCATCATCGGCGGCGGCATGTCCTTCACGTTCAAGAAGGTCCTCGAGGGCATGGAAATCGGCAACAGCCTCTTCGATCCCGAGGGCGCGAAGATCGCCGCCGAACTGTTTGCGAAGGCGAAGGCCAAGGGCGTGAAGATCACGCTGCCCGTCGACTTCGTCACCGCTGACCGTTTCCCCGGCTCGCCGGCCGACATCGCGGCGGTGCAGGTGGGCGTGGCCGACGCGCAGTCCGGCATCCCGGCCGGCTGGATGGGCCTCGATGCGGGCCCGAAGTCCCGCGAGCTGTTCGCGCAGGCCATCGGCCGCGCCAAGACCATCATCTGGAACGGGCCCCCGGGCGTGTTCGAGGTCGAAAAGTTCGCCGACGGCACCAAGGCCATGGCGGCGGCGTTCGCCGCGGCGACGGCGGCCGGCGCGGTCACCGTGGTCGGCGGCGGCGACACCGCCACCGCGGCCAAGAAGTGCAAGATCATCGACCGGGTCACCCACTGCTCCACCGGCGGCGGCGCCAGCCTCGAGCTCCTCGAGGGCAAGGTGCTTCCCGGCGTGGCGTTCCTGGAGAACTAATTCTCCTCTTGTAGGTGGCGCGCTCGCGCGCCACGTTGCGAGCAAGCTCACAACCCACGAAATTCAACCCCATGCCTATTTTCCGCAAGAAAGTCATCGCCGGTAACTGGAAGATGAACAAGACGGCCGGCGAGGCCGTCACGCTCACCAAGGACATCATCGCCGAGGTCGGCCGCGAGACCTCCGTGGACATCGTGCTCTGCCCGCCGTTCACGGCGCTGGCGGCCGTCGCCCACGAGCTCGAGGGCCAGGCCGTCAAGCTGGGCGGCCAGAACATGCACCCGGAGAAGAACGGCGCCTACACCGGCGAGATCTCCGCGGAGATGCTGCGCACGCTCTACGTCACCCACGTCATCCTCGGCCACAGCGAGCGCCGCACGTATTTCGGCGAGACGGACGCCTTCATCAACAAGAAGGTCCTCACCGCGCTGGCCAACGAGCTGAAGCCCATCCTGTGCGTCGGCGAGACCCTCGCCGAGCGCGAGGCGGGCTCGACCCTCGCGGTCGTGCAGCGCCACGTCGAGGGCGGCCTGGCGGGCGTGAAGCCCGAGCAGATCACCACCGTGATCATCGCCTACGAGCCCGTCTGGGCCATCGGCACCGGCAAGGTCGCCACCACGGCGCAGGCGCAGGAGGTCCATGCCTTCATCCGCGACCTGCTCACCAAGCTCTACGGCGCCCCGCTCGCGCAGAAGGTCCGCATCCTTTACGGCGGCTCGATGAAGCCCTCCAACGCGGCCGAGCTGCTTGCGGAGAAGGACATCGACGGCGGCCTGATCGGCGGCGCCTCGCTCGAGGCGAAGTCGTTCATCGAGCTCGTCAAGGCGGCGGACGCGGTGAAGTGAGGGGTTCCTCGCGCCCGGCCGGAATCGTGGAGGGCCCGGCTCCCGCCGGGCCGCGGCTCAGCGGGAGCCGGGCCTTCCACCAAAGGCTTGCCGCGCTGTCCGCTCCTCGGCTTTGATGGGCTGCATGCGGCGCCTTTCCGGCCTGATCTGCCTCCTGCTGTCCTGGACCGGCCTGGTCCGGGCGGCGGACTACCAGTTCGGCCCGCCCGGCTGGGCGATTGAGGCGCGCCTGCCCGTGGCGCCCGGCACGGACGGGATCCTGACGCCCTCGCCGCAGGGCGACGTCAAGGCGCACCGTTTCTTCACCGAGCAGGCCGGCGAGCGCAACTTCCTGGTCCGGTTCTCGTATCCCATGGCCATGCTGCCGGGGGAGGAGACCGGCCTGTATGCGAAGAACTTCACCGACATGCTCAAGTCGCGGCCGGGCGAGGTGAAATCGCGCGGCCGGTTCGAGCTCGGTCCCTTCGAGGGCGAGCGGCTCGTCATCGCGCAGCGCCGCGACCGGACGATGCGCGAGGTGCGGCTGATTGTCATCGGCTCGACGCTGTATCTGTTCAGCGCGGAGTGGCCCGAGAGCGGCACGGGGGCGGCGCGGGCCGAGCAGTTTTTCCGCAGCATCCAGCTGAAACCCGATTTCACCAACCTGCTTCTCGTGCAGGAGCGGGAGCGTTTTCGCGAGGTGGTGGCGGGCAGTTTCCGCCTCCGCTACGACGCCACCCGCTGGTATCGCGACCCGGCGGACGCCGAGCCGGGCATCTTCAACCTCCTGCGGCTCGACGAAAAGGCGGAGGCCCAGCTCATCGCCGAGTCCCAGCCGGTCGAGGGCAGCATCGAGGCCGCCGTGATCAACACGGCCCGGGAGGGCGCGGAGAGCGTCACCGTCCGCAAACGCGGGTCAAAACTCCGTGGTGCCGCGCAGGTGACCGAGCTGGAGTTCGCCGCGCGCGTCGAGAACGTCACCTACGTCAACCACGGTTATTTCTACAGCGGTCCCGAGGGGGCCGTGCAACTGCGCGGCTGGGCCAAGGATGTCGACTACGGCGCCGTGAGCGGCGACATCACCGAGTTGCTGGACGGGCTGGCGGTGGGGGCGAAGTGAGCCAGGTGCGTTGCGAATGGTGGAACCCGGCCTCCGGACGGGTTGGTTATGATGTGCGCCCGATGATCAGGAATCATCCGGACTGGGTGCGTATCGATCGCCTGTGTTTCCGTTGCGATCTTCGTATGTCCTGAGAACCCGTCCGGAGCCCGGGTGCCACCTTTCAATCCGAATCCATCAGCTCGACCGCGCCGCCATGTTCTCCACCAGCGCGGTGAGGAACGGCGCGCCGCCGGGCAGGCGGGCGAGGGCGGACTTGGCGGCGTCGGATTGTTCGCGGGCGTGACGGCGGGAGGCGTCGAGGCCGTGGAGCTTCACGTAGGTGGTCTTGCCGGCCTTGGCATCCTTGCCGGCGGTCTTGCCGAGCGTCGCCGTGTCGGCGGTGGCGTCGAGGATGTCGTCGATGATCTGGAAGGCCAGGCCGAGGTGCCGGCCGGCGTCGCGCAAGGCGGCGACCTGCGCCTCGCCGGCGCCGCCGCAGAGCCCGCCGGCGACGAGCGCGGCGGTCAGCATGGCGCCGGTTTTGTTGCGGTGGATGAACTCGAGCTCGGCGGCCGTGGCATCGGCCTTTTGTTCGGCGAGCAGGTCCTCCATCTGGCCGCCGATGAGGCGCTCGCTGCCGGCCGCGTCGGCGATCTCGCGGGTGAGGGCGGCGCAGAGGGCGGGGGACCCGGCGTAGTGCCGGCCGATGAGCTGGAAGGCGAGGGTCAACAGGGCATCGCCGGCGAGCAGGGCCGTGGCCTCGTCGAACTGCTTGTGCGCCGTGGGCCGGCCGCGGCGGAGGTCGTCGTTGTCCATGCACGGCAGGTCGTCGTGGATCAGCGAATAGGTGTGCAGGCACTCCAGCGCGACGGCCGCGGGCAGGGCGTCGGTCTTGGCGCCGAAGAGGTCGGCGGCGGCCAGGGTAAGGACGGGCCGGAGGCGTTTGCCACCGGCTTCCAGGCTGTAACGCATGGCGGCATGGAGCCGGGCGGGCCGGGTGCCGGCGGCGGGCACCAGGGTGCCGAGGCCGTGTTCGACCCGCTCGCGATAGGCCTGTAATTGGGCGGTGAAGTCCATGCTGAAGCGCGTTGAGCTGAACGCGCTAAACGGCTTGGGGTCAACCCACTAACGGTCCCGCCCCGGGGCCAAGAACAGACTCGCCAAGCCGCTCCGGCCGAATCATATCTGGGCCCACTTTTTCCGGATGCCCACCTACGAATACGTCTGCACCAAATGCGGCCACGCGATGGAAGCCTTCCAGTCGATGAAGGACGCACCCCTGACCAAGTGTCCCGCCTGCAAAAAGCCCGGCCTCAAGCGCCAGGTCGGCGGCGGCGCAGGATTGATTTTCAAGGGCTCGGGCTTCTATATCACCGACTACAAGAAGAAGTCCGGCACGCCTGACGCCAAACCCGCTTCCAAATCCCCCGAAACCAAGCCCGCGGCCACCGCCGCCAAGTAACCCCCTTCCGCCATGGCTGACGCAAAAATCGAAAAGGCACTCTATGGACCGAGCATGACCGAGGTCGCCCTCGGTGCCATCCTCGGCCTCATCGCCGGCGTGCTGGTCGCCTGCGTTTACCTGGTCTTCAAGCCGGTCTCGCAGGTGAAGGAGATGCCGCCCGAGGACAAGATCGTGAAGGGCATGGTTTATTTCATCCCCGGCAACGAGAGCAATGCCAAGAGCCGCGGCTGGCAGGCCAAGCAGAAGCAGATCCTCGGCAACCCCACCTTCACGCTCGACCTGGTCGAGGATGAGCTCAACGCGTGGGCCAACACGCTGGCCGCGCCGGCGGCCCCGGCCCCCAAGCCGGGCGCCCCCGCGGGTGCCGCGGCCCCGGCGCCGGTTGGCGACGGCATCTTCAACCCCGGCAAGCCCAACTTCAAGGTCGTGACCGGCAACAAGCTCCAGATCAGCGCCAAGTGCGTGCTCAACTGGTATGGGCTGACGAAAGAGGTCACGGTCATCGCCACCGGCACCTTCGCCAAGTCCGGCGACACGGTCGGCTTTGCGGCGGACTCGCTCTACCTCGGTTCCTGCCCGGTGCACCTGCTGCCTTCGGTGGCCGGCCCGCTGATGGCCCATCTGATCGCCCGGGAGAAGGTGCCTGATGAGGTTCGCGCCGCCTGGGCGAAGCTCGACAGCGTGACCATCGATGGGACCAAGCTGACGTTCGTCGCGCAGTAAGCATGCGTGCTCCAAGTGGTGGGGGGCCC
>JAYRDK010000050.1:17200-27279 GCA_041909435.1 Lacunisphaera sp.
AACCCGTCCGGAGGCCGGGTTCCACCTTTCCCTGCCGTGTCCCAGAACCTGAAAAACATCAGCGTGGTCGCCACGGCGACCGTGGTGTCGCGCGTGCTGGGGCTGGTGCGGGAGATTCTCATCGCCGCGGTGTTCGGCACCAGCGCGCTGAGCTCGGCCTTCGTGTCGGCCTTCACGCTGCCGAACCTGTTCCGCCGGCTGCTGGGCGAGGGGGCGCTTACCGCGGCCTTTGTCCCGACCCTGGCCCACGAGCTCGAGCACCGGCAGCGGGCCGCGGCCTTCGCCCTGCTCAGCAAGGTCGCGAGCTGGCTGCTGGTCGTCACAGCCGGGCTGATGGCGCTCGCGATGATTGTGCTGGCCAACGCGGGAAGTCTTCTCGGGCGTGTCGTCGGGCCTCCCCCTTATTTGGATACGGATACCGCTTCACGCCTGCTGCTCGGCGCCGACCTCGCGGTCATCCTGTTTCCCTACATGATCTTCGTCTGCCTCGCGGCGGCGTTCAGCGCGGCGTGTCAGGTGCTCGGGCGTTTCAGCGAGCCGGCACTGTCCCCGGTGTGGCTGAACCTCACCATCATCGGCGCGCTCGGGCTCGGGGCCTGGTGGGCCTGGGGGGATGCGGCGCGGATGAACCTGCTTTGCATCGGTGTGCTGGTGGGCGGCTTCCTCCAGATGGCGGTGCCCGCCGGCGTGCTGTGGGCCGAGGGCTGGCGGCCGCGGTTCGACCTCCAGGCCGACGACCGGGTGCGCGAGATCACGCGCCTGATGGCCCCGACGGTCATCGGCTCGGCCATCTACCTTATCAACATCTCGGTCTCCCGGTTCATCGGCCTGTCGCTCAACGACAGCGCCGCGCAGGTGCTGAACCTCGCCACGCGCGTCATGGAGCTGCCCATCGGCGTGTTCGCCGCGGCCATCGCCACGGTGGTTTTCCCGCTCATCGCGCGGCACGCCGCGAAGCAGGACTGGAAGGCGCTGGCCGACGATTATCACAAGGGCCTGCGGCTGGTCATGATCATCAACGTGCCGGCCGCCGCGGGCCTCGCGCTGCTGAGCGAGCCGATCACGCGGTTGCTGTTCCAGCGCGGGGCGTTCACGGCCGGCGACACGGCGCTGATGACACCCATCCTGGCGGTTTATGCGCTCGGCCTGCCGTTCCTTTCCTTCACCACGGTGGCGCTGCGCGGGTTCTATTCGCTGAAGGACACGGCCACGCCGGTGCGCGCGGCCGCGCTGAGCTTTGTGGTGAACCTCGGGCTGAGCATCGTGCTGATGGACTGGCTGTCCACGGTCGGCCTGGCGCTGGCCAGCAACCTCGCGGTGCTGGCCCAGGCGTGGTTCCTGCAGACGCGCCTGTCGCGGCGCATGGCCGGGCTCGGGTTTGCCCCGTTGTTGCCGAACCTGGGCAAGATCGTCGCGGCCAGCGCGCTGATGGGATTGGTGGTGGTGGGCGGGGTAAAGCTGCTGGCGCTGCTGCCGCTGGCCGGCAAGGCGCGGGACCTGGTCGTCGTGGCCGGGCTGATCCCGGCGGCCTGCGCCGTATATGGCGGGCTCCTGTGGATTTTGAAGATTGAGGGCCGCGAGGAATTGGGCGCATTATGGGTCCGCTTCCGCAGTCGTGGAGGCGCGAAGTGATGGATACCCCGGTTCAAGTCACCCACCATGCCGCCGCCCACCGCTACGAGGCGGTGGTGGACGGTCACCTGTCGATCTGCGAATACGAGCTCGCGGACGGGAAGATGATTTTCACCCACACGGTCGTGCCGGGGGAATTGCGCGGTCGCGGCATCGCCGAGAAACTCGTGCGGGCGGCGCTGGCTGAGGCCCGGGCGGCCGGGCGCAAGGTGGTCCCGGCCTGCTCCTATGTCGCGAAGTTCATCGAGCGGCACAAGGAGTATGCGGACTTGCTGACTTAGGTGGAACCCGGCCGCTGGACGGGTTTCGTTGTCGAAGCTGCAAACCAACGCGTCCGGAGGCCGCGTTCCACCTCAGGGGATGGCCCAACAAAAAACCCGCAGCTTGCGGCTGCGGGTCGAATGGAAGGGGAGGCGGGGGCTTTAAGCCTTCTGCACGAGGCCGGCCTTGATGGCCTTGACCGAGACCCACATGCGCTTGGTGCCGCCGTTGGGGAGCTTGACCTTGATCCACTGCAGGTTCGGGCGGAACAGGCGGGTCGTCATGCTGGTGACGTGCGTGCCGATGCCGCCGCTCTTCTTGGACTGACCCTTGCGGTTGATGATCTTGCCCTTGGTCGGGCGTTTACCGGTGATTGCGCAAATTCGTGCCATGGTGTTTCTTGAGTTAAAGGTTGAGGAGTAAAGGTCCGCGCTTCGCCTTAGCAAGGGAATTTTAGAAAACCTCGCTCCGCGGGCTCACTTGCGTAAAGCGTAGAGGGCCTGAAACTTCTGGCCCATGTTGGCGGGGTGGAGAAGTTGCATGACCATTCTTTTCCGCGGACTGAAAGAGCCGGCCTCGGCCTTGGTGATGGCGGCGAGCGCCTCCTCGGCGTGGCGCATGAAGAAACCCTCCTGGGAGTCGACCATGGTCTGGCCAAAGCCGGCCCGGACGAGGCCGTCCTCCAGCCAGTCCCAGCAGATGTGACCGGTGATGTCCTGCTTGCCTGGCCGGGCCAGCAGGTCGTTGCCCATTTTCTGGCGGTGATAGGTGCGAAGGGTGCCGGCGGGCGTGTGCTCGGCGAGCGCGGCCCAGAACTTGCCGTAGTCAAAGGCGAGGAACAGGCCGGACCACTTGGGCCCGGTGATGCGATCCAGCACCGGCACCGTCCCGATCGGCAGGTCGATGTGGTAGTTTTCCTCGGACGTCTTGGGCAGGCGGTCGGCGTAGGCGGCCAGTTCGGGGGAGAATTCCGGCATTTCCACCTCGCGCAGGTGGCGGCCGTGCAGGGCCACACCCAGCTCGCACCAGCGGCCTTCGCGCCAGACGACCCGGGAGAAAGGCTGGGCGTCGAACAGCTCGTTGGAGAAGACCACGCTCTTCTCCGGGAAAACGAACGGCTGTCCGTAGGAGATGGTCTGGTAGGCCGCGAACGGGTGCTTCGCGACATCCCGCAGGATGCCGGCGCCGGGCTCGGCCGCGACCTCGACGAAGGTGTAATCGGCGGGATCGGCCGGGGCGAGCAGCTTGGCCGCGGCGGCGACCACCAGCTCGCCGAAAACCGGGCTGAACGTCGTGGCCGTGAAGAAGTCCGCCTTCTCGTCCCGGCCCACGCGCTTGAAGTCCCTCGTGTAATAACCCGCGGTCGGGTGATACATCGCCAGCTCCATGTAGCGGGCAAAGGTCACCCCCGTGGCCGCATTGGGCTCGGTGGCGAAGATTTCGAAAAAGTCGGACGAGGAAGCCATTTTTTATGTTGTGCGGGAGCACCGGCCCGCCCCGGGTTTGGCGGGGGACGAGGCAGCGCATATCACTATTTGCCAAGACAATCATTTGTGGCCACCTAAAGTCATGCTTAAACGCTTCCTGCTCATCGCCGTCGCCGTCGCCGCCGGCTACGGCGCGGCCCAGTATGCCGCCCGCAGCGGGGCGCCGGGCTGGTGGCCGGACCGGGAGCGCGACCGGAATGTGAAGTATTTCCGCGAGGTCCTGCAGCTGGTGAAGGAGAATTACGTGGGCGATGCCCCCGCTAGCTACGACGACCTCACCCGGGCGGCCCTCGACGGCCTCCTCGGTCAGCTCGACCCCCATTCGCAGTTTCTCCGGGCCGAGGAATACCGCGAGACCGAGGAAGAGATGAGCAACGCCTTTGGCGGCGTCGGCATCCAGGTGGAGCTGCGCGAAGGCCATATCGTCATCATCACGCCCATCACCGGCACCCCGGCCGAGCGGGCCGGCCTCCGCCGGGGCGACCGGCTGGTCCAGATCGACGGCAAACCCATCGAGAACCCGTCGATCGAGAAGACCGTGCGGCTCGTGCGCGGCGAGCCGGACACCCTGGTGACGGTCACCGTCTTCCGTCCCGCGACGAAGCAGACCCTCGATTTCCCGCTCAAACGCGCCCGCATCCGCCTGGAGAGCGTCCGCAACGCAACGATGCGCCCCGGCGGCCTCGGCTACCTGCAGGTCACGCAGTTCAGCGAGCGCACGGGCAAGGAGTTCCGCGCGGCGCTCACCGGCCTGGAAAAGCAGGGGCTGCGCGGCCTCGTGATCGACCTGCGCAACAATCCCGGCGGCCTGCTCGACGCGGCGATCGACGTGTGCAACGAGTTCTTCGAGGACGGCGAGCTCATCGTCTACACCCAGGGCCGCACGCCGGAGTCGCGGGAGAATTTCAACGCCGACAACGGCCACCCGCGCCGCACCTATCCGATCGCGATCCTGGTCAATGGCGGCACCGCCAGCGCGGCCGAGATCGTGTCGGGGGCGATGAAGGACACCAAGCGCGCCGTCATCGTCGGCGAAAAGACCTTCGGCAAGGGTTCCGTGCAGAGCATCATCGAGCTGGAGAACGGCGAGGGCCTGCGCCTGACGACCGCGCGTTACTACACCCCCAGCGGCATCACCATCCACGAGAAGGGCATCCAGCCGCAGGTGGAGCTCGAGATCTCGGCTGACGACGAGGGCAAGCTCCGGTTGCAGCAGTCGCGGCCCGACCTGACGGAACCGGTGGAATTCAACGAGCGTTTTGGCTTCCAGCGCATCGAGGACATCCAACTGAACGCCGCGGAGGAAGTGCTCACGGGCGTGCTGGCGGCCAAGGGGAAATGACATGACTTTTTATTGTCATTCTGAGCGCAGCGAAGAATCCAGCATGACGCCCGCGAGCGGTCTTGCCGATGGATCCTTCACTCCGTTCAGGATGACAGGTATCGTGTGTCTTTGGCTTCAATCCTCAGGTTTCAGGTTTCAAGTTTCAGGTTTCGTGTCTTGTCCATGATCCTCGCCCTGGAAAGTTCCTGCGACGAGACCGCCGTGGCGGTCTTTGACCCGGCGCGCGGCCTGACCGGCGAATGGGTGCACAGCCAGATCGCCCTGCACGAGGCCTACGGCGGCGTTGTGCCCGACCTGGCCAGCCGCGAGCATCTCTCGCACTTCGGCCCCTTGCTGGCGCGCGCGCTGGCGGCCGCGCCGCCGGACAAGTTTTCGAAGATCGCCGTGACCAACGGTCCCGGCCTGGCCGCGTGCCTGGCCATGGGCCTGTCCACGGCGAAGAGCCTCGCGCTGGCGTGGCACCTCCCGGTGCTCGGCGTGAATCACCTCCGCGCGCATGCCTTCTCGCCATTCATCGGCCTGCACGCGGCGAATCCCGCGGCCTTTGACGCGGAGTTCGCCAAACTGCTGCCGCATCTCGGGCTCCTCGTGTCGGGCGGCAATACCGCGCTGTTCAGCATCGACGAGTCCCGGCGCATCAGGCTGCTGTCCTCGACGATGGACGACGCCGCGGGCGAGGCGCTCGACAAGGGCGCCAAGCTGATGGGTCTGGGTTATCCGGGCGGGCCGCAGGTCGAAAAGCTGGCGGCGACGGGCAATGTGGCGGCCTTTGAGTTTCCCAAGGCGGTCGCGCAGCGCTCGTCGCTGGAATTCAGCTTCTCCGGCCTGAAGACGAGCCTGCGTTACCAGCTGGAGAAAATGGCCCCGGCGGACATCGAGCGCCGGAAGGCCGATCTTTGCGCCAGCTATCAGGCGGCGGTGTTCAATGCGCTGGTCCGCAAGTCGGGCCTGGCGCTGGAGCGGGCAGTGTATCGCAGCTTCGGCCTGTCCGGTGGCGTGGCCAACAACAAGACCCTGCAGGCCGAGTTGGCGAAGGTCGCGCAGGGGCAGAACATTCCGTTCTTCCGCGCCCAGCCGCAGCACACCGGTGACAACGCCGGCATGATCGCCTTCGCCGCCTGGGCCGAGCGCGAGGCGGGCGGGGTCAACGAAGGCGGCCTGGGACTTGGCATCGCGCCGAGCCTGCCACTGGCGAATGGGTAGGGCGAATCGTCCCCGATGAGCCGCGGCTCGTCCGGAGGACTCGCCTACCTTTTCAGTTTTTCCCGCAGATACGGCGCCGTCGGGCTTTTCTTTGCCTTCAACAGGCCGGCGAGCGGGCCCTGATACATGATCTGGCCGCCGGTGGGACCTCCGTTGGGTCCGAGCTCGACGATGTAGTCGGCCTCGGCGAGCAGGTCGAGGTGGTGCTCGATGACGACCACGGTGTGGCCCTGGTCCACGAGGCTGTGCAGCACGTGGATGAGCTTCTCGCAGTCGCTTAGGTGCAGGCCGATGGTGGGCTCCTCGAGCAGGTAGAGGTTCTTCACGGCGATGCCGCGCGAGCGTTCAGTGTAGGTGGCGAGGCCCTTGGTGAGTTCCGTGACGAGCTTGAGCCGCTGGGCCTCGCCGCCGGAGAGCGTCGGGCTGCTCTGGCCGAGCGTCAGGTAGCCGAGGCCGCAATCGACCATCAGCTTGCAGACCTGCGCGAGCTGCGAGTGGAAGTCGAAGAACACCGCCGCCTCGTCGAAGGAGAGTTTCAAGACCTCACCGATGGTCTTGCCCTTCCAGGTGATGTCCGCGAGTTCCGGTCCGAAGCGCGAGCCGCCGCAGGCGTCGCAGGGCAGGTAGGAATCGGGCATGAAGGCCATCTCGAGCTTGATGCGGCCGGCGCCCGAGCAGGTTTCGCAGCGGCCGCCGGCGGTGTTGAACGAGAAGCGGCCGGCGCTGTAACCGCGCATCTTGGCCTCGGGCAGCGAGGCGAAGAACTGGCGGATCAGGTCAAAGATGCCGAGGTAGGTCGCGGGCGTGGACCGCGGGGTCTTGCCGATGGGGGATTGGTCCACCTCGACGACGGTGCGGAAGCCGTTGCCCGAGCGGAGCTCGGCAAAGGGAGAAACCTGAGACCTGAAACCTTCCGCCTTCGCCCGGCCTACGGCGGACAAGGAAACCTGAGGATTTTCGGATTCGAATTTGGCGAGCCTCACGAAATCCTTGCCGGACAGCTTGGGCTTCCGGGCCTTGATGGCTGTGGAAACCGCGGGATGAAGAATGTCACGGAACAGCGTTGATTTGCCGGCGCCGCTGGGACCGCAGACCATCGTGAGGCGGCCAAGGGGCAGACGAAGAGTCACGTCCTTGAGGTTGCGGAAATGGATGCCGGTCAGTTCGAGCCAGTCGGGGACTTGCGGAAGGTCGGTAGGGGCGATTGCCCTCAATCGCCTTGAGGCAGGGCCGTTGGGGGCAACGGCCCCTACCGGCCGGTAGCTGCCGCGGATCGGATGATTGATGCCCTTGGATAGAAACAAACCGGTCAGCGACGCGGCGTTCTGCTTGATGCCGGCGGGGGTTTCGTTCGCGAGGATCGTGCCGCCGTGGATGCCGGCGCCGGGACCGAGGTCGATGATGCGGTCGGCGCGTTCCATGACGACGTCGTCGTGCTCGACGACGAGCACCGTGTTGCCCTTGTCGCGGAGCGAGAGGAGCGTCCCGATCAGCCGGTCGTTGTCGCGCGCGTGCAGGCCGATGGACGGCTCGTCGAGCACGTAGAGGACGCCGGAAAGGTTCGAGCCGAGCTGGGCCGCCAGCCGGATGCGCTGGGCCTCGCCACCGGACAGGGTCTCGGTGGGGCGGTCGAGCTGCAGGTAGTCGAGGCCGACCTGGCCGAGGAAACGCAGGCGCTCCTCGATCTGCGGGATGATGTCCTGGGTGATCAGCTTGCCGCGGGCCTCGAGCTGGAGGTTGCGGAGCGTGGCGAGCAGATCGTCGGGGGTCAGCTGCGTCAGCTCGGGCAGGGAAATGGATTCTGATTGGTAGGGCGAATCCTCCGGATGAGCCGCCGTCGCCCGGCCTATGGCGCTCGAGGCCGCGGCTCGTCTGGGACGACTCGCCCTACCTTTCAAAGGCAGCCGCACGGCGCGGGCGATGCGGTTGAGGCGTTCGCCGTGGCAGGTGGGGCAGGCCTTGCCGTGGGAGGTGACATCGTCGGGGTCGAAGGTGCGCAGGGCGTCGGCGACCTCGTCGGAGCGCTCGTCGTCCTCGTCGGGCGTGAGCATCCAGTCATAGATGCGGCCGTGGCCGCGGCAGGTCGGACACCAGCCTTTGGGCGAGTTGAAGGAGAAGTGCTTCGGGTCGAGCTCGGGGAAGGATTCGCCGCTGAGGATGTCGGTGCGGGTGGTGGAGAACCAGCTGAGGATCTCTCCGGCGGGCGTGAGCAGGAAACAAGCGCCTTTGCCGACCTTGAGGGCCAGCGCGAGGCCCGAGCCGACAGTTGCGCGGCTGGGGTTGCCCTTGAGGTCGGCCACGACGACCTCGATGTCGTGCTCCTTGTAGCGGTCGAGTTTCTGGAAGGTGTCGACGCGCAGCAGCCGGCCGTCGGCGCGCATCAGCTCGTAACCCTGCTTTTCGATCCACTTGGCGATGGGCTCGTGGTGGCCCTTGCGGCCGCGGATGAGCGGGGCGCAGAGGTAGAGGTGTTTGGCCTTCTTCGCCTTGGGCGTGGCAAGGATCTTGTCGAGCAGCAGGCGGAGCTGGCCTGGCGTGAGCGGCGTGACGGCGCGGCCGGTCTCGGGGTGGTGCTGGACGCCGAGGCGGGCGTAGAGGAGGCGGAGGTATTGGGCGACCTCGGTGATGGTGGCAACGGTGGACTTGCGCGAGCCGCGGGTCACGCGCTGTTCGATGGCGACGGTCGGCGGTATGCCGCTGAGGCGGTCGATGTCGGGCCGCGGCAGCTGTTCGACGAACTGACGGGCGTAGGGCGACATGGACTCCATGAAGCGCCGCTGGCCCTCCGCAAAGATGATGTCGAAGGCGAGGGTGGACTTGCCCGAGCCGGAGACACCGGTGACGACCGACAGCTGCCGGTGCGGGATGGAGACGGAGATGTTCTTAAGGTTGTTCTCGCGGGCGCCGAGGACCTGGAGCGAATCGGAAACCTGAGACCTGAAACCTGAAACCTGAGAATCGTAAGGCGCGGCATTCTCCGCGACGGCCAGCACGGATTCATCGCCGGCGGCCAGCGCTTGCCGCAGGAAGGGGGTGGTGGCGGTGTCGGACTCGATGAGCAGTTCTGGCGGGCCCTCGGCGATGATGCGCCCGCCCTGGGCGCCGGCCTCGGGGCCGACCTCGAGGATCCAGTCGGCGGATTTCAGGACGTCCAGGTTGTGCTCGATGACCACGATGCTGTGGCCGCGGTCCACGATGCGCTGGAGGACGGCGAGCAGGCGCTTCACGTCGTGGCGATGGAGACCGGTCGTGGGTTCGTCCAGCAGGAGCAGGGCGCCTGCTGGGGAAACCTGAGACCTGAAACCTTCCGCCTTCGCCTGGCCTACGGCGGACAAGGAAACCTGAGGATCGGAATCGTCGGTGAATTCCGACAGATAGCGGACGAGTTTGAGGCGCTGGGACTCGCCGCCGGAGAGGGTGTTGAGCGGCTGGCCGAGCGGGAGGTAGCCGAGGCCGACCTCGTCGAGGGCGGCGAGCCGGCGGTGGATCTCGGGATGGTCCGCAAAGATGCCCAGCGCATCGGCCACCGTCGTGGCGAGCACGTCGGCGACCGAGTGGCCGTGCCAGGCGATGGCGAGGACCTCGGGCTTGAAGCGCTTGCCCTCGCAGATGGGACACGGGACGAAGACGTCCGAGAGGAACTGCATTTCCACGCGCTCGCTGCCGAGGCCCTGGCAGTTGTCACAGCGGCCCTCGCCGCTGTTGAAGGAGAAACTGGAGGCGTTGAAGCCTGCCTCCTGGGCGGCCGGCACGCTGGCATAGAGCTCGCGGATGAGTTCCCAGGCCTCGCAATAGAGCGCGGGATTGGAGCGCGGGGTGCGGCTGAGCGGCGACTGGTCGACCAGCACGACCTCGGAGAAGGCCAGGTCTGACTTGATGGACTCGATCTCGGCCGGGTCCTCGGTCATCAGGCTGCGCTGCGTGAGCAGGCCCTGGCCGATGACATTGTCGAGCAGCGTGGACTTGCCGGAGCCGGACACACCCGAGAGACACACCAGGCGCTGCAGGGGCAGGCGGAAGGAGAGGTTGCGGACGTTGTGCTTCGAGGCGTTCTTGAAGGAGAGCCAGTGGGTGGCTGGCTCGCTGCTGGAGGCGGGGGGCTAACTGCCCCCGCGGCGGGGGTTTGGTGAGGGGCACCCCCCGGCCTGTGT
>JAYRDK010000050.1:27289-29020 GCA_041909435.1 Lacunisphaera sp.
TGGGTTTCGCTGCGGGCAACCCGCGGGACTGATGGTCCCGCCTCCAATCGAGGACCGGGCGGCGTTGGGCCGGGGTGTCGATCCGCTGGCGGCCGGAGAAATAGGCGCCGGTGACGCTCTTCGGCGAGGCGAGCATCCCCCCGACGGAACCCTGGAACACGATGTGCCCGCCGCGGGCGCCCGGCTCGGGGCCGACCTCGATCACGTGGTCCGCGGCGCGGATCATGGCCTCGTCGTGCTCGACGACGACCACCGTGTTGCCGGCGTCGGTCAGGGTGCGGATGATGCCGAGCAGGCGGTCGATGTCGCGCGGGTGCAGGCCGACGGACGGTTCGTCGAGGACAAAGAGCGTGTCGACCAGCGAGGTGCCGAGGCAGGAGGTGAGGTTGACGCGCTGGACCTCGCCGCCGGAGAGCGTGCGCGAGGTGCGGTCGAGCGTCAGGTAGCCGAGGCCGACCTGGGCGAGGTAACGCAGGCGGGTGACGATGGAGTCGTGGGCGATGGAAGCGCTGTGCGCTTCGTGGCCGGCGGCGCGATTGGCGAGGGTGGTGTCGGATGAGACGGCGGCCAGCAGCTCGCTGATCGGCAGCTGGTAGAGCTGGGGCAGGGTGTAGCCGCGCCATTTCCAGCAGAGGGCCTCGGGCTGGAGCCGGGAGCCGTGGCACTCGGGACACTGGTTGTAGGACCGGTAGCGCGAGAGGAAGACGCGCACGTGCATCTTGTAGGTCGTCTTCTCGAGGTAGCGGAAAAAGCCCTTCAACCCATACCAGTATTTGGGCCAGTGGTTGGTCTCGCCATCGTAACCCGGCGAGCCGTCGATCACGAAGGCCTTTTGCTCCGGCGTGAGCGCGGCGAAGGGCACGTTGACCGGCAGGCCGACCTTTTTCGCGAACTGGATGAGGTCCTTCTTGGACTCGCCGTAGATCTCGCCCTCCCACGGGCGGATGGCGCCGTCGGCGATCGACACGGAGTGGTCGGGGATGGCGAGGCGGTAGTCGATGTCGATGACGCGGCCGAAGCCCCGGCACTTCGGGCAGGCGCCGAGCGGCGAGTTGAAGGAGAACAGGCCCGGCGAGGCGGGGCGGAAGGTGCGGCCCGTCCTCGGTGAGTGCAGGCCGCGCGAATAGTGGCCGACGAGCTCGTAGAGCTCGGAGGAAACCTGAGACCTGAGACCTGAAACCTGAGGACCAAACAGGTGGATCTCGCCCTTGCCGAAATGCAGCGCGGACTCGGTTGCCTCGAGGAAACGGGACTTGTTGTCGGCGACGATGGCGAGACGGTCCTGGATGACGTAGAGGAACGTCCAACGCTCAACGTTTAACTTTGAACGCTCAACTTTCGAGCCGGACAAGGCGGTCAACACATCGTCGACCTTGTGCAATTCGACCGGCGCATCGTTGGACGTTGAACGTTGAGCGTTCGACGTTGAGCGTTCGGCCAGGATTCGCGTGTAGCCCTGGCCCTTGATGCTGGTGAGGACCTCCGACCATTTCAGGTTGTCGGGTTTCGCGATGCGGAAACAGAGCAGCAGCGTCGCCGCCGGGTGGCTGGCGTGGGTCTTGGTCCAGATCGTCTGCGGGTTGTCGTCCTCGACCTTCTCGCCGGTGGCGGGGTCGTAACACTCGGCGACGTGGCTGAACCAGACCTTCGCGAAGTCGGTCAGCTCGGTCATGGTGCCGACGGTGGAGCGCGAGGTCTTGACCGTGTTGGACTGCTCGATGGCGATGGACG
>JAYRDK010000051.1:0-28321 GCA_041909435.1 Lacunisphaera sp.
AGCTCGCTGACGGAGTAGGCCGGGGCGGCGACCTTGAAGCGGCGGGCGATGAGCAGGAGCACGACGAGCGACATGCTCTCGCGGGTGACATGGTTGAGGCTGTGCCACGCGGTCTGGCTGCTGCGGTAGCGGACGTTCTGCACCGCATAGGTGATCTGGCCGCCGACGAGCACGAAGAACCAGAAGATGTAGAGTCCGAGCATCAGGATCGGCATGATGCTGACCGAGCCGTAGAGGCTCTTGGACAGGACGACGCGCTTGAAATAAAGAAACGCGAGGTAGTTGTTCAGGAAGAGCAGGGCGGTGACGATGACGGCGCCGAGCAGCGCGGCCGCCCAGCGGACCCGCGTGTGCGGCACGAGCCGGTAGAACAGGGTCAGGATGAACACCAGCAGGAGGACCGAGCCGGACGGCAGCATCCAGACGAACAGGCTCTTCAGCTGGGCGCCGAGCGGGATCTTCTCAAAGAAGACGTTCATGAACGCGCCGGCGGACAGCAGGGTGAGGGAGGTGAAGAAGAGCAGGGCGCCGAGGGTGATGACGCTCCAGTAGTAGACGATGCGGGCCAGCCAGCTGCGCCCGCGGCGCACGCCCCAGATGTCGTTGAAGGTGTTCTCGATCGTCGTGAAGAGGCCGATGACGATGACGAAGAGGGTGATGATGCCGATGAGGCCGGCGGTGCCCGAGCGCGAGCTGGCGATGAAGGTGTTGAGGAGCTTCATCATCTCGGGCGTGGCCTCCGGCTGGCCGGTGACCGGGGCCCCGTGCGCGATCTCGTCCTCCGTGGCCTGGGCCCGGTCGTATTGGGCCACCTGCGGGGCGATGAAGCTGATGACACGGTTGAGGCCCTGGGCGGCGAAGGCGGGGTCCTGGTTGCCGAGGGCGAAGCCGGAGATGAGGACGGCGATGGCCACGAGCGGACCGAGCGCGAGCAGCGAGTTGAAGCTCAGGGCCGCGGCGCGGATGGCCACATGCATCTCATGCAGCCCGGAGATCGTGATGGAGGCGACGCGCAGCAGCGCGAAGAAGCGGCTCTTGGGCGAGCGGTCGCGGATCAGGCCGGCCGCCCAGATGTCGTGCGTCCAGAGCCGCCGGAGCCGGGAATAGAGCGCGGGCAGCGGCATGGACGTGACCGGGCGCGCCGGGGCGCGCTCAGGAGTAGGCGAGGGTGGCCAGCATCGCCATGCCGCCGAGGCCGACGAGCGCCGCGACCGCGAGCGGGATGTAGCTCAGGAAGATCGTGCAGAAATACAGCCCGGTCGAGCCGGCGGCCACCGCGATCATCGGGGTGAGCTGGCCCTGGGTCATGAAGAGGAACCCGAGGAACCCGAGGCCGAACACGGCGCGGAAGCGCACGAAGGGGTAGATCTGGATGACGCCCAGCAGGAGGAGGAGCCCGATGACGGCATCGACGATGCCGAGGTAGACGAACGGCTTGTCGGCCAGCTTGGCCATGTCCATGGCGATGAGCAGGTCGATGCTCGGCAGGATGAGCGCGATGGCGCTCAGCAGGGAGATGATGGCGGCGGAGCGGGTGCCCCATTGCGCGGCCTTCATCATCTGCTCGCCCTTGTCGTGCTTGCCCTTGGTCTCGTCTGTCTTGCCCTCGGCGGCGGCGAGGAAGTCCTGCACCGTGATGGCCGGGGCGCTGTCGGTCTTCTCCTCGTTGACGGCCTTGAACTCCTTCTGCTTGAAGCCCATCTTGCGCTTTTCGGGCCAGAGGACGGACTTGAGCTGGTCGTGCGTGCCGATCTGCAGCCACTGCTCGGAGGTGGCGTCGTAGAAATAGGTTTCCGGGGTGACGTTCTTCGCGGGGTCGCTGCTCTCGGTGAGCGAGCGCAGCTGCTCCATCGAGAACGGGCCGCGCGCTTCGGTGTCGTTGAGGCCGCGGATGTAATATTCCGGGCCGGTGGGATCTGGGGAGCCGCCGGACATAGTGGCGCCATGTTGCGGCCCGGCCCGGCAGCGGCAAGAGCGAAGTGCGAAGGTGGAACCGGCGCTCCGCGCCGGTTGCGGGCTCCACCTCGCCGCCTACATCCGCTCCAAGTCCGTGCGGAGGCCGAGCAGGTGCAGGCCGGCCTCGAGCTCGATGAGCGTCCGGTGGCAGAGCAGCAGGCGGCGGGCGCGCACGGCCGGGTCGTCGACGATGACCTTGTCGGCGGCGTAGAAGGTGCTGAACTCGCCGGCGAGTTCGTAGAGGTAGAGGCTGAGGAAGTGCGGGCGCAGCGTGTTGGTGGCGAGCTGCACGGCGTCGGACAGCTTCACGAGCTTGCGGGCGAGCGCGATCTCCTGCGGCGACTCGGGCGGGGTCGCGCCGGCGACGGGCGGCGACGCGGCGTCCAGCCCGGCCTTGCGAAAGATCGAGCGGATGCGCGAGACGGCGTAGAGCAGGTAGGCGGCGGTGTTGCCCTCGAGGGAGATCATCTTGTCCCAGGCGAAGACATAGTCGCTGGACCGGTTCTGCGAGAGGTCGGCGTATTGCACGGAGGCGACGCCGACGACGTCGGCGATGGCGCGGCGCTCGGCCTCGGGGAAGTCCGGGTTCTTGGCGGTCACGAGCTGGAAGGCGCGCTCGCGGGCCTCGGTGAGCAGGTCCTTCAGGCGGATGTTCTCGCCGTCGCGCGTCTTGAGCGGCTTGTTGTTTTCGCCGAGCACGGTGCCGAAGTCCACGTGCTCGAGCTGCGGGAGCTTGCGGCCGGTCTTCTCGAACCACTTTTGCGTGGTGAGGAAGAGCTGGTCCATGTGGTCGCTCTGGCGGAAGTCGATGACGTAGGCCGCGCCGTCGACCTTGAAGTGCTCGGCGCGGTAGAGCGCGGTGGCGAGGTCGCTCGAGGCGTAGTTGGCGGCGCCGTCCTTCTTGCGGATGATGAAGGGCTGGGTCTTGAAGCGCGGATGCTCGGGATGGAACACGACCAGCGCGCCCTGGCTTTCCGCGGCGAGGCCGCAGTCGGTCAGCTCGCGGTAGACGCGCTCGACCTTGTCGTTGTAGAACGACTCGCCGAGGGTGACGTCGAACCTGATGCCGAGCTGGTCGTAGATGACCTGGAAGGCGGCGAGGGAGACGTCGTTGATCTTGTGCCAGATCGCGAGGTTCTCGGGATCGCCGGCCTGGAGCTTCACGAGTTCCTGCTGGGCCTCGGTGAGCACGGCGGGGTCGGCCTCGGCGGCGTTGTTGCCGAGCTTGTAGAGCCGTTCGAATTCCTCAAGCGGCTCGCGGGCGAGCGCGGCGGCGTTGAGGTGGCGCTTGTAGGCCCAGATGAGTTTGCCGAACTGGGTGCCCCAGTCGCCGATGTGGTTGTCGCGAATCACCTTCGCGCCGCTGAACGCGAGCAGGCGGCAGATGGCCTCGCCGATCACGGCCGAACGCAGGTGGCCGACATGCATCTGCTTGGCGGTGTTGGGCGACGAATAATCGACGATCCAGGTCTGGCCGCGGCGGGCACTGGCGGCGCCGGTCTGCAGGTGTTCCTCGGAGTCGTAGGTCCGGAGCCAGCCGAGCAGGGCGGCCGGTTTCAGGCGGAAGTTGATGAAGCCCGGGCCGGCGAGCGAGATGTCATAATGCTCCTTCAGCGCGTCCAGTTTGTCGACGATCTGCTGGCCGAGGGCGCGCGGGTTTTGTTTCTCGCGCTTGGCGAAGGCGAGGGCGCCGTTGGCCTGAAAATCACCGTTGGCCGGGTCGGCCACCCGCACCTCGGGCTGGAAGCCCCGGTCGGCCAAACCGAGCTGGGCGGCGGCTGCCCGGAGGGCCGTGTCGAGGTGACTCGCGACGTTGAAGGGAAGGGACATCGGTTGATTCAGGAATTGCGCTTGGCTTTGAGCAAGAAGGATTTTGGCGGGTTGCAGGAAGTGTAAATCCGTGTATCCTGTCCCATGGAAACCACTGTAAATCTGGCCCCGGAACCGGCCATTTTAGTCTCGACAAAATTGGCAAAACCCATTGCCTCTGCGAGCTTTGCGCCGCACGGCGCGATCCCCTCGCCACACACAGTGCCTTCCATGAGAAAACGTCCCATTCCCACCCGCCGGTTCATCAAGCCGTCGTTTACTTCACTGATTGAGAAGAAACGCGACGGCCAGGAATTTACGCAGGAGGAAATCCGCTACATCATCGATTCGACCCTTGATGGAGAGATGCCGCAGCACCAGCAGGCGGCCCTCCTGATGGCGATTTTCTTCGCCAACATGTCGGCCCAGGAGACGGCGATCCTCACGGAGGAGATGATGCTTTCCGGCGAAGTCATCGACCTGTCCCACATCTCCAAGCCGAAGATCGACAAGTATTCCACCGGCGGCGTCGGCGACAAGACCGCCCTCGTCCTCGCCCCGCTCGCCATGGCCAGCGGCGTCGTCGTCCCGATGATGTGCGGCGTCGAGCAGGAGTTCGTCATCACGACCCTCGAGAAGCTCTCGGCCGTCCCGGGCTTCAAGAGCCACATGTCGATCCAGCACTTCGTCGACCAGCTCGCGCGCGTCGGCGGCGCCATCGCCGAGCAGAGCCCCGAGCTCGCCCCGGCCGACAAGATCTTCTACGACCTCCGCCTCGAGACCGGCACCATCCCGAGCCTCCCGCTCATCACCGGCAGCGTGCTCTCCAAGAAGCTCGCCGAGGGCGCCGAGGGCCTCGTGATCGACGTCAAGTGGGGCAACGGCTCCTTCATCAAGGACCTCGAGCAGGCCAAGCAGCTCGCCCGCTCCATGACCCGCGTCGGCCGCTCGATGAAGCGCCGCTGCGTCGCGCTGGTCACCGACATGAACCAGCCGCTCGGCGACACCGTCGGCACCGCGCTCGAGATCAAGGAGGCCATCGCGCTCCTCAAGGGCGAGGGCCCCGAGGACATGAAGGAACTCGTGCTCAAGCTCGGCATGGAGATCGTCCGCCTCGCCGGCGTCGCCGGTTCCACGCTCTCGGCCAAGCAGACCGTGCAGCGCCACCTGACCGACGGCTCGGCCCTCGAGAAGTTCAAGGACATGATCAAGGCCCAGGGCGGCGACACGTCCTTCATCGATCATCCGGAAAAATTCCCGACGGCGAAGCACATCCGCAAGCTGCCCGCCCCGAAGCGCGGCTACGTGCACACCATCAACGCCGCCATGATCGCCAAGGGCGTCTCGCTCCTCGGCGCCGGCAAGGATGCCGCTCACCACAACAAGATCGACTACGCCGTCGGCGTCTCGGAGATCAAGAAGGTCGGCACGCAGGTCAAGCAGGGCGAGCCTCTGATGATGATCCACTACAACGACGAGGCGAAGCTCGAGCAGGCGCTCAACTTCTTCAAGGACGCCTACCGCCTCGCGCCCAAGCGGCCGATCCCGCCCCCGCTCGTCGTCGAGCGCGTGGCGTAATGGAGGCGGGTGTCCGCACCCGCATTTCTTTCAGGCCGGTCCTCACGGACCGGCCTTTTTCTTTGGCGGAGGCGGGACTATCAGTCCCGCGGGTTGCCGGTTGCGCGACCGATGCCTCGCGGGACTGATGATCACGCCGCCAATTTGTTGCCAAGGCCGTCTTGATGCGCCCCAATCGCCCCATGTCCGAAGAGACCGACGAAAAGCTCCCGATCAACCCCGGCCGTCCCGACCAGGGCGACCCGCTGCCGCCCGAGCAGTGGTCGAAGCCGTGGGCCCAGCTGAAGTTCGTCTCGTTCCAGCCGGCCATCTTCCCGCGCATGCTCGGCGATGTCTCGCGCGACGCCCGGCCGGGCGACCTGGTCTCGGTTTACGACAAGTTTGGCCACCGCGTCGGCACCGGGCTCTTCAACCCGCGCGCCAAGATGCCGCTGCGTGTCGTCGTCCACTCCAGCGAGCCCATCGGCGAGGAATATTTCGAGCTGGCCATCCGCCGCGCCGTGGCGCTGCGCCAGGACATGTTCCAGCTCGACGCGGTGAGCGACGCCTGGCGCGTCATCAACTCCGACGGCGATGGTATCAGCGGCCTGACGATCGACCGCTACGGCGACACGCTGTATTGCGACGTGTATTCACTCGGCATCTTCCAGCGCCTGCCGAAGTGGCTGCCGTTGCTGCACGGCCTGCTCGGCACGAAACACGTCCGTGTCCACGTGGACCATGACCTCGGCAGCCTCGAGGGCATCAAGCCCTCGCAGATGAAGGATCTCACCGCCTCGGCGCCGGACAAGGTCAAGATCCGCGAGCACGGCGTGAAATATGAGGTGGATTTCGCCGAAGGGCACAAGACGGGCTTCTTCTGCGACCAGCGCGACAACCGGAAGCGCTTCGGTTCGCTCGTGAAAGGGATGCGCGTGCTCGACCTTTGCAGCTACACCGGCGGCTTCTCGATCAACGCCATGCTCGGCGGCGCGACCGAGGTGACGGCCGTCGATCTCGACGAGGACGTCATCACCCAGGGCCGCCGCAACGCCAACCTGAACCAGATCTCGCCGAACAAGCTGAAGTGGGTGCACGCCGACGCCTTCGCCTATGCGCGACAGATGCAGAAGAATGGCGAGCAGTTCGACGCCGTGATGTGCGACCCGCCGAAATTCGTTATGACCCGCGAGCCCGCCGGCGCCTCCGAGGGCATGCGGAAATATTCCGACCTGAACCAGATCGCCGCCAGCCTCGTGAAGCCCGGCGGGTTGTTCGTCACCTGCTCCTGCTCGGGTCTCGTCTCGCTCGAGACCTTCGAGGAATGCGTGATCAAGGGTGCCCACCGCCTCAACCGCCGTCTGCAGATCTTCGACCGCACCGGCCCCGGCATCGACCATCCCATCTATTCCAACTGCCCCGAAAGCCGCTACCTCAAGGTGCTGTGGTCGCGGGTGGTGTGAGGTATATGAAGTCTGCTCCTTCAGAGGCTGATTTCCTGAATGGGTTAAAACCAGATCAGTCGATCTATAGGTATATGTCCCTTGCCGAACTACGCTCGATTCAGAAGGGGCAGTTACGCCTTACATGCCCATTTAAATGGGCCGAGAGGAAGTTCGGAGACCCTTACGAGAACATTCTTTTTCAAGCGAGAGTAGTGCGTGCAGATGGTAAGGAGATTCCAGCACGGCAGCATGGGCAAAAATTTTATGCGCAATGCTGGACGCATGCTCGAGAATCAGACGCAATGTGGCGACTATACTGCGAGGATAACGAAGGGCTTAAAGTTAAGACCACTGCGCGGGAACTGTTCTCTCTAGTAGACGATCAGTTTGATCCTGAATCCAACGAGATTCTAATAACTAAAATCGGCCGCGTTAAGTATCTCCTCCTGAAAGAGATTAAAGAGAACTTTCTTACCGCTGACGGCTTTCGGCGGGGTATAAAGAATCCGCACCCGGCAATCCTATTCAAACGGCGCGCCTATTCACACGAAAAGGAGGTGCGCTTAATTGCACATGATTTTGACGATCGGAATCATAGAATCGATCTTACCATGGCGAAGTTAAAAGGCGATCCCTCGAATGGATATGAGATGATCATTGTAATACCGCAGAATAATTGGGCTTGGATACATGAAGTCGTAATTGATCCCCGAGCAGATCCCGCTCGAGTAAAGGAAATCACGAAGGAGCTCATGGACGCCGGCATCCCGAAAAGTAAAGTTAAGCAGAGCAGGCTATATGGTCCGCGAAAAATCATAATTCGGTTGCCAGTTGGCTCCTGAATTAGGCCCTAGAAATCCTAAAGTTTGCAGAAAAGTATCGCACGCACGGAAAGGGTTACCATCAGGGTATATGGAAGGAGGCTTTTCCACGAAGTCCCCTCTCGCGTTAGGCGGTGGATAGAGGGGGACATTTCCACCAGGTCGACGAGCACGGCGTGGTTCAGTTCGATTTTCTCGGTCACGTGCAAGGAGGCGCAGGCGGTGAAGCCTTCCAACTCGGCCGGGAGTTTCTCCTCGCCGATTTTGGCCAGCGGGAGAAAGGTGCGGATCTCGTGCCAGTGGTCGGCTTGGGGATAGACAAAGAGGACGTAGCCGCCCGGGCGCAGGACGCGTTTGATCTCGGCCAGGGGTCGCGGGGCGAAGATCGACTGGACCAGGTCGAGGCTGCCGTCGGCGAAGGGCAGGGGATTGAGCAGGTCGGCGCGCAGGATGAGCGACTGCTTCAGCGTCTTGGCGGCCAGCTTCACGGCGTCGACCGACAGGTCCAGGCCGTAGCTGGTGGCGATGCCGTGGGACCGCACCATGTGCCCGAGAAAGAAGCCTTCACCACAGCCCAGCTCGAGGACGCTTTCCGGCGGCGTCGCGAATGGCAGAGCGGCCAGCGCCTGCACCAAGGGATCAAAGACCCCCGCCCGGTGCACGCGGTCGCGGGCGAGGATCATGGCCTTGCTGTCGCCACGGCCTTCGCCCTTCTGCCGGCCGTGCAGAAGCGAGAGATAACCTTCCTTGGCCCGGTCGAAGGCGTGGCCCTGCGCGCAGCGGCAGGATTTCTCGGCCGCAATCAACACTCCGCGGCACAGCGGGCAGGTCAGCGACATGAACGGTCTACTCCTTCGCGTCGTTGATCTCGATCCAGTTGCCGTCGTGAAACGGCTCGGGGATCACCGGCAGGCCGATGACTTCGCGGTAGAAGTCGGCGCTGGCCTTCAGGTCCAGGACGTAAAACGCGGCGTGATTGAACCGCGGGGCGTCATCGGCGGCAAGGGACAGGATGCCGGAAGCGGCCATGGCCAGAAGGAAAAGCAGGCGGCGAAGGGGTTTCATGATCTTCTTTCCAAACGTGACTTTGCCCGCGGCCGAGGCAAGCTCACGTCAGTCCCGGTCGGCCGGGACTGGTCATGAAATCAATTTCACGCACTTGTCTGTTGATCCAGGGGCTGGCCGGCTTCGCCCTCGTCGCCGTCTCCGGCCGTGCGGCGGAAGCAGCCGTCACCGTCCCGGCCGCGGAAGTGGAAATCGGCGTGCGTTCCAGCGTCGATCAGCGGTGGCAGGGCGTGCACAAGGGCGGGCCCATCGAGCACGGCAAGGTTTACCTGGTCGCCTCGTTGAAGCAGGCGCCCTCGGCGCAGAAGCTGGTGCTGCCGGTCAACGAGGCCGGGTTGCTGGCCCAGTTGCGGCAGACCCTCCATGCCCACGGGTTCCGCGAGAGCGTGGCCGGTGAGACGCCCGACGTCGTCCTGACCCTGCTTTACGGACGCGGCCACGTGCGGAATCCCTACCTCGCCAACATCGATGGTGACATATCCTCGGACAGGCTGGAGCCCACGCAGTTCGAAAGCCTGCACGCCGCGGCCGTGGATCCCCGGCTCTATGCCAAACGGCAATGGGGGTTCTACGAGCACAAGCTGTTGGCCGCGCAGAAGGAGAAGCTCTTCATCCGGGTCACGGCGTGGAAATTCCCCGGCGACCGGAAGGAGAAGCCCGCCGAGCTCTGGAAAACGACCATGGTCGTGGACGAGCCCGACCGGCATGACTTGAACGAGCTTTATCCGAAGATGCTGGCCGCCGGCGTGCCCTTCTTCGACCGCCACCTGAAGGAGGAGGAGGTGACGATTGCCACGCCGCTCAAGGAAGGCAGCGTCAAGCTCGGCCCGCTCGAGATCCTCGAGGAGAGCGTGCCGGCCAAGGCCCCCTGAGGCGGACCGGCGTGATTCGAGAGTGGACAACCGGCGGCGTGTCCCGAATCTCGCCCCCATGCACAGCCTGCAGAAGCTCTTCGAGCAGAACCAAGCCTGGGCGGAGGCGATCAAGCGCCGGGACCCGGAATTCTTCCAGAAGCTCTCGCGCCAGCAGAATCCCGAATACCTCTGGATCGGCTGCTCGGACTCGCGCGTGCCGGCCAACGAGATCATCGGCCTGCTGCCCGGCGAGGTGTTCGTGCACCGCAACGTGGCCAACGTCGTCGTGCACACGGACCTGAACTGCCTTTCGGTCATCCAGTTCGCCGTCGATGTGCTGAAGGTGAAGCACATCATGGTGGTCGGCCACTACGGCTGCGGCGGCGTCGGCAAGGTCATCCGCTGCGAGCGTGTCGGCCTGGCCGACAACTGGCTGCGCCACGTGCAGGACGTCCGTGAGAAGCACGACGCCTGCCTGCACCGGCTGCCCGATGACACCGCCCGCAGCTCGCGGTTGTGCGAATTGAACGTGGTCGAGCAGGTCTTCAACGTGGCCTCGACGACCATCGTGCAGGATGCGTGGGCGCGCGGCCAGGAGCTGACCGTGCACGGCTGGATCTACGGCCTGCGCGACGGTTTGCTCCGCGACCTGCGGATGTCGGCCAGCGACCTGCCGGAGGCGACGGCGGCCTACCAGGCGGCGGTGGCGGCGATCAACGCCGGGGATGCGACCGTGGTGCCGTGGTAGGTGATTTTGCCGGATGGAGGCGGGGCCATCAGCCCCGCAGGGCGAAGGCATCATTCGCCAATGCAGGCTGCGCGCTTGCGCGCCACGTGGCGTGCAAGCACGCCACCTACAGGTCAACCCGCGGGGCTGATGGCCCCCCGCCTCCAAAAACCGGCACAAAAAAGCCCGCGGCGTGAACCGCGGGCTGAAGGTTTGCGAAGCGCGCTGACTCAGGCGCGGCCGAGATACGAGCCGTCGGCGGTGCTGACCTTGATGAGCTCGCCGGCCTTGATGAAGAGCGGCACTTGGACGACCAGGCCGGTCTCCATGGTGGCGGGCTTCTGGACGTTGCTGGCGGTGTCGCCCTTGATGCCCTCGGAGCTCTCGGCGACCTTGAGGGTGACGGAGGAGGGGATGTCGATGGTGACCGGCACCTCGTTGATGAAGAGGACGTCGGCCTTGCCGTTGGCGACCAGGTAGTTCTTGGCGTCGCCGATCATGGTGGCGTTGATCTCGAAGGTCTCGAAGGTCTCGGGATCCATGAAGGAGAAGACCTCGCGGTCGGCGTAGCTGAACTCCAGCGTGCGGCGGTCGGTCTGGAGGACATCGACGTGGTCGGGGGAGTTGAAGCGCTGTTCGAGCGACTTGCCGTAGCGCAGGTTGCGCATCTTTACCTGGACGAAGGCGCGCAGGTTGCCGGGCGTGCGGTGCTGCGTCTCCATGATGAGGTGCGGCTCGCCGTTGAAGGTGATGACTTGGCCTTTTTTGAGATCGTTGGCTGCGGGCATGACGGGAACAGTAAGGTGGATTGGTTACGTAAGGGGATAGGATTACCCGTGGCCTTTCGGTGGTGTCAACACCGCCCTCGGATTTCTTCCGGGCCGGCCTCCGCCGGCCCCCGCCGCATCTCCAAGCTTGTCATTTCCAAGAGGTTTCCGACACTGCCGCGACATACCCATGAAGCAGCGCACCCTTCTGCGCGAGGTCTCCATCAAGGGCAACGCCCTGCACACCGGAGACGCCGTGCACATGACTTTCAAGCCCGCCCCCGTGAACCACGGCATCGTGTTCCGGCGCGTCGACCTGCACGGCCACCCCGAGCTCAAGCCGCGCGTGGACCAGGTCACCGACCTCGTGCGCGCCACCACCATCCAGGTCGGCCACGCCAAGCTCCACACCGTCGAGCACGTGCTCAGCGCCCTCCACGGCTGCGGCATCGACAACCTCATCATCGACATCGACGCCAGCGAGCCGCCGATCATGGACGGCTCGTCCCGGCCTTTCGTCCAGCTCATCCAGCAGGGCGAACCCGTCGAGCAGGACGCCGAGCGCGAGTATTTCTCCCTGACCGAGACCATCTCCGTCGCCCGCGGCAACTCCTCCATCATCGCGCTGCCGTATGACGGCCTGAAGATCACCTGCACCTCGGCCGACGACCGTGGCATCCACACCCAGCATCTCTCGCTCGTCATCGATCCCGAGGTCTACGCGTCCCAGGTCGCCGCGGCGCGCACCTTCACGATCTACGAGGACATCGAGGAGCTGATCAAGCTGGGCAAGATCAAGGGCGGCTCGCTCGACTGCGCCGTGGTCATCAAGGGCGACAAGATCATCTCGAAGGAGCCGCTGCGCTTCGCCGACGAGTTCGTGCGCCACAAGATCCTTGATATCATCGGCGACATCCTGCTCCTCGGCGTGCCGCTGAAGGCGCACATCGTCGCGACGCGCCCCGGCCATGCCGTCAACGCCGAGCTGACCAAGATCCTGTTCGAGAAATACACCGCCTGGCAGAAGGGCGGCAAGAAGGCCGCCAAGCCCGCGCCGGCCAAGGCCGAGATCGCGACCGAGACCACCCTGGATATCCGCCGCGTGCTCGACACGCTGCCGCACCGCTACCCGTTCGTCATGCTCGACCGCGTGGTCGAGCTGACCGAGGACTCGCTGACGGCGATCAAGAACATCACCTTCAACGAGCCGTTTTTTCAGGGCCATTATCCCGGCAATCCCGTGATGCCCGGTGTGCTGCAGGTGGAGGCCATGGCGCAGGCCGCCGGCATCCTCATGATCCGCAAGACCACCATGGAGGGGAAGACCGCCCTGTTCATGAGCTGCGACAAGGTGAAGTGGCGCAAGCCGGTCCGGCCCGGCGACCAGCTGCTCATCAAGGTCAAGCTGACCAAGGTCCGCGGCACCATCGCGTGCGCCGAGGGCGAATGCAGCGTCAACGGCCAGGCCGTCTGCTCGGCCGACCTGATGTTCGCCACCGTCGACAGCAGCGCGCTGGACTGACCCCATGGCCAAGCAGATCCACCCCACCGCCATCATCGAGCCCGGCGCGGAATTGGGCGACGATGTGGTCGTCGGTGCCTACGCCTTCGTCGGCGCCACGGTTGTCATCGGCGCCGGCACCGTGCTGCACCACCACGCCAGCGTCGAGGGGTTCACCACGGTGGGCACCCAGTGCGAGATCTTCCCTTTCACCTGCATCGGCACCAAGACGCAGGACCTGAAATACAAGGGCGGTCGCCCCGGCGTGAAGATCGGCGACCGCAATGTCTTCCGCGAGTATGTCAGCGTGCACGGCGCCACCAAGGACGGTGAGTTCACGGTCATCGGCAGCGACAACAACATCCTCGCCTACAGCCACGTTGCGCATGACTGCCAGCTGGGCAACCACATCATCGCGAGCAACTCGGTCGGCCTTGCCGGGCACGTCATCGTGGATGATTATGTCGGCCTCGGCGCCAAGTGCGGCGTCCACCAGTTCTGCCGGGTCGGCGCCTACGCCATGGTCGGCGCCATGTCCAAGATCGTGCAGGACGTGCCGCCCTACATCATCGCCGACGGCAACCCCGCGATCGCGCGCTCGATCAACAAGGTCGGCCTCGAGCGCAACGGCTTTGCGCCCGACCGGCTGGAGGCGGTGAAGCAGGCCTTCCGGGTCTTCTACCGCGCCGGCCACAACCGCACGCAGGCCTTCGAGCAGATGCACGCGCACCCGCTCGGTGCCACGCCTGATTTCCAGCGTTTCCTCTCCTTCGTCGAACGCAGCGAGCGCGGCGTGGTCGCGGGCCGGTAGGGCGCGGATTCCGCTCCGCGCCGGTCAGAAATTTAGGGCCGCCGCTTGTCGGCGTGCCATTTCTGGGTGGGAGGGGTTTTATACCCCGACAGCGAAGAGGGCATCAATCCCGTCGGGGTGTAAAACCCCTCCCACCAAAGCCGGAGCTGGTGCCTCAGCCCTTGCCCGCATCCCCCAGCTCCCGCAGCAGCTCGTAACTGTAGAGCCCCGTGCGGTGGCCGTCGCTGAACTCGAAGCGGATGGCGTAGTTGCCGATGCGCTCCCAGCCGGTCACCTCGATGCCGACGAAATTCTTCGGCACCTCGCCGCCGTATTGGTGGCCGAAGATGTCGCGCTCGCCCTTGACCTCCGCGCTGGGCGAGGCGGCCCGCAGCGTGGCGAAGGAGATGAAGCTTTCGTGGCCGTCCGCCCAGCGGAGGGCGACTTCCGTGCCGATGAGCTGGATGTCGGTGGGCGTCTGCATGGCCCGAGCATCCGCGCCCGGCCGGGCAAAGTGAAGCCCGGAAACACCTACCAGGCCTCCGGCTCCGGCGGCGCGGGCTTCTTCGGCTTCTTGAGCCGGCCCTCGTAGCTCCGGTCGATCTCCTCGATCTCGGGCTCGGGGATGCGGGTGAAGGCGATGCGCATCGGTGCGTCCTGCGTGGCGCCGTGGGCGCCGCCGAGGTAGACCGTGTTCTTGCCGAGCACCTTGTTCAGGTGGTCCACCGCCGCGAAGAGCTTGCCGCGGGCCTTTTCCACCGGTTCCTCGAACAGGTCGGGCGTGTGCATCTTCAGGTCGATCAGGCCGGTGAGGTGCACGCCGATGCGCAGCGGGGTGCTGCGGGAGAATCGTGCGGGGCGCTTTTTCCACAGGTCGTTCAGCGCGTGCGTGAGCCGCAGGGTATCCTGCGTTTCCGTGAGCTGGAACTCGTCGGACCAGCGCGTCTCGTCGGTGTAGTCCACCGAGATGCTCAGGGCGGACGCATAGAGCCTGGAATGGCGCAGGCGCATCGCCGCCTTCTGCAGCAACCGGTGCAGCACGGCGAGGGCGTCGGGGTGATTGCGCTTGGCCGGCGGCAGCACGTGGCCATGGCCGATGCTCTGTCCGGTCTTTTGCTCGAAGTAGGGGAGATCCTCGCCGTGCAAGAGGCGCCAGATCTGTTCGCCGCGGATGCCGCCCCAGATGCCGCGGAATTCGGCCATCGTGGCGGCGTAGAGCTGCGCCATCGTCGTGATGCCGTGCTCGCCGAGGCGGCGCTGGATGTTGGGGCCGATGCCGGCGATGTCGCCGGGCGCGAGGTGCAGCAGCTTCGCGGGGATGTCCTCGGCGTCGAGGATCACCAGCCCGTCAGGCTTCTGCATGTCGGAGGCGACCTTCGCCAGCAGCCACGTCGGGGCGATGCCGATGGAGCTGCGGAGCAGGGGGCCGACCTCGCGGGTGATCTTGGCCTTGATCTTCCTCGCCAGCTTTTCGGCCTCGGTGCGGTCCAGCATCTCGTGCAGGTGGGCGGTCACCTCGTCGATGGACTGCACCTCGATGTCCGGCACGAGCGAGGCGATGACATCCTTCAGCCTCCGGTGATAGTTGATGTAGGTCTCGGGCCGGGCCTCGACGATGACGATGCCGGGGCACATCCGGCGGGCGTCGGACACGCGGGCGTTGCGGGTCAGGCCCAGGGCCTTGGCCTCGAGGCTGACGGCGACGCAGCCGGTGGTCTCCGCCATCACCGGCACGATGCCGACCGGTTTGCCCCGGAGTTCGGGGCGCTCCTGCTGCTCCACCGAGGCGAAGAAGGAGTTGAAGTCGATGGTGAGGTAACGCAACGCCACGCGGCAAAAATTGCCCGGTCTGACCGGGTGGCAAGACGCCAATCCGCCGGAGCACGTGTCTCCTGACAGCTTTTGGCCCGCGCCGCCCGCGGGTCCCGCCTCGCGGGCGCAGGCGCCGGTCATCCGGCCGGAACCGTCCGACGGTCGAACTGACTGACTATCAAGCCATGACACTGATAAAATTTGCCCAATTCCCGGCCATGGCCAATCAATGTTCCTTCCCGTGACCACTCTCGCGACCACCTTCACTCCCACCGAGATCGACACCGAGGCCGACCGGCTGCTCAAGGCCTTGTTGCACGTGGACTGCGAGCCCGGCCGCCAGTGGAACTACGAGGCCTGCCGCCGCATCGCGCCGCTGACGCTTGAGATCAACCGATTGAAGCGCGAGCAGGATGCCGTCATCCTCACGCACTCCTACGTCGAGCCGGAGATCATCTACGGGGTGGGGGACTTCAAGGGTGACTCCTACTTCCTCAGCCAGCAGGCACGCGACTCGAGGGCGAGGAAGATCGTCTTCGCCGGCGTCGTGTTCATGGCCGAGACCGCGAAGATCCTCTCGCCGCACGCCACCGTCGTCGTGCCCGACCGCGGCTCGGGCTGCTCGCTGGCCGACTCGATCACCGGCGAGGGCGTGCGCAAGCTGAAGGCGCTCTATCCGGATGCGGCCGTCGTCTGTTACATCAACAGCACCGCCGAGGTGAAGGCCGAGTCGGACGTCTGCGTCACCTCGGGCAACGTCTATGACATCGTCGCCGGCCTGCCGCAGCGGCGCATCCTCTTCGTGCCGGACCGGCTGATGGCGGACAATGTCCGCGCCGAGCTGAAGCGCCGGGGCGTGGACAAGGAGATCGTCTCGTCCGACGGCACCTGCATCGTGCACGACCAGTTCACCGCCGCCGACATCACCGCCGCGCGCGCCCGGTTTCCCGGCCTCCGGGTTGTTGCGCATCCCGAGTGCACCGCCGAGGTGGCCGCGGCCGCCGATTTCGTCGGCAGCACCGGCGCGATGATGAAATACGTGAAAAACACGCCGGCGCCTTATTTCCTGATGCTGACCGAGTGCGGCCTGGTCGGCCGCCTGCAGGTGGAGACGCCGGAGAAACGGTTCATCGGCGGCTGCCGGCTGTGCCCCTACATGAAGCTCAACTCCCTCGAGAAGGTGCTCCAGGCGATGACCGCCCCGCGCCCCGAGCAGATCATCACCCTCGACGAAGGCCTGCGCCAGCGCGCCGCCCGCAGCATCGAGCGCATGTTCGAGCTCACGCCGAAGCCCTGACCGTCCCGATAATTTGTAACGTATTATATTACATATTTCCCATGAACGACGTCCGCACCGCCCACCTGATCGATCTCGCCCTTGAGGAGGACGCCGGCCTCGGCGACGTGACCAGTCGCGCCATCTTCCCGGCGAAGCACCGCAGCCGCGCCGTCATCGACGCCAAGCAGGATCTCGTCATCTGCGGCCTCGAGGTCGCCGCCACGGTGTTCGCGCGGGTTGACCCCGCCTTGAAGGTGAAGCTGCTCGCCAAAGACGGCGACCGCGTGAAGCGGGGCGCTGCGGTCCTCCGCGTCGAGGGACCGACGGTCGCGCTGCTCACCGCCGAGCGCACGGCGCTCAATTTCCTGCAGCGACTCAGCGGCATCGCGACGCAGGCGCGGCGTTATGCCGATGCCGTGCGCGGCACCGGGGTGCGCATCGTCGACACCCGCAAGACGACGCCCGGCTACCGCGCCCTCGAGAAATACGCCGTGCGCTGCGGCGGCTGCTTCAACCACCGTTCGTCCCTCGGCGAGCACGTGCTCATCAAGGACAACCACATCGCCGCCGCGGGCTCGCTCACCCGGGCGGTGAAGCTCTGCCAGGCCGCCGCGCCGCACGGGGCGAAGATCGAGGTCGAGGCCAAGACCCTTGCGGAAGTGAAGGAGGCCGTCCGCGCCGGCGCCGGCATCATCCTGCTCGATAACATGACGCCGGCCCAGGTGCACGCCGCCGTCGCGGTGATCAAGGGACGCGCCGTGGTGGAGGTTTCCGGCGGGGTGAAATTTGCCACCCTGCGCGATTACGCGCTGCCGGGCGTGGATGTGATCAGCATCGGGGCCCTCACGCACTCCGTGGCCGCGGCAGACCTAAGCCTCGACCTGCAGAAAGGAAGGAAATGAACCACAAAGACACAGAGGCACAAAGTTCTGCCGGGTCCTCCTTCTTCGTGTCTTCGTGCCTTTGCGGTTAATCCCTCATGAGAACCATCCACACCGACTGTCTCGTCCTCGGGGCCGGCCTTGCCGGTTCCGCCTACGCGTGGCACGCGGCCCGGGCCGGATTCAAGGTGGAGCTGCTTTCGCTTGGCGAACCGTTGCGCGCCAACAGCGACTGGGCCCAGGGTGGCATCATCTACGACACGAGCCCTGATCCCGCCCGACTGGCGCAGGACATCCTCGAGGCCAGCGACCACACCGCGAACCCCGCGGCCATCGACCAGCTGGTGCGCGAGGGCCCGGCGGCGGTGAAGGAACTGCTGCTGGACGAACTGCACGTGGATTTCGACCGCGACGCCGCCGGCCGCCTCGACCTTGCCCGCGAGGGCGGGCACACCGAGCGCCGCATCATCCACGCCAAGGACGCCACCGGCCACGCCATCCTCGCGGCGCTG
Source organism: Lacunisphaera sp. (assembly GCA_041909435.1). GTDB lineage: Bacteria > Verrucomicrobiota > Verrucomicrobiia > Opitutales > Opitutaceae > Lacunisphaera. Next base: position 17,777 of record JAYRDK010000051.1, read on the forward strand.
GCGCGCAAGGTTGACACGACCCCCGGTATCACGCGCCGCAGCGGTTTCTCCGCGATCGACCTCGCCACGCTTTCGCACAGCTCAAGCGACGCGCGCGACCGCTACGAGCCGCTCACCTGTTTCGGCTGCTATGCGCTCGACACGACGACCGGCGAGGTCGTCGCTTTCGTGGCGAAGAAAACCGTGCTCGCGACCGGCGGGCTCGGCGGGATTTTCCTGCACACGACGAACCAGCCCGGCAGCGTCGGCCACGGGGTGGCGATGGCCTACCGCGTCGGCGCGCGGCTGATGGATCTCGAATACGTCCAGTTCCACCCGACGGTCCTGAGCCTGCCCGGCGCGGCGCCGTTCCTCATCACCGAGGCCCTGCGCGGGGAGGGGGCCGTGCTCGTCGATGCGGCGGGCCGGCGGTTCATGGACGGCGTGCACCCGCTCGGCTCGCTCGCGCCGCGCGATGTGGTCTCCCGCGCGATCAAGCAGCACCTCGCCACGACGGGCGAGGCGTGCGTTTTCCTCGATCTTGCCTCCCTCAAACCGGAGTTCATCCGCGAACGTTTTCCGGGGATCTATCAGCGCTGCCTCGAGGGTGGGGTGGACATCACGCGCGAGCGCATTCCCGTCGTGCCGGCGGCGCATTTCTCCTGCGGCGGCGTGCACGCTGACCTGCAGGGGCGCACGAATGTCCGCCACCTGAACGCCATCGGCGAGACCGCCTGCACCGGGTTGCACGGAGCCAACCGTCTTGCGAGCACGTCGCTGCTTGAATGCCTGGTCGGCGCCAAGGCCGCGGCCGGGGCCGACGTCCTGGAATTGCGCACCGGGCAGTTTCATCTGCCTACGCCTAAGGCTTGGACCAGTCCCGAAAGGCCCGCAGATCCCATGCTGGTGCGGCAGGACCTGCACCAGATCCGGACCACGATGTGGAACTATGCCGGTATCATCCGTTCGCCGCGCAGGCTGGCCCGGGCGCGACGCATCCTTCTCGAGCTGCGCGAGGATATCCAGGCGTTCTACCGTGATTGCCGGCCCACGGCCGAACTGATCGAGCTGCGCAACGCCGTGCAGACTGCGCTGCTGGTCGTCCATGCCGCCGCGCTGAACCCCGTGAGCAAGGGTAGTCACTTTCTGACCGGCGACGATCAGGCCTGAACGGGCGGGGGAGGGGGGCGGATGCGGAACCTCCGTTTTGGGGGTAATTTGTGAACAAATTTTGACGATTCGGTGCGGGTTTTTACTTGCTTGTGGGGAGGTAAATGGGGAGAAATGGGGCGTCTTGGGGGAAGGGGCCTCCAGACACCTTCCATGGCGCAATCACGCACAACCGTTTATTCCGGCCGTTTTGAGCACACGCTCGACGACAAGAATCGTCTCACGATTCCGTCGTTGTGGCGTTGGGTGCACACGGACGAGGAGACGTTCCTGGCGATTCCGCATCCCGACGGTTACATCGCCGTGCTGCCGCCCGCGCGCGTCGACAAGCTCCTCGCGCAGATTTCGGAAATGAAGCTGTCGGACCGCGACGCGCAGGCCGTGAAGGCCAAGATTTTCTCCGAGGCGCTCTCGTTCACCTTCGACAAGCAGGGCCGCTTCGGCGTCAGCGCCGACCTCCTGCGCCACGCCGGCATCGCGAAGGACGCGGTCCTCAGCGGTATGGGCGACACCTTCAACATCCTCAGCCCGGCCCGCTGGACCGAGATGACGCGCAGCACCGCGGGCGAGAACTTCGGCGACATGATGCGCCGCATCGGCCTCTAACCCATGAAAACACTGATCACGCTCATCCGGCCCCAGCCGTTGCCCAAGCTGTCCCCTGTTTTCTGCGCGAACCGCCGCTCCCTCCTGCGCGAGCCGATCTCGATCGCCCTCCCGTGGAAGAAACTCCATGTCCGCGCCCGCGCTTGAACTTCCCACCCGCGCCATGAACCCGGGGCACCAACCCGTGATGTTGCACGAGGTCCTTGAATACCTCGCGCCACTCCCGGGCACGTGCCACCTCGACTGCACCTTCGGTGGCGGCGGCCATACCCGCGCCATTCTCGCAACCGGCGCCGGCGTCGTCGCCCTCGACCGTGATCCCGCCGCCCAGCCCCGCGCCGCGGCCCTCCGCGCGGAGTTTCCCGCCACCTTCCGCCTGGTCGACCTGAACTTCGGCGACCTGGCCACGCTGCCCGACACCGGTTTCAACGGCATCCTCTTCGACCTCGGCGTCTCCTCCTTCCAGCTCGACGAGGCCGACCGCGGCTTCGCCTTCCGCAACGACGCCCCGGCCGACATGCGCATGGACCCGCGCTCCGGCCAGCCCGCCGCCCGCTGGCTCGAGGTCGCCAGCCACGATGCCCTCGTCCGCGCCATCCGCGACCTTGGCGAGGAGCAGAACTGGCGCCGGGTCGTCTCGGCCATCGAGTCCGCCCGCGGCACCGGCGCGCTGGCCCGCACCGGTTCGCTCGCCCAGCTGATCTCCGACGCCCTCCCGGCCGCGGTGAAGCGCGAGAGCCGCATCCATCCCGCCACGCGCGCCTTCCAGGGCATCCGCATCGCCGTCAACGACGAGATCGGCGCCATCGAGCGCGCGCTGCCCGCGGCCTTCGCCAAGCTCGCCCCCGGCGGCGTCCTGGCCGTCATCAGCTTCCATTCCCTCGAGGACCGGCCCGTGAAGCAGTTCTTCCGCGCCATGTGCGGCCAGCCGGTCGACGCCAACGACGCCACGCCGCAGCAGCTCCGCACCAAGCTCGCCGACCCGCTGACGCGCAAGCCACTCATCCCGTCCGAGGCCGAGATTTCCGCCAACCCCCGCAGCCGCTCCGCCAAGCTGCGCGTCCTCCGCAAACTCTGATCCCGCGCCCGCCATGAAACCGCCTCCGGCCAACGCCAACGTCAACCGGCTCATCGCCCTGAGCCTGCTGCTCCTCGTCTTCTCGGGCACCCTCGGCCTCGGCGCCGTCTGGGTCCGCCAGGAAATCTCGCAGACCGCCAACCGCAGCCGCGCCCTCGTGGCGCGCATCGCCGACGTCGAGCGCCGCCTGGACGAGGTCAACGCCGAGGTCGCCGCCGCGGTCAACCCCGACGCCCTGCTCAAGCAGAACCAGGCCATGCGCCTCGGCCTCGGCACCCCGAAGGAAGCCCAGGTCGTCCGCGTCGAGGGTTCGCCCGAGCTGCGCCTCGCCGCCAAGCGCAACCGGGAGATCTTCAACGTCGCCTCGGTCCCGGCCGGCGACAGCGCCCCCACCTTCCGCCTCGTCACCGCCGCCCTCCGCTAAATCGCCGCGATGTCCAAGGGTTTTGCCAACAACCGCCTGACGTTCCTCGCCCTCGGGGTCGTCGCCTGCTTCATGGCCGTGGGCGTGCGCCTGGTCTTCCTGCACGTGATCGACCGCGACGAGCTGCTGCGCTTCGTGGACAAGGCCCGCCGCCAGATCGTGATCGAGCACGCCCGGCGCGGCACGATCCTCGACTCCCGCGGCAACCTGCTCGCGACCAGCCGCTCGGAGATGACCGTCGCCGTCGACGCCTGGGCGCTCGACGAGTTCCTCCAGATTGACAAGAACCCCGCGAAGCGCGCCCGCCGCGCCGCCGAGGAGCAGGCCAAGCGCGTCCAGCTGGCCGCGCTGCTCGGCCTGCCGGTGGCCGACGTGGAAAAGGCCTTCACTCCCGCCATGCGCGCCATCAAGCCCGAGGCCGACAAGCGCGACGGCACGGTGGACGGCCTGACCAAGGACCGCTGGGTCAAGCTCCGCGAGGGCGTGGACGAACCGACCTTCGCCAAGATCGCGGCGCTCAACGTCCGCGGCCTCACCGCCGAGCGCGTCTACCGCCGCGTCTACCCGGGCAACGAGCTGGCCGCCCACCTCATCGGTTTCGTCAACAAGGAGGGTTCCGCGGCCGCCGGCGTCGAGAGCAAGTTCGACCTTTTCCTGAAGGGCGAGGACGGCTGGATCGAGTCCGAGAAGGACGGCGCCCGCCGCGAGATGGCCCAGTTCCGCTCCCGCGAGATCCCGGTCAAGGACGGCCACGACGTCGTGCTGACGATCGACTCCGTCGTGCAGCACATGATCGAGAACGAGCTGCGCGGCATCGGCGCGAAATACCAGCCGAAGTTCGCCACCATCATCGTCAGCGACCCGATGACCGGCCGCATCCTGGGGCTGGCCAACTACCCGTCGTTCAACCTCAACGAATACAACAAGGCCCCGCTCGACGTGCAGCGCAACCGGGCCATCACCGACCAGATCGAGCCCGGCTCGGTCTTCAAGATCGTCGCCGCCGGGGCCGCCCTCGACCAGGGGCTGGTCACGCCGCTCACGGGCTTCGACTGCGGCAACCCGATCGTCAATTACAAGGGCCGCGACCTCAAGCTGCCCAAGGAGGACCATGAGTTCGGCCGCCTGAGCGTGGCGGAGATCGTCAGCCACTCGAGCAACCGCGGCGCGGCCCACCTCGCGATGCTGATGGGCGAGCAGAATTTCTACGACTACGCCCGCAAGTTCGGCTTCGGCCAGCGCACCGGCTTCCAGCTCGGCGGCGAGGAGCGGGGCATGCTGGAGCCGCCGAAAAACTGGGACGGCCTGACGATCACGCGCATGCCCATGGGCCACGCGGTCGCCGCCACGCCCCTGCAGATGCACATGGCGATGAGCACGGTCGCCAATGGCGGCGTGTTGCTCCGCCCGCAGATCATCCAGGAGATCCGCGATGCCAATGGCAATGTCACCCATTCCTACGCCCCCGAGCGGATCGGCCAGGTGCTCAAGCCCAGCACCAGCGCGCTGCTGGCCCAGCTGTTGCACGGCGTCGTCGGCAAGGACGGCACGGGTGCCGGCTTCGACCTGCCGGGCTTCGAGATCGCCGCCAAGACCGGCACCACCCAGAAGATCATCGACGGCCGTTACGTCACGACCCACCACGTCGGTTCCTTCGTGGGCTTCTTCCCGGCAAGCCGCCCCGAGGTGGTCCTCACCGTCATCGTGGACGATGCCCAGGTGCCGGGCGGCTTGAATTACGGCCGTGCCGTCGCCGCGCCGGCCTTCCAGCGCATCGCCGAGCAGCTCGTGCAATACCTCGAGATCAAGCCCGTCGCCCCGGCCACCCGCAGCCTGCTCGCCCTGTCCGGAGGTGCCCGGTGATCGGTTACCTCACACCCAACTACCCGCTGGTCGCCGCCTTCCGCTCCCTGCCCAAGACCCGCACCCGCCCGGCCGACCCCGTTTCCCAGCGCATTTTCAAGATGGCCCCGAAACTCTCCGACTACTTCCGGGACGGCGAATTTCTGACCAGCAAGGGCGACCTTGAGCGCCCCATCTCGGGCCTGGCCATGGACAGCCGCCGGGTGATGCCGGGCAACCTGTTCTTCGCGCTGCCGGGCCGGCGCGCCGACGGCAGCTCCTTCATCGATGAGGCCATCCAGCGCGGCGCCGTCGCCATCGTCGGCGAGAAGATCCCCTCCGGCACCGCGGCGCGCGTCACCTATGTCCAGGTCGCCGATGCCCGCCGGTCGCTCGCGCTGGTGTCGCGGCGTTATTTCAACTTCCCCGACAAGGCCCTCGACCTCGTCGGCGTGACCGGCACGAACGGCAAGACCACCGTCGCCACCCTCATCAAGCACCTGCTTTCCACCCCGGTGCAGCGCGTCGGCCTCATCGGCACCGTCAACTACGACCTCGGCAACCGCATCGTGCCGTCCTACCGCACCACGCCCGAGTCGCTCGAGCTTTACGGCCTGCTCGCCCAGATGCGCGACGCCGGCTGCCGCCAGGCCGCCATGGAGGTCAGCTCCCATGGCATCGACCAGCACCGCGTGCTCGGCATGCAGTTCGGCGTGGCCGTCTTCACCAATCTCACCCGCGACCATCTCGACTATCACAAGACGATGGCGGAATACTTCACGGTGAAGTCCCGGCTCTTCACCGGCGCCGCCGGCACGGCCCCGCGCGCCGCGGTCATCAACCTCGATGACCCGCATGGCCGCCAGCTGGCCGCCGTGGTGCCGGCGACGGTCAAGCTGATCACCTTCGGCGAGTCGTCCGAGGCCGTGGTCCGCGCAGAGAACGTCCGCTTGAGTTTCAAGAGCACCGCCCTGCGCCTCGTCTGGCCCGAGGGCAGCATCGAGCTCGAGAGCCCGTTCATCGGCCGCTACAACGTGAGCAACCTGCTCGCCGCCTTCGCCGCCTGCTATGCGCTCGGCCGCGACCCGTCCGTCATCGCCGCGCGCCTCAAGAGTTTCGGCGGCGTCCCGGGCCGCATGGAACGCATCGAGGAGGGCCAGCCTTACAACGTCCTCGTCGATTACGCGCACACCGACGACGCCCTGCACAACGCCCTGGGCATGCTCCGCGCCATCACGCCGGGCCGGCTGTTCGTGGTGTTCGGCTGCGGCGGCAACCGCGACCGCAGCAAGCGCGCCCTGATGACCGCCGCCGTGCAGGAGTTCGCCGACCACGCCTGGGCCACGGCCGACAACCCGCGCGCCGAGCAGCTCGGTCAGATTTTCTCCGACATGCAGCCGGGCGTGCAGGACGCGGCGAAGCTCACCTTCGTCGAGGACCGCCGCCGCGCCATCAGCCTCGCGCTCGACGCCGCCCGCGAGGGCGACTGCCTGCTCATCGCCGGCAAGGGCCACGAGACCTACCAGGAATTTGCGGACACGATCATCCCGTTCGACGACCGCCAGGTCGTCCGCGAGCTGATCGGCATCAAGTCCATCAAGCCCGCCTGAGCTTCCGCCCATGCCCTCCTTCGCCCCTGAAAAACTCGCCACCTGGACCGGCGGGTCTTGGACCCGTATTCCGGGCGGGCCGGTCACGGGCTTCAACCAGGACACGCGGACGCTGAGCGCCGGGCAGGTGTTTGTCGCGCTGAAGACGGACAAGCGCGACGGCCATGATTTCCTTAACGAGGCGCAGCGGGGCGGGGCGGTCGCCGCGCTCACCGGCCGCGAGGTCGCCGGCCCGGCGCTGCCGCAGCTCGTGACCCCGGATCCGCTCGGGGCCTTCCAGCGCATCGCGCGGGAGCACCGCCGGGAGTTCCACGGCACCGTCGTCGGCGTGACCGGCAGCGTGGGCAAGACCTCGACCAAGGACCTGCTCGCGCTCCTGCTCGGCGGCAGCCCGGACGTGCTCGCGACCACGGGCAACCTGAACAATTTCATCGGCGTCCCGCTGACGCTCACCCGGCTCGAGGCCGCGCATCGCGCCGCCGTCATCGAGGCCGGCATCAGCGTGCCCGGCGAGATGGCCGGTCTCGCCGAGATGATCGAGCCCGACCACAGCGTCGTCACGCTTGTCGGCCCGGCGCACCTGGAGAAACTCGGTTCGCTCGAGGGCGTGGCGGCCGAGAAATCGCGCCTGCCCGCGGCCAACCGCGCCGGCGGCCTCGCGGTGTTTCCGGTGTCGTGCTGGGCTTACGCGCCGTTCCGCGCGCTGGCCAACCCGCTCGTGCTCGTGCCGGAGAACGAGGGCATGACGCAGGTCGCCGCCCGCACGATCAGGTTCAACGTGTTCCACCGCCCGGACCAGACCGAGCTGACCCTTGACGGCAAACGCCGCTTCAAGCTGCGCCGCGTCTCGGCCGGCATGGCGCAGAACGCGGCTTTGGCACTCGCGCTGGCCTCGGAGTTGGGCGTGAAGGATGCCGTCCTGCAGACCCGCTTGGAAAACTGGCGGCCTTCGAAGTGGCGCGGCGAGCTGCGCCAGAGCGGGGAGGCGACCGTCTATTGCGATTTCTACAACGCCAACCCGGCGTCGATGGGCGACGCGATCGACGCCTTCAACGGCGCGGTCGGCGCCGACCTGCCGCGGCTCTACGTCCTCGGTTCGATGGAGGAGCTGGGGGCGGAGTCCGCGGCCTACCATCGCCAGCTCGGGCGCCGGTTGCACCTGCGGCGCGGTGATTTTCTCTTTGCCCTCGGCAGCCAGGCCGCGGCGCTCCGCGAGGGGTTGCTGGAGAACGGCAATGATCCCGCGCAGGTCGCGGTCGTCGCCGATGTCGCCCCGGTGCGCGAGCGCCTCGCGGGCTTCAAGGGCGCCGTCTTTTTGAAAGGCAGCCGTCGTTATCAACTCGAAACCGTGCTCGACCCGCACGCCCCCGCCCATGCCCACTGAAATGCTCACCTATCATCACAGCTTCTCGACCCGCATCTTTCCCCTTGGCGCACCGTCCTCCTGCGAGGCCGGCCCGCGCGACAGCCGGTCCGGGCCGGCTCTGACCTCCGCGCGGGGCCGTCTCCTTTCCTGGAGGCGGGACCATCAGTCCCGCGGGTTGTCGACCGCGAAGCCTTCATCCTGCGGCACTGGCAGTCCCGCTTCCATCGGGAAAACCATCCCCCATGCGCGCTAATTTCAGTCCCATGGCGGAAGCGGCCCGCCGGCTCAGCGCCGGGCCGGCGTCAGCCAAGCCCAACACCGGCAGCACGCCTCCGCTGGAGCCGCGCTGGTGCGAATGGCCGCGGCGCACGCCGGTGCGCCCGCCGCGCGGCGGCATCTGGCAGGCGTTGCAACAGATCCAGGCCCGCCATGCTTAGTTATCTCGCAGACTACGCGCAGGTGTGGAGCCCGCTGCGGCTCTTCCAATACATCACGGTCCGCGCGGTCGGGGCGGCGGTCACCGCCCTGTTCATCGGTTTCCTGGTCGGCCCGTGGCTCATCGGCCGCTTCCGCGCGCTCAAGTTCGGCCACGGCTACATCGACGAGCGCACCGGCGCGCTGGGCGCCACCTATTTTGACAAGAAGCACACGCCCACGATGGGTGGGCTCATCATCTTCATCTCGCTGTTCGGCAGCGTCGTCCTCTGGGCCGCGCCCAACGTCTGGACGGTCGTCGCCCTCTTCGTCTACACCGCGCTGACCATCCCGGGCTGGCGCGACGACTACCTGAAGGTCGTCCACAAGAACAAGGACGGCATCCGCTCCTGGGAAAAGATCGCCTGGCAGTCGCTCGCGACGGTCGTCGCCCTCGGCATCCTGCTCTGGCACCCGCAGAGCAAGGCGAAGATCCTCGAGCTCTGGGTGCCGTTCTTCAAGTCCGCGGTGATCCACCACATGCCCTGGTGGCTCCTGCTCGTGCTGCTCTACCTGTGGATCGTCGGCTTCAGCAACGCCATCAACCTGACCGACGGCCTCGACGGCCTCGCCACCGGCTGCACGATCACGGTCGCGCTGGTGTTCGGCATCATGGCCTACGCGGCCGGCAACAGCATCATCTCGCAATACCTGCTCATCAGCTACGTGCCCGGCACGGGCGAACTCACCGTCGTCTGCGCGGCGCTGATCGGCGCCTGCATGGCGTTCCTGTGGTTCAACTCGCACCCGGCCGAGGTGTTCATGGGCGACACCGGCTCGCTCGCGCTCGGCGGGCTCATCGGCGTCATGGCCTTCATGATCCACCAGCCCTTCACGCTGGTGATCGTCGGGGGCGTCTTCGTCATGGAGGCGCTCTCGGTCATCCTGCAGGTCGGCTGGTTCAAGTGGACGAAGCGGCGCACCGGCACCGGTGCGCGCCTCTTCCTCATGGCGCCGATCCACCACCATTTCCAGAAACGCGGCTGGCCGGAGACCAAGGTCGTCCTGCGTTTCTGGATCCTCTCGCTCGGCTTCGCCCTGGCCGGCCTGGCGACCCTTAAACTCCGCTGATCACTCCCCAACCTCCCGCAACCACCACGCCCATGCTAGACGATCCCGCCGAACAACCCTTGCCCGTCGCCTCCGCCCCCGCGGCCTTCGCCACCCCCGGCACCCTCATCGCCATCGGCGTCTGGGCCTGCCTCTTCACCCTCTTCATCGTGCTCGGGCTGAATTCCTGAGCCCATTCCCATGCCCATCGATTACAATTTCGAGTCCACGCCCAGTTTCCGCGACGTCACCCGCACCAGCCTGATCCTGCTGCGGCAGCCGATCGTCCGCTCCCTCGCCAAATTGCGCCGCCTCCGCAAGGGCCAGGCGGTGCCCGAGGGCCCGCTGGTGCGCACCGCCAAGACTTTCGCAGGAGTTCGCTGACAGGTTCTTTATATCACCAATCGGAACCTTACCTATCTTTGCTGTCAGCGAACACCTGCTCTTCCTTTCCTGCCGCCTGTCCCCCTCCACCACCCCGCCCGGAAGCGCTGTGGAAAAGCTGTGAATAAGTCCCATTTTTAGATAGCAAATCTCCACCCTCCGTCCTCTTATATCGCCATGAAAATCCTCCAGATCTTCGGAGCCGTTGTCGCCGTGCACGTGCTCGCGTTTATCTTCATTTTTGCCAGCCCCGGCTGCCAGTCCGGCCCGCGCAACATCCCGACGCCCGACGCCACCATGCCGTCCGGCGGCACCGCCGCCGCGCCGGTCAGCTTCAGCCCGGCCGCGCCGCAGCCGGTTGATCTCGGCACCTCGGTCGCCTATTCGCCCGCCTCGTCCTCCGGCTACGCCGCGCCGACGCGCCCCGGCTCCGCCGCGGCCGTCGCCATCACCCCGGCCAAGCCGGTCGCGGAGGTCACGCACGTCACCACCTACACCGTGGCCCGCGGGGACAGCCTCTGGACCATCGCGAAGAAGAACAACCTCACCGTCGCCGAACTCA
>JAYRDK010000052.1:0-28147 GCA_041909435.1 Lacunisphaera sp.
TCGGCTCCGTCATCCTCGACTCCCACCTCAAGCCCGACGGCTCCCTCGACCACGAGAAGCTGCGCGACACCATCCACGTCGCCGTCCGCGCGCTGGACAACGTCATCGACATCAACTTCTACCCGACCGTCGCCGCCAAGACCTCGAACCTGCGCCACCGCCCCATCGGCCTCGGCGTCATGGGCCTGGCCAACGCCCTCTACATGAAGGGCGTCGCCTTCGCCTCGCAGGAGGCCGTCGAGTTCAACGACGAATTCATGGAGGCCATCGCCTACTACGCCTACGAGTCCTCCTCCGACCTCGCGGCCGAGCGCGGCACCTACTCCAGCTACAAGGGCTCGAAGTGGGACCGCGGCCTCCTCCCGCCCGACACCGTCGAGCTCCTCGCCCAGGAACGCGGCCTGCCCATCCAGGTCCCGGCCGGCGGCAAGATGGACTGGACGCCCCTCCGCAAGAAGATCGCCAAGCACGGCATGCGGAATTCCAACGTCCTCGCCATCGCCCCCACCGCGACGATCTCGAACATCACGAACACGTCGCCCTGCATCGAGCCGACCTACAAGAACCTCTACGTCAAATCCAACCTCTCCGGCGAGTTCGTCGTCCTGAATCCCTTCCTCGTGAAGGACCTCAAGGCCCGCAACCTCTGGAACCAGGAGATGATCGACGCCCTGAAGTATTTCGACGGCGAGCTGAAGGACATCGAGGCCATCCCGGCCGACCTGAAGGCCCGTTACCTGACGGCCTTCGACGTCGACTTCAAGTGGGTGATCGACGCCGCCGCCCGCCGCCAGAAGTGGATCGACCAGTCCCAGTCGGTGAACCTGTGGCTGAAGAGCCCGGACCTGAAGGTGCTGTCGCACATGTATCGCCACGCCTGGCACGCCGGCCTGAAGACCACGTATTACCTCCGCACGCTCGGTGCCTCGAACATCGAGAAGGCGACGGTCAACGTGAAGAAGGAAGTCCGCGGCGCCGCCGGCGAGACCAAGGCCGAAACCGCCACCCGCGACGCGGGCGTGGTCACGGCCGCCGCCGAAGCCGCCACCAAGAAAGCCTACTCCGACGCCGAGAAGAAAGCCTGCAGCATCGAAGCGATGAAGAACGGAGAGATCTGTGAAGCCTGCCAGTAAACCAAACTCACAACTCTAAAACTTACGGGCCGCTGGTGACGCAAGTCACCGCGGCCTTTTTTTACCCGGCCTTGCCCCACATCCACCTGACATCATGAACCGCTACGCAGTGTTGCTCCAAGTAATAGACCAGTTGCGGAATGAAGCACCACCTGAATATCGCACCTATTACCCCAATAAAGAGGAGGTGGAAAAATTAACGGCTGCGCGTGCAAAGGCATTCATCCATTTGATCCTCAAAGTCTACTTCGGCCTGCTTACGTTTAAAGAGCGCGAACAATACATAACAGACGGAGCCGAAGATGGCGGCATAGATGCCTATTTTATAGACCGCGCCAGTAAGACTATATTCTTCATGCAATCTAAGTATCGGCAGAACGAAAAAAACTTTGAGGAAAAGGGCATAGAGCCAGAAGAGCTTCTCCGCATGGACATTGATCGGATTCTTCGAGGTGAGAAACAGTCGGAAAGCGGTATTCCATATAACGAAAAGATCCAAGCTATGACGCGTGAGATCTCGACGATTGAAGGGATTGGCCGTTACCAGAATCGAGTAATCATTCTCGCCAACGCAAAAGGAATTACGCGACAGAAACTCAGTCTGTTGACTGGGGGATTTCCGACCGAGCTCATTGATTACCAAGCATGCTATTCCCGCCTACTCTTTCCCTTAGTTTCTGGCACCTATTTTAGTGCCGATGAGTTGAATCTTTCCATGACGCTCAGCAATAAGAACGCTGGAGCAAAAATCAGTTACACAGTTCAAACCCAACACGCAAAAGTAGAAATCACTGTGGTCTTCGTTCCGACCGTCGAAATCGCAAAAACGATGTTCAAATATCGTAATTCAATTCTGCGATACAATCCTCGGAGCTACCTAGAGCACGAGGGGCAATCTGTAAATCGAGGGATTCGAAGCTCCATTGAAAACAGGACCTCGAATGAATTCGCGCTATTCAATAACGGAATCACTGTGCTCTCAGATGAGACTCATTTAAATGAGCGGATTGGCCAAAAGGATCGTGCCCAGCTAACGTTAATGAATCCGCAAATTATCAACGGAGGACAGACTGCATATACACTGAGTCAAATTTACAAAGAAAATCTTCACCGCGACCTCGATAGCATATTCGGAGAGAAAGAAGTTCTGGTGAAAATTATCACCTTTGATTCAGGGGTGAAGCTGGACGATAAAAGGAAACTTGAACTTATTGATGATATTTCGCGCGCGACAAATAGCCAAACAACCGTAACGACCGCAGACCGACGGTCCAACGAAAGCGAGTTACAAGAAGTTCAAAAACAAGTATTTGAAACTCTAGGGATATTACTGGAAAGGAAGCGAGGTGAGTTTGCAGATGGAATTCGAGAGGGATATCTGAACAAAAATCAAATTGCGGAACGCTCGCTGTTCCTTCGTGCAGCGCTGACAGCACAGCGAAGGCTTACAGAAGCATCAGGCCGAAAGGTCGCTGCAAAGTGCAATTACCGCTCAATACTAGAGGTTCCGGAGGAAACGTTTCTCAAGTATAGACCTGCATATGCGATGCTCGATAAACTCCAAGAGACCCACGGGAGAACGCAGCCGCGTTTGCGATTTAGCAGTGTGGCGAAAGTTCATATGGCGCTCTTGTTGGCAAAAAACTCTGGAATGACTTCGAATGCCTCATTGTCTGACTATGAGGCGCTAGTTCTTCAAGTTCACGCTAACTGGAAGAGATTCGTGAAATACGTTGAGCAAAATTTTCGGGACCCCAGGTATATTGCAGGCCCAAAGGACAAGCGTTACTTCTCGATAGATCGGATGTTCAAAATTCCAGAGACGGACGATAAATTACTGGAAGCCTATCTTGCTTCAGAAAAGTCACCTAGCCCAGCAAGCGAAACGGAATCCCTATTATAGGGGACGAGCAAAGGGAGCCAAGCAAAGGGGTCAAGTTGGGCTTCGTTACGATTATTACTCATATGGCTCACCAGCACCAGGAAGTTGAAGAGGCCTAAAAATTCCTCATCTTAACGTATAACTTAAAAGTTGGATTAAGAAACTCATATACACCCTGCTTTTCTCCAACTTTAGCAAGCACTGGGCCAAAGTTTTTATCCACCAACCTAGGCAAAAGCTGGTCGATATACTGGACACCCATTGTCGCTGCGTCTGCACGGACTTTTTTGAGAAAGACTCGACCGATATCGTCACTCAATAATGTGTCCTCGGAATCTTGATCTGCTAGTAAATGCAGCAGCATTTTCCTATCCTCAGCATCACCCACAGCCCTTTGATAGGCGCTTTCTAATGTCGGGAAAGCACGACCACATTTGATTTCATTAAACACCATTCCGAGTAATTGCTTGTCCACGCTAGTAGAGCGAACTTGATTAAGAAGATTCACGCACTCTTTGCCAATGAGCTGCGCCAAGTAAGGATAGCCACCGCATTGTCGCGAGATTTCTGTGACAACGTCCTCTTCAAATTTGACGGCGTCTTTATATAAGTTTGTGGCAGTAGAAAATATCCTCGCTGTTTCATGCGGAAACATAGGCCGAACATTATTAGCTCCTTCTTCTAGCAATCGTTCCACTGATTGGTGGTCAGAAACCAGTCCCGTTAAGTCGCGCGCTATGCCGCAAATTCCAAATTTAATCTCAGGACTGCTAAGCGATTTAATTAAAGACCCCAATCCGGCTTTATCCTGTATCACGTCAAATTCGTCCAATAAGATGAGCAGTCCATCGCGCTTAAGTCTGCCCTTTACTTGGTGCTGAACAATAGAGCTGAGGAAATTTCTGAAAGTTTGAACAGGATCGCCAACAACAACGCGGGCGTATTTTGACGCTTCAACACCTTTAGTTCCCCAATTGACGACTTTAAGATCAGCACCAGCACTCACCTCTTTCGTTCGCTGAAACTCCACTATCTCTTTGCCATCATTTGGGACTAAGCGAAGTAGTCCATCAATCGAATCTTGATCATTACATAGCCGAAGAACCAGATCACGTGTCGTTTGGATGGATGAATCGCAGGTATAATAAACAGTCAGAAATGTCCTGGGGCGTTTAGGGATCTCGTTATATAAACCGGCATCAATCGCGACTGAGTAATCACCGAGTGCCATCTGTTGAACCTGCCTCAACAAGGAGGATTTACCGACACCTCGTTTCCCATATACTGCTATTAAACTGAGAGAGGAATTTAGTGCCTTGATCGCATTCCTCAGCTCAACCGATCTTCCTACAAAGCGACTGTGATCGCGTATTACGTCGGAGGTAAATCCGATTTCTGGGTCAAACATGGGACGGAGGATAAAAGAATGGTAGATGATTCTACCATTACCGCGTGGCCCCGCGACTTGGACAGCAAGACCCGAAGCCTCCTACTTAGCAATCTTAAGTAGGCCGAGTGACGCGGTCAGGCCGAGCCGATGGGGACGGGCGAGCCGATGGGGTCGGCGCATGTGGTCTGTGGTGCTGACTGATCCGAGCCGGCCCTACGGTTCCCTTAATTGAAATGACTGCCCACTAACGCCACCAGCTTCTCGTCGCTCATCGCGTTGGAGGTGCTTTCGGTCACGACCGTCTTTTGAACTGGGCCCGTTTCGCCAGACAACCGATAGACAAAGCAAAAGAACATAATTTCACGCGAAGGCGCGAAGGGCGCGAAACGAGAAAACCGCTGGCTCGAGACAACCATCCACTTCGCGTCCTTCGCGCCTTCGCGTGAGACCTTGGGGATTCCCGGCCCATAAGACGGCCCATCACCCGCCTTGACCAACCGACTTCGCCGGCTAGATTTCAGCCATGACCAAGCTCGCGGACATCGAAGCAGCGGCGCTCCGCCTGCCCGACAAGGAGCGGCTCCACCTCGCCGACAAACTCCTGGGCAGCCTGCCGCCGCCTCCTTCCGCCAGCGAACCCACCGAGATCCTCGCCGAAGCCATCCGCCGTGATGCGGAACTGGAGTCCGGCCGGATCCAACCCCTGACCGAAGACGCGTTTTGGGCCGGCGCACGCCGGGCCCGAAAGTGACGCTCCAGTTCCATCCCGCAGTCCAGCAAGATTTCAACCACGCCATCGCCCACTATGAGGCGGAAGGCGGCGGACATCTGGCGGATCGTTTTGAAGCTGAGTTTCGTGCCGCTATCACCGCACTAAAGGCGGGCCCGACGCGATTCGCCTTCTATAACCGGAGTCCGATCTTTCGCCGTATCCGCCTGGACAATTTTCCCTACCTCATCGTTTACCGCGAGACCGCCAATGCCATTCGCATCACCCTGCTGAAACACGAACGGCGCCACCCCCTGTTCGGCATGCAACGGTGGTAATCAGGGCAACCTCAGGCAAAACCCCTCCCGCCCTTCGGCATTAACCAATAGCCGAGGCAAAAGGCATGATCTCACGCGAAGGCGCGAAGAGCGCGAAACGTGCAAAGCCCTGGATCAAGATACTCCAAGCATCACCTTCGCGTCCTTCGCGCCTTCGCGTGAAACCCCCGGGCTTGCCGGGCGGACCGACCTGGCCACACTGTCGGCATGTGCGGCCGCTACACCTTCCAACATACCGAGGCGCTGGCCAAGTTGATCGAAAGCCTCACCGGCCGGGTGCCCACGAGCTTCGTCCCGCGCTACAACGTCGCCCCGTCCCAGGACAACCCCGTCGTCGCGGCCGACGAGGCCGGCGCCCCCAGCCTGCACACCATGCGCTGGGGCCTCGTGCCGTTCTGGGACAAGAGCGAGAAACCCAAATTCGCCCCCATCAACGCCCGCTCCGAGGAAATGATGGGCAAGCCGACCTTCAAGCAGTCCGTCCAGAAACGCCGCTGCGCCGTGCCGGCCGATGGCTTCTACGAGTGGCTGCGCCTGGATGAGAAAACCAAGTTCCCCCATCTGATCGGCCTCAAGGAGCGCAAGCCGTTCTTCATCGCCGGCCTGTTCGAGTCCGCCACCGAACATCGCCCCGAAACCTATGCCGTCCTCACCTGCGGCCCCAATACCCTGATGCAGCCCATCCACGACCGCATGCCCGTCATCCTCGACGGCCCGGCCCTGCAGCGCTGGCTCACCCCCGGCCCGATCACGGCCGAGGAGGCGGCGGGCATCTGCGTCCCCTTCGATCCGGAGAAGATGGCCGCCGTCAAGGTGTCCTCCGTGGTCAACAGCGCCCGGAACGATGTGCCCGAGTGCGTCGTGCCCGCGGGCAGCGATTTGTTGTCAGGAGACTTGTTCACATCGTGATTTTTAAGGCGGACTAATTCCTGCCCGGGTTTCCGTTTCGCGGCTTGCCGGTGATGAACGCCACGGGTCTAGGGTGCGCGATGCCATGCCTCTCCGCACTCTCGCCGTGGACATCAACTCCTTCTTCGCCTCGTGCGAGCAGCAGGAGAATCCGGCGTTGCGCGGCCGGCCCGTGGCGGTGGTGCCGGTGCTGGCAAAAACGACCTGCTGCATCTCGGTAAGCTACGCCGCCAAGGCCCGCGGCGTGCGCGCGGAGATGGGCGTGGCCGAGGCCCAGCTGCACTGCCCCGAACTCGCCCTCGTCGAGGCCCGGCCGGATGTCTACGTGCATTACCACCGCCGGCTGCTGGCGGCCATCGAGTCGTGCATCCACGTGACGACCATCAAGTCCGTCGACGAGGTGGAGTGCGACCTCACCGCCACCTTCGCGCCCCGGGACAACGCCGTCACCGTCGCGCGCAGCATCAAGGCCGCCGTGGCCCGCGAGGTCGGCGCCTGCCTCACCAGCTCCATCGGCATCGCGCCGAACTGGATGCTCGCGAAGATGGCCTCGGACATGGAGAAGCCCAACGGCCTCGTGGTGCTGGAGGAGGCCGACATCCCCCGCCGGCTGCTCGGGCTCAAGCTGCAGGATTTCCTCGGCATCGGGGAGCGGATGGAGGCGCGCCTCCTGGCCCACGGCATCGACACCCCGGCCAAGCTCTACGCGGCCACCAAGGCCGAGCTGCGGGGCATCTGGGGCGGCGTCGAGGGCGAGCGCATGTATGCCCGGCTGCGGGGCGAGGTCGTGCCCGAGGATTACGAGGTCCACAAGACCGTCGGTCATTCCCACGTCCTGCCGCCCGACCTGCGCACCGAGGCCAGGTCCTTCGCCGTCCTGAACCGGCTCCTGCAGAAGGCCGCGCTGCGCCTGCGCAGCATCCGGCACTGCGCGCGGGGCCTGTCGGTCTTTGTCGGCTACGGCGACAGCTCGAGCTGGAGCGACGAGGTCAGGTTCTCCGAGACGCAGGACACCCTGAAGCTGATCACCGCGCTCAACCTGCTCTGGTCGCGCCGCGATCCCGCGTTGCGCCGGCTCCGGCCCCTGAAGGTCGGCCTGGTGCTCAACCGGCTGTTGCCGCTGTCACTGCACATCCCCGACCTGTTCGAGCAGGCCACGGAGCAAGCCCGGGAGCGGCTGCATTCGGCGATGGACCTGCTCAACCAGACCTATGGCAACGGCTCGATCTACTTCGGCGGCGCGTTTGGCGTCACCAGGGATGCGCCGATGCGCATCTCCTTTACCCGCATCCCCACGCCCGAGCTGGAGGAGATCGACCCCAATCGCGGCCGCCGCGTGCGACCGGTGAAAACAATTCCGCCCCCACCCGACTTTTATCCCGACGAATCCCCGTCCGAATCAAGTGAAGGGTCCGCGCTTGTCAGCCACAGGCCATGCGAAGGCGGATCCCTGCGGGCCGTGAATTGAGGCTCCAGCCGGGGTCGCCCTTCGCCACAAGCGCGGTTGGCCATGCTCGCATTACCTTTGACCCGGGCACCGGAGACAACAAAGCCTTTGCGGGCACCCGAGTTGCCATGGAAAACGCAAGAACAACGCCCGCCGCGGTCATTGGCTTTCTCCTGAAATTGTTGGCGGGCCTGGGCCTCCTTTCCGCCGGCGTGCCAGGGCAGGCGCAATACCTCGAGCCCCTCCCCCGCGTGGATTCCGCCGGCGACGAGATCCGGATCCGCGCCGACATCCGTTACGGCGTGGAGGAGCAACAGCTGATGGACGCCTTCCTGCCCACCCCCGCTTTCCGGGCGCCCGTCGTCATCTGCTGGTTCGGCGGCGCGTTTTGGGGCTCGAACAAGGAACAGCTTGCCGGCCTGGCCCGCTACCTGGCCAGCCGCGGCATCGCGGCGATCACGCCGGGCTATTACCTCGGCGCCAGGGACGGCAACCGGGCGGCCTGGCCCAAGGCTGTTCACGATGCCAAGTCCGCCGTCCGCTACGTGCGCGCGCACGCGGCCGAGCTCAATGTCGACCCGGACCGGATCATCGCGCTGGGTTACAGCTCCGGGGCCTATCTGGCGATGATGGTCGGCTTTACGCCGAACTTGACCGAGCTGGAGGGCCCGGGCGGGAACCTCGAGGTATCGAGCCGCGTATCCGCCGTAGTCGAGATCGCCGGGGTTTGCGATCGCCGCAGGGATGTGGGCATTCCCCTTTCGCTGCTGGGCCGGGACTATTGGCTCAAACCCGATCTCCGTGTGGCCACCTCGCCGGTGATCTACATTTCCCCGAAAACGGTGCCGGTCTACATCCTGCACGGGCGCAGCGATTCCGTGGCCGACGTGTCCTGCGCCACGCAGCTCGCCGATGCGCTCAAGTCCGCCGACGTCCCGCATGTGCTGCGACTCGTCGATGCCAATCACTCCCCGATAACCGCCGGCGAGCTGGATCGGATCATTGAGTGGCTTAAAAGCCCCGACCGCCGGGATTAAAGCGCCTGGCTACGGGGTTCCGTCTTCACTTTTTGCCCTGATTCCTGGCGCCTTGGCCTCTTTTGCGTTGAGGGATCTGTCCGGTTAGCAGCCCGTCGTTCGTTGAGAAGGAAACCAGGAGAACGAACCATGAGAAAAATCATCGCCATCACCCAGCTCTGCCTCGACGGCGTCATGCAGGCGCCCGGCGGCCCCGAAGAGGATTCAAGCAACGGCTTCAACCACAGCTGACGGAATACGTCAGGTCTCGACTCTTGACAGACCTGCGCCGATTCAACCCATCACCCGCCTTGACCAACCGACTTCGCCGGCTAGATTTCGGTCATGACCAAGCTCGCGGATATCGAAGCAGCGGCGCTCCGCCTGCCCGACAAGGAGCGGCTCCACCTCGCCGACAAACTCCTGGGCAGCCTGCCGCCACCTCCCTCCGCCAGCGAACCCACCGAGATCCTTGCCGAAGCCATCCGCCGTGATGCGGAACTGGAGTCCGGCCGGGTCCAACCTCTGACTGAAGACGCGTTTTGGGCCGGCGCACGCCGGGCCCGAAAGTGACGCTCCAGTTCCATCCCGCAGTCCAACAAGATTTCAACCACGCCATCGCCCACTATGAGGCGGAAGGCGGCGGACATCTGGCGGATCGTTTTGAGGCTGAGTTCCGTGCAGCTCTCACCGCCGTCAAGGCCGGTCCGACGCGATTCGCCTTCTATCACAAAAGTTCGATCTTTCGCCGCATCCGCCTGGACAACTTTCCCTACCTCATCGTTTACCGCGAGACCGCCCACGCCATTCGCATCACCCTGCTCAAACACGAACGACGCCACCCCCTGTTCGGCATGCAACGGTGGTAGACCGGGGCAACCTCATGTCTCGACTCTTTGCCTGATCCGGCAGTTCACCGCCCGCCACATCTGGAAAAGATTTGATCCCATGTCCGGTTGGACGGCCGTCGTTCGTTGAGAAGGAAACCAGGAGAACGAACCATGAGAAAAATCATCGCCATCACCCAGCTCAGCCTCGACGGCGTCATGCAGGGGCCCGGCGGTCCCGAGGAGGATCCCAGCAACGGCTTCAACCAAGGGGGCTGGTTCATGCGCTTTGGGGACGAGGTCCTGATGCAGGCGCTCGGCGAGACCATCTCGGGCAAATTTGACCTGCTCCTGGGCCGCCGGACCTACGACATCTGGGCCGCCTACTGGCCCCACCACGGCGACAACCCCATCGGCCAGGCCTTCAACCGGGCCACCAAATACGTCGTCTCCAACACCCTTCGTTCACTGACCTGGGAGAAATCCTCACGCATCGACGGCGACATCGTGAAAAAGCTCCGCCGGCTCAAGGCCGTGAAAGGGCCCGCCTTGCATGTCTGGGGCAGCGGCCGGTTGCTGCAGATGCTCATCACCGCCGGGCTCGTCGACGAACACCGCCTCTGGATCGCCCCCGTGGTCCTCGGCCAGGGCCGGCGCCTCTTCGAACCGGGCCTGCCGCCCCACGACCTTAAGCTGGTCAAGTCGCTCAACACCCCCAGCGGCATCCTCCTCAATACCTACCGCCCCGTCCGGCCCAAATCGTCCGATTCGATCTCACACAAAGAAGCCACGAAACGAAGAGCGGCCCCTTAGCTTCTTTGCTTCTTCGTGTTTTCCTGTCGCCTTTGCGTTGAGGTATCAGGCAGCCCAACGCGCTCGACAATCCGCCGGCGGTTGCTCTGCTTTCCGCATGTTCCCCAAATCCTGCCTCCTTGGGTTGTTTTGCGCCGCGACCGCTTTCGCCCAGACCGCCCCCACCCCCGCCCCGGCCGATACCACCCGCCTCGACCCGACCCTCGCGGGCACCGCCGCGAAAGCCGAACTCGCCTGGCACGATGTCGAATCCATTGGCGTGGAAGGCCGGGCCTGGCCGGAACAGCCGCGGCTGCGCTGGTATGACCGCCTGCCGGCCGCCGCCGAGAAGACCGTGACGTCCAACGTCTGGAATCTCAGCCGCCACTCCGCGGGCATGATGGTCCGGTTCCAAACCGATGCCTCGGCCATCTCCGTGCGCTACCAGCTCCTCAACGAACGCCTTGCCAACCCCAACATGTCGGCCATGGGCGCCAGCGGCGTGGATCTCTACGCCCGCGACGCCAAGGGCAAGTGGCGCTGGGTGTCTGCCTCCAAGCCGGCGGGCCCGACGGTCGACGCGGAACTCATCAACGGCCTCGCCCCGGGTTCGCGCGAATACGCGCTCTACCTGCCCCTCTACAACGGTATCGAGAAACTCGAGATCGGCATCCCGCCCGGCGCGACCTTCGCCGGCCTCGCCCCGCGCACCGAAAAACCCGTGGTCTTCTACGGCACCTCGATCACGCACGGCGCCTCCGCCTCGCGCGCCGGCATGGTGCACACCGCCATCATCGGCCGCCACCTCGACCTACCGGTCGTCAATCTCGGCTTCTCGGGCAACGGCCGCATGGACGCCGCCGTCGGCGAATTTTTGAAGGAGATCGACGCCGCCGTCTATGTGATCGACTGCCTGCCCAACATGGGCCCGGCCCAGGTGCTCGAAAAGTGCGGCCCGCTGGTGAAACAGCTCCGCGCCAAACGTCCGACCACGCCCATCATCCTCGTCGAGGACCGCCGCTACACGAACAGCTGGATCACGCCGGGGAAGGACAAATTCCACACCGAAAACCACGCCGCGCTGAAATCCGTCTTCGAGGCGTTGAAGCAGGAAGGTGTCGCGAACCTCCACTACATCCCCGGCGACGACCTGCTCGGTGACGATGCCGAGGGCGCCGTTGACGCCTCCCACCCGAGCGACCTCGGCTTCATGCGCCAGGCCGCCGTGATGGAGCCCATCATCCGCCAGGCGCTCGGGCGGTAAAATTGGTAGGGGCCGTTGCCCTCAACGGCCCTCGGGGGAAGGGCGCTTGGGGGCAAGCGCCCCTACCACGGCTAGCGATCCCCTTTTCAGGTCTCTGTCTTTAGCTCACCAGCCGCAGGAACCTGCGGATGTCGGGCGGGATGGTCTTGGGCAGGTTGGACGCCGCGACGGAAAACTCGAGGCGCGCCTCCGCTTCCTGATCCCGGCCCAGGGCCCCCGTGTTGCGGTTGTCGCCGGGCGCCGCCCGGAAGGCCACCTCCGACTTGTTCTTGAACATGTCCGGCCCCGCCCCGGTCAGCGCGGCGGCATAACGGGCGATCACATAGTCAAACGCCACCACCGCCCGCTCCGGCTTGTTGTCGCGCCACACCACCAGCTTCGTGTGGCCGGGCCCGCGGTATTCCTCCCGGTAACGGCCCGCCTCCGTGGCGGTCTCCCCGGCCTTCAGGGTGGAACTCGCGACGACGGCCTTGAAGAGCGGCTCGTAGCCCTGGTTCACGGAATGGTCGAATTTCAGGCCGCACACCGAGTAGCGGGCCGAGCAGACGTAATGGGCCAGCGTGCCCCGCACCTCCGTCTTCATCGTGCCGAGCGACAGTTTCAACACGCAACTGTCCCCCTTGTAAGCCACCGCCCCCATGCTGATCTGGATGTGCGCCCCCCCGGAGGACATGTCCACGAGCGTGCCCGGCCAGTCCTTCTTCGCCGTCTCCGGGTCGGAGCTCTGCAGCTTGATCGCCGCGCGCAGGCGGCAGTCGTCGCTCACCGCGTAGCGGACGTGCTTGCGTTGGGATTCCTTGGTCTGGGTCTCGTTCGCATCCATAGGGATGCCGTTACTATGACTCTTTTCCGGCAAAGCACAACCCGGGCGGAATAAATCGGGCCGGTCAGGCCGGGAAACCAGCCCGGGCTTGCCGGCGGGGCCGATCCCGGGCAAAAAATGCCGTGTGCCCACGGAGCCGCCTGTCATCGCCCGCCCGCCGGGATTCCTCTGGGTTGTCCTGCTGGGCCTCACCGGCTTCTGCGCCGGCTTCTTCGGCCCGATGGTCTTTGTGCCCGAGTCCAACCAGGGCCCCATGGCCGGCATCTTCCTCACCGGCCCGGGCGGCGCCGCCCTCGGCCTGGTCCTGTGGCTGCTGATGAAGCTCCGGCCGCTGCCCGGGCGCGGCCAATGGCTCCTCCTCTGGGTGCTTGCCGCCGCGGGCACGCTCACGACTTTCTATTTTGTCCAACCGGAGCCGGCGACGCGGGGTTACGAGCTGGAGCTCACCCTTGGGCGGATCAGCCCGCCGGCCGGGGCCGCGGACGACGTCATCTCCGACTGGAACAAGCGCATCGCGCGGGTCACCTGGGCCGCACCCCGCGCCGGCTGGGAGGCCCAGATGCGCACCGCCCTCGCCACCGATCCCGGCCGCGTGCTCGACACCGTCCTGCTGCGCCAGCGCACCATCAAGGAACACCGCAAGCCGTGGAACCGCGGCCGCCTTTTCGCCACACCATGGCAGCCGGTGCAGGAAAAGCGGCGCTATTATCTCCCGCCCGGCATGGCCCTCCCCGCCCCCACAACCTCACCCGGGCGCTTGTTCCTCCGGCAGGACTCCACCGACCGCATCCGCGCCCCGGAGATCTGGCCCCCGCTCGATCCGGCCGACTTCATCGGCTACTCGCGGCTCGAGGCCGTGCCCGCTGACTACGCCGCCCTGCCCTGAAAAGAACCGGCCAAAGGGTCGGGCCATGTATTTTGAGGTCATGTTTGCTTCTTGGCGTCTCCGCGTCTTTGCGTTGAAAGGAATCCCGTGCCCCGTCTCCTGATTTGCTTGCTCCTCGTGTTCCTCGCCGGCTGCGCGAAGCCGGTCCCCCTGTCCGACATCGTCGTCACCGCCGCCACCAAGGAGGACTTCACCCGCTTCAACGCCGACCTCGGCCGGCGCTTCCCGCCGGAGCAGCTGCAGGACTTCGACACCGCCGTCCAGGAGCTGCAGCTCGACGCCATGCACCGCGACATCGCGACCGCCTCCGGCCGCGAGGCCGACATGCTCGCGGCCGTCGACGGCAAGACCGTGCACGCCGTCACGCTGCTCGGCTGGCAGGCGCGCCGGGCGCGTTTCGTCCGCGAACTCGCCGAGATCACGCGGATGCTCGAGCATGACCTGAAGCTGGCCGCGAACGCCCCGGCAGCCGGCCCCTCCGAGGCCCTCACCCGCCGCCTCGGCAGCGAAAAGGAAGTCCAGGCCAAGCTGCAACGCCATCTCGCCGAGACCGACCGCCGCCTCGCGGAGCTGCAACCGCCCGCGAAGTAGCCCGGCGCCCCGCCCGGGCCGCCTCAATACAGCGCCTCGAAGGTGATCCTGAGCACGCCGTCCTTCAATTCCTCGTCCAGGACCTTGAAGGCGCCGCGCGCGGCGGCGAGATCGTCCGACACCAGCAGCTTGTTCTTCGTCGCGCAGATCTCGGCGATCCGCCGCAGGACGCTGTCCCGCGCCTCCAGGCCGCGGCCGCGCACCGACACCCAGCCCTGGCGTGTCTGCTCGTCGTAATGCATCTCCTCCACCACCCGGGGCGGCGCGGCGACCGTCTCGCCGGCGGGCTTGTTTGCGGCCGTTGCCTGGGCCACCGGCCCGCGGCCCAGCCCGTCGAGGACCTGCTCGATGCCGTTCATCAGGCCGGCCAGGCCCTCGCCGGTCGGCTTCACCACCACCTCCTCCCGGGTCACCATGTCCACGAGGCGCATGCCGTCGGGCCGCCCGACATAGACCAGCACGTAACGATAACCGAAGTCCGCGGCGTATTTCCGGTAGCCCACCACCCGCGTGAGCGTGGCGGAGTCGAACAAGCCGGCCTGGTTGAGGGCCGTCAGCGTGGTGTGCGCGCTTTCCTGAAACCAGAGCTGGTAGACCCGTTTTGAATCCGCATCAAAATCCGGCCGGTAGGCGCCGATGAAACTGGCGCTGATCAGCGCGCTGTCCGGCGGCAACACCAGCAGGAGCGACCCGCCGTAATACTGGCCGCGCTGCACGGCCTTGAGCTGCTGCGCCCAGGCCGTCCGGTAGGTCGTGAACACCTGCTCGGCCGTGGCGTAGGACACCCCGGCCACCACATACGGCGGCTTGGCCGGAAGCCCGCCCAGCGCGGTGCAGAAAAGGACGGGCAGCCAGGACAACCGGGGTGACATGCCCGTCATTTCACGAAGCTCCCGCCGGCGGGTCGAGCCCCAATCACGCGCGGGGCGGTCAGCCCTGCGCCGCCGGTCCCTGCGGGTCCATGATCTTGCCGGCGGCCTTGGCCGTGATGGCCATGATGACCGTCGCGGCGGCGATCAGCCCGGCGTGCATCAGCCAGAAATTCACGCCGCTCATCGTCTCGACGTAGCCGCCGAGCTTGCCGACGAGGTTGTTGCACAGGAAGAGGTGCAGGTAATACACGCCCATGACCGTGCCCGCGACCTTCTGCGGCGCCACCCGCACATACATCGCGAGGCCGACGGGAAACACGTTCGCAAAGCCGATGCTGTTCAGCACCTCGAAACCGAGGATCCAGCCGATGCTGGCCTTGGTCCCGTCCGCGGACGCCACCGCCGCGCCGGCCAGGCACAGCTGGCCGGCCACGCTCAGGCTCATGCCGAGGAGGATCTTCGTGACCTCGTTCGGCTCCTGGCGGGACTTGCCCCACAGGCGCCAGAACGCCACCGCCCCGAACAGCGCCGACACGCTCACCACCGCGTCGAGCGTCACGAGCCAGGTCGTCGGCATGGTCTGCCCGAAGAACACCAGGCTCACGTGCTCCGGCACCCAGATCATGTAGGCGTTGAATATCTGCTGGTTGCCGACCGCGCCGATCGCCAGCACCGGGATGAGCAGGATCAGCACCCACACGGCCTTCTTCTCGTCCGCGGTCAGCCGGGCCGATTCCGTCCGGGCGACCTTCGCCACCGGCCGCGAGGCCGGCAACCACTTGCGGCCGGCGAGGTAGATGACGAGGCCGAGCACCATGCCGATGCCCGCGGCGCCGAAGCCCCAGTGCCAGCCGACCTTCTCGCCCAGCGTGCCGGTGATGAGCGGCGAGGCGATGACCGCGCCGTTGATGAAAAGGTAATAGATCTGGAACGCGTCCGCGCGCCGCAGGTCCGCCGGCGCGTAGAGTTCGCCGACCTGGCTCGCCAGGTTGCCCTTGAAGCAGCCCACGCCGCACAGCAGGCAGAACAGCGCGGCCAGGAAGGACACGTCGAACGCCATCAGGAAATGACCGATGGCCATCAGGACCGCGCCGATCGTGATGGTCGTGGTGCGCCCGAGCCAGCGGTCGGCGATGAAGCCGCCGATGATCGGCGTCAGGTAGACGAAGCTCGTGTAGGTGCCGAAGATCGCCGACGACAGCGCGACGACTGTCATGGTGTCGCCACCGTTGTAGGCCACCTCCATCAGGCGGCGGAACCAGCCCATGCCCGCGATGTGTTCGACATGGCCCGGCAGGAGCAGCTGGCGGGTCATGTAGAGCACCAGCAGCGTCTGCATGCCGTAGTAGGAGAATCTCTCCCAGGCCTCCGTGAAGGCGATGTAACCGAGGCCGCGGGGGTGGCCGAGAAAAGCGCGATCGTCAGCCGAGCTGACGCCTTGGGGAATGGGGCTCGAACTCAAGCCCGCAGGTTCATGGATCGGCGGGCCGCTGGCAAGCAGCCAAAATTTCCCGCCGGCCCCGGTTGCCGGGGTCGGTCGGCCGGGCGGAGCGGCCGCGGACTATTCGTCGTCCGCGCCGAACCACAGCGCGGTGGCGAGCGCGGCGAACATCAGCGTGGGCAGGACGATCCAGACCGGGTGGAACGGCACATGCCAGTGGACCATCGCCCACCACACGAGCACGCACTTGGCCAGGATCGCACCCCAGATCACGCCGACAAACCAGCGCATCCGCACCGACTGCCGGTCCGCCTCCGGATGGAAGGGATGAATCATGCGGCGATGGTATCACCTTCCGGCCCGGGCGCTCCGCATCGCTTGGCGTAAGCAGGTCTAATTCCCGGCGGGGGACCGGCGGCCACATCTACCGGCTTGCCGCTCCGGCCCGTTTCGCCTCTCATTTCCGCCGGGCCGCAGGCGACTCCACCAGTCGCCCGCGGTTTTTGTGCAATTACATCATCTCTCATGAAACGCATCCTGCTCCTCGCCCTGCTCGCGCTGCCCGTTCTGTCGCCAGCCAAGCCGCCGACCGACGCCGAGATCGCGAAACTCGCACCCTGGTTCATGCCTGAGGAATTCGATTCCCCCAAGCTGTCACCCACCGGCGAGTATCTCGCCTTCATCATCTGCGACGGGCAAAATTACTCGATCGGCATCTTTGATTTCGCCACGCGCAAGCTCTCCTTCGCCGGCGGCTCCGGCAAGATGCGTCCGATCGACTTCTGGTGGAAAGGCCCGCGCCGCCTCCTCACTCATCTGATCTCCGAAGACGGCAAGAGCACCGCCCACACGGCCTTCGACCTCGACGGTCAAAACCCGGAACTGCTCAACCAAGTAACGGAGACCCCCGGCCTCATTCTGGACGGCCTGCCGGATGAGCCCGACCACATCCTGCGGATTCATTCCAACGAAGTGTTTCGCTTCAATATCCACAAGGGCGTCGGGACGGCGATCGCCAGCAACCTCGGATCGATCCACCGCTGGATCCTTGACCGCCAGTTGAACGTGCGGGCGGCGTTTCGCTACATCTACGATGGCACCCGCACCTTCCACTGGCGCGCGACCGGCATCGGCGAGTGGCAGACCAGGCGCATGGAACCCGGGGAATTCGGCTTCCGTCCCATCGGCTTCGACGCCGACCCCCGTTACCTCTGGGTCTGGGATTTTTCCAAGCGCCCCGCCACCAGCCTCGCCCGGTTTGATACCCAGACCGGACAACTGCTCCCCCCGCTCGCCAACCAGCAGGGCGCGGAGGCGACCACCGTGATGATCCTCGGCAACTCCCGGCAGCCCGTCGCAATGGTTTACACCCACACCGTTCCCGTTCAAATCGAACCGCTCAACGAATCCTGGCGCCCAGCGATCGAGCGGTTGAAAAAACAGTTTGCCGGCTACACCCCGACCATTGTCGATCAGCTGCCCGACGGACGGCGATGGGTCGTGCACGCCACCAGCTCCCGTTTTCCCGGCGGCTACTTTCTCTTCGACAGCCAGACGGGCGAGACCGTGCTGATCGCCACCTCGTTCAACCCGGCCCTGAAGGAAGCCCTCTTTGTAGCTTCCGTCCCCGTCGCCGTGCCCTCGCGCCACGGGTTCACGATCCGCGGCAAGGTCTGGCTGCCCCCGCAGGTGAAGAACCCGCCCGTCATCGTCCTGTGTCCCTCCGCCCTGCCCGACATTCCCGCCGCCGATGTTTTCAATCCCTACACGCAGGCCTACCTCGCGGGCGGCTATGCGGTGGCCGAGTTCGACGGGCGCGGCACCGCCGGTTACGGGCGCGACTTCGAGGTCCTGCTTCAGGGCTCGCCGGCCGAGGTGCTGCGCGAGGACCTGGAGGACGGCGTGGCCGGCCTCGCGGCGCAGGGCCTGGTGGACGGGAAACGCGCCGTGCTTTTCGGCTACCGCCTCGGGGGCGCGCTGGCGCTCGCCGCCGCGGAAAAGAGCCCCGTGTTCCGAGCCGTGGTCAGCATGAATTCGCCGGTGGAAGTCGAACAGAACGACCTGCTGAACCTCAGCGAGGATGTCTCCATGCGCGTGCTCGCGGACAAACTCGGCTGGCGCAAAAGCATTCAGATGGCGGAAGCGCTCTCGCCGCTCGAGGTCGCGCCGCGTCTCCGGATCCCCTCGCTGCACCTGATGAACGAGGCACGCTGGAATCCCGGCAAATTCTCCGACGACGCCAAGAAGCTCGACCGCGCGCTGAAGAAGTCGGGCCTCGCCAAGGTCGGCCTCGCCTACAGCTGGTTCCAAGGTTTCACGCCGCCGGCCATCTACGCTCGCGACCGTGCCTCAGCGGTCCTGCGCACGCTGGATTTCTACAACGAGTCGCTCGCCGCCCGGCCCTGATCCGCCCGGCAAGACTGATCGCGCCGCGAGGGCGGACTTCCCTGGTGCATTCCGGCCCGGATTTATGGCGCTTCACCTGAGTGGTCTGGCGCCAGTCTCCATGCGGCGCTAACAACCGGGCATGAAACCGTCGCTCCGTCGCCTGCTCGGACTTGGCTCCCTGCTGACCGCTCTGGCGGCGCCGCTGGCCGGCGCGCCCCTCCGCGTGCTTTTCCTCGGCAACAGCCTGACCGACGGCAACAACGTGCCCGCGCTCGTGCAGGCCATGGCGCAACTGCAGGGCGTGGAGCTCGACTACACCGCCTCCGCCCCGGGCGGCTACGCCATCGAGGACCACTGGCTCGACGGCCGCCAGGCCCTGCTGGCGTCGGGCAATTATGATGTGCTCGTCCTCCAACAAGGCCCGTCCACCCTGCCCGCGAGCCAGGCCCATCTGCGCCAGTGGACCATCACCTGGGCGGCCGAGGCCCGGCGGTTCGGCACCCGGCCGGCGCTCTACATGGTCTGGCCGGTGCGGACACAGACCAACGGCTTCGCCCTCGTCTCGGAATCCTACCGCAATGCCGCCCTCGCCGCCGATGCGGCGGTCTTCCCCGCCGGCGAGGCCTGGCAGGCGGCGCTCGGCGCAAACCCCTCGGTCCAGCTTTACTCGGGCGACGATCTCCACGCCCTGCCCGCCGGATCATTCCTCGCCGCGATGGTGATCGCGCGCGGCCTCGTCAGCCTGGATCCCGCGCGCGTGCCCGCCAGCGTCCGCGGACTCACCGTGCCCGCCGAGACCCTCGCCACTTTCCGCGGCGTCGTCGACGCCCTGCCCGCCGTGACGCTGACGCGGCTGGATGCCGCCCCGCCGGGCTCAACGCCCGCCACGCCGCCGCCGCCCGCGTCCGCGGCCACGGCCACGGGCGGCGGCGGTGGCGGCGCCCCGAGCCTTTGGTTCTTCTTCGCGTTGCTGGCGATCGGCACCGCCCGGCGATTGGTCCGCCGGCCCTAGGTGGAAACGCGGGGTGAAGGCACCCCGCCTCCAGCAGGCGTGGCTCGCAGGGACGCGAGCCCTCCAAAATCCCTTTGTGCCCTTCGGGTCTTCGTGGTTAATCCTTTCCCCATGCTCCCGACGAAAGACGCCGCGCTCACTCTCCTTCATCAGCACGTCCGGGACGAATACCAGCGCCACCATGCCCTGATGGTCGCGACCGCGCTGGAGGGATACGCGACGCAGTATGGCGAGGACCCGCTGCTCTGGTATCTTACCGGCCTGCTGCACGACCTCGACTACGAGGAACACCCCGACACCCACCCGGCGCCGTCGCTGCAGTGGTTCAAGGACTGGGGTTATCCGCCCGAGCTCATCCACGCCGTCGAGGCCCACGCCTACGGCTACCACGGCTTCACGACGCTACCGGAGACGAAACTCGCCGCCGCGCTCGTCGCGACCGACGAGCTCACCGGCATCTTCTACGCCTACCGCAAGATGAACCCCGTGCCCTACGGCCAGATGAAGGCGTCCTCGATCAGGAAGAAGTTCAAGGACGGCACCTTCGCCGCCAAGATCGACCGCGCCACCATCCAGCTCGGCTGCGACAAACTCGGCGTGCCGCTCGACGACCACATCGCCAATCTCGTCCGTTTCCTCGCGCCCCTGTGAAGACCGCGTTCGCCCGCTGGACCATCCTGCTGCTCTCGCTGGGCGTGACGGGCTACGGGCTGTTCGCCTACTTTGTGCTGGAACCCGGCAGCACCGTGCACCCGGACATGCGCGCCGCCTTCGCCGCCCACCCGGGACGTATCCTCACCCATGTGGGTTTCTCGGCCTTGGCGCTGCTGGTCGGTCCGCTGCAATTCTTCCCCGCTCTCCGCGCCCGCCGCCGCCTGCACCGCGCCCTGGGCTATGTTTATTTCACGGGGGTTATCGGCGGCGGCATCGCCGGTTTCTGCACGGCGTTCATCGCGCATGGCGGTCTCGTCTCGTCCTTTGGCTTCGGCCTGCTCGCCCTCCTCTGGCTCTGGACCGGCCTGGCCGCGCTGCAGGCGGCGCGCCGGCGCGCCTTCGCCAGCCACGAGCGCTGGGCGCTCCGGAGCTTCGCCCTCACCTTCGCGGCCGTCATGCTGCGGATCTATCTTCCCTCGTCTGTCATCCTCGGCCTGCCCTTTGAGGATTTTTATCCCGCGGTCGCGTGGCTCTGCTGGGTGCCGAACCTCCTGTTTGTCGAATGGTTTCTCCTCGCCCGCGACGAGGCGCGGCCCCGTGCCTGAGCGCACGCGGCCGGACCGTTTGTCATCCAACAGACTACAAACGATCCGGTCGCGGCCTGCCTTTGATCACCCGCGCCGGTGGTTGGAGCCCTCGGTCGGCGAGGATTCCGGCCCGGGGTTGAGGCCGGCCTGCGCGAGCTCGCGGCGCAGACCGGGCAGGAATCGGGCGCCCAGCTCCTCCAGCCGGAAAGTGACGCCGGAGCCGGTGTCCAGGCCGAGGAAGCACAGGATGTCCGCCAGCTCGAGGATGTCCTCGTCGAGGAAATGCTCCTCGAGCACGGCCTGGCTGCCGTCGAGCGCGGTCAGGCCCGGCCACGGCCGTTCCCCGGCGGGATCGCCGGGGTCCAGCCGGACGGCGCCGTGCAGCTGCGCCCGGGCGATGCGCCCGGCAAATTCGCCGAGCCGCCGGTAGGCGTAGGCCGTGTTGGCCAGACGCGCCTGCCGGAGCAGGGCGTCGCGTTGCTGAAGCAGTTGGTGGAAGTTCATGCTGGGGGTCTCCTGGTTTGGCGGGTTGCGGTGCTCGCTGGACTGGATCTGTCCCTCCACGGTCGGAACTCCCGGACGGCCCGTGCCGCCGGAGCGGTGTTTCGCCTGTGCGCTGTCCCTGACGTAGCCTGACCTGCTAGCTCATAACAGTCGCTGACGCGGAATCGGTCGCCGTATCGCTGTCTGACTCAAATCACGTAACCAACCGTGCATCTGACGCTCTGACATCGAACACCCCTACTGATCCGCACCGCGCGCGGTTTCGCAAGGCGAATCTTGCGTCCCGCCTCTTCAGCCCTTCGCGGTCAGGCTGCCCCCGTCCTTGATCGGCTTCACGAACCGGTAGTCGATGTCCCACGGGAAGAAGATCCACTTGTTCTGCTTGAACTCCTTCACGCAGGTGTCGACGAACGGCCGGCCCGCCGGCTTCGCGTAGAGCGTGGCGAAGTGCGCCTTGGGCAGCATCGACCGCACCACCTGCGCGGTCTTGCCGGTGTCCACCAGGTCGTCGATCAGCAGGAAACCCGCGCCGTCGCCGGTCACGCCCTTGAGCACCTGCACGCCGCCCTGCGCCTGGGCCGCGCCGCCGGCGGCGCCGGCCGCGTAACTCGACACGCACACCGTGTCGATGAGCCGGATCTCCAGCTCCCGCGCCACCAGCGCTGCCGGCACGAGGCCGCCGCGCGTGATGGCGATGATGCCCCGCCACGTGCCGAGCCCGTGCAGCTCCTGCGAGAGGACACGCGCGTCCCGGTGCAGCTCCGGCCAGGAAATAACGATTTCATCCGTGTAACGTGAAGGATCGCCCATGCCCCACGCTGCAGGTTGCCCCGTCCCGCGCCAACCCCATTTCTTCGCGTCTTTGCGCCTTTGCGTTAATCATCCCCGCCCAACTCCCGCTTTGACACGCCCCTGCCGGCCGCGCGTCATCGGGTCATGGCCGGCAAGCTCGCCTTCCGCTTCACCTCGCAGGTCGTGCGCCTCGACCAGGGCATGCCCTTCCACATCCTGCCCGTGCCCGACGAGATCGCCGCCGCGTGGCGGAAGGCGAAGGTCCGCCGCCTCACCGGCACCGTCAACGGCCACGCGATCAACCGCGCCCTGATGAACCACGCGGACGGCGGCGGCTTTTTCATCGTCAACCGCGACTTCATGAAGGAGGCCGGCCTCGGCCTGAAGCTCCCCGCGACCCTCGTGTTCAAGCCCGACCCCGCGCCCGACCGGCTGGACATGCCCGAGGAATTCCGCCTCGCCCTCGACCAAGACGACGCGGCCCGCGCCCGCTGGGATACCTTCACGCCCGGCCGCCAGCGTTCACTCCTCGTCTACATCACCGGCGCCAAGACCGAGCCGACGCGCATCAAGCGCGCCCTCGAACTCGCCCGGAAGATCCGCAGCCACACGCTCTACGGCGACCTGCAGCGGAAGCGTTCCCCCGGCCTCTGAGCGCCACTGGCAATTCCGGCCGTTCTGACCACAGTGCCCGCATGGTTCCGTTCTCGGTCCTCGACCTTTCCAACATCACGCAGGGCGGCACCGTCGCCGACGCCCTGCACCGTTCGCGTGAACTGGCGCGCCACGCCGAGCAGCTGGGCTACCGCCGCTTCTGGCTGGCCGAGCACCACAACATGCCCGGCATCGCGAGTGCGGCGACCGCCGTCGTCATCGCCCACGTCGCGGCCGGCACGTCCACGATCCGCGTCGGCTCCGGCGGCATCATGCTGCCGAACCACTCGCCGCTGGTGATCGCCGAGCAGTTCGGCACGCTCGCCGCGCTTTTCCCGGGACGCATCGACCTCGGCGTCGGCCGCGCGCCGGGCACCGACCAGCCCACCGCCCGTGCGCTGCGCCGCGGCGCGCGCGATGTGTCCGACGGTTTCCCGCAGGACGTGACCGAGTTGCAGGCCTACTTCCAGCCGGCCGTGCCCGGCCAGGTCGTGCAGGCCGTCCCCGGCGCCGGGCTCGACGTGCCGGTCTGGATCCTCGGCTCCAGCCTCTTCGGCGCGCAGCTCGCGGCCGCGCTCGGCCTGCCCTTCGCCTTCGCGTCGCACTTCGCGCCCGACCACCTCGCAGAGGCCCTCACGCTCTACCGCCAGGGCTTCCAGCCGTCCGCCGCGCTGGCCAAACCCTACGCCCTGGCCGCCATCGGCGTCGTCGCGGCCGACACGGATGCCGAGGCCGCGCGGCTGTTCACCTCGTTGCAACAGAGCTTCGTGCTCCTCCGACGCGGCGCACCCGGCCCGCTGCCGGCCCCGGTGGACCGCATGGACGGCCGGTGGTCGCGCGCGGAGCAGGCCAACGTCGACCATGCCTTCAGCGAGGCCGTGGTCGGATCGCCGGCGACGGTGAAACGGGGGATCGAGGCGTTCCTGCGCCGCACGCAGGTGGACGAGCTCATGGTGACGGCGGCGATCCACGACCACGCCGCCCGCCTGCGCTCGTTCGAGCTGGTGGCGCAGGTGCGGGACAGCCTCTGACCCTGAAGCGGACCAAGTTAGCGGCCGATTTCACGGATATACACAGATGATGTCCAACCAGTCATCCTGAGCGCAGCGAAGGATCCAGTGACACAATCGCACAGGTGCGGGATGATTGATGTTCTGATGGATTCTTCGCTGAGCTCAGAATGACAGGCTTGGTGGATTTATCCGTGTTCATCCGTGCAATCCGTGGCCAAAAACAAGGTTCGCTAGTGGCGGGATTCACGTCCCTGATGGCCGCCTGAAAATCAAGTCCGCCACCTTTGCCGTCAGCGCCCCCGACCTCGCCACGTGCCCGCACCCCGTGCTGCCGGAGTTCGCGTTCATCGGCCGTTCCAACGTCGGCAAATCCTCGCTGATCAACCTGCTGACGGAAAAGGCGGACCTCGCCAAGGTCTCCGACCTGCCGGGCAAGACGAAGCTGATCAATTTCTTCACGATCAACGGCGCCTGGAGCCTCGTCGACCTGCCGGGTTACGGTTTTGCCAAGGTGGCGAAGACGGAACGCCAGCTCTTCAACACCGCCGTGCGCGACTACCTCGCCCACCGCCCCACCCTGCGCCGCACCTTCGTGCTGATCGACTCGCGTCACGAGCCGCAGGAGATGGACCTCAGGTTCGTCCACTGGATGGGCACGCACGACCTGCCCTTCGCGCTCATCTTTACGAAGATCGACAAGCAGGCCGCCCAGCACTCGCGCAACACGATCGACCGCTTCCGCGCCGCCATGGCGAAGTCGACCGACGCCCGGCCGCCCGTCTTCGCCAGCTCGGCCACCACGAAAAGCGGCCGCGCCGAGATCCTCGCCTTCATCGCCGCGGCCCTGCCGACCCACAACGCCCCCAAGCCCTTCACCGGCGCCCCGATGATGAACCACCCGCGCCGGCCGGCCTCGACGCCGATTGGTGACGAAATGTCCGGCGACGATCTGGACGACTAGGCCACGCCTCGGCTGCTCTCGCCGCTGCCGTCACGCGCCTCTGCACTCTCTCCGAGGACCGCCGCAGACAGTTCAGGCCTGATCCCTGGCCATGGAGGCGGGGCCATCAGTCCCGCGTCTTCGATTGATGCAAGTGGCGTGATTGCACGCCACGTTGCGCGCAAGCGCGCAACCTACACCAAGGCGGCAACCCGGAACCCGCGGGACTGATGGTCCCGCCTCCAACTTGCCAAAAGAAAAGCCGCCCCGGGTTGCCCCGGGGCGGCGTGGTTTTCTTTAGAATCGGCGCTCACGGCGGTCGGAGCCCGCGATGACGTAAATCATCGCGACCGACAACCAGGAGACCGAGATGGCGAGTAGAGTCATCATGACTTTATTCGTCCTCCTTTATGCCGCTTGCAGCGGCGGTCTGGGCCCCTTCCCACCCAGCAGGTCGAGGCGTTTATCAATCAACAGCGGGAGGGAACCCAGCCCCTCCGTCGCCCATGAAGATGGGTCGATTTTCCCGTCTGGCAAGCGACCGGCAGGTAAATTTAATACCGCTGATAATGAACGATTAATGCATTATTTTTTACGTTACCTCATCCGCGAACGCTCCCCGGCCGTAGTTCAGCAAGCCGTCCCATTCATCCCTAATCGCTCACTCCCTTTCATCCTCCATGTCCACCCCTCCCTGGAAAAAGCCCACCCCCAAGCAGTCCGACGGCACCAAGCTGACGCCGGAGAACCTGGCCTGGGCGAAGGCGGCGGCGAAAAAAGCCGGGCGCCGCTACCCCAACCTCATCGACAACATGGCGGCCAAACGGCACCAGCTCGAACAGGAACACACGCGCAATCACCGCGGCCTGCGCGAGGGACTTTGAGGAACCGGCGGGACGCCGGCCTCAGGCCAGCGTCGCCGCGAGCGTGACCTTGGCATTCAGCAGCCGCGAGATCGGGCAGCCGGCCTTGGCCCCCGCCGCGATCGCGTCGAACCTGGCCGCGTCGATGCCGGGGATCTTGGCCGAGAGCACGAGGTGCGAGGCCGTGACGGTCCAGCCGGCGGGCGGGACGTTGTCGAGGCTGACCTCGGCGGTGACGTCGAGCCGGTCCGGCGTGAAGCCCGCCTTGCCCAGCTCGGCGGAGAGCGCCATCGCGAAACACCCCGCGTGGGCCGCGGCGATGAGTTCCTCCGGATTGGTGCCGGCGCCCGATTCAAAGCGGGAGCCGAAGGAATATTCCGTGTTCTGCAAAGCGCCACCGGGAGCGGTGAGCGCGCCTTTGCCGGTCTTGAGGGACCCCTGCCAGACGGCGGATGCGGTGCGTTTCATATGGGTGCGTGAATGCACCGCCATGAAAGCCGCCCCGGCTCATAACGCAACCGCGCCGCCCTGGGGTCTTACCCCTCAACCGGCGGAGGATTTCGTGGGCGGCGAGCTTGCTCGCGCAGGCTCGGATTGGAAGAGGCGCGAGCGAGCTCGCTGGCCCACCACGGCCGGCTTACCCCTTCAGCAGGCAGCACTGCTTGTATTTTTTCCCGCTGCCACAGGGGCACGGGTCGTTGCGGCCGACCTTCGGCGCCGCCTTGTAGGGCGCGGGCCCGAGGCGGGCCTCGCGCTCGTAGAGCCACGTGCCGTTGATCCGCAGGAACTCGGCCTTCTCGTGCAGCACCTTCTCGATCTTGTCCTCGATCCCGTAGGCCGAGAAATCCACGTAGGCCTTGTTGGGATTGTCCGCGACCACCTCGTGGCCGTGCACCTCGAGCCGCGTCCACGTCACCGCCGGCTCGCCCTCCTCGGCGATATACGGCTTGCCGGCCGTCGGGCGGTAGGTGTCGTGCAGGAACTTGAAGTTGTGCGCCACATGCGCCGTGAACCGGGCGCGCATCAGCTGCTCCGCCGTCGCCGGCTGCTTCGTGCCGGCATGATAGGGCTCGCAGCAGGCCTCGAACAACTGCCCGCTGCCACAGGGGCAGGGCTGTCCGCGTTTCGGTTTGTTGTCCTTGATCGGTTCGGAAGACATCCCCCAGACCTACCGTGGCCCGCCCGGCCAAGGCGAGGTCGGTTTTGCGTTTTTTATGTTTTTTGCGGCCGGCCCTTCTGCCAGCCTGGCGCCCGTGAAGAAACCCACGGCCGAGGAGCGCAGACACCGCTGCACCCGCAAGCGGCGCTACCGCACGCAGGGCGACGCCCTGGACGCCGCGGTTCTCGCCGGCGTGGGTCGCGGGCGCAGCGCCTACCGCTGCCCGCTGTGCGGGTTCTGGCACCTGACCTCCGGCTGAGCGCCGGGTCAGCGCCGGCCGCTGTATTTCGCGGGATTGTTGACCTTCCCGACCTCCATCACGCCCTGCTGCACCCGCTGCTGCTCGATCATTTCCCGCGTGGCGCTGTCGATCGGGTTGACCGTCGACTTGCGCTTGATGCGGGAACCGAGCGGGGCCTCGGCCAGCCCCGCCGGCTCCTCCGGCTCCTGCGCGGCGGTTTTGTCGCGGGTCGTGCAACCCGTCATCACGCAACCCGCCGCCAGCAGCAGCGGCAGGAACCTGGTCCGGATTTGATGTGGCATGCCGGCGTGATAGCCGGAAACCCGCCGGAAAACAGCGGATTGCGACCAAAACCCCTCCCGGGGCGGCCAATCGCACTGGCGGAGCCTGACATTGCACTGCCCGCCACGCCAAGCATAGTGACCGGCCCTCCATGACCCTGCGCCTCCTGCTCCCGCCCAACCTGGCCGCCGCCGCCCCGCGCGACGCCATCGCCGTGCGCGTGGAGCTGGACATCGGCGCACCCCCGCCGGATTCCCTGGTGCCCGCCCTCGCCATCCTGCAGCGCCTCGGCGTGACCCCGCAGCCGGTGTCCCTCATCCAGCTGAAGCGCGCCCAGCTGCGCGAACTGGTCCGGGCCCTGATCGGCGAGAAGGTATTCTACCGCGCCGACAAGCCGGGGCTGCCCCTGGCTTGGAACGGCCTAGACCTGCCGGGCGTGAGCGAGCACCTGACCGAGGCCCCGCCTCCGCCGCCGCTCCCCAAACCTCTGCCCGCGAAGAAACCCAAGCCCGAGGCGGACGACGACCTCACGCCGCTCACCGTGGACGGCTCCGAGCATTACCTCGCCATCACCCTGCCCTCGCGCGAGTCGATGGTCTACGACGCCGCGCTCGAGTTCCTGCGCACCCACCGCTTCGCGCTCGACCCGCTCACCCGCAAGTGGTGGCTGCGCGACCGGCACAAGGTCCTCAACCTCCTCGCCACGCACGGCGCCCTGCTGCGCGACAACCTGCACGC
>JAYRDK010000053.1:0-27666 GCA_041909435.1 Lacunisphaera sp.
CACGAAGCTCTCGCTCGAGCGCGCGATCGAATACATCGCCGCCGACGAGCTCGTCGAGGTCACGCCGAAGAACCTGCGCCTGCGCAAGCGCATCCTGAACAACGGCGCCCGCCAGAAGGCCGCCAAGGCCGGCAAGTAAGCCCCGGCCCGGTCCCCCTCTCGATCGCCGCCCCTCGCCGGGCGGCGATTTTTTTGCGCGTGCCGGTTGCCTGCTGTAGGTGGCGCGCTCGCGCGCCACGTTGCGAGCAAGCTCGCAACCTACAAAAGACGGTGCCTCACGGCCCCTTCTCCAGCGCCGCGATCTGCGCGGCTAGCTCCTGCATCTTCGGGTGGTTGGCGTCGTAGCGGCCGCGGTAATATTCCTGCATCGCCCGCGCCAGGCGCAGTTCGGCGCTGGCCGGACCGGACGCCAGCAGATGCCGGCGCAGCGCCGCCACCTTGCGGGCCTGGTCCTGGTATTTCGGGTGCTTCTCGGCCAGGTGCGTGCCCAGCGCCGCCAATTCACCGGCGGCCTCCAGCAGCACATCCGGGCTGGCCGGGGCGCCTTTCAATTGCTGCTCCATGGCGGCGACCCGCGCCTGCTGGGCGACAAAATCGGGATGTTTCTCGAGGTAGCGCAGGCACATGACGTCGCGCTCGACCCAGGCGCGCTGCAGGGCCAGCGGCTCCGGGCGACCTTCCTTCTCGAGGCGCTGCCAGACACCGGCCCGCAGCCGCGCCTCGACCAGCCGGGGATGCTGGTCATCGTAACGCGCACGCAGGGCCGCCAGGTCGGCCTGGGCCTGCCGGAGCTCGTCCGCCCGCGTGGCCGGTGCGGCCACCGAGGCGGCGGTGGCGGACGCCATGGCAAACCCCGCCAGGAAAAAGCGGATGTTCCGGGCGATCACTTGGCGTGCGCCGGCGCGGGGGCGCCGCCCGACGTTTCGCGCTCGATCTCCGCGGCCTTGATCAGGCCGTGGGCACTGGATTTGCCGGTGAACCTCACGCAGAGCTTGTCCATGATGATGTAGACAATCGGGATCACGTAGAGCGTGATGACCGTCGAGAGCATGAGTCCTCCCACGACCACGATGCCCATCGGGTTGCGGGTCTCGGCGCCGGCGCCGGTGGCGAAGGCGATCGGCACCGCGCCCAGCACGGTCGAGATGGAGGTCATCAGGATCGGGCGGAAGCGGATCGTCGCCGCCTCGAAGGCCGCCTCCGCCGCGCTCTCGCCCTTCTCCACCTGGAGCTGGTTGGCGAACTCGACGATCAGGATGCCGTTCTTGGCCACCAGGCCGATCAGCATGATGAGGCCGAAGCGGGAGAAGAGGTTGTCCGTCATCGCCACGCCCCAGTAGCGGGTGCAATAAAGCACCAGCAGGCCGCCGGCCACCGCGATGAAGACGCCGGTGAAGATCGTGACCGGGTGGATCCACGACTCGAATTGCGCCGCCAGGATCAGGAAGGTGAACAGGAGCGCGAGGCCGAAGAGGATGAAGGTGTCGTTGCCGCTCTCGACGAACTCGCGCGTCTCGCCGTCCCAGGCGTAGGTGTAGCCCGCCGGCAGCGTCTCGCTGAGGCCGGTGAGGAAGGCGACGCCATCGCCGATGGTGCGACCTTCCGCCAGCTGGGCGGAGACCGTCACGGAGCGCAGGCGGTTGAAGTGCGGATAGCTCTCGGGCACCGTGTTCTCGGACCAGCTGACAACGTTGCTGAGCTGGACCAGGGCGCCGTCGGTCGAGCGCACGTAGAGCCGGGAGAGGTCGCTCGGCGTCGCCCGGTTCTCATCGGTCACCTGGACGATGGCGTAATACTGCTGGTTGCCGCGCTGGAACTCGGTCACCCGGCGGCCGCCCAGGAGGGATTCCAACGTGGAGGCGACCGCGCTGACCGGCACGCGCAGGTCGGCGGCCTTGGCGCGGTCGATCTTCACGTCGAGCTGGGGCTTGGTCGGCGAAGGATCAACCCGGGGCTGGATGAACTGGCCGCTCTCGCGCATGGCCTTCAGGTATTCCCCGCCCAGGCGCTGCAGCTCGTTGAAATCGCTGCCGAGCAGCACCATCTGCACGCCGCCACCGCCGCCGCCGCGGCCGCTGCTGAAGGGGCGCACGGGATTGGCCACCGCCTGGCCGCCCGTGACATGTTTCTGGAAATTCCGGCGCAGCTCGGCGGTGATCTCCTGCGTCTTGCGGGTGCGCTCCTCCCACGGCTTGAGCGTGGCGAAGACAAAGGCCCGGCCGCCGTCGCCCGTGCGGTGGAACGTGCGGTCGATCTCCGGGATCTTCAGGATCATCTGCTCCATGTCCACGGAGTAGAGCCGCAGGTATTCCGGCGTGGCGCCGATGGGGGCGATGAGGTTGGCCGTGAAGATGCCCCGGTCCTCCAGCGGCGTGAGCTCGCGCTGCAGCTGGGTGTAGAGCGCCATGCCGCCCAGGGTGAAAAGCACCGCGCCCAGGAGCACGAGGGGCTTCAGCTTGAAGGTGCCGCGCAGGGTCCGCTCGAAGCGGCCGTTCAGCCACACAAAGAACGGCTCGGTCTTGGTGTAGAGCCAGCCATGCCGGGTCTGGCCGGCCACCACCATGGGCTTCAGCACGCGGGAGCACATCATGGGCGTCAGCGTCAGCGCCACGAAGGCCGACACCAGCACCGACACGGCCAGGGTGATGCCGAACTCGAAGAACAGCCGCCCGGTCTGGCCGGACTGGAAGGCGACGGGCAGGAAGACCGCCGCCAGCGTGAGCGTGGTGGCGATGACCGCGAAGGCCACCTGGCGGGCGCCGAAGATGGCGGCGTGGATCGGCCCCTCCCCCTCCTCGATGCGGCGGTAGATGTTCTCGAGCATCACGATGGCATCGTCGACGACCAGGCCGACCGCCAGCACGAGGGCGAGCAGGGTGAGCGTGTTGATGGTGAACCCCATCCAGCTCATGATCGCAAAGGAACCCACAATGGACACCGGGATGGCGACCAGCGGCACCAGCGTGGCGCGCCAGTCGCGCAGGAAGAGGAAGATCATCAGCACCACGAGCACCGACGCCTCCCAGAGCGTCTTGTAGACCTCGCGCACCGAGCGGTCCACGAACACGGAGCTGTCGAAGCCGATGTCCACGTTGATGCCGTCGGGCAGGTCCGCCTTGATCAGGGGGATCATCTCCTTCACGCCGCGGGCCACGTCCAGCACGTTGGCCTGCGCCTGCCGCAGGATCTGCACGCCGACCGTGGGCTTGCCCTTGAAGTAGGCCTCGGAGCGGTATTCCTCCGCGCCCAGCTCGACGCGGCCGATGTCGCTGAACTTGACCTGGGTGTTGCCCCGGGTGGCGAGCACGAGGTTCTCGAACTCGGCCACCTGCGTCATGCGGCCCTCGATGCGCACGGGAAACTCGCGGGAACTGGATTCGATGCGTCCACCGGGGATCTCCACGTTCTGCTGGCGCAGGGCGTTCTCCACGTCGCCGACGGTCAGCTCGTGGGCGGCCAGCCGGTCGCTGTCCACCCACAGGCGCATGGCGTAACGCGGTCCCCGGATGCCGACGGAGCCGACGCCCGGGATGGTCTGCAGCCGCTGGATGGCGATACGTTCGACCAGCTCGACCAGCTCGAGCCGGCTGTAGCGCCCGGAGTTGAAGGCGAGCGAGATGACCGGCGAGGAATCCGCGTCGGCCTTCGTGATGACCGGCTCGTTGATCTCGTCCGGCAGCCGGCCGCGGGCGCGGCTGACGCGGTCGCGGACATCATTGGCCACCTCGTCAATGTTGCGGCTGAGGCCGAACTCGACGGTGATGCGGGAGGATTCCTCCTGGGAGCTGGAACGGATCACGCGGATGCCGTCGATGGACGCGATCTCCTTCTCGAGCGGCTCGGTGATCTTGGCCTCCACGACCTCGGCGGACGCGCCGCGGTAGCTGGTCTCGACCGAGACCACCGGCGAGTCGATCAGGGGATACTCGCGGACCGGCAGCCGGTTGAAACTGAGCAGGCCGATCAGCACGACCACGATGGACGCCACGATGGCGACCACCGGGCGCTTGATGGAAACGTCCGAGAGCAGCATGGCTTACTCCCCCAGGCGGAATTCGGCGCGCAACGGACGGGGCTCGAGCTTGATCCCGGGATACAAGACCAGGGCACCCACGCCGGAAGCCACGACTGAATTCAGCTCCGTGAGCACGGCCGGGGCCACGGGACTGACCTCGACGAGGCCCTTTTCCCGCAAGCCCAGCACCACCGGCACAAACTCGGCCACCTTCTCCGCGCCCTGCTCGCGGACGATGATCAGGCGGGGACCGGCCGGGGTGGTGAGAATGGCCCCCTCCGGCACCGCCAGGACCCCGCGCCGGACGTCCAGGACGAGCTCGATGCCGGCAAACATGCCCGGCTGGAAACCCGCCGGATTTTCCCGGACATAACCCTTCACCTGGCTGGAACGGGTGCTGCGATCGATGACCGAGGAGATGAAGTAGACCTCGCCCGTGGCCCGGGCCTCGCCCGCCGGGGTCTGGGCCCGGACCGTGAACGTGGTGCCGGCCTTCACCTTGGAGGTGAAGCGCTCGGGCACCTGGAAGTCGATCTTGAGCCGGCTGAGATCATCGAGGGTCGTGATCACCGTGGCGGCCGTGATGTAGTCGCCCGGCGAGATGGTGCGGGCCCCGACGATGCCATCGAAGGGCGCCTTGATCTCGGTCTTGGCGACACGGACCCGCAGCAGCGAGAGCGCCGCCTGGGCGGACGCATGCTCGGAGCGCACTCGGTCAGCCTCCGCCTGCGACATGGAGCGGGCCTCGGTGAGGTTCTCGCTGCGCCTGAGGTTCAGCTCGGCCAGGTGGAACGAGGCCTCGGCCTGCGCCAGCTGGGCGCGGAGCTCGGCATCGTCGATCTTGACCAGCACCTGGTCCCTGGTGACGCGATCGCCTTCCTGAAATTGCACGGAGCGCACCTGGCCGGAGATTTCAGCGCGCAGCTGCGCGGTCTCGTTGGCCGCCAACGAGCCGACCAGGGAAAGCGATTCCACCAGGTCACGCCGGGCGATATTGATCACCTCGACGGGCTGCGGGGCGGAGGCGGCGGCGGGCCGGGCAGCCGTTGCCTTTTTTTCGCACCCGGTAGTCAGGCCGAGGGCGAAAAGACTGCCGAACAGAAACACATGACGGACAGATAGATGCATCCAATAAGTGGGGACGGAATTAAAACTCGCGGGGAGTGTCCCAAAATGACGCCTCCTCAGCCCGTAAGTTTCCCATAATCTTCGGCGCTAAGCAGTCCCGCGGCGTCCGCGGGATTCACCAGCTTGAGCTTCATGATCCAGGCATCGGTGTAAGGCGCCTGGTTGAGCTTCTCCGGGTTGGCGTCGAGCGCCTTGTTCACCTCGAGCACCGTGCCGGCAACGGGCGCGTAGACATCGGAGGCGGCCTTCACGGACTCGACGACCCCGAAGGTCTCGCCGGCCTTGAGGACCGCGCCAACCTTGGGCAGCTGGGCAAAGGTGATGTCGCCGAGGCTGTTTTGGGCGTAATCGGTGATGCCGACGAGGGCGGTGCCGTCGGCGGCGACCTTGAGCCATTCGTGGGATTTGGCGTAGCGGAGATCAGCGGGGATGTTGCTCATGGGAAGGGTGCGGAATCAGTTTTTCTTTAGC
Organism: Lacunisphaera sp.; assembly: GCA_041909435.1. Classification (GTDB taxonomy): domain Bacteria; phylum Verrucomicrobiota; class Verrucomicrobiia; order Opitutales; family Opitutaceae; genus Lacunisphaera. The sequence continues at coordinate 5,615 of JAYRDK010000053.1, forward strand.
GCGACGAAGGGGGGCTTGACGAGGTGCAAATTGAGCTTGGTGCCGCGGATATCCACCGCGAGCGCCTCCTTGGCGGCCGGCGCCTCGACGAGGGCCGAGCCGATGGCTTCGTTAAGAATGGGTGACAGCGTGCCGGAGACGACCGTGCCGACGACGGCGCCGGCGGCGTTGAGGACGGGCGTCTCGGCGCGCACGATGCGGCGGTCGCCGGTCTTGAAGAACACGATCTTTTTGGCCGGGCCCTTCTCTTTCTCCGCCTTGAGCACGTCGGACCCGATGAACGGCCCCTTGTCGAACTTCACGACCCAGCCCAGGCCGGCCGTGATGGGCGTGATCTTGTCCGTGATCTCATGGCCGTAGAGGGGAAATCCCGCCTCCAGGCGCAGTGAATCGCGGGCGCCCAGTCCGGTCAGCTCGAGGCCGAACGGGCCGCCGGCCGCGACCACGGCCTCGGCGAGGCGCACGCCGTCGGCGGCCGCGCAGTAAAGCTCCACGCCGTCCTCACCGGTGTAGCCGGTGCGGCTGATGATGCATTTCACGCCGGCGACCTCGCCGTCGGCGAAGTGGTAATACTTGATCCCGGCCAGGTCGGTCTTGGTCAGCGTCTGGACCAGCGAAGCGGCCGTCGGCCCCTGGATGGCGAGCTGGGCATAGTCGGGCGAGCGGTCCACGACCGCGCAGTTGAATCCCCGGGCCTGTTCCTGCATCCACGCGATGTCCTTGGCGATGTTGCCGGCGTTGATGCACAGCAGGTAGTCGCCTTCGCCGCGCATGTAGACCAGCAGGTCGTCCACCACCCCGCCGTGCGGGTAGCACATGACGGTGTAGAGCACGCGGCCGGGAAAAAGCTTGCTGCAGTCGTTGGTGACGAGGTGCTGGAGGAACTTGAGGGCCTCGGGGCCCTTCACGTCGGCCTCGCCCATGTGGCTCACGTCGAAGAGTCCGCAGCGCGTGCGCACGGCCTTGTGCTCCTCGAGGATGCTCTTGTATTGGACCGGCATGTCCCAGCCGGCGAAGTCCACCATGCGGCCGCCATGGGTGCGGTGAAAAGCGTTGAGCGGGGTGACCTGGGGAAGACTCATGTCATAACTAAGCGCCCCGCCCGCGGGCCGGGCAAGGAAACATTGCCCGGGGGCGCAGTCATTAACGCACCCACCAAGGCTTGAAAGAAATTGTGTCTTGGCCGTCCGTCCTCTGACTTCTGTCCTCCGTCTCCGCCCATGACCCTCGCCTACTGGACCCATGACCTGAGCCCGTTTCTCCTCCGCTTCGGCGAGAATCTTGGCATCCGCTGGTATGGCCTGGCCTATCTCGCGGGGTTCGTGGGCGCCGGCTGGTTGCTGCGGCGTTACTGCCGGGCGGGTCGCAGCACCCTGGACCAGAACGCCATCTTCGACCTGATGACGACCCTGGTGGCCGGCGTCATCGTGGGCGGACGGCTCGGTTACTTCCTCTTCTACCAACCCGCGAGCCTGTTCCGCGACCCGTTGATCCTGGTGCGCGTCTGGGAGGGCGGCATGGCGAGCCACGGCGGTTTCATCGGCGTGACCGTCGCGCTCTGGTGGTTCACCCGGAAACGGGCCGAGGGCATGCTCCAGGTCGGCGACCTGGTGGCCACGACCGTGCCGGTCGGGTTGTTCTTCGGCCGCGTGGCCAACTTCATCAACGGCGAGCTCTGGGGCAAGGTCGCCGCGGTGCCGTGGGCCGTGATTTTTCAAAACACCGGCGGCGGCGCCCTGCCCCGCCATCCCTCGCAGCTCTACGAGGCCGCCCTGGAGGGGCTCGTGCTGTTCGCCTTCGTGCAATGGCGCTTCTGGCAAAGCACCGTCGCGCGGGACCAGCCCGGCCGCCTCGCGGGCGAATTCCTCATCGCCTACTCGGTGGCGCGCGCCGTCTGCGAGATTTTCCGCGAGCCGGACGCCGGGCTGATCCTCGGGCTCAACCGCGGCACCTTCTACTCGGGCTTCCTGGTGGCGGGCGGCGTGGCGCTGATCATCCTCGCGACCCGGCGCTCACAGCACAAAGCCTGACGGGATCTCGGCCCCCTTGGTCACGCAGAGGATGCCGTCGCGGATGACGACACCGTGGGCGTAATCGCCGTCGGGCTTGCCCGCGGGGGAAAGGACCACGCCGTCGCCGATGCGGGCGTTTTTGTCGATGATCGAGTGCTGGATGCGGCAGTTGCGGCCGACGCCGATGGGCGGGCGGCCCGCGGCCTTGTCCGCCAGCACCTGCTGCTCGGTCTGGTAATAGTCCGCGCCCATCATCACGACGTCGGCGAAGTTCGAGTTCTCGCCCAGGATCGAGCGGATGCCGATGACACAGCGCTTGAGAGTCGAGTCCGTGACGAGACAGCCGTCGCCGATGATGACGTGGTCGATGCTGCACTTGTTGACCTTGGAGGCCGGCAGATAGCCCTGGTGGGTGTAGATCGGGGCGCTCGCGTCAAAGAAGTTGAACGGCGGCAGCGGCTGCGCCAGCGCGAGGTTGGCGTCGAAGAACGCCTTCACCGTGCCGATGTCCTCCCAGTAGCCCTCGAAGATGTAGCTGCAGAGCTTCGCCTGGCCGAGCAGGCCGGGGATGACCTCCTTGCCGAAATCCTTCATGTTGTTGTCCAGGCCGCGGCGGAGCGCCTCGCGGCTGAACACGTAGATGCCCATCGAGGCGAGACAGCGCTTCTCGGCGGCCGGGGCGAGCTTCGCCTCCAGGGCCGGGCTGATCGTCAGGCCGTTGATGACCGCCGGGTCCTTCGGCTTCTCGACGAACTCCGAGATGGTCAGGTCGTCGGCCACGCGCATCAGGCCCAGGCCCTCGACCTTGGACACGGGAAACGGAATCGCCGCGATGGTCACGTCGGCGCCGGTCGCGATGTGCTGGTTGATGATCCTGGTGAAATCCATCCGATACAGCTGGTCGCCCGAGAGGATCAGGATGAAGTCGTGCGGGTGGCTGTTGAAATGCACGAGGTTGCGGCGCACGGCGTCGGCCGTGCCCTCATACCACGCGCTGCTCTTCTCCGTCTGCTCGGCCGAGAGGATGTCGATGAAGCCGGCGCCGAACGGGTCGAACTGGAAACTTTTCTGGATGTGCCGGTGCAGCGAGGCCGTGAGGAACTGCGAGAGCAGGAAGATCCGGTTGAAGCCCGAGTTCAGGCAGTTGCTGATCGGGATGTCGACGAGCCGGTATTTGCCGGCGAGCGGCACCGCGGGTTTGCAACGCTCCTTGGTCAGGGGGAAAAGCCGCGTGCCGCGGCCGCCGCCCATAATCACGGACAAAACTTTTTTGGATTCAGCCATGGGAAGGGGTAAGGTTTCTAATTCCTTGCGGTATGATTTGAACGCCTTCAGAAATCGCCAGCTTAAACCCATTTATCTATGTGCGGCATCGTCGGCTATATCGGCAAACAGCGGGCTTCGGCCATCATCCTCGAGGGGCTCAAGCGCCTGGAATACCGCGGGTATGACTCGACGGGGGTCACCACCCTGAACGCCGGGCGCTTCGAGCTGGCCAAGAAAACGGGCCGGGTCGACGGCCTCATGAAGACCACCGGCGCCCAGAAGCTGCCCGGGACGACCGGCATCGGCCACACCCGCTGGGCCACCCATGGCGGCGTGACCGACGCCAACGCCCACCCGCACATCAGCAGCGACGAGAAATTCGCCCTGATCCACAACGGCGTCATCGAGAACTACGCCAGCATCAAGAAATTCCTGGCCGGGAAAGGCTATACCTTCAAGTCCGAGACCGACACCGAGGTGCTTTGCAACCTCATCGCCTATCACTACCAGAAGGAGCCGGCGGACAAGGAAGGCAGCCGGTTCCTCGAGTCCGTCCGCAAGTCCCTGCGCCACGTCGAGGGCACCTACGGCATCGCGGTGCTTTGCGCCGACTGCCCGGCCGAGATCGTGTCCGCCCGCAAGGGCTCGCCCCTGATCCTCGGCGTGGGCGACGGCGAATACATGCTCGCGAGCGATGTCTCCGCCATCATCAGCCGCACCCAGAACGTCGTCTACCTGAAGGACGGCGAGCTGCTGCACATCACCGCCGGCGGTTTTTCCATCAGCACCCTCGATGCCGCGGACGTCTCCCCGGTGATCGACAAGGTTTCCTGGAAGATCGAGGACTCCGAGATGGGCCGGTTCGCCCACTTCATGGAAAAGGAGATCTTCGAGCAGCCCGAGGCCCTCGAGAACGCCATGCGCGGCCGCTTCTCCGAGGACGGCAGCACCGCGAACTTCGGCGGCCTGAACATCTCCGCCGGCGAATTCCGCGGCATCGACCGCTTCATGTTCTGCGCCTGCGGCACCGCCCTGCATGCCTGCCTGGTCACCGAGCACCTGATCGAGCGTTATGCCCGCCTGCCGGTGGAGTGTGACTACGCCTCCGAGTTCCGTTACCGGAACATGCCGCTTTTCCGCAACACGCTCTTCTTCGTGATGAGCCAGTCCGGCGAGACCATCGACACCCTCGCCGCCCTGCGCGAGGCCAAGCGCAAGGGCTACCGGGTCCTCGCGATCAACAATGTCGTCGGTTCCAGCATCGCCCGCGAGGCGGATGGCGGCATCTACATGCATGTCGGCCCCGAGATCGGCGTGGCCTCGACCAAGGCCTTCACCGCCCAGCTGCTGATCGGCGCCATGCTGGCGCTCTACGTCGGCCGCCTGCGCGACCTCAGCTTCAGCGAGGGCACCCAGATCGTGCAGGCCCTCAAGGGCGCGCCCGACCTCGTCCGCGAGGCGCTCAAGCAGGCCGGCCATATCCGGGGCATCGCGCAGCGCTACGCGCATTACCGCGACATGCTGTTCCTCGGCCGGCTCTCGCTTTTCCCCGTCGCCCTGGAGGGCGCCCTCAAGCTCAAGGAAATCTCCTACATCCACGCCGAGGGCTACCCGGCCGCCGAAATGAAACACGGCCCGATCGCCCTCATCAGCGAGCAATGCCCCTCCGTCTTCCTCGTCTCCTCCGGCGAGATGTTCAACAAGGTCGTCTCCTCCATGCAGGAAATCAAGGCGCGCAAGGGCAAGATCATCGCCATCGCCACGGCGGATTGCGACCTGCCCGAGGGCCTGGCCGACGAGGTCGTCCGCATCCCCGAGTGCCATGAGACGGTGCTGCCCATCGTCGCCACGATCCCCGTCCAGCTCCTGAGCTATTACATCGCGGTGGAGCTGAAGCGCGACGTGGACAAGCCGCGCAACCTCGCGAAGTCGGTCACGGTCGAATAACCATGCAAGTCGTCCCGTCCCGCGAAGAGTTCCTGCGCCTGAGCAGGCAAGGCAATGTTGTCCCGGTCCGGGCCGACCTGCTGGCCGACCTGGAGACACCCGTCTCGGCCTACGCCAAGCTGCGCGGCAACGGCCCGGCCTTCCTGCTTGAGTCCGTCGAGGGCGGCGAAAACGTCTCCCGCTACAGCTTCATCGGGTGCAACCCGCGCAAGATCTTCCGCGCCCAGCCCGGCGAAGCCGATCCCCTCGCCGCCCTGCAGGCCGAGCTGGCGAACCACCGCCCCGTGAACGTCCCGGGGCTGCCCCCCTTCACCGGCGGCGCCGTCGGTTACCTCGGCTACGAGTTCATCCACAGCGTCGAGCAGACCGTGCCGCTCGCCGGCAAGGACGAACTCGGCGTGCCCATGATGTGGTTCATGCTGTGCGACTCGGTCCTGGCCTTCGACCGCGCCCACCAGACGATGCGCCTCATCGTCAACGCCCACATCGGCCCCGACGCCGGTGCCGCGTATGACGCCGCCTGCGCCGAGTTGCAGCGCATGCAGGCCGCGCTCGCCCAACCCTGCCCCCTCGCCTCCGCCACCCTGGGCGACACGGGCGCCGTGCAGGTGCCCGCGGGCAACTTCACCCAGGCCGCGTTCGAGCAGATGGTCGATGACTCGAAGGAGTTCATCCGCGCCGGCGACATCTTCCAGATCGTGCTTTCGCAGCGCTTCTCGCGCGACTTCACGAAGTCGCCGCTCGATCTCTACCGCGCCCTGCGCACGGTGAACCCGTCGCCCTACATGTTCCTGCTCGAGACCGGCGACTTCGCCCTGGTCGGCGCCTCGCCCGAGGTGCACGTGCGGCTCACGGGGCGCAAGGTCGAGATCCGGCCCATCGCCGGCACCCGCCCGCGGGGCAAGACCACCGCGGAGGATGTCGCCCTGGAAAAGGACTTGCTCGCGGACGAGAAGGAACTGGCGGAACACCTCATGCTGGTTGATCTGGCCCGGAACGACATCGGCCGCGTCTGCTCCTTCGGGACGATCAAGGTGCCGGAGTTCAAGACCATCGAGCGCTACTCCCACGTGATGCACATTGTGTCACAGGTGGAGGGACAACTTGCGCCAGAACGTTCCGCCTTTGACCTGATGCGCGCCACTTTCCCCGCCGGCACGGTCAGCGGCGCCCCGAAAGTCCGCGCCATGCAGCTTATTTCAAAAATGGAGGCCACGCAGCGCGGCAGTTACGCCGGGGCCCTGGGTTATTTCAGCTACGACGGCAATCTCGACTCCTGCATAACCCTGCGCACCGCATTGGTTAAGGACGGCAAGGTTCACATCCAGGCCGGGGCCGGCATCGTGGCCGATTCGGTGCCTGCCGCCGAATATCAGGAGACGATCAACAAGGCGTCAGCCCTGTTTAAGGCCATTACACTGGCCGATAAGCTTTCCAGTTAGGGCGTCCACGCGGCACAGACCCGCGTAATTAGGGTCGGAACAGCTCAGGCGGGAATTTCCTTCCGCTCCCCGGCATCCAATATGCAAAGAGTCCCGGAGTAACATCCCGTTGGCTCAAACGTCAGACCCTTAATCAACATGCCCAATCGCAAAAAGACTCTCCGCTCCACGCCGGCTGCAGTCGCGATGCCTGCAGATCGCACCTCCGCCACCGTCAAAATCCCTTCCCCTGAGGAAGGCCTCTCCCTCCGTCCCGAGATCAAGCCCGCCGCCGAGCCGTCCCAGTTCGACCAGGCCTCCCCGGTCGACCGTCGCGACGAGCGCTCGAACCTCCAGCTTTATCTCAACGAGATCCGCCAGACGCCCCTCCTGACCATCGCCGAGGAGATCCAGCTCGCCGCCCGCATCAAGAAGGGCGACAAGGCGGCCCGCGACCACATGATCAAGGCCAACCTGCGCCTCGTCGTGAAGATCGCCTACGACTACAACCAGATGGGCCTCCCGCTCATGGACCTCATCAGCGAGGGCAACCTCGGCCTCATCAAGGCCGTCGAGCGCTTCGACCCCGCCAAGGGCGGCAAACTCTCCACCTACGCCGCGTGGTGGATCAAGCAGTCGATGAAGCGCGCCCTGGCCAACCAGTCCAAGACCATCCGCCTCCCCGTCCACCTCGTGGACAAGATCTCCCGCATGCGGAAGATGATCGCCAAGCTCACCGACGAGCTCGGCCGCGAGCCGGAGAACGAGGAGATCGCGGCGGAGCTGCAGATCCCGACCGCCAAGGTCGCCCTGCTCAAGACCGTCAGCGTCCGCCCCGCCTCCCTCGACGCCCCCGTCGGCGAGGACGACAGCTCCGCGACGCTCGGCGATCTCGTCGGCGACGAGGCGGCCGTCAGTCCCTACGAGGGCCTGGGCGACAAGAACCTCAAGGAAGACCTCAGCGCCATGGTCAACTCCCTCGATCCCCGCGAGGCCAGCATCATCAAGCTGCGCTTCGGCCTCGAGGGACAGAAGGAGCTCACGCTCGAGGAGGTCGGCAAGAAGTTCAAGGTCACCCGCGAGCGCATCCGCCAGCTCGAATACCTCGCGCTCGCCAAGATCCGCCGGCAGATGCAGAGCCATAACAAGATCCGCACCGCCGACGAGGTCGAGGAGGAGCGCCACGCCGAGGAGCGCGCCGAGGTCATCCGCGAGTTCGTCTCGAAGACCGCGACCGCAGCGCAATAAAACAAGGCACCTGAATCAAGGCGCTCATTTTCACGTGGGCGCCTTTTGGTTTTCGGTTGAACCATCCCCGGCCGCCGGCATCTTTCTGCCCGTGTCCGAGCCGCTTCCCGCCAAATCAAAGCCACCCTCGCCGATCAAAGTCACCTCGGCGAACAAGGTTTTCTGGGCGCGGCCGGCCAACGCGGAGCTTGACCGCTCCGGCGAATGGCTTCTGAAGAAGCTCACCACCACACGGGCCAGCATCGCCACCCGTGCCGGCCCTATTTGATACAGGCGCCCTCGAATTGCTGCGGCGGCGCCACCGGCGCGCAGAGATCCTCGCCGTAAAGCACTATCCGCCCGTCGTCTGTCCCCAGGTGGTGGGCGAATTCCTCTACGGCCAGTTCCACGCCCGGGTCCCGGAGCCGGCGTTGGTGGCCGCCCGCATCTTCCTCGCGCCTTTCGAAATGCTCATCCCGTCGGCCCGGACGCCCGACATCTGCGCCCAGCTGCGCGCCAGCCTGCAGGCGGAGGGAGTCATTGTCCCGGATGCGGTCTGCTGGATCGCCGCCCACGCCTTCGAGCACAGCCTGCCGGTCGTGACCACTGATCGTGACTTCCGGCGCGTCCCGGGGCTGCAAACCCACCTCGTGACGCTGCCCAAGGATCTGCCCGACCAAGAAAAAAGGCGCCCCGCTCACGCGGGACGCCTTTGAAGTATCTCGACTCGCGAAGGCTTACTCCTTCTTGGAGGCCTCGTCGAAGATGTCGCCGAGGTTCGTCAGGTCGGAAGCGCCGGAGCTCTTCGCGAACTGGTCGTAGGTCGCCGTCTCCTGCGCGAGCTGCTCGGCGGAGTAGTTGGCGGCCTTGATCGAGAGGCCGATGCGGCGCTGCTCGCGGTCGATCTTGATGACGCGGGCGGTGACTTCCTGGCCCGGCTTGAGCACGTCCTTGATCTTGTCGACGCGGTCTTCCTGGATCTGCGAGATGTGCACCAGGCCGTCGATGCCGTCCTTCAGCTCGACGAAGGCGCCGAAGGTCGTGACCTTGGAGATCACGCCCGGGACGACGTCGCCGATGCGGAAGAAGGAGTCGATGTCGGTCCACGGATCCGTCGCGAGCTGCTTCATGCCGAGGCTGATGCGCTGCTGGTTCGGATCGACGTCGAGGACGATGGCGTCCACCTCGTCGCCCTTCTTGAGCATCTCGGACGGGTGGTTGATCTTGCGGGTCCAGGACATGTCGGAGACATGCACCATGCCGTCGATGCCTTCCTCGAGTTCGACGAAGGCGCCGTAGGTGGTCATGTTGCGGACCTTGCCGCGGACGCGGGCGCCCACCGGGTAGTTGTGGCGGACCATGTCCCACGGGTTCGGCTCCAGCTGGCGGAGGCCGAGGGAGATCTTCTGCTCGTCCTTCTGGATGCCGAGGACGACCGCATCGAGCTCCTGGCCGACCTTGAGCAGCTCGGAGGGTTTGCTGATGCGCTTGGTCCAGGACATCTCGGTGATGTGGACGAGGCCCTCGACGCCCGGCTCGAGTTCGATGAACGCGCCGTAGGGGACGAGGTTGACGACCTTGCCGTGGATCTTGGAGCCGACCGGGAACTTGTGGTCGATGTTGTCCCACGGGTTGTTCTTGGTCTGCTTGAGACCGAGCGACACGCGCTCTTTCTCGCGGTTGATGTCGATGATCATCACCTCGATCTCCTCGCCCTGCTTCAGCAGCTCGGACGGGTGGCCGATGCGGCCCCAGCTCATGTCGGTGATGTGCAGCAGGCCGTCCATGCCGTCGAGGTCGATGAACGCGCCGAAATCGGTGATGTTCTTGACGACGCCCTTGCGGACCTGGCCCGGCTGGAGCTTCTCGAGCAGGTCGCGGCGCTTGTTGATGCGCTGTTCCTCGATGAGCTCGCGGCGCGACAGGACGATGTTCTGGCGCTCGTGGTTGATCTTGAGGACCTTGAAATCGTAGGTCTGGCCGACGTATTGATCCAGGTTCTTGGGCGGCTGGATGTCGATGTGCGAGGCGGGCAGGAAGGAGTCGACGCCGATCGAGACGATCAGGCCGCCCTTGACCTTGGCCTTGACGCGGCCGGGGACCACGGAGCCCTCCTGGCACTTCACCAGGATGTTTTCCCAGTTCTTCTTCTGTTGGGCCTGCTCGTAGGAAAGGATGGGGTTGCCCTCCTTGTCCTCGAGCTTCTCGAGGATGACCTCGATGGTGGAGCCGATCTGGAGTTCGCCGAGATCGACGAATTCATTGGCGGAGATGACGCCTTCGGCTTTGCCGCCGATGTCGACGACGACCTCGTTGGCGCGGATTTCAGTGATGACGCCCGAGACGATGGAGCCTTCCTTCAGCTTGTCGAAGGAGCTCTGGGCGAGCAGGTCTTGCATTAACGAACTCATATTAACTGTGTGTCGGAATGACGGCCGCTTACTTCAGGGCGGACGGCTTCCGGCGTGGATCCTTGCGGATCCGTTGGTTGAGGGTTGGACTGTCGGACAAACCGGTGGAAGTGTCGCGGCAACACCGGCTTGACTGAAGAACGCCGCGGAAGGTCCAAAGTCCCCTATCCCTCCTGACCCGGCAAGAGCAAAAATCAGTTTTTCTCGGCCGGTTTGACCGGCCCATTCTCATCCAGAACCTGCTGCAGCGTAGCGAAATAGAGCTGGAAGAAACCATGCTCCCGCATCGCCAGCTGGCTGGTGCCGCCCATCCGTTCGCTCTGCACCTGCTCGGTCACCAGGAGTTCGACCTCGGTCTTGCCCGGGCCGGCGTCATTCAGGTGGAGCTTCACCGACAGTTGGCGGGAGTCGGCAAAGGCCACGCTGGTGTGGATGCGGCTCACGGCCTCGATGTCCACGGCCTTGGACCGGGTCACCAGGAAATCGAGCCGCTTGAAGGCCTGCAGTGCCGCGGCGTTCACGGCAAACTGGTCGCCATTGAAAACCTGCACCTTGGGCGCCACCGGGCTGAAGCGGTCGGTGACGGATTCGCAGCCGGTGAGGAATGCAACCGCCGCCATCAGGGAAAGAATTCGAATGAGATTCATGAACGGTGGATCGGCTTACGTAGGTTGCGCGCTTGCGCGCAACGTGGCCCGCGAGCGGGCCACCTGCAGGCTTGCGCTGAAAATCGAGGGTTCACGCCGGCTGTTGCTGGGAGATGCAATGGAGCGTGCCGAGGCCCCAGATCAGGTGGTAGCAGTCGATCGGGATGATTTCCCGGCCCGGGAAACAGCCGCCGAGGATCTCGCACACCTCGGCGTCGCGCTGCTTCTGCCGGAACTGCGGCACGAGCACGGCGCCGTTGATGATCAGGAAATTCGCGTAGCTCGCCGGCACCTGCTGGCCGCGGAAGCCGAACGGCTTCGGCATCGGCAGCTTCACGATGTCGAACTTCCTGCCCTTGGGCGTGCGGAAGTCCTTCAGGCGGTCCAGGTTTTCCTCGAGGAGCCTGTGGTTCGGATCGCGCTTGTTCGGCTCCACCACGGTGACAAAGCCGTCGGGTTTGTAGAAGCGCGTGATGTCGTCAATGTGGCCGTCGGTGTCGTCGCCGACGATCCCCTCGCCCACCCACAGCACCTTGGTCACGCCGAGGTAGTCCTGCAGGTTGCGCTCGATCTCCTCGCGGAAGAGGTGCGGGTTGCGGTTTTTGTTGAGCAGGCACTGCTCGCTCGTGAGCAGCAGGCCCTGGCCGTTCACGTCGATCGAGCCGCCCTCGAGCACCATGTCGTTCTCGAAGCGGCGCAGGCCGAGCTTCTGCGCGATGCTCGGCGGGATCTTGTTGTCGAGGTCGTAGGGCGGGTATTTGCCGCCCCAGGCGTTGTGCACCCAGTCGGTCACGGCGACCTCGCCGCTGCGGTCGTTCTTCACGAAGATCGGGCCGTGGTCGCGGCACCAGGCGTCGTTGGTCGGGTGGTTGTAGAAGGTGACCCGCGTCATGTCGGCGCCGGCCTGTTCGCAGAGGCGCTTCGCCCGCGGCTGGAGCGCGGCCGCGCAGTTGATCCGCACCGGCTCAAACCGGCTGATCTGCGCCACGATCCCGGCGAACACGCCGGGGATCGGGCGGAACTGCCCGGGCCAGGTCGCGAGGTTGTGCGGCCAGGACAGCCAGAGGGCGGCCTGGGGCTCCCACTCGGCCGGCATGCGGAAGCCGAGGGCGGCGGGCGTTTTGAGGGTTTTGGATTTTTGCATTAAGGTGGAGCGCGGCCTCTGGCCGCGCTTTCAGGATTCACAAACCCGTCCGGAGGCCGGGTTCCACCCTCCTAGTCGATGTAACGCTTCGTGATGTCGCCGTAGGCGTCGATGCGCCGGTCGCGCAGGAACGGCCAGTGCGTGCGGGTGACGTCCACCTTGCCGAGGTCGATCGGGACGAGGAGGATCTCCTCCTTGTTCACGCTGGCCTTGGCGAGGATCTGCCCGCTCGTGCCGGCCACAAAGCTCTGGCCCCAGAACTCGAGGCCGTCGCCGCCGATCGGCTGCTCGAGGCCGATGCGGTTGACGGCCGCCACATAGCAGCCGTTGGCCACGGCGTGCGAGCGTTGGATCGTTTCCCACGCCCCGTGCTGGTTGGCGCCATATTCCTTCTTCTCGCCCGGGTGCCAGCCGATGGCCGTCGGGTAGAACAAGATCTCCGCGCCCTGCAGCGCCGTGAGGCGGGCGCCCTCCGGATACCACTGGTCCCAGCAGATGAGCACGCCGATCTTGCCATACTTGGTCTGCCAGGCCTTGAAGCCGGTGTCGCCGGGGGTGAAATAGAATTTCTCGTAGAAGAGCGGGTCGTCCGGAATGTGCATCTTCCGGTAGATGCCGAGCAGCGAGCCGTCGGCATCGATGATGACCGCCGTGTTGTGATAGAGGCCGCCGGCGCGCTTCTCGAAGAGCGAGGCGATGATCACGACCTTGTATTTCCTGGCCAGCTTCTGGAAGGCCGCGGTGCTCGGGCCGGGGATGCTCTCCGCCAGCTGGAAATAGTCGTGGTTCTCGCTCTGGCAGAAATACTGCGAGCGGAAGAGTTCCTGCGTGCAGATGATCCTGGCCCCCTTCTTCGCGGCCTGCTCGGCCAGGGTGAGGGTTTTCTTGAGATTTTCCGCCGGCGACGCGGCGCAGGCGTGTTGAAGCAGCCCTAAAGTGACTTTCATCAGCCAAGAGCGAACGCCTCCGGGCCGGAATGACAAGAACTCTCTAGGCCCCAACTGCCTGCAACAAGGCTTTGACAAGCCGCCGCTTAATTGTAAAAGCAACCCCGACACTCCCCTGTCTCACCTACCATGTGCGCCGAACCCCGCCCCCTGATTGTAGTCGTCGAAGACGAGGATGAGCTGTCTCACCTGATCTGCCAGCACCTCGAGGAGGCCGGCATGAACTACCAGGCCTACAACCGCATCGCCCCGGCGTTCCGGTTCCTGCAGCACAATTTCGCGAACCTCGCGCTCCTGGATGTGAACATGCCGGACGGCTCCGGCTTCGACCTGCTGAAGCAGCTCAAGGAAAATGACATCAACACGCCGACCATCTTCCTCACCGCCAATTCCCTGGACGAGGACAAGGTCAAGGGCCTCAACCTCGGCGGCGACGACTACATCACGAAGCCCTTCAGTTACACCGAGCTGATCGCGCGCATCAACGCCGTCCTCCGGCGTGCCGAGGGCAAGACCGACTTCAACGTCACGAAGAATGTCCGCACGACCGACGGCCCCTTTGAGTTCCTCGGCGCCAAGATCCACCCCGACCGCCTCGAGATCGAGTTCCCCAACGGCGTCATCCACAAGACCGGCCGCAAGGAGCTCGGCATCCTCGCCTACCTGCACGGTCACGTCGGCGTCGTCATCACCCGCAAGGAGCTGATCCATTCCGTCTGGGGCATCCACGCCGACATCCGCAGCCGCTCGCTCGACCAATACATCGTCAAGGTGCGCGCCGCCTTCGAGAAGAACGGCCTCTCGCTCGACTGCTTCAAGACCGTCCACGGCATCGGCTACATCTTCGAGCCGCCCGCGAAGTAATCCGACCGGGACCCGCCGCCTTGAACTCCACGCCTCCCATCGCCACTACCATGGATAAGAAAGCCGCCATGCAGGACATCATCGCCCGCGTGGGCCGGGAACGCGCCATCGACATGGTCATGAAAGCCTACGATACGGAGCTGATGACCACGCTCATGAACCGCTTGGAAGAGGGCAAATCGAAGATGATCGGCGGCTACAAGCGCCGCGACCACCTCGAAGCCGCGCTCAAGCGCGTGCTGGAGGTCTGCGAGCTAGCGGCTCCCTGAATGGAGAAGCGCGTTGCCCTCAACGCGCTTGCGGAAAGAGCAACGGGGGGACAGCGTGTTCCGTCTAAAACAATTCCTTCTGCCCTGAGTAACGCTCCTTCGCCTCGGTCAGGCTCGACTTCATCTCGAGTTTTTCCAGCAGGGCGAACAACGCCCCCGCCTGCGCCTCGCCGGGCTGCACGGACGGGAGCGGCGATTCGGACGGCAGAGTCGTGAGCTTCAGGTTCATCCGCAGCTTGTCGGCCTCCTTCGCCACCGTCTCCCGGAAACGCTCGGGCTTAAGCTCCGCCGCGTGCGCGATGATGCCCTCGAGCGTCTGGAACTCCTGGAACCACTTCACCGCGGTCTTCGGGCCGACGCCGCTGATGCCGGGGATGTTGTCGGAGGTGTCGCCGATCAGCGCCAGATATTCGGCGATCTGCGCCGGCGGCACACCGAACTTCTCCACCACCCCGGCCGGGTCGAGCACGCGCCAGCCGAGCTTCGGGTTGGCGGTCGGCGGCGGCAGCAGGATCTTGATCCGCTCGTCCACACACTGGGCAAAATCCTTGTCGGCGCTCACGATGAGCACCTCGTGCCCGTCCTTCGCCAGCAGCCGCGCCTGCGCGGCGAGCAGGTCGTCCGACTCGACACCGTCCAGCTCCACGCCGACCAGGCCCATCGCCCGCGTCAGCTCCTTGATGACGGGGATCTGCTTCTCCAGCGGCTCGGGCGTCTCCTTGCGCTGCGCCTTGTATTCGGGATGCAGCGCCAGCCGGTCTTGCGAACCGCCGAGGTCGAAGAACACCACCATGGCGTGCGGCTTCTCCTGGTCCTGCAGCCGCCACATGGTCTTCACCCAGCCGTGCAAGGCCCCGGTCGGGAACCCGTCGGCCCGCGTCAGCTCGGGCATCCCGTAGAATGCCCGGAACGCCATGTTGTAGCCGTCGACCAGAAGCCATTTCGCCATCGCGCGACGCAAACGGCAAACCCGCGGCGCGTAAATGCAAATTCCTCGTGGGCCAGTGAGCTTGCTCACGCTGGCTCGGGCGCGAGCAAGCTCGCTGGCCCACCCCTCTACTTCTTCCGCGGCGCCGGCCCGGCGGGCGTCACGATCACCGGGTTCTGGAACAGTGTGCCGGGCGGCACGCCGGACCCGGTCTGCTGCCTCAGCGCGCCGCCGGGATTGACGAGGTTCGCCGTGACGAAGATCAGCAAATTCCGTTTCGCCGAGCTTTCCCCTTCGCTGCGAAACAGCCGGCCCACGACCGGCAGGCTGCCGAGCACGGGCACCTTGTCGCTCACCTTCTTCACGTCCTCGCGGGTCAGCCCGCCCATCACGAGCGTGGCCCCGTCCCAGATCGTCACCTTGGTCGTCACCTCGCGCACCGCGAAGATCGGCTGGTAGAAACCGGGCGGCACCGTGACCGTCGTCCCGCCGGAGATGGCGACACTCGGGCCGCCGTATTCGACGAAGCCCTCGAATTCCGTGACCTTCGGATTCAGGTCGAGGCTCACGCTGCGGTCATCCTCCTCGACGGTCGGCGTCACCTTGAGCTCCACGCCCACGTTTCTCGTCGTGAACTCCTGCGGCGTGCCGGAGGTGATCGACACGCCGGCCGAGCCACCGCCCGACACGCTGCCCGTGCCGACCTGGGACTGGATCTGGCCATAGCTCTGCGGATACCGCAGCTCCTGCGCCACGGTGATGGTCGCCGGGTTGCCCGAGAGCACCGTGAGCTTGGGGGCGCTGAGCAGCTCCGTGCCGCTCTTCTGCGAGAGCGCACGGATGACCGCCTGGACATCGAACTCGCCGACGATGCCCGTGATGTTGGCCAGCGGCGCGGCCCCCGCGCCCAGCAGCACGCCGCCGGGAATGCTCGGCGCCGGCGTCGGGATGTTGAGTCCGCCGTCGGGCTGGCCGGTGCCCGAGATGGAAATCTGCTGCGCACTCGTCGCGTTGCGGAAGGCGTCGGCCAGCGTGCGGTTGAGACCGTCGCCCGTGGTGTAGGCCGCCTGCGCGGCGTTGCGCTGCGTGGCCTTGGTCGCGAGGTTCCACTGCACGCCAAGTTCCTCCAGCGCGCCCTGCTGCACCTCCATGAACTTCGCCTCGATCTCCACCTGCCGCACGTCGCGGTAGCGGTTCAGGATATTCCGGATGCGCTCGAGGTTGCGCGGGGTCTGCGTGACGATGAGCTGCGAACCGTCGAAGGCCAGGGTGCTGCCGGTCACGCCCTCGAAGCCGACGCCCGCCAGTTGCAGGAAGTTCCGGATCGCCTGCCCTTCCCCCGCGACGCTCGGCGGCGGCGCGGGCAGCGCGGCGCCGGTCAACGGATCCGTCCCGCCGGCCGGCCCCGCTCCCTGGCCCGTCATGCGCAGCACCGTCGCGCGCGACACGGGGAAGAAGGCCGTCTCGAGGGTCGACTGCTCGCCGCCGGGCCGCACGACGACCGCGTCGGCCTGCACCTCATACTGATAGCCGGCGGCACCGGTGATGAAATCGAGCACCCGCTTCAGCGACAGGTTGCGCAGCGTGATGCTGACGACCGGGTTGGCGTCGGTCTGGTCGAGGAGGACGATGTTCACGCCCCGGGGACTGACGCCGGTGCGGTCAAATTCCTCGGAGATGACACTGAGGGTGTTGACCACCCGGCCCAGCTCCATGCCGCTGAAGTTCACGTTCGGCAGCACGATGGCATCGAGCTTTTCCAGCAGCGGCGACGCCGCCAAGGCCGCCGCCTCGCCGACCGGTTTCACCTCGGTCATGCGGGGCCGCTGCCAGGCTTGGTCGACCTCGCTCATCATCTGGCTGCTGGTGCGGGTGCGGGCGGAGCCGGCGGCGGTTTCACCGGCGATGCGCGTCAGGAAATACCGGACCTCGGCATTGTCCGGGTCCTGCGCCTCGGCCTGCCGGAAGGTCCCGGCCGCGGCGGCGGGCTCGCCGGCCAGATACTGGCTGCGGCCGCGGGCCACCAGCGTCGCCGTGTCATCGCTCCCTGCCGGAGACGGTGAGTGCGTCGCCGGTTCCGTCACCCGGGCCGGTGGCGATGGGGGCGGCGGATAATTTTCCCGCGCGGCCGCGATCTCCGCCTTGGCACGGCCGAGCTCGGCCGCGACACCCTTGGTCAGGTCGTTCCGGGGCAAGGTGGCCTGCGCCCGGTCAATCACGTCCAGTGCGGCGGCATGGTGGTTCTGCCGGGCCAGGGCCCGGGCTTCCTTCACCGCGGTTCCGGCGGCTTCCACCAGGCGGCCCAGGCGTTCCTCCTCGGCCCGCGCCAGCTGGTCGGCCTCGGCTTGGGCGCCACCGGACACGCTGATCTTTTTCTGCGTCATCCGTTCCAAGCTGGTAAGCAGGCGTTTCACCGTCTCGTCGTTCGGGCTCAACCCCAGTAGTTCTTCCAGATGGTGGCGGGCCGCCGCGGTATCGCCGGTGTCGCGGGCATGCAGGGCCGCCGCGAGCAGGCGGATTTTTCCGGCGGCCGCGTCCGGCTCGGCCGCGGGACCGGCCTGCACGCGTCCCGCAAACATACTGGTAATGATCAACAGCGCGAGGTGACGGAGGATGAAGCGGTTCATGGCTGGAAAATCACGGGCCGTTCGGGATGGAAGCGGCTTGCGGTTCCGGCGGGTGACCGGCGCCCCCGCGCAACACCGCCGGCAAGGCGCCCGTCGGCCTGCGCCTGCTGTCGAGCACGAGCTCGGCGCCGGTTTTTTCGTCCTGCAGCACGGCGAACCCAGCCACCTCGTAAACCGGCCAGGCGTCATCATGGTCCACCGCGACTTTCCGCACCGCCAAATCCCGCAGCACCAACCCGAGTGGCTCGAAACGATGGCCGCGACGCGCCAGCAATGTCCCGGGTTGCCCGGGGCTGACGAAGACCGCCAGATAATCACCGGCTTCGCCCAGGTAACCCGCCAGCTGCAGCGGGCAAGGCGCGGGTTTCACCTCCAGCAATCCCAGGTCAATAGGCGCCTCCGCCGCATCACTTACGACGGAAAGTGGCGTGGATGCCTCGGCCGGTGGCGGCTCAGGCCGGATGATCGTGCCAACACTCTCCGGCTCGGCCGCCGGACGGGAATGGCCGGAAAACACCCACCAGGCCGCCGCCGTGACCAACGAGGCGGCGGCAAGGTAGAGCCGACGGCGGCGCTCCGGGCGCCGGTGGAACGACGGCGGCCGCAGGTCCAGCACCGGTTGCCCGGGTCGCAACTGCGTCGCCGCGGCCCCGACCAGGTCGGCGAACACCAGCGGCGGCCCGCCCGGCGCGGACTGCGCCGCACCGCGACCGATCTCGAGGCTCGCGGAAAGATCCAGCCGCTCCACCGGGATTTTCAGCCTCACCGCCAGCGCCTCCCCCAGCCCAAACAACCGGGCTCCGCCGCCCGCCAGGCAAATCCGGACAGGATTCTCCACCGCTCCCTGTCGGCGGAAATAAAACACCGACCGCGTGATCTCCTGCGCGAGACGGGTCGCGATGATTTCCAGCGCAACGTGGTCCGTCTGTTCCGCCGTCGGCCAGACCACATTCCGCGTGCCCAGCGCGATGACGCGCGCCGCGAAGTGCCGGCCCGTGACCTGCAGCAACGTGGTCGAGCGGGCCCCGAGGTTGAGCACGATCGTCGGTCCGGATGGGGCGCCCTGCTCCATCCGGAACGCCGCCAAGGTCGCCAGCGACGACGGCAGGACCAGCCGCGGTTCGAACCCGGCGGTCCGCACCGCGGCGCAAAGCGCCTCCATGACCTCGCGCTTGGCGGCCGCCAGCAGCATCTCGGTTCCGGTTTCCCGCTCGGCCGCGGCCACCGCGCCCCACACCACCTCGTTTGGGGCGTAAGGAATACCCTGCTCGGCCTCAAAGCGGAGGACCTTGCTTTGCTTGGCGGGCTCGACCCGCGGCAGCTTGATGAGCTTGGTCAAGGTCAGGTGCGGAGGCGGCACCAGCACGACCGGTCCCTTGGTTTTCGTCCGGGTGCGGAGGACGCCCAGCGTCATCCGGGCCTGCTCCAGCCAGTCCGCCTCCCCGCCCGCCGGTCCCGGCAACGCCTCCACCGCAAACTCGTCCAACCGCAGCCGGCCGCCGGCCCGGCTGAACACCCCCAGCGCCGTCCGGCTGGCGCCAAGATCCAAGATCACTGTCTTTCGCAAAAACACGGGCATGAGTATCGGGGCCCGTGCGGCCAAGCTAGCCGTCCGGTCGGACGGCTTCCGTGCTTTA
Source organism: Lacunisphaera sp. (assembly GCA_041909435.1). GTDB lineage: Bacteria > Verrucomicrobiota > Verrucomicrobiia > Opitutales > Opitutaceae > Lacunisphaera. The sequence continues at coordinate 24,962 of JAYRDK010000053.1, forward strand.
ATGCACCTTAAGTCAGGCGGCGTTTTGCATCCGCCCCGGGACTAGACCGTCGCCGGTGTCTCCTGCCGCCAGCGGCGGTAGGCGGAGAAATCCGTCTGTGTGCGGTCGTAGATCTCGCGGCGGCGCGCATACTCGGCGTAGTCGGTCACGAGTTCCGGCGTGCGTTTGCTGGCGACGAGGAAGTCGGCCTCCGGCGGATAACAGGCGACGCTCACCTTCTCGTAGAACGTCTCGTCGGCCCGGCCGGCCTGGTTCAGCAGCGCGGGCTCCAGGCCGACGTTGCTCGGCGTGTCGGCCGACTGGAAGCGCAGGTCGATGCTCCAGCGGATATGGTCGGAGGTGTTCGGCGTCGAGCAGTGCGGCGTGCGGTTGGTCATGAAGACCACGCCGCCGCGCGGGCACGCCGCGGTGACCGCCTTGTGCGGGTCGTCGGGCAGGTCCTCGTCCTTGATGACGAGGAAGCCGGCGTTGCCGCCGGTATGGTGCTTCACGACCTTGCCGCGGTGCACCCGCGGCAGGATCTGCATGCAGCCGTTTTCCACCGTGGCGTTCACCAACGGCACCCAGCACGTGATGATCAGCTGCGTGTCGCAGTGCTCCGCGAAATAACCGCTGTCCTGGTGCCACGGCACGATGCCGCGGCCGGAGTTCGGCAGCTTGGGCCGGATGCGGTAGACCGACGAGGCCACGATCTCGTCGGTCGCGAGCAGCGAGCCGACCGCGGCGAGAAGCTTCGGGTGCGCGATGACGTCGAACAGTTCCCGCGCATGAAAACCGCCGCCGCGCAGGCCCTCGAGGTGGCGGATGATCGCCTCGCCGTTTTCCTTCGAGTCCTGCTGGATCGCCGCCAGGCGCTGGTCGAAGGCCAGTTCTTCATGAAGATTCTGCAGCTTGCCCTCGGCCTTCAGCGCGGCGGCCTTCTTCGCGATCTCCCGGTGCAGCGCCTGCCGCACGGGTTCGAGATCCGCGGGGTCGAACACATCGGGGACGATCAGGTAGCCCTCGTTCTTGAAAAAAGCAGTTTGTTCAGCGGACAGCGGCCGGGGTGAGCTCATGCGGGAATTCGGAAGACTTTTTTGGCGCGGCGCAACCGCCGAGGATATGAATATTCAGCGCGCCGAGCTTGAGTCCCGCGCGGAAGTTTTGTGTCGTCGTCGCCATGAGCCCGAGCGCCGCGGAACCCCTCTCCCCCTCCACCTGGCCCGCCGTGCTCGTCGAGCCGTCCACCAAGCAGCGCCCGCGCAACGTGGACCTCATGAATGACTGGCAATACGTGGAGCGCTGCATCCACCGCCTGCTCGCCGCGTGGGGGCGCGACCTGCCCGAGTGGGAAAACAAAAGCGCGCTCCACCGCCACATCTGGGACCAGGCCGAGTGCGTCCGCCGCCTGCGCGAGCGCGTCGAGCAATTCCCCGGCGGCAAGGCCGACGCCCCCGTCTCCGCCCGCCTCGAACAACTCGCCAACGCCGTGCTGCTGGCGCCGTCGCTGCAGGATGCGCTCGACGGCATCTATGAAATCCTGCTGAAGACCCTCGTCGGGGCCTACGGCGAATACATCGGCCTCGTCCACCCGATCCACGACGCCCCGACGATCGCGCTGCTCCACGAGATCAACCAGATCAAGAGCCAGCAGTGGCTGTGGTATCGTGACTACCGCCGCCGCGTGCCGCACACGACCGACGCCGCCTACCGCGCCCGCATCACGGCTTTGCTCGATGATTGCGGACAATTCCGCGTGCCGCTGCCCGTCGTCCCCGGCGCCGAGGCGCAGCCGGCCGGCGTCGCCACGGATTTCCGCCTGAGCAAGTTCAGCGCCCGCAACGTCCCGATCCGCCCGCGCCAGCCGTTCATGGATTACGTGCGCGCCGACTTCGCCACCAACCTCGAGGCGCGCCGCCTCTTCTGGGCCTTCGGCTACATGCTCGAGAAGAACCTGCCCGACGACCAGCTGCTCTGGCTTTATTACGGTCACTACATGCCGTGGGCGTGGCAGCACATCATCTCCCGCCACCTTTGGGACGAATCCCGCCACGGCGACTCCGGTTACTCGCGCCTGCGCGACTTCGGCATCAGCCTCGAGGACGTCGGGTTCTCGGGTTACGACCAGCTGGTGCGCGACGCCGAGCTCAAGGAGCAGGCCGCCCAACGCGGCATCACCCTCGACGAGGCCTATGCGCGCCAGCAGGAACTCCTCGCGCCGCTCAAGGCCGAGCCGCTCACGAAGGCGCAGATCTACGAGAACGTGTTCATGATCGGACTCGTCGCCGAGACCGGCCACTTTGTCGTCAAGAACGAGGGCTACGTGGATTTCAAGGAGGGCCAGGACCTCCAGTCGGCCGAGATGATGCTCTTCGACATCATCGACGAGACGGCGCACGTCCAATACGCGCACCAGTGGCTGCCGCTGCTGGCCGAGTTTGCCGGCGTGGACAACACCAACTACCGCGAGCGCGGCGTGAATATCCGCGAGGAATCGCAGGCCCGCGCCATCGCGCTCGCCCAGGAACTCGACCGCAAGCTGACGCGCACGCCCGGCGACCCGTGCTTCGATTTCTACCAGGACCTGCTCGGGCGCATCCGCCGCGCCTGCCCGCTCACGAACGCCGCCACCTGCCCGCCGCGCTCGCCGAAGCCGATGTGAGCATAGTCAAATGGAGGCGGGACCATCAGTCCCGCGAGGCATGGGCGCCGCTGCCTGCAATCCG
>JAYRDK010000054.1:0-26710 GCA_041909435.1 Lacunisphaera sp.
TGTTGACGAGGTCGCGGTCGAGGTGGAGCTCCATGTTGCCGGTGCCCTTGAACTCCTCGAAGATGATCTCGTCCATGCGGCTGCCGGTGTCGACCAGCGCCGTGCCGATGATGGTGAGGCTGCCGCCACCCTCGATGTTGCGGGCCGAGCCGAAGAAACGCTTGGGCTTCTGCAGCGCGTTGGCCTCGAGGCCGCCGGACATGATCTTGCCGCTGTTGCCGGCCAGCGCGTTGTAGGCGCGGGCCAGGCGGGTGATCGAGTCCAGCAGGATGACGACGTGCTCGCCCTGCTCGACGAGCCGGCGGGCCTTCTCGATCACCATCTCCGCGCAATGCACGTGGCTCTCCGGCGCCTCGTCGAAGGTCGAGCTGACGACCTCGCCCTTGCAGTGGCGCTTGAAATCGGTGACCTCCTCGGGCCGCTCGTCCACGAGCAGGATGATGAGCTTCACGTCCGGCGAGTTCTCCGCGATGGAGTTCGCCATGTTCTGCATGAGGACGGTCTTGCCCGTGCGCGGCGGGGCGACGATCAGGCCGCGCTGGCCGAAGCCGATCGGCGTGATGATGTCCACCATGCGCATGGAGACATCCTTCTGCCCCGGCATCTCGAGCAGGATGCGCTTGAGCGGGTAATACGGGACGAGCTCCTCGAAGGGCGGAACCTTGGAGATCTCCGCCGGCTTGCCGCCCATGACCGAGCGGATGGCGACCACGGCCGGGCAGCGATCGTTGCCCTGCGGGGGCTGCAGCTGGACCTCGACCGCGTGGCCGCGCTTGAGGCCGAAATGCTTCACGAAAATCTCGGGCACGAAGGCATCCTCGGGATAGAGCCGGTAATTGACGTCATCATGCACGACGAACCACAGGCCGCGATCGGTCTGGTCAAGGTAGCCGCGGTCGTAGAGCGCGATCTTCTGCTCGGAGATGGTGGCGAAGATCTGCGTGATGAGCTGGCGGCGGTTCGGCGCGCCCTCGAACTTCACCTCGAGTTTCTTTGCGAAGGCGGTGAGCTGGGCCAGGTTCAGGGCGAAAAGCTCGTTGAGCCAGACCGGGTCGGTCTTGCTCTGCGCGATCTCGTCCGCGAGCTGCCCGACGGCCTCGAGGCTCTGGAAGCGGGCCGGATCCGGCAGGTCGCCGTAATGCACGACCTCCTTCGGCGGCGCGGGCTGCGGCGGGTGCTTCGGGGCGGGCTGGAAATTCGGATTGCCGCCCCACTTGCCACCGCCGCCGCCACCCCCGCGGAATTTGCCGCGTTGACGCCGGCCCCATTTGCCGCCGCCGCCACCGTTGCCGTGCTGCTGGTATTGGCCGCCGTTGCCGCCACCGTTACCACCGCCATTGCCACCCTCGGACTGGCCGCCGTCCTGCTCGTGCTGCGGCTGGGATTGCCCTTGGTCGCCGCCTTGGGGGGCGGGTGCCTCGGCCTGCGGCGGCGCAGGCGGCGGAGGCGGGGTCTCGCGCACCGGCTCGGGGGCCGGGGGCGGAGGCGCCGGGGGAGCCTCGGAAAAATCGATCTCCTTGGTCGCGACCTTCGGGGTCTTCTTGCCGCCCCGGATCAGGCGGGAGCGCGCGGGCTTCTTGGCGGGAGCTGTATCTTCGTCGGATTTAGGAGGGACTGACATGAATGCGGCCTGCGGGCCGGTCGGGTTGGGAGTTCAGGAGGCGGTCTGCCAGCGCGTCGACCTGTTCACGGAGAAATTCGGGGGTGCCGTCATTCAGGAGAACGTGGTCTGCCAACTCGCACTTGCGGGCCAGTGGCAGTTGCTGGGCGATACGCGAGCGGGCTTGTTCCGGGGGGATGCCTCGCTGTTCCAGCCGCCTCAATTGCGATTCGGAGTCTGTGGTGACGCAGACCGTGAAATCAAACCAATTCTCCAAACCCTTCTCGAACAACAGCGGAACCTCCACAATGAAGGCCGTGCCCCGGCTCGCCGCCACCACCTCGCGCCAGCGCGCCAGCAGGCGCGGGTGCAACAGTTCCTCGAGCCACGCCAGGGCCGCCGGATCCTTGAACACCTTCTCCGCCACCCGGTCGCGCCGCACGCTCCCGTCGGCCGCCAGCATGGCGTCGCCCAGCTTCGCGCGGATGGCCTCGGCCACCTCGCGGCTGGGCAGCAGCTCGTCGCGGACGACCTGGTCGGCGTCGAGCCGGCGGAATCCACGCTCGGCGAAGCGCGCCGCCGCCGTCGATTTGCCACACCCCATGCCGCCCGTCAGGCCGACCATCAAGTTGGTGTTGTTAACCATTTCTGGGTGCATCGACATATGGGCTTGCTGGACATGGGGGGCAACCCCTATCTCCTGTGGGTATCGCATGGTTCCGCCGCACGCAGTCGATACCAAGCAACCCGCCGCCGTGCTCAAGGCTGTGAAGGAGGCGTTTGCCGGCATCGGGGCACAGGCCAGCTTCCCTCTGCTTGAGCGTCTGTTCGATGATGTGACGGGAATGTTCGAGGGCCACTATCCCGGCTATCAGGCCATCGACATGAAGTATCACGATTACGAGCATACGATGCAGGCCACGATCTGCCTGATCCATCTGCTCCAGGGCCGCAGCCGGACCTTCGACCGGCCGGTGTTGCTGGCCCGCGACTGGGAGCTGTCGGTCATGGCCGTGCTGCTCCATGACAGCGGCTACCTGAAGAAAACCGACGACCTCGAGGGCACCGGCGCCAAATACACCTTTGTCCACGAGCGCCGCAGCTGCGATTTCGCCCGGGAATACCTGCCGCGCATGGGCGTGACGGCCTCGGAGATCGAGGACATCTGCGCCGCCATCATCTGCACCGGTCCGCGCAGCAAGATCAGCCAGGTCTCCTTCCACCGCGATGAGGCCCGGCAGATGGCCTTCATCCTGGTCACGGCCGACTACCTCGCCCAGATGAGCGCCGCCGACTACCTGGAAAAGCTGCCGGTCCTCTACAAGGAGTTTGTGGAGGCTTTCGAGTTTGAGCAGATCCCGCCCGAGAAGCGCCCCTACCACAGCCTGCAGCAGCTGCTGGAGAAGAGCACCGGCTTCTGGACGAATTATGTGCGCCCCATGCTCGACTTCGAGGCGGGCGGCGTGCATCGCTATTTGACGACAGCGGGCCAACCCAATCCCTATCTGCAGGCCGTTGAGGCCAACCTGGCGGAATTGCAACGCCGCCTGCAGGCCGGAGCGGGCTAAATCCCAACCTTCCCTCCCGCCTCCTGTCTCAATGTTAGCCACTATCGGCTCAGCCGCGCTGCTGGGCATTGATGCCGTGCCCGTGTCGGTCGAGGTCAACACCGGCGAATCCGGTGTGCCCGACCTCATCCTCGTCGGCCTGCCCGACTCCGCCGTCAAGGAATCGGAGGACCGCGTGTTCTCCGCGCTCAGCAACTCCGGCCTGCGCATGCCCCGCACGCGCACGACCATTAACCTCGCCCCCGGCGACCTGCGCAAGGAGGGCGCCATCTACGACCTGCCCATCGCGCTCGGCATCCTCGTCGCCACCGGCCAGCTCGTGTGCGAGCAGCTCGGCGACTACCTCATCGCCGGCGAACTCAGCCTCTCGGGCGCCACGCGCCCCATCAAGGGCGGCCTCGCCATGGCCGTGCTCGCCCGGGAGACCCGCCGCTCGGCCGTCCTCCTGCCGCCGGTCGCGGCGCAGGAAGCCGCGCTGGTCGAGGGATTGCGCGTCTACGAGATCACGTCGCTCGACCAGGCCACGCGTTTCCTCGCCGGCCAGCTCGAGCTCACCCCGCTCGCGCCGCCGCGCTCGGCCGTCCGGCCGCCCGCCGGCCATGATGCGGAACCCGACTTCGCCGACATCAAGGGCCAGCACGCCGTCCGCCGCGCCGTCGAGGTGGCCGTCGCCGGCGGACACAATCTCATCATGATCGGGCCGCCCGGCTCCGGAAAATCCATGATCGCCAAGCGCATCCCCGGCATCATGCCGCAGCCCACGCTCGACGAATACCTCGACATCCTCCGCATCCATTCCGCCGCCGGCCAGACCATGGCGGACGGCCTGCACTTCCTCCAGCGCCCCGCCCGCGCGCCCCACCACACCATCTCCGACGTCGGCCTCCTCGGCGGCGGCACCATCCCCGGCCCCGGCGAAATCTCCCTCGCGCACCACGGCGTGCTCTTCCTCGACGAACTGCCCGAGTTCAAGCGCTCCGCCCTGGAGGTGCTCCGCCAGCCCCTGGAAGACGGCCACGTGACGATCTCCCGCAGCGCCGGCAAGATCACCCTGCCGTGTCACTTCATGCTCGTGGCGGCCATGAACCCCTGCCCCTGCGGCTATCTGGGTGACACCAAACACGAGTGCCGCTGCTCGCCGGCGCAGGTCCAGCGTTACCGCGCACGCATCAGCGGGCCGTTGCTTGACCGCATCGACCTGCACATCGAGGCCCCGGCGCTCTCGATCACCGAGCTCCGGAGCGACCGCGCCGGCGAGTCATCGGCCGCCATCCGCGAACGCATCGACCAGGCCCGCCAGGCCCAGCTGGTTCGCTTCCGTGGCACCAGGCTGACGGCCAACGCCCGGATGCCCGTTTCCCAGCTCAAGAAATTCTGCGCCCTCGACACCTCGCTGGGCGATCTGCTGCAGCACGCAATGGAACAGCTCGCCTTGTCGGCCCGCGCCTACGACCGCATCCTCAAGGTCGCGCGCACCATCGCCGACCTCGCCGGCGCCGACCGCATCGCGTCACCCCACCTGCTTGAGGCCATTCAATACCGCAGCCTCGATCGGAACGTGTTCTATTGAATCAGAATGGCTCACGCGAAGACGCGAAACGGCCATGAGGCAGCTGCATTTGGCGGCTTCGCGTGAACCCCTCCCACTTAAAAGAAAAAGGCCCGCGGTGAGGCGGGCCTTGGCGCATTCATTCAGACCGGCGTTACTGAATCTTCACCGGATAGGTGCGCTTCAACCAGGCCTCGGGCACGGGGATGACGGCGATGTTCAATGCGCGACCGTCCGCGGAGAGCATCGAGGTCTGCACCTGGACGCGGGTGCTGTCGGCGCTGAAGGTCGGGTGGATGTGGTCCGCCGCGGTCGTCTTGCTGCCCAGGTCGGCCAGCAGGATGCGTTCGCCGTTCGTCAGATCGTAGAGCCAGAGGCGGTATTTGAAGTCGTCGGCCACGGCCCAGCGGCCGTCCGGCGAGCCGCCGACATGCCAGACGGAACGGCCGGGATCGCCCACCGGGTTCTGGCCGGCGATACGGATGTCGCGCGTGCGCAGGTTGACCACGGCGAGACCGCCCATGTGTTCACCGGTGCCGGAGGGACCCCAGGCATCCTCCTGACCGGGACCGGCCGGCTTTTCGGCGCCGGGCAGACGGATCGGACGGTGCGCGAGGATCGCGACGGCGACGTAGTCCTTGCTGACAATCGCCTCGTGCGTGACCCAGTCCCAGGGTGCCTCGGGGAACAGCGGGCGCAGGCCCGTGCCGTCACCCATGACCGTCCAGGTGCGCTGCGGGGCCTTGCCGCCGGTCTCCCAGCAGAAAACGATCTCGCCCGGGACCCACGGATTGGTCTGCACGTGGCCGATCTGGAACGGCACGGCGACGACGAAGTTGGTCGCGCCGGTCTTGAGATTCATGCGGCCGAGACCGGTCGGACCGGCGCCCATGTTGCGCGGGCCGAAATTTTCCGCCGGCTTCACGTCAGCCGGCAGGTGCTTGGCCGCCTCTTCCTTGCCGACGCGGAAATACGCATACTCCTCGGTGCAATCGAGCGCCATGTCACCGCCCGCACCCCACTCCATCGGAATGGTGCCGCACACGGTCTCATACGCCGCCTTCGGCTGCAGCTTGCCCGCCTCGCTGTCGGCAAAGAGTTTGCCCAGGTCCACGCGCACGATCATGGCCGGACCGGTCTGGCGGCCGCGACCGCCGAAACCGCCGCCCGGACGCTGCGGCGCACCGGCCGGGGTCGCGATGGCATCGGCCGCGCGCGGCGGCGGCGGCACGGAGGGCTCGCCCCCCTGCATCGGCGGGGCCGGGCGCTCCATCGGGATGCGCAGGAAATACAGGTTCATCGAATTGTCCGCCAGGCACAGCATGCCGGAATAGCCGCCCTCGGTGACCTGCACCATCACGCCGGTCTCCTCATTGACCGCCATGGCCTCGCCCCGCACGCGGTTGGAACGGAAAACCAGCCACTTGCCGTCGGCCGTCCATTGGTGGTGCGTCTGATAGATCTTCGAGTCGCCCCCGGGCGTGCTCGTGAGGAAGGTGATGGGCACCCCGGTGACGGGATCGGGCACGATTTTCTTTTCGGAGGGGAAGCGCGTGCCGATCTGCGCCGTGGCGGCCGAGGCCAGCAGGACGAGGGACGCGGACACGACACCAACGAGGCGGCGGGGAGTGAATTTCATGGGGTGAGCAGTGGCTTGAGGGTAAGCAGCGGACCGGCCGGGGTGGCCGGTCCTGCGGGCGTGACGCACCTTAGGTGGCGCGGTTTCACGCCCGGACAGATTTGAAATCTGACAGTATGAATTTTCCCGCCAAGGCCGATAGAAAAATAAATGTGCCGGACGGACGGCTGAAATTTTCAGTCCCGGCCAGGCGGCCGGTGATTGCGGTGGATTAAATCCATCCGCCGGTATGTATGCTGATGGTGCCACCGCGCATGCCACCAGTCATCAACCTCTCGGCTTACAAGTTCGCCCCGCTGGACAATCTCCCGGAGCTGAGGGAACGGCTGCGCGGGCTCACCGCGGACGCCGGCCTGCGCGGCACGATCCTGCTGAGTCCGGAAGGCATCAACCTGTTTGTCGCCGGGACGCGTGAAGCGACGGATATCCTCATGGCCGCCCTGCGCGTCGTGCCCGGCCTCGCCGACCTGGCGCCGAAGGAGAGCGAGAGCGCCGAACCGCCGTTCAACCGGATGCTGGTGAAGATCAAGCAGGAGATCATCGCCTTTGGCGTGCCCGGCATCGACCCCGCCCGCCGCCCGACCGCCAAGCTGCCCGCCCGCACGCTGAAACAATGGCTCGACGAAGGCCGGCCCATCACCCTGCTCGACACCCGCAACGACTACGAAATCAAGCTCGGCACCTTCCACGGCGCCGTGCGCGCCGGCATCGGGAACTTCCGGGACTTTCCCGCCGCCGTGGCGAAGCTGCCGTCCGCGCTGAAGGAACAGCCCATCGTCATGTTCTGCACCGGCGGCATCCGCTGCGAGAAGGCCGGGCCGTTCATGGAGCAGGCGGGGTTCAAGGATGTGCACCAGCTCGACGGCGGCATCCTGAAGTATTTCGAGGAGTGCGGCGGCGCGCATTACGAGGGCGAGTGCTTCGTCTTCGACAAGCGCGTCGGCGTCGACCCGGCCCTGCGCGAGACCGACTCGGTCATGTGTTTCAGGTGCCAGATGCCCCTGACCGCCGCCGAGCAGCGCGACCCGCGCTACGTGCCGGACGTCAGCTGCCCGCATTGCCAGCGAAAGAGCGATCCGTCCATGTAGGTTGCGCACTCGCGCGCAACGTGGCGGGCGAGCCCGCCACCTACAATTCGAGCCTACCGCAGCCTCGGCCACGAAAACCTCTTCTCCGCCGGCGCCGGCGGCTCGACGGGAATCCCCGCCGCACGCGCCGCAGCCTCGCGGAGCTTGTCCTTCTTGCTCTTGCGCCGCCCCTTGATGCCGCCACCGGCGGGTGACTCCGGCACCGCGAGTTCCTCCGGCTCGAAGCCCTTGATCTGCTCCCGGGGAATGGAGAGCTGGTGCCGCTTCTCGATCAGCCGGAAATGCGCGTGCGAACCGGCACTGACGAAGCTGACCGCCACGCCGGTCTCCCCCGCCCGGCCGGTCCGGCCGATGCGATGGGTGTAGTCGGCCGCGGACCGCGGCAGGTCGAAGTTCACCACCGCCGGCAATTGGACGATGTCGATGCCCCGCGCCGCCACGTCCGTGGCGAGCAGCACCTGCAACCTGCCCTCCTTGAAATCCGCCAGCGCCTGCGTGCGGGCGCCCTGGCTCAGTTCGCCATGCAGGGCCCCGGCCTTGAGCCCGGCCTTGCGCAACTTCTCGGCGACGTGCTCCGTGGCATATTTCGTCGCGACGAATACCAGCGTGCGCGACCAGCCCTCGGTCTGGATGAGGTGACGCAGCAGCTGCGTGCGGCGCGGCGGATCCACCTCGATCGCCCGCTGCCGGATATCGGGCGCCGTCGCCGGCTCCACCGGCAGCTCGATGCGCACCGGGTCGCGCAGCAGCGCCGCCGCCAGCGCCTGGACTTCCGGCGGAAATGTCGCGGAGAAAAACAGGTTCTGGCGCCGCGCCGGCAGAAGGGAGAGGATCCGGTTGAGCTCGTCGGCGAAGCCGAGGTCAAGCAGCCGGTCACCCTCGTCCAAGACCAGCATCTGCACCGCCGACAGCGACACGGCGTTGTGGTCGATGAGGTCGAGCAGGCGGCCCGGCGTGGCGACGATGACATCCGCCCCGCCGCCGAGGCCCATCATCTGCGGGTTGATGGAAACGCCCCCGTGGAGGACCATCACCTTGAGCGGTTCGGCGAGATGGCGGCCGTATAACTTGAAGGACACGCCGATCTGGGCGGCGAGTTCCCGGGTGGGTGCCAGGACCAGCGCCCGGACGAAACGCCCGCGCTCACGCCGGGTCTCCGACAAAATCTGCAACAGCGGCAGCGCAAAAGCCGCGGTCTTGCCCGACCCCGTCTGCGCCTGCGCCCACACATCGCGCCCGGCCAGGACAGCCGGGATCGCCGCCGCCTGCACCGGGGTCGGCGTCAGATAGTTGCGGTCCCCCACCGCCTGCAACAGCGGAGCGGACAGACCGAGAGCGGGAAAAGACATGGAAGGAGGAAGGAAGCGCCAGGCTATTGGCCCGGTGGTCGTCCGCGTCAAGTTGGACCGCCGGAGGCAATTGATTCTTGGTCCTGCCTTGGCGGCAAAGCAAAAGGCGCACATCATTGCTGATGCGCGCCTTTTAAGTGGTGCCCCCACGGGGAATCGAACCCCGGTTTGAAGAATGAGAATCTCCTGTCCTAGCCGCTAGACGATAGGGGCGGAAAATCGAAAGAACAAACAAGCACCTGCCGGCTGCCCGTCAAGTGCGCAAAAAATCAAACGTTGAACAGCTCGCCGGGCTCGAAGAAGCGCTTCAGCTCGGCCTGGGCGTTCTCGTCGCTGTCGGAGGCGTGGACGACGTTCTTCATCATCTCGGTGCCGAAGTCGCCGCGGATCGTGCCCTTGGCCGCCTTGCGGGAGTCGGTGGGCCCGAGCAGGTCGCGCACCTTCTGGACGATGTTCTCGCCCTCCAGGGCCATGGCGATGACCGGGCGCGAGCTCATGAAGGCCTCGATCTCCGGGTAAAAGGGCTTGTCGGCCACATGGGCGTAGTGCTCGCGCAGCTTGGCGGGCGTCAGGCGCATCATCTTGCAGCCCACGACGGTAAAGCCGGCGCTCTCGAAGCGGTTCAGCACGTTGCCGACATGGCGCTGGGCCATGCAGTCCGGCTTAAAAATAACGAATGTTCTCTGCATATAAGCGGCCCACCATACTTTTCAGACCCCGTTTGAAAAGCCCCGATTTCAGATTTCTTCAAGGCCGGCTGACACGGATGCTTTTCAACGCCGCCAGGGCTGCCTCCCGCGCTTCTCCATGATCCACCATGGGTTGCGGATAATCGCTGCCCAGCCTCACGCCGGCCTCGGCGAGCACATGCAACGGTGCTTCCCATGGCAGGTGGATGAACTCCGCCGGCATCCGGGCCAGCTCCGGCACCCAGCGCCGGACATAATTTCCCTCGGGATCGAATTTCGCGCCCTGCAGGAAGGGATTGAATATGCGGAAATACGGCGCCGCGTCCGCCCCGCAACCGGCCGTCCACTGCCAGCCGAGCGTGTTGGCGGCGAGGTCGGCATCGACCAGCGTGTCCCAGAACCACGCCGCCCCCTCCTCCCACGAGATCCGCAGGTGCTTCACGAGGAACGAGGCCACGATCATCCGCACGCGGTTGTGCATCCAGCCGGTGGCCCACAGCTGACGCAGCCCGGCATCGACAATCGGGTAACCCGTCCGCCCCGTCTGCCAGGCCAGCAGGTGCTTCGGGTTCTTCTGCCACGGGAAGGCGGCAAACTCCTGGCGCAGCGGCGCGCGTGGGGTCTGCGGAAAATGAAACAACAAGTGGTAGGCGAACTCCCTCCACCCCACCTCGCTCAAGAACACCTGTCCGCCGCGGTTGGCCGGGAACACGCCGCTGTCCTTGGATAGCGCACGCACCGCCGCCCAGATCTGCCGCGGGCCCAACTCGCCGAAGTGAAGATACGGCGACAGGGCCGAGGTGCCGTCCACGTCCGGCAAATTCCGCCGGTCGGCGTAATCCGCCATCGCCCCGTTCGTGAACTGTCTGAGCCGCTTCATGGCCGCGGTTTCCCCCGGAACCCAGGCCGCCGCCAGTCCGGTGTCCCACTTGATGGCCGGCAGCAATTCCAGCCTGGCCAGGGCGAGCGAGGCCGGCCATGCTTCGGGAGCCGGAAAATCACCGCGCGGCAGCTTGACCGGTTCGTCCACCGGCAGGGCCAGGCAATGCCGCCAGAACGGACTGAAAACCTGGAACGGGCCGCCCGACTTGTTCTGCACCGTGTGCGGTTCAAACAGCAGCGAGGCGTTGAAGCTTTTCGCGTCCACCTCCGCCGCCAGCAGGTCGGCCTTGAGCGCCTTGTCGCGTGCGATGATGGCGGGCTCGTAGCGCCGGTTCCAATAGACCGCGCCCGCGCCGGCTTGCTTCACCAGGGACCGCAGCACCGCCCCACTCTCGCCTTTCGCCAGCAGCAGCCGCGAGCCGCGCTCGCGCAGCGAGGCATCGAGCGCCGCCAAAGAATGATGCAGCCACCAGCGCGAGGCCCCGCCAGCCGGCCAGTCACCCTCGCCGGCCGGGTCCAGGATGTAGACCGGCAGCACGGCGCCGCCGCGCTGCAGCGCCGCCGTCAGCGCGGGGTTGTCCTGCAGGCGCAGGTCCTGCCGGAACCAGACGATGGTCGCGCCAGGACCGGAACTGAGCGAATGGGAAGCCATGGCCTATGATAAACGCGGCAAAGGCGGCGGCGGACGCATCAAAGCCGGCCGGTCCCGCAACCCAGACCTCACAGCGCCTCGGTATAAAGCTGCTCGTAGGCCGACACGGCCTGCGTCCACGAAAAATCCTTCAGCATGGCGCGCCGTTGGGCGGCGGCATAGCGCGGCTTGTCGGCGAACAGCGCCAGCGCGCGCCGGAGGCCGGCGTCGAATTCCTCCTGCTGGGGCGCGAACATGATGCCGGTGCCCGTATCGGGGTGCGCATCGACGTCGGTGACCGTGTCGACCAGGCCGCCGACGTTGCTCACCAGCGGCACGGTGCCGTAGGCCTGGCTATACATCTGGTTCAGGCCGCAGGGCTCGAACAGCGAGGGCATCAGGAAGAAGTCCGAACCCGCCTCCACGAGATGGCTCATCGCCTCGTCATGCCGGACGCACAGGCCGACCTTGGCCGGATAAGCGGCGCCGAAATCATGCAGCAGGGCCTCGTATTTTTTCTCCCCGCTGCCGAGCACGACGAGCCGGCAGTTCTCCCTGGCGAAAAACTCCTTCGCCCCCAGCACAAGGTCGAGCCCCTTGGCCGGGGTGAAGCGGCAGACCATGCCGAAGACCGGCCCCTTGAAGGTCGCGCTCCAGCCGAATTCCTTGAGCAGCTTGGCGCGGCACTTCGCCTTGCCGGCCAGGTCGTCGGCGGTGAAGCGCGCCGGCAGGCTCTTGTCCGTGGCCGGGTTCCAGACCGCGGTGTCGATGCCGTTGAGCAGCCCGTGCAGGTCGTCGAGCCGCGTGCCGATGACGCCGTCCATGCCGTTGCCGAACTCCGGCGTCTGGATCTCCTTCGCGTATTGCGCGCTGACGGTCGTGACCTTGTCGGCGTAGACGATGCCGGCCTTGAGCATGCACATCTGGTCGTAATACTCCAAACCGTCGATCGTCAGCAGCTCCTCGGGCAGGTTGGTCAGCGCATAGGATTTCCGCGGGAACACGCCCTGGTAGGCGATGTTGTGGATCGTGAAGACGGTCTTGAGCGCCAGCGTGACGTTGTAGCGGCGCTCGGCCTCGCGCAGGAAAACCGGCAGCAATCCGGTCTGCCAGTCATGGCAATGCACGATGTCGGCCTTGAAGTCGGTCAGCCGCAGCAGCTCGACGACGGCCTTCTGGAAGAAGATGAAACGCGCGTCGTTGTCGTCGTAGTCGCGCTCCCCGGTCCAATACGGGAGCTTGCGGTCGAAGTATTCCTCGCGGCACACGAGGTAGAGCGTCAGGCCCGGCCGCACCGCCAGGGTATAGACATCACCGGCGAGGAACAGGTCGCCCATCTCGATCTTCAGCTTGTGGCTCGGCGTGAGGCCGGCCACGTGCGGGCCGTCGAGGACCGAGCGGTAACCGGGCATGAAAACGGCCAGCTCGTGGCCCCGGTCCGCAAGGGTTCCGGTCAGGGCCGCCACTGCGTCCGCCAGGCCGCCGGTCTTCAGATACGGGAACAGTTCGCTGGCCGCATGGGCAATTCGCATGTTGCAACACTACGGACCCTGACACACGGTGCCACTAGAAAATCCCGCCTGTCGTCCATAGCCTTGGCGAAGGAGGAGGCCATCCATTATCCGCCGGAGCTGCTCCGGCCCGCCCGTGTCATTCCCGCATGAGTTATTCCGACCGCCTTTTGGCCCAGCTTGACCGCCGCAACTACGTCCCGGCCCCGGCCGCCGCCATCGCCAAGGAGTGGCGCCTCAATCCCAAGGACCGCCGCAAATTCTTCGCCCAGGTCGACGAACTCGTCCACTCCGGCCGGCTCGTCGTCATCAAGGGCGACCGCCTCTGCCTGCCCCGCGAGGCCGACCTCGTCACCGGCACGATCAACTTCCGCCAGAAGGGCTCGGCCATGGTCTTCCCCGAGGTCAAGGTCACCGCGCCGCGCAAGCCCGCCATCTTCATCGCCGCCGAGGACACCGGCGTCGCCCTGCAGGGGGACAAGGTCGTCGTCCGCCTGCGCTCGCCGAAGGACCGGGACTGGCCGCATTTCCTCAAGCCCGGCGAACAGGCCGGCAAGGTCATCAAGATCCTCGAGCGCGGCAGCGCCACCCTCACCGGCACGCTCCAGCGCGGGCGCGCCTATTTCTACGTCGCCTCCGACGACCCGCGCATCGGCCACGACATCATCGTGCAGGACCCGGCCAAGGCCCCGCTGAAGCCGCCGGCCGCCGTCGGCGACAAGGTGGTCGTCAAACTCAACGAGTGGAAAGAGCGCCACCTCAACCCCGACGGTGTGATCATCGAGCGCCTCGGCCGCGCCCTCGAGCCCCGCGCCGAACTGGCCGCCATCTATCACAAATACAACCTCGTCACCGCCTTCCCCGAGGCGGTGCTCCGCGAGGCCGCCGCCCTGCCCGGCGTGGTCGGTGCGGGCGACCTGGCCGGCCGGCGCGACTACCGGGCGATCCCGACCTTCACCATCGACCCGGACGACGCCAAGGACTTCGACGACGCGCTCTCCATCGAATATCTCGAGCACGGCGACATCCGCATCGGCGTGCACATCGCCGACGTCAGCCACTACGTGAAACCCGGCACCGCCCTCGACCGCGAGGCGCAGCACCGCGGCAACTCCACCTACCTCGTCGGCACCGTCGTGCCGATGCTGCCCGAGAAACTCTCGAACGGCCTGTGCTCGCTCGTCGAGGCGCAGGACCGCGTGACGAAGGCCGCGCTCTTCACCTTCGCCGCCAACGGCCGGCTCAAGACCACCGAGTTCGCCAACACCGTCATCCGCAGCCGCAAGCGCCTGACCTACAAGCAGGCCTTCGCGCTGATGTTCGAGGACGACCTGAACCAGATCCGCCGGCTGCCCCTGCCCGCCGCGCACCAGACCGGCTCGACCGGCCGCGCGCTCAGCGAGCTCCCGCACGACGAGCTGGCCGAACTCCAGACCTGGGTCCGCCAGCTCTGGTCCATCGGCCACAAGATCCGCCTCGAGCGCATGCGCGGCGGCAGCCTCGACCTCGACATGCCCGAGACGAAGATCTTCGTCGACGCCGCCGGTTACGCCGACCGCATCGAACTCATTCACAACGACGAGAGCCACCAGCTGATCGAGGAATACATGCTCCTCGCCAACGAGGCCGTCGCCCGCCTCACGCGCAGCAACCACCTCCCCTCGCTCTACCGCGTCCACGACGATCCCGACGAGGAGAAGCTCGCCGAGTTCCGCCAGTTCCTCGGCACCTTCGGCATCAAGGTCGGCGACCTCACCAACCGCGACGAGGTCGTGAAGCTGCTCGCCGTCCTCAAGGACCACCCGCAGGGCTACATCCTCCGCACCCAGCTCCTCCGCAGCATGCGCAAGGCCTGCTACCGCGCGACCCATGACGGCCACTACGGCCTCAACAAGACCGATTACACCCACTTCACCTCGCCCATCCGCCGCTACGCCGACCTCGTCGTGCACCGCGTGTTCGACACCCACCTCGCCAAGGCCGCGGGCAGGCCGGTCGCCAGCTACCGCATCGCGCAGATCGACAACCTCGCCGAGCACCTCAGCCTCACCGAGATCAACAGCACGGAGGCCGAGCGCGACTCGCAGAAGCTGAAGCTGATGGAATATTTCGAGCGCGAGTCGGAGAAAAAGGAAAAGACCGTCTTCACCGCCATCATCACCGACGTCCGCAACCACGGTTTCTTCATCGAGGTCGCCGAGGCCGGGGCCTTCGGCATGGTGCCCGTGTCGTCGCTGCGGGACGACTTCTATGTGCTCAATGGCGCCGGCACGGCCTTCATCGGCCGCAAGTCCAAGCGCAAGTTCGAGCTCGGCCACAAGGTGCAGGTCGTCGTCGCCAAGGTGGACCGCCAGAAGCGGCTGATCGACTTCACGGTGCCCTGAGCCGCTCGCCCCTTGAAGCCGCCGGCGCTCCTTCTTCTGTCCGGGGCATTGCTCCTCGCCAGCTGCCGGGGACCGGCCGCGCAGAACGCCGCCGCCCGGGCGCCGTTCAGGTTGAACCCGGCCCGATCCGTCGAGATCACCCCGGCGGACGACGAGTTCGACCAGCACCGGGCAGAAACCGGATCGGCGGGCCGGCACCGGAAACGCCCGGACTCCGCCGTCCCGGGCGAAATGACCGAGGGCGAGCTTTACATGCTGCCCAAGTTCACCGTGACCCGGAAAGGTTTCCTGAACTTCGGCCTGTCGGTGGTCACCAATACCGAGGTCACGCTCGGCGGAAAGATCGAGTGGATGCGCATCGGCGTGGTCCTGCCCGGCTCGCCGGCGGCGCGCCAGGGGCTCTTCACGGGGATCGAGATCCTCGCCCTCGACGACCGGCCGGTCGCCGAGCTGACCCGTGAGGACATGCTGCACGCGCTCTTCGAACGCGAATCAGGCGAGCAGCTCAGGCTGCTGGTTTACTCGCGCCAATTCGGGCCGCTGCCGCGGTTCATCCTGCTCGGCGGCGGGTCCGGGCTGTCGCGGTAGGGCCCGACCTCGGGCCGGGGCACAAATCCCCCTTTGTTT
The DNA here is from genome assembly GCA_041909435.1 of Lacunisphaera sp. Classification (GTDB taxonomy): domain Bacteria; phylum Verrucomicrobiota; class Verrucomicrobiia; order Opitutales; family Opitutaceae; genus Lacunisphaera. The sequence goes on from JAYRDK010000054.1 coordinate 15,518, forward strand.
TCAGCCGCGCGAGGAGTATCATGCAACTGGTCAACCACCCCTCCCTGCCATGAAACATTACCCCTGTTTTCCCGTGGTTTTCTTTGCGGCGTTCGCCGCCGCGCTGTCCGCCCAGACCACTCCGCTGCGCATCGAACAGACGGTCGAGGCCCGGTTCCCCCATGTGCTTTCCCTCACCCACCTCACCTCCGGCGAGGCCCGGGTCCTCGTCAACATCGACGCCGACGGCCGGCTCGTGGACTGGCTGGTCACGGGCTACACGCACCAGGCCTTTGCGGACGAGGCGGTCAGCGTGCTCCGGCAATGGCGTTACGGCGCCCCCACCGAGCGGGGCGAGCCGTTCGGGATCCGCACCGAGCTGCGGTTTGAGTTCGAGGCGACGGGCCGCGTCGTGTCGCTCATGGCCATCGACACTCCCGAGGTGCTGGTCCGGCAGATGGGCATCGGGCCGCGCCTCGTCACCCGGGTGTGCAACCTGCCGGAGCTCGACCGGCCGATCGCACCGGTGAACCCGGTCACGCCGTCCTATCCCCGCTCGCCCGGTGCCGCCGCCGCGCCCCGCTCGGTGCTGGTGGACTTCTATGTGGATGAAACCGGCCAGCCGCGCATGCCGGTGGTCGTCAGCTCCGACCACGAGGCCCTGGCCCAGGCCGCCGTCGGGGCGCTCAACCGCTGGCGCTTCACCGCGCCGACGCGCGCCGGCAAGCCGGTCGCCGTCCGCGTCCGGCAGGAATTCATCTTCCCGGCGAATTCGTAGCCGCGGTTTGCAATCGGGCGCCGCCGGGCTTTCCTGACGGCACGCATGAAACACTATGATTTCGCCGACCGGTTCCGCGCGCTCTACGACAAGGCCGTGAAGCTATACGCCTCCGGCCGGACCGGGGCTGAGACCTACTTCACCGCCGACGAGACGGCCTTCCTCGCCGCCAACGGCCTCACGGTCCAGAATATCTACGACTACGCCGAGGACCACAATGGCTACGGCGAACCCGGTTATGACCGGGCCCTCGCAATCGAACTCGTCCGGCGCGACTACTTCCTCAACGCCCAGGGTGGCAAGGCCTCCGGCCGGACCATCGACGGCGCCACCCTGCCCGCCAAGACCGACTCCATCCGCGGCATCGAGTGGCTCCCGCGCCTCATCCCGAAGACCAAGGCCAAGCTCCGCGGCGAGCTGCCCGCCTCGCTGATGTATAGCTGCGGCGGCGACCGCGCCTTCTTCGCCAGGCACGACATCCACCCGGCGGAGTTCCTCACCCTCGTCTGGCGCAATGAAAACAACGACGCGGCGATCGTCGACTGGGTCGCAAAACGCAGCCGGGGTTGAGGCCGTAATCTTACGGGCAGGCCGAGCCCGGGTTTGACGCCGGAGCGGAAATTTCCACTCTCGGGCCACCCCCCTATGCCTGCCTACACCCTGAAAATAAACGGGCAGTCCCGCCCGGTGAACGTCGCCGCCGACACCCCGCTGCTCTGGGTCCTGCGCGACACGCTCAATCTCGTCGGCACCAAATACGGCTGCGGCCTCGGCCTCTGCGGTGCCTGCACCGTCCATCTCAACGGCGTCCCCGTCCGCTCCTGCCAGCTGCCCGTCTCGGCCGTCGGCAACACCCCCGTCACCACCATCGAGGGCCTCGACCCCGCCGGCGCGCACCCGCTGCAGCAGGCCTGGTGCGACCACGACGTGCCGCAGTGCGGCTATTGCCAGGCCGGCCAGATCATGAGCGCCGCCGCCCTGCTCAAGCAGACGCCCACCCCTACCGACGCCGACATCGACGCCGCCATGGCCGGCAATCTCTGCCGCTGCGGCACCTATGTCCGCATCCGCGCCGCCATCAAGGATGCCGCGGCCCTCGCCGCGAAAGGAGGCCGGTCATGAAACGCCCGCCCCTCTCCCGCCGCGAATTCCTCCGCGTGACCTCCCTCGCCGGCGGCGGCTTTGTCATCGGCTACGCGCTGCCCGGCACCGCGTTTGCCCAGGCCGCCAACCTGCTCGACGACACCGCCAAGCAGTTCACGCCGAGCCCGTTCATCCGGATCACGCCGGAGAACATCATCACCATCCTCGCCAAGAACCCCGAGACCGGCCAGGGCGTGAAGACCTCCCTGCCCATGATCGTGGCCGAGGAACTCGACGCCGACTTCAGCACGATTGTCGTCGAGCAGGCCGGCCTGCGGGCCGACGTCGGGCCGCAGTTCGCGGGCGGCAGCCGCTCGACCCCGGACAACTACATGCGGCTGCGCGTCGCCGGCGCCACCGCCCGCGTGATGCTCATCGAGGCCGCCGCCCAGACCTGGGGCGTGCCCGCCGACCAGCTCACCACGGAAAAGGGCAAGGTCATCCACTCGGCCTCCGGCCGCAGCGCCACCTATGGCGAACTGGCGACCAAGGCCGCCACCCTGCCCATCCCCGACGAGAAAAGCGTCCGGCTCAAAAAGGAAGGCGAGTTCCGCGTCATGGGTTCTCGCGTCGGCGGTGTGGACAACCCCGCCATCGTGACCGGCAAATCCCTCTTCGGCATCGACCAGGTGCTGCCCGGCATGGTCTACGCCGCCTACGAGAAATGCCCCGTCTACGGCGGCAAGGTCGTCAGCGCCAACACCGAGCGCATCAAGAAACTCCCCGGCGTGCTCGACTGCTTTGTCCTCGAAGGGACCGACAACATCAACGGCCTCAAGCCCGGCGTGGCCATCATCGGCACCTCCACCTGGGCCACCTTCTCGGCCAAGAAGCTGCTCAACGTCGAGTGGGACGAGAGCGGCGGCACCGGCCACACCAGTGAGGCCTACGCGGCCAAGGCCGCCGAGCTCGCCAAGGGCGCCGGCACCAACGTGCGCAACGACGGCGACGTCACCACGGCCTTCGCCACCGCCGCCAAGACGGTCGAGGGCGCCTATTTCTACCCGTTCCTCAACCATGCCACGCTCGAGCCGCAGGGCTGCACGGCGTGGGCGAAGGACGACGGCATCGAGTTCTGGACGACCTCGCAGACGCCCGGCTCCGGGCAGGACCTGATCGCCACCACGCTCAAGATCCCGAAGGAAAAGCTGAAGCTCAACTTCGTGCGCGGCGGCGGCGGTTTCGGCCGCCGGCTGGCGAACGACTACATGGTCGAGGCCGCCGCCATCGCCCTCCGCACCAACGGCGCCCCGGTGAAGCTCACCTGGACCCGCGAGGACGACATGCGCCACGACTGCTACCACCGCCCCGGCGGCTGGCATTTCCTCAAGGGCGCGGTGGACGCAGCGGGCAGGATCAGCGCCTGGCACAATCATTTCGTGACCTTCGGTTTCAAGAACACCGAGCGGGTCGCCTCGTCGGCCGGCATGAGTCCCGACGAACTGCCGGCGCGTTTCGTGCCCAACTTCCGCCTCGACCAGTCCATCATGTCCACGATGGTGCCGACCGGCCCGATGCGCGCCCCCGGCAGCAACGGCCTGGCGTTCGTCATGCAGGGCTTCATCGACGAGCTCGCGCACGCCGCCGGCCGCGACCCGGTGCAGTTCCGCCTCGACCTGCTCGGCGAGGACCGGGTGGTCACCCCCAGCGCCGGCCAGCGCGGCGTGCCCTACAACACGGGCCGCATGAAAGGCGTGATCCGCCTTGCCGCCGAGAAGTCCGGCTGGGGGTCCCCCCTGCCGAAGGGCGAGGGCCGCGGCATCGCCTTTCACTTCAGCCACTCCGGCTACGTCGCCATGGTCGCGCATGTCGCGGTCTCACCGGACGGCACGCTGGTGGTGAAGGAAGTGACCGCCGCCAGCGACGTCGGCCCGATCATCAATCTCAGCGGCGCGGAGAACCAGGTCGAGGGCTCCGTCATGGACGGCCTCGGCGCCGTGTGGCTGCAGGAGATGACCTTCGACGAGGGCCGCGCCGTGCAGAGCAACTTCCACGACTTCCCGATGCTGCGGATCAACGCCGCGCCGAAGGTCGCCGTGCACTTCATCCAGAGCGCCAATCCCCCCACCGGCCTGGGCGAGCCGCCCTATCCGGTGGTGCCGCCGGCGATCACCAACGCCATTTTCGCCGCCACCGGCAAACGCATCCGGCACTGGCCCCTCAACAAGACCGACCTGAGTTCGGCCTGAGCCTGCCGCACAAGGTGGAACCCGGCCTCCGGACGGGTTGGTTGATCGGGCACCGGACAAACCGGTCCGGCGGCCCGGTTCCACCTCGGAACAATCAGGGCGCCATCCGCTGCTTCAGCTTCCGCAGGTCGATGACCAGGTCGAAGGTCTCGCCGGCCGGCAGTTCGCGCCCGCTGGCGAAGCTGTAGCTGCCGCCCTTCGGCAGCTTGTTCCCAAAACGCTCGTGCAGCGCGGCCTTGAACATTTCCAGCGGCACCCAGTCCGAATCGCTGGAGAGCGAACCAAACTCGTCGACATAGATCCTCTCCGTGCTGCGGTGCTCGATCGTCGGCGTGACGAAGAAAACCTTCACGGGCTTGGCAAAGTTTCCCCGCAGCACCGCGTTCCGGACCAGGTCCCACTCATGCCCCTGCGGCTCGGCGATCAGCTGGAAGCTCTGGCGGTTGGCCAGAAAGGCCGCCCCCGCCGCCAGCACGCCGAGCGTCAGGTAGTGCGGCAGCGGCTTGACCCCGCGGGCGGTGGTCAGGACCCGCAGGCCATAAACCGCCAGGACGAGCACCAGGCCGGAGAGCGGAAACAGCACGCGGTAACCCGTGGAGCGCTCCGCCGCCACCAGGCTGACCCCGTGGGCCACGACGGGCATGACCAGCAGGCACCACACCCATTTTCTTTTCCAGAATGGTTCCGCCGGGTTGGCCGTCAGCCGGAAACCGGCGATGATGACGGCGGCCACGAGCACCGCCGCGCCCCAGAAGAACACCCCGCCGGTGCCGAAATCATCCCGCAGGGCGAACAACGCGAGGGCGTTGGGCACGGGGTGGGCAAAGAACCAGACCAGCTTGGCGAACGGCTCGGGCTCCATCCGCATGCGCGCCGACTCCTGGAAAACGCCGTTGCTGAAGAGTCCCTGCACCAGGAAATACGACACCGCCAGGCCGACCACGAGGGCCCCGAGGTGATAGGACAGCCACTTCAGGTCGGACATCGGCTCGCGCCCGGTGCGGGCCAGCAGCACGGCGGTGATCGGCACGATGGCAAACAGGGCGTCCGACTGGTAGACCAGCGCCGCCAGGGCATAGATCATGCAGCCGCCCAGCAGCGCCACGAACCGCTTCAGGCCGCCGCGCTCCAATTCCGTCTCGATGGCGGAGAAGCCGGCCACGGCCAGCAAGAGGGCCAGTGCGTAGGGCCAGGCGATGGCCCAGCCCGCCGCGATCTGCGCGGCCGGCAGCAGGACGATGCCCAGACCGATGGCCGCCGCCTCGATCTCGGTCCACCCGGACTGGTAAAGCTGCCGCCAAAGGGCCAGGCCGAGCAGGGTCAGCAGCGCCACGGTCGTCAGGCGCAGCCAGGGGAGCTGGTTGACGTCATCCACCACGCCAAAAGTGGTCTCCAACAGCGCGCCATACAGCGGTCGGCCGTGCGACGCGGTGAACTTCACCAGTTTGCCCGGTTCTTCCCGCGCCTCGCGCAGGTGCGAATAGTCATCGCGCATGCCGTAATCCTGGAAAATGGCCTGCCAGTAAACCGCCAGGGGGGTCAGCAGCAGAATGTAGAGACAGATGCGCGTGCGGATCATCAGAGGGACATTTCTTGCTGGGCTCCTTGTGGCTGAATCCCGAGGAAACGTCCATAACGTTCCAGCCAGTCGTCAATTTTTCCCAGATAATATACAGGGTCGTAAGGCGCGGCGACGGGATCGTGCGACGCGAGCGGCCGCGCCCGCTGCCAGTCGGAGGTCTGGCCCTTGGCCTTGGCGCCGATGTAGTAGCTGACCCGCTCGCCCATGCGCGGGCGCGGATTCATCTGGAGCGCGACCTCGGCCGCCGCCCGCCGTGGTTTGCCGCCGGCGGCCACCCACTGCTGGTAGGCCTCGGGGTTCTGGCTGAGGGACTCGGCCTTCGCCAGGTCCGCCACCGGCTGCGCGCGCGCGGCGATCGCCTGGCGCAACCGTCCGATCTCGGCCACCGGCGACTCGGGCGAGACGCCGAGCAGGTAGGCGATGAGCTGGTCGCCGAGCCGCTTGAGGAAAGGCTCGATGCCGCGCGAGCGCAGCGCCGAGCCGCGCAGCGTGATCTCGCCGCCGGCGGCCAGCGCGTAGTTCTTGGCCTTGTAGCAGAACATCGCGTCGTAGGTGCCGTCGTATTCGAGCTCGATGCCCGGCGGCATGATCCGGGCGACCTGCGCCAGCAGCGCCTCGGGTTGCTGGAAATACCGCTCGGTCGAAAGGTAGATGCCGTCCGTGTCGGCCTCGAGGATCGTGCAGCCATGCTGCTGGAACTCCGCGATCAGCGCCTGCAACAGCTCGCGCCCGCCGCGCGTGACCTTGGCCGCGAGTTCGCCGTCGCCAAACCGCGCGCCGGAGAAGCCGAGGTAGCCGTAGAAGGAATTGATCAGGATCTTGAAGGTGGCCTGCCGGGCCTGCGCCTCGTCGCGCTCCGCGGCCGTCGGGGCCGACTTGGCGAGCTGCTTGTATTTCAAACGGTATTCGCGCAACCGGCGCAGCATCGGGATGAACACGCCGAGCGTGTCACTCTTCGGGTTCTCGCCCATCTGCAGCAGCAGGCTCGGGTAAAGCGACGCCACGTCGAAATGCAGCACGTGCCGGAACACGCCTTCCTGGAAGCTGCGCGTGAACCCGCCCTCGAAGGTCGCGATCTCGCCCAGCGGCTCCGGGCAGCTGGCCCGGGCGTGGTAGTATTCCTCGAGGAACAGCAGGTCCACCTTGCCGGCGGTGCCGCGCAGCGCGGCTTCCTGCAGCAGGATCGGAAACGCCCGCGCCTGCTCGAAGTAGGTCGGCAGCAGCACGTCGGCCAGCCCGCGGGTCTCACGCAGGTCGTCGGCGAGGTAGGCCAGGAATTCCTCCCGGTTCGACCGGAAAGCGTGCTGGATCTGCGCACCGTCGATGTAGGTGCGGCCCGCGCCGGACTCGGGCGTGAGGCCGAAGTAGACGGCCGCGTCCTTCAGGCCGTAGGCGGTCATCTCGCGGGCCGTGATGTCGTAGAGCTGGACCAGCAGGTAGGTGTCGATGACCGCGCGACCGGGCATGTCGCAGCGGGAAAAATCAATCCAGCGCTCCGCCACCTTCATCCGGCTGTTGCGGAATTCCGCGTTCAGGCCGAACCGGCCCCACGCGCACGGCACCTTGTGGCGCTTCGAGCGGGTCCGCAGGTAATCGAGGTCGAACTTGAAGATGTTGTGCCCCTCGACGACATCGGGATCCAGCTCGCGGAGCAGGTCGTTGAACGCCAGCAGGAGGCGTTTCTCGCCGGCCTCGGTCTCCTCGCCGAGGGTCAGCAATTCCCGGCGGGCGCCGCACTGCAGCCCGATGGCCAGGATGCGGTCGCCGGGGTTCTTCGCGTCGCTGAAGGCCCCGGCCTCGGCCGCCCCGGTCTCGATGTCGAGCTGGCAGCGCCGCAAGTCGGCGAACTTCATCTCCGCATAGAGGCGGGCGCGCTGCTGCAGCAGCCACTGGCTCTCGTAGGGCTTGAGCACGTCGATCGCGGCCCCCTCGCGCACCGCCTTGAAAAACACCTCGAAGTCCGCCAGCGACCCGGCGTGGGCCAGCCAGTGGAAGGCCCCCTCGCCCTTCAGGCGCTCGAAGCTGACGCCCGCGTGCGGCGTCTCGGCGCCCAGCCAGGCGAAGGGCTTGAAATCCTCCGTGCGCTCCTCGCGGCCGCCGGCCGGCGTGGCGTAGGCACCGTGCACCTTGCCGGCATCGTCAATCCACAGCCCGACCAGCGTATCCGCACTCACATCGTCCGCACGATATAGACCATCACCAGGGCGGTCAGCGTCAGGGCCAGCGCGATCAGCGCCAGCGTGCCGCGCAGGTGCGGCCGGCGATAGGCGATGCCGGCAAGCCCGGACAGGCCGAGCCAGCAGACCAGCTTCACGATGACCCAGCCGCTGCCCCAGGAGTAGCCGAGCTTGGCCATCAGGCCGCCGGCGGCGATCAGGGCCAGCAGGCTGGCGCAGCCGGTGATGATCATCGTGCGCTTGCGGTTTTCCGGCGCCGGGTTGGCAAACGCCATGAACGTGTGGGCGGAAAGCACAAACAGCGCGAAGACGTGCAGCAGGGAATAATAGAGCGGATTCATGTTGGGTAAAAGAGTGACACCCCATCGGTGCCGTATGCTCCGGGGCTCATGTCCTTTTTAAGTTAAAGGTGGGCACCACCCGACGGACCTCTGCCTTCCGGTTTACGGCCTGGCATCAGCCCGCCTGTCAGCGGCTCCCAAATTATAGCAAAGGCAAAGAGCGTTATTTGGAGCACCTCGAACACTACAGGGTGCCGGCGAGGAAGCTACCCCACTCTGTCGCTCCGTCAAGGCCCGGAGCGAGAAACCTGAAACTTGAGACCTGAAAGAAGAAGCACCGCAGCCTGCCTTCAGGTCTCAGCTTTCAAGTTTATGTATTTAGGCCTCGGCCGCCGTCGGATCGAGGTGCTCGAGGATGATTTTCTGCACCTGGTCGAGGAAGGTGTAGGCGGCGAACGGCACGCGCACCTCGTCGGCGATCGCCTCGGGGGGCACGTCCTCCTCCTCCAGCAGGTCGGGCGGGATGGCCTGCAGCCAGTGCGTCAGGATCTGGATGCGCAGCGCCGAGCAGCCGCGCAGCAGCGAGTCGCTGTTGCGCGAGTCGATCGCGATGCTGCCCTCGGCGAAAAAATCCGAGCCGAACAGGCCGAGCAGCTCGCGCACGTCGCTGTTCTGGCCCGCGAGCAGCTCCGAGGTCCACGTCTCGTTGAACTCCTCGTCGTGCTCCGGCAAGGTGGCCCGGATCGCCAGGCGGCCGCGCAGGTCGTCGGCCGCCTGCTTGATGACGTCCAGCAGCGGGGCCACCGCGCTGATGTTCAGCTTGATCTCGACCCGTTTCATGCGGCCGGCTCGGGCTGGACCACGGCGGTCAGGTGCCACTGCTGCAGCGCGAAGACGTAGGCCTCGGCCTGCTCGCGCGTGCCGGACCACAGCACCGAGCGGCCCTGCTCGTGGACCTCGAGCATGTGCTTGCGGGCGCGCTCCTCGGCGAAACCGAAGACCCGGCGCAGCACCATGACCACATACGACATGCGGTTCACCGGGTCGTTGAGCACCACGACGCGCCAGACCTCGGCGCGCTGAGGCGCCGGGGCCTTCGCCGCCCGTGGTGTCTTTTTGGTCTTGGTCTCGGCCACGATCAGGACTTGCCGGCTGCCTCGCGCACCGCCTGGACGACCGTGCCCTCGGCCTCGGCGATGGCGACTTTGCGCACTTCCTTGGACGTGCGCCACTTGAATTCGAAGATGCCCTCCTTCAGGCCGCGCCCGCCCACGGTCAGGCGCAGCGGGAGGCCGATCAGGTCGGCGTCCTTGAACTTCACGCCCGGCCGCTCGGTGCGGTCGTCGATCAGCACGTCGGCGCCGGCCGACTCGGCGGCCTGCGCGAGCTTGAGGCACAGCGCCGTCGAGGCGGCATCCGCCGGGTCAAGGTTGACCACCAGGACCTGCCACGGGGCGACGTGCCAGGGCCAGATGATGCCGTCGGCATCATTGCTCTGCTCGACGACGGCCTGCAGCGTGCGGCTGATACCGATGCCGTAACAGCCCATGACCATCGGGTGCGACTGCTTCTGGTCGTCGGTGTAGACGGCGCCGAACTTCTCGGAATACTTGGTGCCGAGCTTGAAGACGTGGCCGACCTCGATCGCGCGGGCGATCTTGAGCGGCTGGCCGGACTTCGGGTCGGGTTCGCCCTCCCGCACGCGGCGGAAGTCACCGAATTTCGTGATCGCGAGGTCGCGGACCACGTTGACGTTGCGCAGGTGGAAGCCGTCCTTGTTGGCGCCGGTCGTGCCGTTGCCGACAAGACGGATGGCATGGTCGGCGAAGATGCCGGCCAGCGCGCCCGGATTCCTGATGGTGCCCTTGACGGTGCCGAGGCTGCCGGGCTTGGCGCCCATGACCGGCTCGATCTCCTCCGGCGTGGCCGCGCGCCACAGCTGGAAGCCGAGGGCACCGAGCTTCGCCTCCTCGAGGTCGTCGCAGCCGCGCAGGACCACCAGGAAGGGCTTGCCGTCGCCCATGTAGACGAGGGTCTTGAACTGTTTGTCGGCCGCGACGTTGTAAGGCGCGGCGGCGAGCGCGGCGATGGTCACGATGCCCGGCGTGGCGAACTCCTCGAGCGCGCCGGCCGCGGCCGCGTCCGCCAGGTCCTTCGGCACGATGCCGCTGGTGGCCTTCTCGCGGTTGGCCGAGTAGCCGCTCTCGTCGCAATAGACGATGTCGTCGTCGCCGACCGGGGCCGGGACCATGAACTCGTGGGAGAAGCTGCCGCCCATGACGCCGGTGTCGGCCTCGACCGCGATGGTCTTCAGGCCGCAGCGCGTGAAGAACGCCGTGTAGGCGCGCTTCATCTTGTTGTAGCTGACGATCGCGCCCTCGTCGTTCGCGTCGAAGCTGTAGGCGTCCTTCATGATGAACTCGCGGGCGCGCATCAGGCCGTAGCGCGGGCGGATCTCGTTCCGGAACTTGGTGCCGATCTGGTAGAAATTCTTCGGCAGGTCGCGGTAGCTGGTGATCTCGGTCTTCACCAGCGGCGTGATGACCTCCTCATGGGTCGGCCCGAGGACGTATTCCGGTTCCTTCGCCCGGCCCTTGCCGGCGCCGGCGTGGTCGACGCGATACATGATCTCGCGCGCGGCGGACCAGCGCGGGCCGTCGACCCAGTTCTCCACCGGGTGGATGAAGGGCATGGACAGCTCGATGGCGCCCTCGCGGTCCATCTCCTCGCGGCAAAGCTGGCTGATCTTCTGCACGACGCGCAGGCCGGCCGGCATGTAGGTGTAGAGGCCGCCGCCCAGCTTGCGCACGAGGCCCGCGCGCAGCAGCAGCTTGTGCGACGCGATCTCGGCGTCGGCGGGGCTTTCCTTCAGTGTCGGAATGAACGTCTGCGACCAATATTTCATGTGAACCCGGACGAGAACAACTCGGCCGGGGCGGCGCAAATGTATTTGCGCCCCACGGCCCCGCCCCGTGATAAGTCCCGGCATGACCGCCCGCCCAACCCCCAAACCCTGGCCCATGAAATGGATCGTGGTGGCCCTCGTGGTTTTCGCGGCCGGCTA
>JAYRDK010000055.1:0-26570 GCA_041909435.1 Lacunisphaera sp.
TCCGCCCTTTCATGGACGACTCCAAGCCTGCCAACGAACCCAACGACCAGGGGTTGAACAAAATCGACCTCAGTCAGTTGCAGACCTTTAACTTCGGCACCCAATGGACCGAGGTGAAGCCGGTATCCCCCGGCGGCCGTCGCGAACGCGATTTCGACCGCGGCGACCGTCCCCTCCGTCGGGATGACGGCGGCGGCCACGGTGCGCCCGCGCGCGACCGTCGCGCCTTCCGCAAGCCGGCCGGTCCCGGTGGTCCGGGCGGCTCCGGCCAGGGTCAGGCTCCGGGCGGCGCGCCCGCCCGCGAGGGCCAGCCGCCGATGGGCGACCGTCCCGATCGGGGTGGCGGCCGTTTTGACCGCGGCCCCGGCGGCCCGCGCCGCGACTTCCGCGGCGGTGGCGAGCGCCACGAGGGTGGCGGCGGCCAGTTCGACCGCGCCCCGTATGTCAGCCCGTATTTTGTCGCGACCTGCTATCCCGAGGACACCGGCTTCGCCGCGATGGTGAAGGCCGTGCGCGCTTCGTGCCGCACCTACCAGCTCTTCGAGATCACCAAGGCCGTGCTCGAGAAGAACGACCGCTTCGTGATCGTCGTCCAGCGCGCCCGGCCCCCGCAGGCCGAGGGTGCCGCGCCGGCCAAGCCGGCGCCGGTGTTCATGTCACTGCCCGACCACCTGCCGTTCGACACGGAAGACGCCGCCATCCAGCACGTGCTGGCCAACAACCTGGGCGCCTTCTTCGACATGCAGGAGGTCGAGGTCGAGGCCCCGAAGGGGAATTTCCCGATCATCAACAAGTGCGGCATCACGGGCGAACTGCTCGGGCCGCCGAACCACCACCGCTACCAGCAGGTCCTGCAGCAGCATCACGCCGCCAAGCTCGGCCGCATGCCCTTCGAGCGCTTCCGCGAGAGCATCATCTCCGCCCGCGAGCCCGAGGTCATCGCCGCGTGGATGGAGAAGATGAAGAAGGCCACGCGCTACACCTGGAAGCCGCCGGTGGCCAAGACGGCCACGACTCCCCCGATGGAAGCGCCCGCGCCCGCTGCCGCTCCGGTCGAAGCCGCGCCCGCGACTGAAGCACCGGCCCCGGCCGCGGAGGCTCCGTCTGCTCCCCCGGCTGCGGAGGTCATCAGCTTCGACAACATCGAGGACGCCCGCCTGCACCTGCTGGCCAACGCCCGCGACAAGGTCGTGCGCGCCGTCGACAGCGTCCGCTTCCACGGCAAGCTCATCGAGAAGCTGCCGCCGGGCGAGATCCGCCGCGCCCTCGAGGGCCACGTGGAGCGCCAGCGCCGCTTCCCGCTCGACACGGCCAACGCGCTCCGCGGCCGCCTGCGCCGCGAGGGTTTCACCATCTTCAAGAAGGGCTCGCGCGGCGTCTCCTATGTGTGCGCCGTCAAGCGCCGCTTCCGCATCCCGGGCCAGGTGTTCTCCGGGACCATCTCGGCGCTCATCGACTTCATCGAGAAGAACCCGATGGTGCACGTGAAGGACCTGCCGAAGAACTTCCTCGGCGTGGAAATCCCCGCGGCCGCGCCGGCCGCGACCCCGGCCCCCGCCGAGGGCACGACGCCGTCCGCGGCGCCGTTCGCCACCCTGGCGCCCGAGCAGGCCGAGAAGCTCCGCAAGATGAGCAACGACCTGCGCTGGCTCGTCATGGAGGGTTACGTGACCGAGTTCTCCGACGGCAAGCTCTTCGCCCCGCCGCCGATGGCGCCGCAGCAGGCCAAGAAGGCCGAGGCGGGCGAGGAGGAACACGATCCCGTGGACTTTCCGGACGCCCCGGCGCCTGCGGTTGCCGAGGCCAAGCCCGCCGAGGCCCCTGTCGTCGAGGCCGCTCCCGCGGAGCCGGCTCCGGCGTCTGCCGAAGAGCCGAAGCCCGAGGCCCAAGCCTGATAATCTTCAAAGCCCGCTCGCGAGAGCGGGTTTTTTATTTGGTAGGGGCGGTTGCCCTCAACCGCCCGGGTCGTTGGGGCAACGACTCCTACCGCAGCACCAACCGGTGCTTGTCTCCGTCCACGATCGACAGGGTCAGGTGCCAGGCGTCCTTGGGCAGCCACGCACCGGTTTTCTCCGGCCACTCGACGGCGAGCACATAGGGGCTGACAAGAAATTCATCCAGCAGGAGCGACTCGATCTGCGATTCCTTCTCCAGCCGGTAGGCGTCGAGGTGGATAAGCTTTTTCTTCGTGCCCTGATAGACGGAGTAGATCGCGAAGGTCGGGCTCGTGACGTGCTCGTGCACCCCGAGGCCGTGGGCCAGGCCCTGCACGAAGGTCGTCTTGCCGACGCCCATGTCGCCGTGCAGGGCGAGGGTGGTGTCCGGCGGCAAGGCCGCCGCCAGCTCGGCCGCGAGGGACCGGGTCTGCTCGGCGGACTCGGTCGTGATGCCCTGTTTGAGCTTAGCGGAGATGCTCATAGCCGTGGTAATCCGCCAGGCGCAGGGCGCCGGCGGGCAGTTGGTTTTTCCGGACGAAACGGCCGAGGCGGCTCAGCTTCAACTGCGGGAAGCGTTTGCGCCAGTCGCGTTCGAATTTTTCGGCCCCCGTCCGGACGACGATCAGCAGCTCGTAATCCTCGCCATCACCCAAGGCGTGAGCCAGTGGCGTTTCCCCGGTGGTGCGGGCGCGACGACGGGCGGCGGCACTCACCGGGACGGCCTTGGCGTCCAAGGCAGGCGCCAGCCCACCGGGAGTGAGGGAGTCGAGATCCTTGGCGAGGCCGTCGCTCACGTCCATCATGGCGCGCACCTCGGGCCGGCCCGCGAGCCAGACGCCCTCGGCGAGCCGCGGGGTGAAGGCATGGTGATGCCCGAGCAGGCTGCCGCCGAGCGCGCCGGTGACGTAGATCGAGTCGCCGGCGCGGGCACCGCTGCGGGTGACCACACGCCGGCCGGCGGATTCACCGTGCAGGGTGAGGAATGCACCGAAGAAGCCCGCCGGGCCCTGCGTGATGTCGCCGCCGACGATCCTGACGTCATGCCGGAGCGCGCAGGCCGCGAGCCCGCGGTAGAATTGCTCCAGCCAGCGGATGCTGGTTTGCGGGGCGAGCGCCAGCGACACGACGGCCGCCACCGGGCGTCCGCCCATCGCGGCGATGTCGCTCAGGTTGCGCTTCAGGAGCTTGGCGCCGACGGCCCGCGCGGACACGGTGCCGTCGAAGTGCTGGCCCCAGATCACCGGGTCGGTGGTGACCAGCTGGTGGCGCTTGGTCGGCGGGATGACGGCGCAGTCGTCGCCGATGCCAAAGGGCGCAGCCGGTGAGGCGCGACCGAGCCACCGCCGGATGCCGTGGATGAGTTTTCTTTCGCCGTGGGCGGCGACCGATTGAGCGCGCTGGGTCGTGAAAGGCGTCATTTCGCGAGTTCCGGCAGTCCGGACAGCAGGACGAGGACGGTGTTCAGGTTGAACAGGCCGTGGGCGATGATCGGCACGCGGATGGAGCCGGTGGCCTCGTAGGCGAGGGCGAGGCCCATGCCGAGGACCGCCAGCGGCAGGAAGCCCGCCCAGTTGCCGTGGAGTGCACCGAAGCAGACCCCGCTGATGATGAGCGCCGCGCCGCGGCCGAGTTTCTGGCGGCAAAACCGGTAGAGACCGGCGCGGAAGAGCAGTTCCTCGTAGATGGGGGCGAACACGCAGGCCACCAGCAGCATGGCCACGATGACGAGCGGCGAGCGGGTGTTGGCGAAAATCGCGATCACATCCTGAGGCGTGGCGGGCAGTCCGAGTTGCTCGACGAGGAAGGTCCAGCCCAGGCTGACCAGGCTGAGCACGGGCAGGGCGACGGCGAGGGTCCCGGCGGCATAACGCAGGGTTTTCGACCAGGGCAGGGGCTGCGGAACCGTGGCCGGCGGAGTTTCCTCTTCGGCCGCCCAGCTGCGGCGCAAGGACGGGAACATCACCCTCCAGGCCACGAGGGCCCCGGTGTAGTTGGCCACGCTGTAAACGAAGAGGGCGAGACCGGGCTGATCGGTGGCGGTGGCGATGATGGGGCCGACCCAGAGCTGCGCGGCGGCCTGGAAGGCGAAGCCGGTCAGGAAAATCAACACCGCGGACAGGGCAAAGTTTGACAGCGACGCCGGCGTGGCCGGCAGCGCGTTGGTGCCGAGCCAACGCGTGCGGGCGCCGGGATTGCCAACCAGCCAGAGGGCCATTCCGGCGCCGGTCAGCAGCAGGCAGATTTCGAAGAGGACGATGGCGATCTGGGCGGGCTCGGTGGGCATGGAGACACAAGCAGCTTTGGCGGGTGACTGGGCAAAACCAACCTGAAAGAGGGGATGCGTTGGGTAGGGGCGGTTGCCCCAACCGCCCGGGCCGTTGAGGGCAACGGCCCCTACCGTGAGAATCCTTCCCGAGCCGGGCCGTCAGGCCCGCGGCCCGCAGGGCTGGTCGCGGCGCACGCGGACAGCCGAAGGCGGGTTCTTCGCGAGTTTGTTCGCCGGACGGATCGGGCGGAGCACCAGATTGCCTCCGCAATTCGGGCAGATGTGCTTGAGCGTGTTTTTCGTGCAGTCGGGGCAGAACGTGCATTGAACGCCGCCCAGCCGACACAAAGACAAGAGTGCCGGCAGGGCAGCGTCCTGATTTCACTGGTGAGCCGCAGCAATGCTGCGGGGGTTCATTGGCATCCGAAGCTGCAGATGTAAGCCTCCGCGGCCGGCGGCAGGTCGCGGTCGCAGCATTCGCAGTTGGGACGAAGTTCGAGGGGCATCTGGGTTGGAGCGGGGAGGGTGCCTGGACGGTTGTTTTAGTGAATCCGGATTTTTCCCCAGTAAGCCCAGTCGAAATTCTCGTTACCGTTGGTGCCGGTGAGCAGCACCAGCCTGGCCCCCGGGGGGATCGGGCCCAGTGCGATTTCTGCGGACTGGTCGCCGCGGTCGCGCGGATCCTCGGCGGGCGAGAGCAACCGGCGGTAGATTTCGCGGCGGCTGCCGTCGGGCAATTGCCACTCGGCACTGAAGCTCACGCCGTTGGTGCCCTTGGCATAGGCCTCGGGCAGGATGCCATACACGCATTCGAGCCGCGTTGCCCCGGGCGGCACGGCAAAGGTCAGCTCCGAATCGGGGTGTGCTCCGAGCACCTGATGGGCGCCAAGCTGGATGACGGAAAGACCGAAACGCATCCGGTAGCTGACCGGCGCCGGGGACATCATCGGGAAAACCGTCGCCCCCACCCCGGGGGCGACCATGGTCGGGTCGGTGGCCAGCGTGCCCGTCGGGTCGGCCGGCCGGGCCGTCGTGGCGATGCCGTCCAAGCCGTGCGGTTGCCGCAGCCGCAGCACAGCATTCTCGCGGTAGCGCCGGTTCAGATATACCGTGGCATCGTAATGGGTGAAGGTGGCGGTCTCATCGAGGCCGAACCGGGCCACGGTGCGCCGGCGCAGCTCCTCGTTGGTGCGCTGGTCGCCGACCAGGACCAAGGCGCTGATATCCTCGCCCTCCAGGTCGCCAAAGGCCCGGTCTTGGTAAGCCCAGTCCCACTCGAGCCCGTTGCGGATCATGAGGGCCTTGCGCTGGCTGTAATAGGGGATGATGGGCACCCAGTTGGCCCCGGCGACGATGATGACGCTCCCCGGGGGAGTGTAAGCCTTGATGGCCTCGGTGAGGCCGGAGCCACCGACGCTTCGGACATTCTGCCAGGTGGCGTAGCTCAGCCGGTAGGTGTTGAGTCCGGCCGCCGCCGGCACGAGTGCGAGCAACCAGACCAGCCAGCGCGGCCAGCGTGAGTCGAGCAGGCCCAGCAGCCCGAAGCCCAGCGCCA
Source organism: Lacunisphaera sp. (assembly GCA_041909435.1). Taxonomy (GTDB): domain Bacteria; phylum Verrucomicrobiota; class Verrucomicrobiia; order Opitutales; family Opitutaceae; genus Lacunisphaera. The sequence continues at coordinate 5,759 of JAYRDK010000055.1, forward strand.
CGAGGACAAAGAACGCACAGGCGTAGAAATAATAGTCGTGATGCGCGTAAGCGTTCGGGAAAAGGGACTGGCCGGCCAGAAAGCAGAGCAGGGCGAGCAGAACCTGGCGGCGTGCCGCAGGGGCGCCCCACCAGGCCAACCCCAGGACGGCACCGATGATCCAAGGCGGCATGATGGCCTCGTTCCATCGGGCCATGAGCCGGCCCCAGTTTTCGGGCGTGAGACGGTAGAGCAGGTTGTAGAGTTGAAAGTTGTCAGTCGAGAGGCTGGTGGACGTGAGGATGTGTGCGGACGCATGGGTGGCCTTGATGGCGTCCGTGAAGCGGATCCATGCCAGCAGGGCGGCGGCCGGAGCCACGACCGGGCCCAAGCCCCAGGCGAGGGTCGCGGCGATTGCCCCGGGGCCGGCGCGCCGGCGCAGGTCCGTCCACAGGCACCACGCGCCAAAGGCGGCGGCCGGCAGCAGCCACACGAAAAAGGTGGTGTTCTTGATCAGGGCGGCGCCGGTGCCGCTGAGGGTGCACAACAGCAGCCAGCCGGCGTGCCGGCGTTCCATGGTCCGCACGAAGGCGAGCAGGAACCAGGCGGAACACATCAACTCCATCGATTCCATCAGGAAGGCCCGCGAGTAGAATATATAGAGCGGACAGGTGAGGATCAGGGCCAGCACGAGCAGTCGGCGGGGCGGACTCACGCCGCAATGTCCCAACAACAGGAACACGGCCGGCAGGCAGAGGTAGAAACAGGCCAAGGACAGGGTGCGGGCGGACAGGAAATGCGGCCAGCCGGTCAGCCGGCTGAGGCCGGCCACGCTCCATTCGTAGAGCGGGAACTCGAGCGGAATGACCCACGGTTTGCCGAGCACCGGCGATTCGTAACGCGGCGTGAAATTATCCTGCGCGTCGATGTAGTAGGTGTTGATCGCCGTCAGGGTCTGGCGGAACTCATGGCCGATCAGGAAACCGGAGTGCCAGTTGCGGGTGGCGAGGAAGAGGTGCAGCGCGAGCGCGACCACGAAGAGGCCGACCAGGAGGGGGCGCGTGCCGGCCGGGCCCGATGGAGGGGGAGTCGCCATGCGCTCCGAGGCCTAGGCGACGATCTTTGTTCCGTCAAATACCACGCGTCCGGCCACGATTGTCGTCTTCACGCGACCGGTCAGTTTCTGGCCGGACCAGGGGGAATTCAGTGACTTGCTGAAACCCTGCTTCGCGTTGTAGAGCCAGGTCTCGTTCGGGTCGAAAATACAGACGTCGGCGGACGCACCGGCGGCGAGGGTGCCGGCGGGGAGCTTGAGCAGGTTGGCGGCCTTGCGGGTCATCAGGTCGATGACGAAGGGGAGCTTGAACTTGTTCTGCTTCACGAGGACGTCGAGGCACACCGGCAGGGCGGTCTCGAGGCCGGTGATGCCGTTGGGCGCATAGTCGAATTCCTTGTCCTTCTCGTCCGGGGCGTGCGGGGCGTGGTCGGTGCCGATGCAGTCGAGGGCGCCGTCGCGGAGGCCGGCGATGATCGCCTTGCGATCCTTCTCCGTGCGCAGCGGCGGGTTCATCTTGAAGTTGGTGTCGTAGGTGCCGAGCGATTCTTCGGTCAGCGCGATGTGGTGCGGCGTGGCCTCGGCGGTGACGTTGATGCCGTCCTTCTTCGCGCGGCGCACGAGCTCGACCGACATGGCCGAGCTGATATGCTGCATGTGGATGTGCGCGCCGGAGTAGGCGGAGAGGATGATGTTGCGCGCGACGATGATGTCCTCGGCGGCGTGCGGCCAGCCCTTGAGGCCGAGGCGGGTCGAGACCGTGCCCTCGTTCATGACGGCGCCCTTCGTCAGCGACTCGTCCTGGCAGTGGTCGAGGACGGGCAGATCGAACATTTTCGCGTATTCGACGGCGTTGCGCATGAGCTGGTTGCTCTCGACGCAGAGGCCGTCGTCGGTGATGGCCACGACGCCGGCCTTCTTGAGCGAACCGTGCGGGGCGAGCTGCTGGCCCTTCATGCCGACGGTGATGCAGCCGGTCGGGTAGACGTGGACGGCGGCGGAGCGGGCGGCGTTCTTGATCAGCTCGACGGTGCCGGCATTGTCGGCGACCGGCGAGGTATTGGGCATGCAGACAACGGTCGTGAAGCCGCCGGCCGCCGCGGCCTGCGAACCGGTGAGGATGTTCTCCTTGTGCGTCTGGCCGGGCTCGCGGAAATGGACGTGGATGTCGACGAGACCCGGGCAGACCACGAGGCCCTTCGCGTCGATGACCTTGGCCGACTTCTTCTGCGGGGCGGTGAGACTTGCGGCGATCCTGCCGTCGGTGATGAAGACATCGCCAACCTTGTCCCGCTTGGTGGCGGGATCGATGACGCGGCCGTGCTTGATCCAGAGGGAAGTCATTTTATTTAACCACGGATTAACACGGATGGTTGGGCACCACTAATCCACACTAATGGGCCACTAATGATTAGGGAGGTCTTAGTGTTCATCAGTGGTTAACCCTGCCTGGGGTTTTATCCGTGATCATCTGTGTAATTCGTGGTGAGAAAGGTTTGGGTAATTGGATTTGGTCACTCCAGCGGCGTGGTGACGTGCTCGGGCTGGCCGCCGGCGCAGAGGTAGAGGACGGCCATGCGGACGGCGATGCCGTTGGTCACCTGCTGCAGGATGACGCTGCGCGGGGAGTCGGCGAGGTCGCTGTCGATCTCGACGCCGCGGTTGATCGGGCCCGGGTGCATGATGATGGCGTCGGGCTTGATCCACTCGGCACGGGTCTTGTTGAGGCCGAACATGCTGGTGTATTCGCCGACGGACGGGAAGTGGCCGGCGGCCTGGCGCTCGTGTTGGATGCGGAGGAGCATGACGACGTCGGCATCGCCCAGGGCGGAGCGGAGGTTGTGCGAGACCTTGACGCCGAGGGACTCGAACCAGTGCGGGACCAGGGTGGACGGGCCGACGATGGTGACGTCGGCGCCGAGCTTGGTGAGGGCGTGGATGTTGGAGCGGGCGACGCGGCTGAAGAGGATGTCGCCGAGGATGACCACCTTGCGGCCTTTCAGGTTGCCGAGCTTCTCGCGCATCGTGAAGACATCGAGGAGGGCCTGGGTCGGGTGCTCGTGGGCGCCGTCACCGGCGTTGACGACCGGGATGCCGAGGACGCGGCTGAGATAGAGCGGTGAACCGCTGGCCGAGTGGCGCAAGACGATCATGTCGGCGTTCAGCGCCTGGATGTTCTGCGCGGTGTCGCGGAGGGTCTCGCCCTTGGTCGTGCTCGAGGAGGCGGCGTCGAAGGAGATGGTGTCGGCGCTGAGGAGCTTGGCGGCCATCTCGAAGGAGATGCGGGTGCGGGTGCTCGGCTCGAGGAAGAGGTTGACGATGGTCTTGCCGCGGAGGGCGGGGACCTTCTTGACCTTGCGGTCGAGGATGCGGCGGAAGGCGCCGGCGGTGGCCAGCACCTGCTCGATCTCGGCACGGCTGAGCTCCTCGATGGTGAGAAAATGTTTACGATGCCAGGGCACGGTGGAAAATTTTCGATTTTTGATTCTCGATCTTTGATTGGCTCGCAATCGAGTCCTTGGCGGGATGAGTGGCGTCGAGGTGAACCACTACCTTCTCCTGGTCGGTGGCTGCGACGGTCAGACCCGCGTAATCCGCCGATACGGGCAGCCGGCGGCCGCCGCGATCGACGAGGACGGCCAGCTCGACGCGGGTGGGACGGCCGTGGTCGAAGAGCTCGTCGAGGGCGGCCTTCACGGTGCGGCCGGAGTAGAGGACGTCGTCCACGAGGATCACGGTCGCGCCGTTGACGTCGTGGGGGATGATGGTCGGCGAAAACTCCTTCGGGATCGGGTTGCGGCCGATGTCGTCGCGGTGGAACGATATGTCGATCGTGCCGGTGCCGGGCTTGAGGCCGGCTTTTTTCAGGCGGGCGGCAAGACGGGCGGCGAGGACGATGCCGCCGTTGGCGATGCCGAGGAGCAGGAGGCGGTCGGTCTGGGCGTGCCGGGCGGCAATGGCGGAAGCAACACGCTCGATGGCTTGGTTTATCGCTTGGGCGTCGTGCTTCGGGGGTGTGGCCACGAGCCCAAGGTTTTGAGGGCGGGCATGGGGGCCGTCGAGCGCAAAGGTTAAACCGGCGCGATACAGTCAGGCGCCTCATACCGGACATTATTAACCCGCGGGTCGACGCGGTGTCCGGTCATCCGGTCGGTGGCGAAAGGGCGGCAGAGCTGCGCCAGCCGGGCGGGGGGCAGGGGCTCGTCGCCCAGCCAGGCCGGGCCGCTGTTGGGGCCGAGGATCACGGGCATCCGGTCGTGGATGGCCCCGAGCAGGGCATTCGGCGTCGTGGTGACGATGGCGAACGCGGCCGGGGTGGTCGCGGTCTCCGGTTCCCAGAGTCCCGCGAGGAAAAACGCCGGGCTGGCCGGGAGCGTGAAATAATGGGGCAGGCGGATGGCGCCCTGTTTCTCCCATTCGTAGAAGCCATTCGCAGGCACCAGGCAGCGGCGGTGCTGCGCCGCGTCGACGAAGGACTGCTTGGTCAGCAGGCTCTCGGCGCGGGCGTTGGGGAGGAGCATCGGCTTCTTGGCCGGCGGGCGCGCGGGCAGGAGCAGGCCGAAGCTCATGGTCTCCAGCTTGGGCTTGGCGCGCTTGGTGATAACCGGCACGCGCTGCGTCAGGGCGACGTTGTGACGAGGGGCGGCACCGTCCAAGTCCACATCAACGCCCAGACCTGCGGCCTCGACCAGCGCGGCGATGGCCTTGAGATCGGACAGGGTGTAACGGCAGCACATGGACAAAAATAAAGCCCTTCCAATGAAGGGCTTGCGCGGAAATGGTGGACCTTACTGGACTCGAACCAGTGACCTTTTCGATGTCAACGAAACGCTCTAACCAACTGAGCTAAAGGTCCGCGGGAAGCGAGGAGTGAACGATTCGCGCCGGGCGGTGCAAGGATAATTCCGACATCCTGAAAAAAGCTGTCAGGAGACTGCGGCGCGGGGCGCCGCGACGCTTGAATCCGCGCTAATTCGTGTCCATTCGTGCTTTCGAAATGCTGCAATCGCTCCGCATCCGCAACCTGGCCCTGCTTGATGAAGTCGAGCTGGACTTCGAGTCTGGCTTCACCGCCGTGACGGGCGAGACCGGCGCGGGCAAGAGCATCCTGCTGGGCGCGCTGTCCCTGCTGGCCGGCGCGCGGGCGGACAAGACCATCATCCGGCAGGGCGCACCCGCCACCGAGGTCGAGGCGGCGCTGTTCTTCGCCGACAGCCGCAAGCTCGACGAGGCTCTCACGCGGCTCGACCTGCCGACGTGCGACGACGGCGTGCTCATCCTCAAGCGCAGCCTGCCGCGGGACAAGGCGCCCAAGATTTCGGTCAACGGCAGCATGGCCACGCTCAACGCGCTGCAGGAGCTCGGCGAACACTGGATCGATTTTCACGGCCCGGGCGAACCACGCCGCCTCCTCAAGGAAGGCTGCCAGCGCGAGCTGCTCGACCTGTTCGCGAAGAACGACGCGGTGCTCGGGCAATACCAGAAGACCTACCACCACTGGCGCGAGCTGGTGGACGAACGCGAGCGGTTGCTCGGCGCGGAGAAACTGTCCGCCGACCAGATCGAGTTTCTCAAAATCCAGCTCGGCAAGATCGACGCCCTGGACCTGACCGAGGAGGCCATCGCGGAACTTGAGCGCGACTTCCAGCGGCAGAACAGCGCGCAGGAGATCATCCAGCTGGCGTCCGGCCTGAGCCACGGGCTCAGCGGCGAGGACGGGTTGCTCGGCCGGTTGTCGGCCATCCTGCGCGAGGCGCGCCAGCTGGAATCACTCGATGAGGCCAGCAAGCCGCTGGCCGACCGCCTGCAATCGGCGGCGGTGGAGCTCGGCGACCTCGACGCGGAGTTCTCGTCGCTGGCGTCGTCTTTGAACTTTGATCCGGAGCAGGCCCAGGCCCTGCAGGGCAAGATGAATTCCTGGCTCGAGCTGAAGCGCAAGCATGGCGCCAAGGTCGAGGCGGTGATCGCCGCGCGCGACGAGATGCGCCGGAAGCTTGAGCTGCAAAGCGACGTCGAGGGATCGCTCGCGAAGCTGGAAAAGCAGGTGGCCGAGGCCCTGAAAACGGCGAAGAAGTCCGCGGCCGAGCTGCGCGCCACCCGCGAGAAGGCCGCGCTGCAGCTGGCCAGGACCGCGAGCAAGGTCATCGTCCAGCTCGGGTTCAAGAAGGCGGATTTCCGGGTGTCGCTCACCCCGCTGCCGGAGCTCGGTCTTTATGGTGATTGCGGCGTGGAATTTCTGTTTTCGCCGAACGTCGGCGAGGCGCCGTTGCCGCTGCACCGCATTGCGTCGAGCGGCGAGCTGGCGCGCGTGATGCTGGCCCTGAAGGCCGTGCTGGCCGAGCTCGACGACGTGCCGCTGCTGGTGTTCGACGAGGTGGACGCCAACGTCGGCGGCGAGATCGGGCGGATCGTCGGCGAGAAGATGGCCGACATCGCCGAGCGGCACCAGGTGCTGTGCGTCACGCACCTGCCGCAGGTGGCGGCGCAGGCCGCGAATCATTTTGTCGTCACGAAGGACCAGAGCGGCGACCGGGCGTCGGTCGGCATCGAGGCGATCCACGGCAACCGCAAGGTGCGCGTGGGCGAGCTGGCCCGCATGCTCGGCGACCGCAACGCGAAGAGCGCGGTGGCACACGCGGAGGAGTTGCTGAAGGGGTAGGGCCGGGCAGTGGAGGCGGGGAAATCAGCCCCGTTGCTTACAGACCTTAACCCGCGGGACTGATGGTCCCGCCTCCAGCTGCAGGCTGCCTGCTGGCAGGCAGCGTTGCGCGCGAGCGCGCAACCTACATCCGGAAGCTCCGCCATTTTTCGAGCGGGAGCTGGGCGAGGGCGATGACGGCGACCTGGGTCAGGACGAAGAACAGCAGCCACCAGAAGGCGGCGTCCATGAAACCGTAGCTGTGCAGGCCGACGCCGAGCATGTTGGTGCCGAACCAGCTCCAGCTCGTGATGATGTTGCCGATGACGGCGAGGCACATCAGGCCGCGCTGTTTCACGAGGCCGCCCCAGCGGGCGTGGAGGATGATCGCGTTCCAGAGGACGATCATCAGGGCGCCGTTCTCCTTCGGGTCCCAGCCCCAGAAACGGCCCCACGACTGGTCGGCCCAGATGCCGCCGAGGACGGTGCCGGTGAGGCTGCACAGGGTCGCGAAGCAGACGATGCCGTAGACCATGCGGGTCAGGCCGTCGGCGGTCTCCTTGTCGAGGGACCGCGTGAGCACGCCGCGGAAAATATAGATCAGCGCGAGGAAGCCGGCCAGGAAGGTGGCGGCGTAGCCGATGGTCACGATGACGACGTGGGTCGCGAGCCAGAGGTTGGTGTCGAGCACGGCGCGCATCATCTCGAGCGTGTCGCCACTGAGCGACAGGTGGTGGGCGATGAGCAGCGCGACGAAACCGATCATGCCCGCGGCGACGGAGCCGATGGCGTTGCGGTAGATCTTCTCAAGGATCAGGCAGAGGCCGACGGAGCCCCAGCCGACGAAGAGGGCCGAGGAGTAGAGGTTCGTGACCGGCGGGCGGTCCTCCAGCCACATGCGGGTGGCGATGCCGGCGGTGGTGGCGACGAAGGCGAGCAGGGTCAGGTAGAACGCGCTGCGGCCGAGCACCTCGGGCCACTTGAGCCAGGAAAGGATGGCCAGCAGGAACGCGACGGCGTAAAGCTGCATGCTCTTGTAGAAGGGCTCGGCGGCGTTGAAGCGCGTCTCGACGTCGCTCTTGGCCAGCTGCGGGGCGAAGCGCTTGGTGAACTGGGCGCCGAAGAGGCGGACAATCTCGTTGAACTGGTCGGCCTTCCGCTCGCGCCAGGAGCTGCCGAGGGCGGCGTAGGCCATGACATTGGGGTTGATGTCACCGGTCTCGAAGGTTTCCAGCAGGGCGTGACCGGCGCTCTGCCAGTGGGTCGGATCGGTGTCGGTCGCGGCGGGCGGGATGGTGAGCAGGTAGCCCAGCTGGTCCATGGTGTCGTAGCGCTGGGCGGCCGCCAGCATGGCCTTGAAGGCGGCCTCGTCGTGCGGCTCGCCCTTCTGGCGGGCGCGGACGGCGGCGACACCGGTGGCGAGGTTCTTCTGGAACTGCACAATCTCGCCCAGGAAGCCGGGCGAATCGGGCAGCTGCACGCTGTGTTTCAGGCGCTGGTAGAGCATGATCCGCTCGCGCAGCTGCATGACGGCCTTCTGGAAGGGCGTGCGCAGCTGGGGATCGACCGGGCTGGCGAGCTGCGCCTGGCGGTCGAGCTCGGCCAGCTTCGGGGCGAGCTGGTTGAAGGAAAAACGCGTGCGGGTGCCCGGCACGAAGTCGGCGAGCGCGAGGGTGCGCAGGACGGCGCTCTCGTAGGTGATCCTGGTCTGCTGCTCGGTGAGGCCCATGAGCGTGAGCAGCTCGGGCGAGTCGGTGGCGCTGAGGCGGAAGGTCGGATAATCGTCGGCCTTGGCCGGATTGAAGAGCACGTCGGCCAGCCACTCGGCGGGCGTGGCGACAAAGGGCTGGGCAACGGTCGGGTCGCTGACGCGCTGGCGGCCCTGCATCATGAGCAGGGAGGTGCGCGCGACGGTGTCGAGGGGCTTGATGCGGCCGTTGACGAGGACGGGCAGGCGGCCGAAGGCGACGAGGTCAAACTCGCCGGTGTTTTTCTGCGGACGCAGCGTGGACGCCAGCCAGCCGGCGGCAAGGACGAGGACGATGATCGGGATCCAGCGTTTCATGTGGCGGAGCGCTTGCGGACGAAGCCGAAAAGGTGGATGCCGAACTGCACGAGGAGGCCGAGGCCCATCATCACGCAGGAGACGTAGGGCAGCACCCAACCCGGGTTGCGCACGACCTGCAGGATGCTGACGGTATCGCCCTTCTCAAAGCTGGCCTGGTAGAAGGTCAGGCCGGCGTGCCGCAGCGGGTTGTTCATGTAGATGAGCACCTCGCGGTCGCCGCGGCCGTCGTCGGTCTTGAGGCGGATGCGGCTGGAGAAGTTCTTCGGGATGTCGGTGCCGGGATACTTGTCGTGGGAGAAATCGAGCAGCGTGATGGCGAAGGGGTGGTAATAGCGCTTGAAGCGCAGCGTGAGCTCCCAGGTGCGGCCGGCGTAGTCGAACTTCTGCGGGGCGCTGAGCAAGGGCGAGACCAGCCAGGTGCCGAGCGTGCCCTCGGGGCCGACGAACTCGATGTGGGCGGCGGGGGCGTTGCGCTCATCCTGCTTGTAGGTGAGGCGGAGCGGGGTGACGGCGACGCGCGGGCCGATGCCGGCGGTGGCGGGGGAAGGGGCGGCGCCCGGCGCCTGGTCGCGCATCTGGAGCGCGGCGTTGGGGTAGTAGTCGCGGATGCGGATCGAGAACGGGAGCTTGGGGTGCTGGATGGTGCCGCCGTCGGCGAGCACGGCCTCGGGGATGGCGACGACCTCGTTGAACTCCGGGTTGGTCGTGTCGAGGATCGCGAGCTCGTTGTTCCGGTAGCTCTCGGAGTAATGCATCGTGCCGCCTTCCTCGAGGCGCATGTTGCTCTCGACCTGCAGCAGGCTCGTGATGAGTTCGCCGACCAACAGGAGGATGAGGCCGAGGTGGGTGAGCTGGATGCCGGCCTTCTTCCACTCGAGCTTGAAACGGTAGATGTGGGCGGCGACGAGGTTGAGGAGCAGCAGGCCGCCGAGGAGGTAGCCGCCCGGGAAGACCGGCACGGGGATCGCGGTGCCGGGGATGATCTCGAGGACGAAGAGGGTGTGGAAGAATTTCTCCTGCACGCCCCAGATGCCGAGCTTCACCTGGGCGAGCGTCGCCCAGAAGATCAGGATGATCGAGAGCCCGAGCAGCCAGACGGTCAGCTTGAGGGAGACGAAGAAGTCGCGGAACTGGCGGACGAGCGGCGTCATGGTTCAGCGGGGGCGGATGGTGCCGAGAAATTCGCGGAAGGCGGCCTTCTCGCGGGCGACGAGGGCGTCGGGGCCCATGAGCTTGAAGAACCAGGTCTCGCCCTCGAGCGGCACGATGGCGCCGACGATGCGCGTCGGGGCGCCGTTGGCGGTGCCGGCGAAGTCCACGACGTCGACGTGGAGCGCGCCGATGTCAACGTGTTCGCGGTTGGCGTTGAGCTGGTCCTGGGTGAGCGGCGGCAGCGAGATCTGGCCGCGCCAGCGGTTCAGGTTGGCCAGCAGGCCGCCGGTGTCGCCGGGGAAGGCGGTGATGGAGAGGTCGGCCTCGGCGTCGCCGTCCTTGATGGCGAAGCTGCCCTTGCGCATGGCGCTGGCGGGCTTGGCGGTCCAGTGGGCGGGGGCGGACCAGGTGAGGTTGTCGCCGCCGGTGGGCACCGCGGTGTTGGCCATGGTGGCGTCGCCGGCCTGGTTGCCGACGGGCGGGTGGTCGGCGGGCAGCGGGCCGGAGGCGGCCGGGCCGGGGAGGGCGGCCACGGGATCCTTGGGGGCACGATAGGCCGTGATCTCACGGTCGCGGCAGCCGCTCGTCAGGAGCAAGACCAACACGGCGCAGGCAAGGGGACGGGGAAGCATGGCTGGCCCCCACATTAGTGTTCCCGTGGGAACCGCAACCCAAACCGGCAGCTATCAGCCGGACGGCGTGGAGCAATTAGTTGCGAGATTTTGGCTGCCAAACATCGGCCAGCACTTAGGCAAGTAAGCATGCAGATCACGCCGCTGGGCGACAACGCGCTGGTGCTGGAGCTGGGGACCGTCATCGACGAGTCCACGCACCGGCATGTGCAGGCGGCGTGGCGGGCATTGGCGGCGGCGCCACTGCCGGCGGTCAGCGAACTGGTGCCCGCTTACACAACGGTCACAATTTTCTACGATCCCTGGTCGGCGGTGCAGGCCGGGGCGCCGGCGATGGGCATCGCCGACTGGCTCGGCGGCCTGGTGCGCGAGCGGCTGAAGCACCCACCAAAGATGGAGAAGTCGAAACCGCGTGTGGTGGAAGTCCCCGTGTGCTACGGCGGCGAGTTCGGGCCGGACCTTGCGCGCGTGGCGGCGCAGGCGAAATTGTCGCCGGAGGAGGTCATCAGGCGCCACACCAAGGCCGAGTATCTCGTGCACCTCATCGGGTTTGCGCCGGGCTTTCCCTATCTCGGCGGGCTGCCGAAGGAACTGCACACGCCGCGGCACGCGAAGCCGCGCATGACCGTGCCGCCGGGGTCGGTCGCCATCGGCGGCGAGCAGACCGGCATCTATCCGCTCGCGACCCCCGGCGGCTGGAACCTGATCGGACGGACGCCCTGCCGGGTCTTCCGGCCCGGGCAGACCCCGCCGGTGCTGCTGGCCGCCGGCGACCGGGTGAAGTTCCGCGCGATCACGCCGGAGGAATTTTCCAGGCAGGAGGAGCGGTCATGATGCGCGTGAGCAAACCCGGCCTGCTGACGACGGTGCAGGACCTCGGCCGGCCCGGCTACCAGCAATACGGCATCGTGGTCGGCGGCGCGCTCGACGGTTTCGCCGCGCGGGCGGTCAACCTCTGCGTGGGCAACGACGACAACGCCGCGCTGCTCGAGATGGCGCAGACCGGCCCGGACCTGGTGTTCGAGCAGGACGTGCTGCTCGCGTGGGGCGGGGCGGACTTCGCCGCCACGGTGGGCGGGCAGCCGCTGCCGCGCGACCGCGCCGTGCGAGTCGCGGCGGGCGAGGTGGTGAGCTTTGGACTGGCGCGCGCCGGTCTGCGGGCCTGGCTGGCGATCGCCGGCGGCATCGACGTGCCGCTGGTCATGGGCAGCCGCACGACCTACCGGCGCGCCGGGATCGGCGGCCATCAGGGCCGGCCGTTGGTGGCCGGTGATGTCTTGAAACTTTTCCCACCGTCGCCGTGGGCGAAACAGATCCTGGGTTCGTTGCAGGCCGGGCGGAAACGCGCGGTGACCTGGACCGTGCGGCCCGAGACGATGGGCCAGCCGGCGAAACCCGGCGTGGTGCGGGCCCTGCGCGGTCCCGAGTGCGACTGGTTCGCCAAGGAGGCACAGCGGGCGTTTTTTGCGGCCGAGTGGACCGCGACGAAGGAGGCCGACCGCATGGGCGTGCGCCTGAGCGGACCGGAGCTGCCGCTGCTGAAGCCGCGCGAGATGATTTCCTCGTCGGTCAACGCCGGCGTCGTGCAGGTGCCGGCGTCGGGCCAGCCGATCGTGCTGCTGCCCAGCCGGCAGTCGGTGGGCGGTTATCCGCGGCTGGCGGCGGTGGTGTCGGTGGACCTGGGCCGGTTCACGCAGATGCGGCCGGGCGACACGGTGCGCTTCGTCGAGACCACGCTGGCGGCGGCTCATGACATTTACCTCGCCCGCGAGCGCGACCTGGCCCGGGTGCGCATGGGCCTGGCCCGCCTCACCGGCTGAGCCATGTGGCGCATCGATCTCAACTGTGACCTCGGCGAAGGGGCCGGCCACGATGCGGAGCTGATGCCGATGATCAGCTCCGTCAACATCGCCTGCGGGGCGCATGCCGGCGACGAGGCCACGATGCGGGCGATGCTGGCGCTCGCGCAACGCCACGGGGTGGCCGCCGGCGCGCACCCGGGATTCGCGGACCGGGATAATTTCGGCCGGCGCGAGCTGCCGGTGACCCCGGACGAGGTGCACGAGCTCGTCCTGACCCAGGTGCGCAAGCTGCAGCGGATGGGGACCGTGCGGCATGTGAAACCCCACGGGGCGCTCTACAACATGGCGGCGCGCGATCTGGCCCTGGCCCGGGCGGTGGTGGACGCCATCTATGAGGCCGATCCGCGGCTGATCCTGTTCGCCCTGGCCGGGAGCCACCTGATCGCGGTTGCGGAGGCCTGCGGGCTGCCGGTGGTGAGCGAGGTTTTTGCCGACCGGACCTACCAGGCGGACGGTTCGCTGACACCGCGGGCGCAACCCAACGCGCTGATCACGGATGAAAACGCCGCGGTGGCGCAGGTGCTGCGGATGGTGCGGGAAGGCAAGGTGCGGGCGACTGATGGCACCGATGTGGCCATCAAGGCTGATACCGTCTGCCTGCACGGCGACGGGGCGCATCCGGTGGAGTTTGCCCGGAAATTGCGCGCGGCACTGACGGCCGCCGGCGTTGAAATCAAGGCCATCGGCGCATGATCAAGCTCATCGGCATCCTGCTGGTCGCGGTCGGCTTTGGTTTTCGCGTGAACGCGCTGGTGGTCGTGCTCGCGGCGGGCGTGGTGACAGGACTGGCGGCGGGTTTTTCGCTGCGCGAGGTCGTGGCGCTGATGGGCAGATTTTTTGTGGAGAACCGCGGGTTGATCCTGCCCATTGTGCTCATGTTGCCGGTGGTGGGCCTGCTGGAGAAGCACGGCCTGCAGGAACGCATCGCCACGTTGATGCGCCGGGTCCGGGCGGCGACGGCAGGGAGAATCTACTGGCTTTACCAGGCGCTGCGCGGCGGCCTGAGCGTGCTCGGCATCAGCCTGGGCAGCCATGCGGGCATGGTGCGTCCGCTGATCGTCCCGATGGGCGAGGCGGCCGCAAAGGAGCGCGGTGAACTGACGGAAGCGACGCGCGAGCGGGTGCGGGCGCACGGCGTGGCGGCGGAGAACGTCGGCAATTTTTTCTCCGATGACATCATTGTCGCGGTGGGCGCGCTGTTGTTGGTGAAAAGCGTCTTCGACAACGCCGGCGTGCCGGTGACGCTGGAGCAGATCAAGCTGTGGAGTCTGCCCACGGCGCTGTGGGTGCTCGTCATCGGCTGGTGGCGATACCGGGTGCTGGACCGCTGGCTCGCCAAGCGGAAGGGGGAGGACGCTGACCAATGAGCCCCGGCCTGTCCCTCGAGCATTTTTTCATGCTGACCGGCCTGTTCGTGGCCGCGGTGGCGGCCGGTATCGCCCGGAACCCGGGGCATCCGCGGCGTTGGGGTTCCACGGTCTTCTGGTTGGGGCTGGCGATCGTGATCGGTGCGGGCAAAAGCCTGCCGCACGAGCTGGTGGGCTGGCTGGTGCTGGCCCTGGGCATTTTGGTGGCAGCGAAGCAGGTCGCGGTTCCGGGGTTTCCCGTGAACGGTGCCGCACGGGAGGCGAGAGCGACCCAGCTCGGCAACCAGGTGCTCTGGCCGATCCTCGTCGTGCCGGTGCTGGCCATCGCCGGGAGCTTTGTCGTCGGTTCCCAGGTTGCTCTCGGGGTCGGCTGCCTGGCCGGCCTGATCGCCGCGCTGTGGGTGACCAAGGACACCCCGGCGGCGCCCGTGCGGGAGGGAGGGCGGCTGCTCGAGCTGCTGGGATGGACGATCATCCTGCCGCAGTCTCTGGCGGGCCTCGGCGGGATATTTGCGAAGGCCGGGGTGGGCGAGGAAGTGGCCAAGATCGTCGCCGCCACCCTGCCGGTGTCGCACCCGCTGGTGGCGGTGATCGCCTACTGCGGCGGCATGGTGATCTTCACGGTGATGATGGGCAACGCCTTTGCGGCTTTCCCGATCATGACGCTCGGCGTCGGGCTGCCGTTCATCGTCAACGCCAACGGCGGCGATGCGGCCATCATGGGCGCGCTCGGCATGCTGTCGGGTTATTGCGGCACGCTGGTCACGCCGATGGCGGCGAACTTCAACCTCGTGCCCGTGCGGCTGCTCGAGCTGAAGGACGACTGGGCGGTGATCAAGGCGCAGGCGCCGTTCGCCGCGGCGATCTGGATTTTCAATGTGGCCGTGATGTATGGTTGCGTGTATCGTTTTTGAACATGGCCACACCGACGAAATCGCGGAAAAGCGGAAAAGCGGAAACGCGAAAGGTCCTGGTCACCGGGTTTGAGCCCTTCGGCGGCGAGTCGATCAACCCGTCGGGCGAGATCGCGCGGCAACTGCATGGCACGATCATTGGCGGGCATCGCGTGGCCGGTGCGCTGCTGCCGTGTGTGTTCGGCGCGGCGATCACCGAGTTGAAGAAGCAGATCCGTGCGACGAGGCCGGCGTTCATCCTGTGCGTCGGGCAGGCCGGCGGCCGGGCGGAGATCACGCCGGAGCGCGTGGCGATCAATGTCGATGACGCGCGCATCCCGGACAATGCGGGCCGGCAGCCGGTGGACCGGCCCATTGTGCGTGGCGGGCCGGCGGCGTATTGGTCGACGCTGCCGATCAAGGCGATTGTCGCGGAGCTGCGGCGGCGGGGAATTCCGGCGGCGGTGTCGCAGACGGCCGGCACCTTCGTTTGCAATCACCTCTTCTACGGATTGATGCACGAGCTACGGAAACAGCGGAAGGTCCGCGGCGGTTTCATCCATGTGCCGTTCCTGCCGGTCCAGGCGAAGGCGGGGCAGCCCAGCCTGACGCTCGAGGACATGACCGCCGCCATCGGCGTGGCCCTCACCGTGACGCTGGGAACGCGGCGGGATGTGCGCTCAGCGGGCGGAGCGACGCATTAATCGGCGCCACGCGAAGAACCCGGTGAGCGCGCCGAGCAGCAGCGCGCCGTAGGTGGAGGGCTCGGGCACGTTGGGCCGGATCTGGTCATCATACGAGTCCCAGCCGGTCTGGTTGGCCCCGAAACCGCTGAAGACAACCTGGCTGACAGGCAGGGCGCCGGCGTTGTCGAAGATGTCCTGGGTCACCCCGCTCCAATTCGTGGTGAAGAAAAAGTCGGAAGCCTTCGTCCAGTTCTGGATGGTGAGCGTGACGCCGGCGCTGATCGTGAGACTGGTCAGGCTGAGCGTGGTGGCACTGGCGAAATCGATGGTGCTGTTGCCGGTGACATTGAGGGTGCCGAAACTGTAACTCGTGCCGGCAAGGCTGAGCGTGCCGCCGCCCAGGGTTACCGTGCCGCTGAGCGTGAGGTCGGTCGAGAAGACGGTCGTGCCGGTGAAGGTGGAGCTGCCGAGATTGAGACCGTTGGTGCTGCTGGTCAGGGCCGTGGCGAAGGTCAGCGAGCTGCCGGAGGCGACCAGGATGTCAGGGGAGGCATCGCTGAAGTTGATCGTGCCGCTGCCCAGGGTAGGGCTGCCTTCTTGCACGGTGATGCTTGAGACGTTTTGCGTGCCGCTCACCGTCACGGTGTAGGCGCCCGTGGCATCCGTGCCGGCGCTGAAGATGGCATCGGCACCGGAAGTCCAGGCCTGGGGATTGGTCGTGGTGCCGGCGGCCGTGGTGTTCCAGTTTTTGTTGGAATTAGACGTAGTCCATGTCCCGGCGGGAGTGGCCCCGCCGGCGCCCGCCGTTTTGCCATTGGTGTCCCAATAAAGTGTCTGGGCGGACGCGGTGGTCGCGAGGAGGCACAACGCCAGCATCCATTTGCCCCTGCAGTAAGAGGCAAGGTGCTGGGACGGGTGGTGGCGACGGAACAAAGGCACGGCAGGGGATTGACCGTCGGGAGTTTACCTCTGTCAGGCCGCACGCGCTAATTGTATTAAGCCTCTATCCCGATAGGGCCAACCAGACCCATCGGCATGCGCGCGATGGGAACGTCACGCCCCGGACCTGCGTCGCCAGAAAAAGAGAACCAGCAGGCCGCCCAGCAGCAGCGCGCCGTAGGTCGAAGGCTCGGGCACCGGGGTGATCTGGTCGTCGTAGCCCAGCCACTTGGTGTTTCCGGCAGAGAAGCCGGTGAACGTGACTTGGTTCATGGGACTGACTCCCGTCGTGTCCGCGGTGGCGCCGGTCCAGTTGGTGGCGAAGAAGAAGTCGGACATGTTGGCCCAGTTCTGGATGGTCAGGCTGACGCCCGCACTGATGGTCAGGTTGGTGACGTTGAAGGTGGCCGCGGTCGCGAAATCGATGATGGAATTGCCGGTGACGTTGAGAGTGGTGACGGTCGTGGTGGCGGTGTTGAGCCGGAGGGTGCCGCCAGCGAGCGTGAGGGTGCTGCCGGTGCCAAGCGCGGAGGCGTTTTGCAGGGTGAGCGTGCCGGCGCTGACGATGGTGCCACCGGAGAAGGTGTTGGCGCCCGAGAGGATCAGCTCACCGGCGCCGCTCTTGGTCAGCGCGCGCGCCCCGCCGCTGTCGATGATGGCGGACGCGATGGCCAGGCTGCCGCTGCCCGCGATGTTCATGGCCGCATCGCCGCCGAGGGCCAGGGTGGTGAACGCGAGCGACTGGGTGTTGCTGCTGCCGGCGGTGCGCGTGATGTCGCCCGAGGTCAGGGTCAACGTGCGGCTGCCGTTGCCGTTGATGAGGCTGAAGTTGTCATCAACATTGTTGAACGTCAGACTGTTGGCCGACACGTTGCCCCGGAGCTGGATGTTGCTCACCGTGGCATTGTCGTCGGCGGCGTTGAACTGGACGTTCGAGGCGGCCCCGGGCACGGCGTTGGGATTCCAATTGTTCGCCGTGCCCCAGCGGTTGTTGCCGTTGCCGTTGTCCCAGATGACCTGGGCGTAACAGAGTCCCGGCAAAAGCAACAGGACACCACAGGCATGCCGCCGCCAGCGTCGGGGAAAGCTCGACGGGAGCGGCACATGGGACTGAGTGATGGGGCGGGGCATATTCTTCTCCAGAAAGAATATAGCCCAGGATAGAGCCTATTGGCAATACCGATGAGGCATTAAGGCCCTATTTGAAACAGGCGCAATCGCGAAGCCTGGAGTGATCGAGGGCGGTTTTTTCCCGCGGCAGACCGGAGCCCCACGGCGTCGGGAGCCAGGGAGTCCGGATCACCCTATCAAGGTGCAACGGCGCGGCGACGGTGCCAGAAACCGAATCCCGCCAGGGCGGCCAGAAGCATTGCGCCGTAGGTAGCCGGTTCGGGCACGGGTGTGATCTGGTCGTCGAAAGACTGCCAGTGCGTGTGGTTCGCGTTGTATCCGCTGAAGGCGACCTGGTTCATGGGCGTGGCGCCACTCGTGTTGTAGACGGCCCCGCTCCAGTTTCTCGCGAAGAAATAGTCGGCCGCGTTGCTCCAGTTGGTGATGTTGAGCGTGACGCCGGCGCTGATATTCAGCGTGGTGACGTAGAGCGCCGCATTGGCCCCGGCGAAGTCGATCGTGCTGTTGCCGGTGATGTTGAGTGTCCCGAGGCTCAGCGTGATGTCGTTCAGGCGGAGGGTGCCGGCGGCGAGGTTGAAGGTGCCGCCGAAGGCGATGTCGGTGGCGATCTCGAGCAGGCCGGAGCCCGCCTTGGTGAGCGTGCCCGTGCCGAGCAGCGAACCGCCGAAGGTGGAATTGCCGGAGTTGATGCCGACGGTCAGCGCGCCCGTGGTGCCGAGATCGATGCGGCCGGTGCCGGCGATCTGGTTCACGCTCTCGGTGAAATTGTTGAGCGAGAGCACGCCGTCCGAATTGATCGTGATCAGGCCGGCATGGTCGGCGATCTGGTTGGAGGCATCGAGGCGCAGCCGGGCGGACCCGGCGGCGCCGGAGCCGTCGCCGAGGTTGACCACGGAACCGCCGATCGCGTTTGTGCCGGCGGTTTTCGCCAGGGCGACGGTGCCGTCGTTGATGGTGAGCGCGCCGCCGAAGGAATTTCCCTGCGAGCCCGAAAGGGTGAGGGTGCCGGCGCCGTTCTTGGTGAGGCCGCCGGTGCCGTTGATCGCGCCGCTGAAGGCCAGGTTGCCCGCGCCCGTGGCCGTCAGGGTATGGGCCAGGGCGAGCTGGCTGGTGATGCCGAGCGTGCCCGTATCGGAACCCAGCGTGGTGGCGGCGCTGAGGTTGATCGAGGCATTCAGGGTGTTGTCCCCGCTGAGGTTGCGGATTGCGCCGGTGTTGCCGACGCCGGAGCCGGCGATCTGGAAATTATCCTCCTGGAGGGTGATGTTGTTCTGCAGGTGGAGGGCCGCGCCGCTGGCGATGGTGTTGCCGTAGGTGGCGGAGCCGAGGGCGGTGTTGCTCGCGGCGACCACGACGCCCTGGTTGATGTTGGTGATGCCGCTGAAGGTGTTGTTGCCGGAGAGAACGAGGGTGCCGTCCCCGGTCTTTACGTTGTTGGCCCAGCCGCCGGTGATCGTGGACGAAATCGCGAGGCTGCCGCTGCCGCTGATGTTCCACGTCCAGCCGGCGTTCCAGTCGTTCTGCGGGGCGAGCGTGGCGAAGGCCAGCGTCTGGTTGCCGCTGCTGCCCGCGGTGCGGGTGATGGTGCGGGATGTGAGCCGCAAGGTGCGCGAGCCCGATCCGTCGAGGAGGGAGAAACTGTCGTTGACGTTGTTAAACATCAGGCTGCTCGCAGCGCGGTCGGCATCGAGGGTGACATTGCTGACGGTGGCGTTGTCGTCCGTCGCATTGAACTGCACGGCGGAGCCCGAGGTCGGCACGCTGTTGGTGCTCCAATTCTGGGCCGTGCCCCATTGGTTGGTGCCCGCGCCATTGTCCCAGAGAATCTGACCTGTGACCCACGCGGGCGCGCAAGCCAGCATCACTATGACCCCATATGGAGGCAGTGCGCGTAGTAATGATCTGTAGGCGAGCAACATGGGTGGCACCCTGCAATTTAGGGTAAACACCCTAAATTGCAACCTGTAAGCAATGCGCCAGCCAAGTTATTCGGCCACGTTTACTCAGTTATTAAACCTGAACAGCGCCACGTCGCCGTCGTGGAAGACGTATTCCTTGCCCTCAAGCCGGTATTTTCCGGCCTCGCGGGCGGCGGCGACGGAGCCGAGGCGGGTGAGGTCGTCGTAGGAAACAATCTCGGCCTTGATGAAGCCCTTCTCGAAATCGGTGTGGATGACGCCGGCGGCCTGCGGGGCCTTCCAGCCTTTCTTGATCGTCCAGGCGCGCACTTCCTTTTCGCCGGCGGTGAAGTAGGTCATCAGGCCGAGCAGGCCGTAGGTGCCCTTGATGAGCGAGGACACGCCGGAGTCGTCGACCCCGAGATCCTTGAGGAACGCCTTCGCATCCTCCGGCGGCAGGTCGATGAGCTCGGCCTCGATCTTCGCGCTGATCGGCACGTAGGCGGCGTCGTGGTGCGTGCGGACATACTCCGCGACCTTCTGGACGAAGGGATTCTGCTCGGCGGTCGCGAGGTCGGACTCGGCGACGTTGCACGCGAAGAGCACGGGTTTCGCCGTGAGCAGCTGGAACAGCTTCATCAGCGCGACTTCCTCCGGCGTGGCGGGCAGGGTGTTGGCCGTCTTGCCGGAGTTGAGGTGGGGCGTGAGTTTCTCGAGGAGGGCGAGCTCGATGATCGCCTCCTTGTCGCCGGCCTTGGCGGCCTTCTGCGTCTTGGTCATGCGCTTCGCGACGGCATCGAGGTCGGCAAGCACAAGCTCGGTGGTGATGACCTCGATGTCGCGGACCGGGTCCACGCCGCCCATGGTATGGACAACGTCGGAGTCCTCGAAGCAACGCACGACCTGCACGATGGCGTCCACTTCGCGGATGTTGGCGAGGAACTGGTTGCCGAGACCCTCGCCCTTGCTGGCGCCGGCGACCAGGCCGGCGATGTCCACGAACTCGATGGCGGCGGGCACCACGACGTTGGTCTTGGCGATTTTCTGCAGGACGTAGGCGCGCTCGTCGGGCACGATCACGACACCCACGTTGGGGTCGATGGTGCAGAACGGGTAATTGGCCGCCTCGGCCTTGCGGCTGCGGGTCAGGGCGTTAAAGAGGGTGGACTTGCCCACGTTGGGGAGACCGACGATACCGGCTTTGAGCATAAAATTGGGTGCGTTAAGGGTCGGATGGAGGGGTGGCACTGGGGGCTTGACAAGGGCAAAGTTGTTCCGTCCATTCTGCCCCTTTTCCAACCGCAATTCCGTCTCCCGTAAAGCAACCAGATACATCAAATGGCACTCAAAATCCGTCTTTCCCGCGTCGGCACCAAGAACGAACCCCACTACCGTGTGGTCGTCGCCGAGGAGCGCTCCCGCCGCGATGGTGACGCCGTCGAGCAGATCGGCGCCTACAATCCCCGCGCCAAGGGCAACACGCTGACCATCAAGCTCGACCGCGTCGACTACT
>JAYRDK010000056.1:0-26378 GCA_041909435.1 Lacunisphaera sp.
CGCGGCTACATGGAGTGCCGCGGCATCGGCATCATCAACATCGCCGACATGTTCGGCGTGAAGAGCATCCGCCTCGAGAAGCGCGTCGACCTCGTCGTCTCGCTCCGCAACTGGACCCCCGACGTGGTCGAGGAACGCACCGGGCTCGAGGAGAACTACTACAACATCCTCGGCGTCAAGGTGCCGCACATCGAGTTCTACGTCCGCCCCGGCCGCGACATCGCCCGCCTCGTCGAGGTCGCCGCGCTCGTGCAGGCCCTCAAGAACATGGGCCACGATCCCGCCAAGACCTTCAACGACCGCCTCATCGCCCACATGGCCGACCAGAAGGCGCCCAAGGCCACCAGCCACAAGGTCTCCTCCCAGTCGCCCTTCGAGGTCGCGGACAAGGACAACGAGTTCGACGCGGACAACGCCTGATTTCATGCCCGCCCGCATCGACGGCCGCAGCGCCGACCAACTCCGCCCCCTCAGCATCGAGGTCAATGTCGCGCCCTACGCCTCCGGCTCCGTGCTGCTGGGCTTCGGCGCCACCCGCGTCATCTGCGCCGCCACCATCGAGGCCAAGGTGCCCTCGTGGATGAAGCAGCAGGGCGTCAAGGGCGGCTGGCTCACCGCCGAATATTCCATGCTGCCCTACAGCACGCTCGACCGGAAGCCGC
Organism: Lacunisphaera sp.; assembly: GCA_041909435.1. Lineage (GTDB taxonomy): Bacteria > Verrucomicrobiota > Verrucomicrobiia > Opitutales > Opitutaceae > Lacunisphaera. Next base: position 663 of record JAYRDK010000056.1, read on the forward strand.
GCGACATCACCAAGGGCAAGATCGACGGCCGCACCGTCGAGATCCAGCGCCTCATCGGCCGCTCCCTCCGCGCCGTCCTCGATCTCGAGAAGCTCGGCGAACACACGCTGTGGATCGACTGCGACGTCCTGCAGGCCGACGGCGGCACCCGCACCGCCTCCATCACCGGCGCCTACCTCGCCGCCCGCCTCGCCATCCAGAAGCTCCTCGACGCGAAGAAAATCTCCGAGAACCCGCTCACCGACTCCGTCGCCGCCGTCAGCGTCGGCCTGTTCAAGGGCGAGGCCTTGCTCGACTTGAACTATGTCGAGGACAAGGACGCCGAGGTCGACGCCAACGTCGTCATGACCGGCCGCGGCCAGTTCGTCGAGGTGCAGAGCAGCGGCGAGGAGTCCACGTTTTCGCACGAGCAGCTGCAACAGCTCCTCGGCCTGTCGCAAAAGGGCCTGAAGGACCTGGCCGCCGCGCAGGCGGCCTTCCTCGCGAAGCACCTGCTCTAGTTCCGCCGCCCATGGCCGTTGAACCGGAGCCGCCGCCAGTGATCGATGTGCCGGTGCGGCCGCCGGCGGCGATCCGGGTCGCGGCCGGTCTGTTTCTTTTCGGTTTCCTGCAGCTGGCCGAGGGCATCTTCAGTTTCGTGCTCAGTTTCCGGCAAGGCGGCCAGATCAACCTGCTGTCCCCTTTCGGTTGCCTGTGGTTCTGGGCCGCCGGCGTGCTGGTCTGGATGGACAAGCGTTTCATCTGGCCCCTGCTCACCTATTTCTCCGCCCTGGGCATCGGCGCACTGGCCGGGACCGCCCTGGGCTTCTGGCTGGGCATGCCGGGCAGATTGCTCTCCGCCATCCAGGTGTCCGAACCGCTCTCGTTCTGGTTTTATTCCGGCTACGTCGTGGCCGCGATGGTTTTCCTTCTCTGGCTGATGCTCGAGGGCGAGGCCCTGCATGCGCAGTGGCCTGCCTCGTTCCGGCGGCCGCAAATGAAATGGCTGCAGCCACGCGCCTTTGTGGCCTATCTTGTCCTCCCGCTTCTGCTGTTGGTCTGGGGCGTTCTCGCCCTGCTCCAAGGCGGCTGGACCCGGGAGGCCGTCACCCGCGCCCGCGATGAATACGGCAGCGCCTACGATTACCTCACGATTAACTACCAGGTGCAAACGACCAACGGTCGCACCACGCACCAGGCGGTCGTGCTCGCCTACACGGAATCGGAGCTCCGGAAAATCCCGATCGACTGGGAGGACTGACCGCTCGTCCGGGCGCCGCGAAAACATTGCCGTCACGCCGGCCGCCCGGCTTAGTCGGTCCACTCATCCCTTCCCTATGCAACGTCCCATCCACGCCCTCCTCCGCCCCGCCGCGCTCCTGCTCGGCGGCGCGTTTCTCCTCAGCCCGGCCTCCGCCGGGACCACCGACACCCCCGCCTGGATCGCCCGGAGCAACGAAAACGCCCAGGTGCTGGTCAAGGACCTCGCCAAGTTCAGCCCCGAGTTCGCCAGCCGCGTAGGCGTGGCCGGCTTCGACGACAAGATCGCCGACCTCACGCCCGGCGTGGAGGAACGCACCCGCCTCGCGCTGACCGCGTCGCGCGACGAGCTGGCCAGGCGCGTCATGGTCGAGACCGACCCGCTCGTCCGCCAGGATCTCGAGATCCTCGTCGAGTCCGCCGACAATCAGCTCAACACCAACGCCCTCAACGCGCGCCTGATGCTGCCCTACGCGGACATCGCGCAGCTCATCTTCTTCGGCGAGTTCAGCCTGCTCGACGGCCAGATCGACGCCGCCCGCCGGCCCGCCGCGCTGGCCCGGCTGAAGCTCTACACCGGCCTCGCCCCCGGCAGCAAGGCCGTCACCGAGCTGGCCAAGGAGCGCTACCTGGAGAAGCAGGCCACCGCCGGCCTGCTGCCGCCCTACCAGGGGGAGATCGAGAAGCACCTGGCCGCCATGCCCCGTTACGCCGCCGGCATCCGCCAGCTCTACGGCAAGTATGGCATCGACAAGCTCGACGGCGCCCCGGCCGCGCTCGACGCGCTCGACGCGCAGCTCAAGGCCTACGCCGACTGGATCCGCACCACGATCCTGCCGACCGCCCGCCGCGACTACCGCCTGCCCGCCGAGCTTTACGCCGACAACCTCCGGAACATCGGCCTCGATATCCCGCCCGAGGAAGTGATGAAGAAGGCCCAGCTCGCGTTCGCCGAGATCCGCAACGAGATGAAGGCGATCGCGCCGCTCGTCGCCCGGCAACATGGCTTCCCCGACTCCGACTACCGCGCGGTCATCCGCGCCCTGAAGAAGGAACAGATCACGAAGGCCGAGGTGGAACCCTATTACCGCACGGTCATCGCGGAGATCGAGGCCATCATCCGCCGCGAGAAGATCCTCACCCTGCCCGACCGCCCGATGCTGATGCGCATCGCGTCCGAGGCCGAGAACGCCGCCCAGCCCGCCCCGCACTACCAGCCGCCGCCGCTGATCGGCAGCAAGGGCGAGCAGGGCGTCTTCGTCCTCACCACGGGCAATACCGATGCCACCGGCAAGCAGGCCGGCTTCGACGACTTCACCTACAAGGCCGGCGCCTGGACGCTCACCGCCCACGAGGGCCGGCCGGGCCACGACCTGCAGTTCGCCGCCATGGTCGAGCGCGGCGTCTCGCTCGCCCGCAGCCTGTTCGCCTTCAACAGCGTCAACGTCGAGGGTTGGGCCCTCTATGCCGAGGCCGAGACCAAGCCCTACCTGCCGCTCGACGGCCAGCTCATCGCGCTGCAGCACCGCCTGCTGCGCGCCGCCCGCGCCTTCCTCGACCCGATGCTCAACCTCGGTCTCATCACGCGCGAACGCGCCCTGGAGGTCCTCCTGCAGGAAGTCTGCCTCTCCGACGGCATGGCGAACCAGGAGGTCGACCGCTACACCTTCCGCTCGCCCGGCCAGGCCACCGCCTATTTCTACGGCTATACCAAGCTGATGGAGCTGCGCACCGCCACCGAGGTGGCGCTGGGCGCCAGGTTCGACCGGCAGGCCTTCAACGACTTCATCATCAGCGAAGGCATGCTTCCGCCCGGGCTGCTGGCCAAGTCCGTCCGGGAACAGTTTATCCCGGCGCAGTTGAAGCGGTAGGTTGCGCGCTTGCGCGCAACGTGGCCCGCGAGCGGGCCACCTACGGCCATAAGGTCACACTCATGCTCCGGGCTTGGCGGACTTCTCCGCCTCATCCTTGAGCTTCGTGAAGTTGCCTTCCTCGGAATTGCGCACGAAGCCCTCCGTCACCGATTTCAAATCCTCCCACCGGCGGCGGATGGCCTTGGCCTCGTCCTTCGTGATCTGGTTGTCGGCCGCGGCGAGCGCGATGACCCCGAGCATGTCGGCAAACTCCTGCACGATGCTGTTGGTGGAGGGAATCAGCTGGAAGGGATGCGGCCTGGCCTTGGGGTTATGGATGAAGAAACCCCCGGCGCGCTCGCAGACCCACTGGGCGATGCGCTCGTCGTTGGTGATGCGCAGCAGCTGCTCGATGCGGTCGAGCGGGTTGTTGGCGCCGCTGCCGGTCTCGTCCTGGGGCGGCTCGGCCCACTTGTAGATGAGCGAGAGGGACAAGCCCATGTCCGCCGAGATCTGTTTGGCGCTGGTCTTCTTCAGCACCTCCTTGAGCAATTCGTGCGATTGCATGACCGGCATCCTGCAAACGGGCCGCCATAAGGCAACCCCCGAGACGACATAAGCGACGGGCAAAGCGGTGAATATGTGTCATGCCGGCCGCTTTTTTCATGTCTTTCGGCCGGGCTTTCTGGCAAATCTCAGGTCCTTCTTTCCCGCATGAACATTCACGAATACCAGGCCAAGGCCCTCTTTGAGAAATTCGGCGTCGCGGTGCCCCGCGGTGTCGCTGCCCGCACCCCGGCCGAGTTCGACTCCGCCCTCTCCACGCTCGGCCACGACGGCCCGCTCATCGTCAAGTCCCAGATCCACGCGGGCGGCCGCGGCAAGGGCACCTTCACCGACGGCTTCAAGGGCGGCGTCAAGTTCGCCAAGACCAAGGCCGAGGCGCTCGACTACGCCAACAAGATGTTCAACAACACGCTCGTCACCGCCCAGACCGGTCCCGCCGGCCGCAAGGTGCAGACCGTCTACTTCACCGTCGCGAGCGACATCTCGAAGGAATACTACCTCGCCATCCTCCTCGACCGGAACACCTCGCGCCCCGTCATCGTCGCCTCCACCGAGGGCGGCGTCGAGATCGAGAAGGTCGCCCACGAGACCCCGGAGAAGATCTTCAAGATCATCGTCGACCCCGCCGTCGGCCTCCAGGGCTACCAGGCCCGCGAGCTCGCCTTCCGCCTCGGCCTCACCGGCGACTATTTCAAGAACGCCGTGAAGCTCATCGCCGCGCTCTACCGCATGTTCTGGGAGACCGACGCGGCCATGGTCGAGGTCAACCCCCTCATCACGACCCCCACCGGCCAGGTGCTGGCGCTCGACGCCAAGGTCTCCTTCGACGACAACGCCCTCTTCCGCCACCCCGAGATCGTCGCCCTCCGCGACCTCAACGAGGAGGACCCCAAGGAGATCGAGGCTTCCAAGTATTCGCTCTCCTACATCGCCCTCGACGGCAACATCGCCTGCCTCGTCAACGGCGCCGGCCTTGCCATGAGCACGATGGACATCATCAAGCACTTCGGCGGCAGCCCGGCCAACTTCCTCGACGTCGGCGGCGGCGCCTCCAAGGACCAGGTCACGGCCGCCTTCAAGATCATCCTCACCGACCCCAACGTGAAGGGCATCCTGGTGAACATCTTCGGCGGCATCATGGATTGCAACACGATCGCCACCGGCGTCGTCGCCGCCAGCCGCGAACTCGCCCTCACCATCCCCCTCGTCGTCCGCCTCGAGGGCAACAACGTCGCCGCCGGCAAGAAGACCCTCGCCGAGTCCGGCCTCAAGATCGAGTCCGCCGACACCATGGCCGACGCCGCCCAGAAGATCGTCAAGCTGGTGGCGTAAGCCACCAATCCAGCAGCGAGCATCGAGTAGCGAGTAGAGAGCATATCAAAACCTCCGAACCGCCACTCCACGCTCGCCTGCCACCTACTCACTACTCGCTACCCGCTACTCACCACTTCCTCCCCATGTCCATTCTCATCACTCCCGACACCAAGGTTCTCGTCCAGGGCATCACCGGCGAGTTCGGCGCCCGCCACACGAAGCTCTCGATCGATTACGGCACCAAGATCGCCGCCGGCGTCACCCCCGGCAAGGGCGGCCAGTTCTTCGAGCACGCCGGCCACAAGGTGCCGATCTTCAACACCGTCCGCGACGCCGTGGCCGCCACCGGCGCCACCGTCTCGGCCGTCTTCGTGCCGCCGCCGTTCGCCGCCGACGCCATCCTCGAGTGCGCCGACGCCGACCTCGACCTCTGCGTCGCCATCACCGAGGGCATTCCGATCAAGGACATGATCGCCGCCAAGCGCGCCATGACCGGCAAGAAAACCCGGCTCATCGGCCCCAACTGCCCCGGCCTCGTCACCCCCGGCACCGGCAAGGACTCCACCGGCGGCTGCCGCATCGGCATCGCCCCCGGCTACATCCACAAGAAGGGCCACGTCGGCGTCGTCTCCCGCTCCGGCACCCTCACCTACGAGGCCGTCTTCCAACTCACGTCCAAGGGCCTCGGCCAGACCACCTCCGTCGGCATCGGCGGCGACCCGGTCAACGGCACCTCGCACCTCGACGTCATCAAGATGTTCAACGATGACCCGGACACCTGGGGCATCATCATGATCGGCGAGATCGGCGGCAACGCCGAGGTCGAGGCCGCGCGCTGGATCAAGGCCAACTGCAAGAAGCCCGTCGCGGGCTTCATCGCCGGCGCCACCGCCCCCGCGGGCCGCCGCATGGGCCACGCCGGCGCCGTCGTCGGCGGGGCCGAGGACACCGCCGCCGCCAAGATCGCCGTCTTCAAGGAATGCGGCATCGAGTGCGCCGTCACCCCGTCCGACATGGCCGACGCCCTGATCCGCATCGCCAAGGCCCGCGGCGCGAAGCTGGCTTAACCCCGCTGCCTCCACCCACCGGACCGGGCGATCTTCCGATGATGCATCGCCTTCCAAGCCGGCTGCTCATCGCCTTATTGGTGCTGACGCCGGCTTTTTCGTGGGCGGCGGCTCAGGATGAGATGGCCGCGGCGGCCAGCGCCTGGCTGCAATCCCTCGACCCCGCCCAGCGGGCGCAGGCGGTCTTCGCCGTCGGCGACAGCGAACGTGAGAACTGGAACTACGTGCCGCTCGCCCGCAAAGGGGTGAAGCTCGGGGACATGACCGACGCCCAGCGCGCCCACGCGCGCCAGTTGCTCGCCGCCGGCCTCAGCCAGCGCGGGCAGTTGCAGGTGGAGGCCATCATTGCCTTGGAGAACGTGCTCTTCGCCATGTCCGGGGCGGCCCATCGCGACGCCCGGCTTTATTTCTTCACGGTGTTTGGTGCGCCGGGTTCAACCGCGCCATGGGGCTGGCGGGTGGAGGGCCATCACCTGTCGATCAACTTCACCCTCGCTGCCGGCCGGGTTTCCGCAACCCCACTCTTCTTCGGCGCCAACCCCGCCGAGGTGCGCATCGACCATGCGCAAAAGGGCCGGCGCGCCCTCGCCGCGGAGGAAGACCTCGGCCGCGCCTTGATGCGTTCATTCAGCACCGATCAGCGCAAGACGGCCATGATTTCCGACCAGGCGCCGGAGGAGATCATCACGGACAACGCGCGGGAGGTGAAGCCGTCGCCCCCCGCCGGGCTGGCTTATGCGCGAATGACCCCGGTCCAGCAGGCACTGCTGCGCGACTTGGTTGATGTCTACGCCGGCCGGCTGCGCCAGGAGGTCGCCAAGCCGACGATCGAGAAAATGGCCGCAGGGGGCTGGGACGCGGTCCATTTTGCCTGGGCCGGTGGCTTGGATCCGGGCGAAGGACACTATTACCGCATCCAGGGCCCCACCTTCCTCATCGAATACGACAACACCCAGAACCGGGCGAACCACATCCACACGGTCTGGCGCGACTTTACCGACGACTTCGGCCGTGACCTGTTGTCGGAGCATTACCGTCGCGACCATCCGTCCACCCGGTAGTCTTTGCCCATGCGCTTCGTCCTTCTTGCCCTGTGCCTGGCCGCCACCGCGACGGCCGCCGAGCCGACCTGGCATCTGTCCCTGCAACTCCACAGCCTGCACGAGCAGACCTCGGAAACGGACCTCACGGACAACACGCCCGGCCTTGGCCTGATGCGCGTGACGGAAAACCACTGGATCGCCGGCGCCGGCATTTTCCGCAACAGCCTCGCCCGCACCGCGGGCTACGCCTACGTCGGCAAGGAGTGGCCGGTCGGCAAGGTCTTGGTCGGGGGCATCGCCGGGGTGACGCACCACTATAATTTCAACGACGGCGGCCTTGTGCCGCTGGGCGGACTCCTGGTCACCGTGCCCCTCGCCGACCGCTGGGCGCTGGACCTGATCGGCATCCCCCGGATCGGCGGCTACACCTACAACACCCTGCACTTTGCCGTGCGCTGGCAGTTCAGGTGATCGCCTGAAGGTGGAACCCGGCCTCCGGACGGGTTTGTGGAATGTGCATCCTGAAAACCCGTCCGGAGGCCGGGTTCCACCTCAAACTACCGCGGGGTCACGATCTCGAGCTTCACGCGGCAGCCGAGCTTTGCCGCGGTCCGGGCCAGCGTGGTGAGCGTGAGCGAGGTGTTGAGCGGGTCGAGCACCCGGTTCACCGCCGCCCGGCTGGTGCCGAGCGAGGCGGCCAGCTCCGCGACCGTCAGCCCGAGCCGCTCCATGCGCTGCGCGAGCGCCGCGGCGATCACATGCTTCATGGCGCTGGCCTCCACGTCGCCGTAGACTCCCTCCTCGCGGAGATACTCGGTCGAAGTCGTCTCAAAGCGCTTCAGTTTGTCCTCTTTCATGACCCAGACGTATCAAGATAGATACATTTGGACAGCGCTAAAATTCCCGGCCAAAGATTTTTTCAACTTAACCACTTGCATAAAAGGGCCGGTTGCAGCGGCTTGCCCGGGCCTTCCTGACAACTTCAGTCCGCTCCGGAAGATTTTTCTGGCCTACGGCGCCGGAGTTTGCACGCTGCGCATTGCATCAGGAAAGGATCGGCTGGAAACAGTCGGTTCTGCCAACCGGGTCTAGGAGTGATCACGGTGGTTTCGAGTGGCGCAAGCCACCCGGATGTGAGGCCGGTCAAACGGCCTAACAAAAAACTCCTCCTAAAAAAGCGAAAAAGCCGCCTGATGCCCTCAGGCGGCTTTTCGTTTTCCAGGAAAAACCCTGATGCGCGAACGATTAACTCACCATCAACCGCTCACGCATCATGTCCACCAACCTCATCACCCTCGCCTCGCTTCGCATCAGCGAAGCGAACCCGAACCACCACCTCTGGAACAACAACGGAACGTGGTTCCTGCACTACACGGTCTACCCGACCCCCTTCACCAAGGAGCGCATCCGCCGCTCCCTCGGCACGAAGGACGTCAAGCTGGCCCGCGAACGCCGCGACAACTTCTTCAGCCACCTGGCGAAGCAGTCGAGCGCCCCGGCCCCGGTCCTGACCGGCCAGGTCGCCGTCGCCTGAGCTTTCAGCCATAGCATCTGCGGAGGCGCGCCCCCGGCGCGCCTTCTTTTTTGGCCGCTATCTTTGTGGGCCAGCGAGCTTGCTCGCGCTGGGTGTCTCATGGCGCGGTCCCTCCCGCCCCCCGAACGCCCGCGGGCCCACGAAATGTTGCACCTCACGGGATCCGCAGCTGCATCCCGACGCGGAGCGTGCTTGAGCCCTGCAGCACGTCGCGGTTGGCCTGGAAGATCTCCTGCCAGCGGTTCGCGGTGCCGTAATAACGCATGCTGATGCGCGAGAGTGAATCGCCCTCGACGACCGTGTGCACGCGGAAGTCGGCCGGGGCGGCGACCGCCGGGCGCGCGGGCGCGGGGCCACCGCTGGCGATCGCCGCGGCCGGCGTGCCCAGCCGCGCGGCGGAGGCGATCTGGTCGAGCGTGCTTTGCGCCTGGTTAAGCCGGGCGGCGAGCGCGCCGTTTTCCGTCCGCAACTGGGTGATGATCGCCACGCGATCACGATCCTGGAGGGCGCTGGCCTCGGCCAGCCGGGCCTGCGCGGTGCGGGCGGTCTCGAGATCCCGGCGCAACTGGGCGAGCTGGGCGGTGACGGCGTCGATGTTCTGCTGGGCGCCGCGCTCGGCCTCGGTGCGCATCTGCTCGGCGCTGCGCACGTTCTGCGTCAGGCGGGTGATGTCGGCCCGGTAGGACTCCACCAGGCGGCGCATGTCCTCCCGCTCCCGTTCCAGCCGGGCATTGGCCTGCGTCAGCTCGGCCACGGAGGAATTGTGGGCCTCCGTCGCCTTCTCCGCCTCCGCCGTCCGGCCCTGCAGGGCCGCGAGGTCGGCGCGGGCCTGGTCCGCCGCCGCCTTGTGGGTTGCCGCGACGGCCACCATGTCGGCATTGTCCTTTTGCAAGGTGTCGATCTCCTGCTGCGCCTTGACCAGCTGGGCGCCGACGGCCTCGAGGCGTTCCTGCAGCGCCGCCTTCTCGTCGGTGAGCCCGGGCAGGGCGGTCGCGACCTTGCGGGCCTCCTCCAGCTGCTGCCGGAAGGCCGTGCGCTCGGCGGAGAGGCCCTCGTTGTCGGCGGTGAGTTTCTGGTTCTGGCGCTTCAGCTCCTCGCCGGCGGCGGTGAGCTCGCGGACCCGCGCCTGCACCGCGTCAAATTCCTCCTTGTCCACCGTGGGCGCCTCGGACTCCTTCGCGCTCAACAGGGCGCGATTGGCCTCGGTAAGGGACTTGTTCGTCTCGCGGGTGCGGGTCAGCTGGGCGGCCAGCGTGGAGACCTCGCGGGCGGAGTTGCTGCGCTCCTCCTCCACCTGTTTTTCCAGCTCCTTCACCCGGGCTTGCAGCGTGCCGATCTCCATCCGGTAGGCGTCGGGTTCCGTGGCGTTGACGGCCTGCGATTGCGCGGCCAGCGCCGCCGCGGCGCTCTTCCTCGCATTATCCAAATCCTGCTCCAGCCGGTCGTTGGCGCCGGTCAGCTCCGCCACGGTGGCGGTCAGCCTGTCGACCGTCGCGTTGGCCTCGGCCAGGTCGGCGGCCAGCTTGCGGCTGTCGTCCCCGCCGCGGGTGCCGGCCGTTTTCGCGGCCAGCAGCTGTTGCTCCAGCTCGGCCACGCGGGCCTGGGCCGCGGTGAGCTCGCGCCGGTTGCCGTTCATGAACGCCGTGGCTTGCTCGAGATCCCTGGCCAGCTGCTCGTTCGTGGCCCGCAGGCCGCCGGATTCGGCCGCCGCCTGCGCCAGGCGGCGGTTCTCGTCCCGCAAGGCCGCGGTGTCCGCCCCGCCCTGCCTGGCGGCGGCCAGATCCTGTTCAAGCCGGTCGTTGACCCCGGTCAGTTCCGCCACGGTCGCGGCACTCTTCTCCTGCGCCGCATTGGCTTCCGCCAGTTGCTGCTTCAGGTCCGCGAGCTCGGCCGGGTTGGCGGCGGGACTGGCGGCCGCTTTGACCAGCCGGAGATTTTCCGCGCGCAGCGCGGCCAGGGTGGCCCCGGACTTCTCCAGCAGCTGGTTCGAGGCGATCAGCTGGTTCTTCAGGTCGTCGAGTTCCGCCTTGCTCGCGGCGGATTGGCGGGCCTCGCGCAATTCCTGCTCGAGGGCGGCCACCCGGCCCTGGGCCTGGATGGCGTCCCGCTGCTCCTCGGCCGCCTTGGCGGTGATCGACTGGTTTTCCTGGATAAGTTTTTCCACCTCCTGCCGGGCTTCCGCGAGCTGCTGGCGGAGGGTATCAAGCCCCGCGGTATCGGGCTGGGTCGGGGCCGGGACCGCCGCGAGGGCCTGCTCGGCCTGCGCCACGCGGGCGGCCAGGGCGCGGTTTTCCGCCGTCGCGGCCTCGAGCTGCTGCTGGGCCGTGGTGAATTTCTGCCGCAACTCCGCGAGCCCGGCGCTGGCACCGTCGGCGAGGACCGACTTCTCGTTGACCGTCTGTTCCAGCGAGCGGCTCCATTTCTCCAGCTCGGCCTTCTCGGCCTGCAGGGCCGTGACCTGCTCCTGCAAGCGGCCGGCCAGCTGCCGGGCCTCGGCCAGTCCGGCCGCCCCGCGGTCGTCCGCCGCCGGCTTCGGCTGGTTTTCCAGCTCGGTCACGCGGGCCGCGAGCCGGCTGCTTTCCGTCTGCCAGCGGATGGTCTCCTGCGCCGCCTGCTCCGCCTTCGCGGTGAGCTGTGCGATCTGTTCCTTGGCGGCGGTGTCGTCCACCGCCGGCCGGGCCGCCTGGTTGCGCAGGGTCCGCAGCTGGCTGTTGAGCGAAAGCAGCTCGATGGTCGAGCGCTTCACCTCGTCGTTGAGCCGCGCATTGTCGCGCTGCAGGTTGGCGATGATCGAGGATTGTTCGCCGCCGGGGGTCGCCGTCGCGGGACCCGGCCGGGCAGCCAGGGCTTCCTTCTCCTGCTGCAGCCGCGCATTGCCTTCCGTCAATTGCTGGTTGGCGGCCTGCAGCCGGGCCAGCGAGGCGGCCGCCTCTTCCAGCTTGGCCGTCAGATCGGCGACCTGGCTTTCATAACGGGTGACATCCACCGCGGGCGCGCTCGTCGCGGGCGCCGCGGACTGGCGGCGGGCCAGGTCCTGCTGCGCATCCCTGACCTGGACGCTGAGCACCGCGACCTGGCGTTCCGCCGCCTCCTTGTCGGTGGTAAGGGACTGCACCTGCGCGGCCAGCCGGGCGCTTTGCGTGCGCAGTTGCTCGACCAGGCTGCCGGTGTCGCCGCCCGAGGCGAGCTGCTGCTCCAGCCGGGCTTTTTCCAGTTCAAGGCGCTGGTTGGCCTCGGCAAACTGCGTGTTGGCCTCGCGGGCCTGCTCCAGCGCCGACATGAGCTCCGCCACGCGGGCGGCCGGCGCGGAGTTCACCGGCGGGACGGCCGGACCGGTCGGGGCCGCCGCGGCGGGTGCGACCGGCGCATGGCCGGAACGACGGTCCGCGAGCAGCCGGGCGGCGGTGGCCCGCTGGTCGGTGTTCAGGCCGCGGGCCACAAAATCACGCGCGGCGGGACTCGCCCCGTTTTCCACCGCGAGGCTGAGCCACACCCAGGCCTGCACCGGGTCCTTGGCGAGACCGCCGCGGCCTTCCGAAAGCATGAGGCCGTAGTTGTTCTGCGCCGCCGCGAAGCCCTGCTCGGCGGCGCCCCGGTAATAACCGGCGGCCGCGGCCTCGTTCTTCGTCACCCCGCGGCCGTCCTCGAGCAGCAGGCCGAGATTGTATTGCGCCCGGGGAAAGCCGCGGTCGGCCGCCTGCTTATACCAGCGCGCGGCCTGCGCCTCGTCCTTCTTGACGCCCCGGCCGGCCTCATAGGCGAGCCCGAGGTTGAACTGCGCCTCGACGATGCCCTTCTCGGCCGCCTGCTTGAACCAAAGGTTGGCCTCGAACAAATCCTGCCCGATCCCGCGACCGGCGGCATACATGTTGCCGACGTTGAACTGGGCGGCGCCGAAACCCTGCTCGGCCGCCTGCAGGTAAAACTTGAAGGCCTGGCGCTCGTCCGCGGCCACACCACGGCCCAGCTCATAAGCCAGCCCGAGCTGATACTGGGCCGGCGCGAACCCCTTGTCGGCCGCGCGACGGAACCAACGGAATGCCTCGGCCTGATCCTGTTTCAGGCCGGCCTGCCCCTCGCTGTAGGCGCTGCCCAGCATCGTCTGGGCCTCGACATCCGCCTGCTCGGCCCGCGCCCGCACTTTTTCCAGGTCAAACGCCGGTTGCGCCCAGCCTGACAGCCAGCCCAGCCCGGCGAAAAGCGCCGCCCCGGCGAGCACTCTTCCCTTCTTCGCGGCGACTTGGAGACGGGTTGACGGAACGGGATAAGGCACGCGCTACGTTAAGGAGAAAACCCTACACGGGAGCAAGGCTGCATCGACCATCCCGTGGATGATTTTTTTGTCCGGCGGACAGAACGTCGCCAAAGCACCCGACAGGCGGGCCTGGCCGCCGACCACGAAGTAATACGGGCACAGGCGGAGCCGGCCCGCCTCGTCGCGGGGTGAGGGCACCCCGCCTCCATCACTGCGGTAGAGCGGGTGCGACACGCGCTTCGGTTTCCGGTATTCCTGCAGCACGTGCAGGTTGGTCGGCGCCAGTTGCAGCGCCTGGTCAACCCCCTGCTGCCATTCCTCGCGGGAACAATCGCTGCCCAGCACGACGCTGCGCGCGCCCCAGGCCGTCTCGTGGAAGCCGGAGATCTTGATGATCAGGTCGCGCTCCTTCTGCGACGCGGACGCGAGGTCGCGCCAGTCGTTCAGCATCCGGCCGCCGATCCGCGGGCCGTCGAGCACCGCGCCGGGGGGCAGTGGCGCCGGGTCCATGATCCACGACTGCGGGATGAGCGCGCGCAGCAGCTTCAGGCTGCGGCCGCTCAACGTCTCGGCCCAGAACTCGGCGAGCAGGTGGTGGTGGAAGAGCGCCAGCGCCAGTTTCTCCTCCTGGAAGGCCCGCATCGGCGGCGCGAGGGCCACCGTGCCGTTGGCCCAGGCCTCGAGGATCTCGCGGCCGACCTTGACGTTCGCCCAGTCGAACAGCTCGAAGAACCGGTAGATGATGTCGATTTTCTCCGGGTTGCCCTCGACGTCAAAGAACAGCTCGTTGCCAAGCGGAAAGACATCCTCCGGCCGCAGACAGAACACGCGCTTGCCGGCCCGCTGCAGCTGCTCCGCGAGCCAGAGCATCTCGGGCCGGTAGGTCGCCGCCTCGTCGCTGACGAGGATGGCGATGAGGGGATTGCGCACCGCCGGCCGCAGCGCGGCGAGTGAGGCGTGAAAATTCTCCACCATCGCGCCGCCCTGGCCGAGCACCGCGGGATCTGTGTCGCCACCGTAAAGCCGGTTGAGGAAGGCCGTCAGGCCGATGCCGCCGGGCACCGAGTCGAGCTCCGTCAGCGCAAAGCCTTCCTCGGTCAGCAGCAGGTCCGGCCGGAGCACCGTGGGAAACATGCCGCGGTTCTTCGGGTCGCGGGCATGGGCGACGAGTGCGGCCGGCTTGCCGCGGTCGAGGTAGTCGGCGACCCAAGGCGCGAGCAGCGGCTTGTTGCGCAGGAGATTCTTCCCCGCGGCCGAGCGGAGGTAGAGCGTCTCCAGCGCCGCGTGGAACTCGAGGCACGCCGTGCCGATCGCCTCCAGCTCCGTCACCTGCGCCGGGGTCAGCGGCCAGGCCGTCGGCGAGAGCTGCCAGGTCTTGTCCTCGAACAGCGACTGCGCGGCGAAGGCGGCGCGGAGGGTTTCGTGGGACAGGTCGGGCATGGCGGGAGAAACGCTCAACGTTTAACGCTTAACGCCGAACACACAAGTGGCGGATGGATGCGCGACCGGGCTCCGACGTTGAGGATTGAAAGTTCAGCGTTGAACGTTGGGTGTGGCCGGTGCGACCCACCGGTCAGTCATCCATCTGGATGTCCTTGTTGCGATGCCGCGGGCAGCCGGCGCGGAGCCAGCCGTAGATGAAGCGGTCGAGGTCGCCGTCGAGCACGGCCTGCGTGTCGCTGGTGCTGACGCCCGTGCGCAGGTCCTTCACCATCTGGTAGGGCTGGAGCACATAGCTGCGGATCTGCGCGCCGAAGCCGATCTCGCCCTTCTCGCCGTAGAACTTGTCCATCTCGGCGCGCTGCTCGTCCTGGCGCTTCTCGTAGATGCGGGCCTTGAGCACCTGCATGGCGGCGGCCTTGTTCTTGATCTGGGAGCGCTCGTTTTGGCAGACGACCACGATGCCGGTGGGCGCGTGGGTGAGGCGCACGGCGGAGTCGGTGGTGTTGACGCCCTGGCCGCCCTTGCCGGAGGAACGGTAGACGTCCACGCGCACATCCTCCTCCTTCACCTCCACGTCGATCTCCTCGGTGATCTCGGCCACGACGTCCACCGCGCAGAACGAGGTGTGGCGGCGCTTGTTGGAGTCGAAGGGGCTGATGCGGACGAGGCGGTGGACGCCGCGCTCGGCCTTGGCGTAGCCGTAGGCGTTCTCGCCCTTGATCAGGATGGTGGCCTTGGAGATGCCGGCGGTGTCGCCCGGCTGCACGTCCATCAGCTCGACCTCGAAGCCGCGGCGCTCGCACCAGCGGGAATACATGCGGAAGAGGATGTCGGCCCAGTCGTTCGACTCGGTGCCGCCGGCGCCGGCCTGGATGCTGAAGATGGCGTTGTTGCGGTCGAACTGGCCGGTGAGGAACGACGCGATCTCGAGCTTGTCGAGCTCGTCCACCATGGCGGGCACGGAGGCGTTGAGCTCCTTGGCGTATTCCTCCTGCTCGGCCGGGGTCGAGGCCTCGATCAGCTCGACCATGACGGCGACGTCATCGAGACGCTTGTTGAAGGCCACGAGGCCGCCGATCATCTTCTTCAGGCCGTTGAGCCTGGCGATGTGCTTCTGGGCCTTTTCCGGAGAGTTCCAGAAATCCGGGGCGCCCATCTGCGCCTCCATCGCCTCTATTTCGCGCTGCTTTTGTTCGACGTCAAAGAAACCTCCATAAGTAGCCGGCGCGCTTCTTTATGTTTTCGATGTGGGAAAAGGTTTCGGGTGCGATCATGGACGCCCCTACCCTTGGCAGCGGAACGCCCTCCGCAAGCGGAAAGTCCGGACCCGCCCCACCCGGCCAAGAAAAAGCCGCCCGGGGAGGCCCGGACGGCGGCAAAGGCGGAAACAGCCGCGGCTCAGGTGAAGGCGCCGGCGAACCACTTCTGGTAGTGCGCGCCCACCACGGGCACCGGCTTCTGCTCACCACCCGCGGCGGCGATCAGGCCCATGACCCAGAGCACGAGGAAGCCCAGCCAGGCCACCAGGACGGCGAGCCAGCCGATGATCGGGATGAAAGCCAGGACCATGCCGGCGATGCTCAGGGCGATGGCGGTCACAATCATGCCCAGGCACTGGCGCAGGTGGAAGGACCCGAGGGCGGTCTTCTTGCTGCTGTGCATGATGAGGGCGACAATGAAGCCGATGATGGTCAGGTAGCTGAGGATGGCGACGGTGCGATCCTCGGTCGCGGGGGCGGCGGGCGGCGGGGTGTCGGATGTGGACATAAGTTGGATGGGTTGTGTGCGGTTGATGGATGACCGATGGAACGAGACTGGAGAACCCGCCGGACAAGGTCAACGCCCCGCACAGGGCCGCAATTGGCCATTCGGCCCATCAAACCCGGAGCGTGCCGGCCGCCTGCTCGGCCAGGAAGCTCGCGTAGGTCCGGGCCACGCCCTCGCGCACGCCGACCCGGGCGCGCCAGCCGAGCGCGGTGAGCTTCGAGACATCCATCAGCTTGCGCGGCGTGCCGTCGGGCTTGGTGGCATCCCAGACGATCTTGCCCTTGAAGCCGACGACCTCGGCGACGATCTCCGTGAGCTCCTTGATCGTGACGTCCGTGCCGGTGCCGACGTTGATCAGGTCGGGCGGGTTCATCATCTTCAGCAGGAAGGCGCAGGCGTCGGCCAGCTCGTCCACGTGCAGGAACTCGCGCTTCGGCGAGCCCGTGCCCCAGGCCTGGACCTCGGCCTGGCCGGCCTGCTTCGCCTCGTGGAACTTGCGGATGAGCGCCGGCATCACGTGCGAGTTCTGCAGGTGGTAGTTGTCGCCGGGGCCGTAGAGATTGGTCGGCATCGCCGAGTGGTAGAGCACGCCGTGCTGCTTGCGGTAATACTCGCAGAGCTTCAGGCCGGCGATCTTGGCGATGGCGTAGGCCTCGTTGGTCGGCTCGAGCGGGCCGGTGAGCAGGCAGCTCTCGGGCATGGGCTGCGGCGCCAGCTTCGGGTAGATGCACGAGCTGCCGAGGAAGAGAAACCGCTTCACGCCGGCCGCGTAGGCGCCGTGGATCGTGTTGTTCGCAATGGCCAGGTTGTCGTAGAGGAAGTCCGCCGGGTAGGTGTTGTTGGCGTGGATGCCGCCGACCTTGGCCGCGGCCATGATGACCGTGTCGGGTTTCTCAGCGGCGAGAAACGCCGCCACCGCCGCCTGGCTCGTGAGATCGAGCTCATTGCGCGTGCGCAGCAGGAGCTGGACGCCCGGCTCCGCCTGGAAGCGGCGCACCAAGGCACCACCAACCATTCCATTATGTCCGGCAATGAACAGTTTCATGAGAGGGGCCCCACGAAATACACCAAATACACGAAAAGGGACGACGGTGGGTTTCGTGTATTTGGTGTATTTCGTGGTGACAAATTCAGGGTTTGGGGAGGCTGGCGATCTGCGCCTCGCGCTTGGCGAGCTCAAGGTCGGCCTCGGTCATTATCTTCACGAGCTCCTTGAACTTCACCTTGGGCTCCCAGCCGAGCTGCTTCTTGGCCTTGGCCGGGTTGCCGATGAGCAGCTCGACCTCGGCCGGGCGCTCATAGCGGGCGTCGTATTTGACGTATTTCTCCCAGTCAAGGTTCAGCAGCCCGAAGGTCTCCTGGATGAACTCCTTGACCGTGTGCGTCTCGTTGGTCGCAACGACGTAATCGTCGGGTTTGTCCTGCTGGAGCATGACCCACATCATCTCGACGTATTCCTTGGCGTAGCCCCAGTCGCGCTGGGCGTCGAGGTTGCCCATGTAGAGCGACTCCTGCAGCCCCAGCTTGATGCGGGTGGCGGCCCGGGTGATCTTGCGGGTGACGAAGGTCTCGCCGCGGCGCGGGCTCTCGTGGTTGAAAAGGATGCCGCTCGAGGCGTGCAGGTTGTAGCTCTCGCGGTAGTTCACCGTCAGCCAGTGCGCATACATCTTGGCGCAGCCGTAGGGCGAGCGCGGCCAGAAGGGCGTGGTCTCGGTCTGCGGCACCTGCTGGACCTTGCCGAACATCTCGGACGATGACGCCTGGTAGAACCGGCACTTCTTGACGAGGCCGGCCTCGCGGATGGCCTCGAGGATGCGGATGGAGCCGAGGCCGACGACGTCGCCGGTGTATTCCGGGATGTCGAAGGACACGCGCACATGCGACTGGGCGCCGAGGTTGTAGATTTCGTCCGGCTGCAGCTCGTAAAGGAGCTTCACCATCTGCACGGAGTCGGCGAGGTCGCCGTAGTGCAGGAAAAGCTTCACGCCGTTGACGTGAGGGTCGCGGTAAAGGTGGTCGATGCGGCTCGTGTTGAAGGTCGAGGCGCGGCGGATGATGCCATGCACCTCGTATCCCTTCGCCAGCAGGAGCTCGGCAAGGTAGGAACCGTCCTGGCCGGTGATGCCGGTAATCAGGGCTTTTTTCATATGGAAGCCGGTTAGCTAGAGCGAATAAACCGCCTCAGGCAAGTGCCGAGGCGTCGGTTCATTTCCCGCTCCCCGCCAGCAGCTTCATCAACCCGCCCCCCCGGGTCACCGGGCCTTCGCCCTGGCAGGTTGTTCCCCGCCTGTTACGGACGCCGCTGGCTGAACACGTAATCGCGCGCCTTTACCTTGGTGTGGCACTCAAAACAGGAGTTCGGCACCTCACCGTTTATCGTCCGGATCTCCCTCGAGTCCCCCTTGAACTGGTCATACCCCCACCCGCCCGTCGCGGCGAAACGCGCGTCCTTGATCATGACGTCCGTGCGGTCGCGGGCGTCCTCGTGGAGATTGCCGGCATACTTCACCTTCAACGGAAACCAGTCAGCCACAAACATCGCACCCTCGGGATAATGGCCGGTGCGCAGACCCTCCATGGCCTTCTCGTTCGCGTAAAGGTGGCGGATGATGCCGTGCGGCAGACGGTCCTTGGTTTTCTCGTTCCGCTCGGTCGTGACGCTGCCAAGGTGCGTCCATTCGCGGAAACCCTCGGGATAGGGCACGAGGGGAGCCGGGGCCTCCGCCGCGCCCAATCGCCACGCCGCCAGCAACGCCACGCCGATCAGTCGTAATTTCATGCGGCGACTTGAAACAGAGCGGTTACGGCCGTCAAAGCGGCGTCGACCAACGCAGGCGGTTGTGCGGCGAAGCCAGCCTGTGGAGGGCACGCCTCCAGCCGGGCCGCTGCTGTTTTCTTGTAGGGTCGGCGCTCGCGCCGACCTAACGCGCGAGGTCGCCGCAAGCAGCGACCCTACATTCGCATCTCAACCCAGCGCGGCCAACAAACGCTCCAGCTCGGCCTTCTTGGCCTGCTGGTCGGCGAGCTGCTTGCGCGCGCCCTCGAGCACCGCGGGCGGCGCCTTGCTGACGAACGCCTCGTTCGACAGCCGCGCCTGCGTGCCGGCGATGTGCTTGGTGATCGCCTCGATTTCCTTCTTGAGCCGCGCCTTTTCCTCGGCCGGATCGCCCTTCAGCTGCTTGATGATGTTCCAGGAACCGAAGGCCGTCACGATGGCCGGGGCGTTGGGCGACATCGCCCCGCGCACGACCGAGCCGGCGCCCATCATGCGCTTCAGCTTGGCGAGGTTGGCGTCGAGCAGCGCCCAGTGGGCGTCGGTCGTCTCGACCACGAACTCGGAAACCTTGCTGGCGGCCTCGCCGTGCTCGGCCTTGAAGGCGCGCACCTGCGAAACCACGGTCTTGAGCTGCTGCACCTGCGCCGCCGCCGCGTGGTCGAGCGTCAGCCCGCGGCCGGCAAGCTGCGACGGGTTGTCGAGCTGCGTGTCGCGCATGAGGAACGTGCCCTCGGCGCCGTAGCCGAGCAGGTGCCACAGTTCCTCGGTGATGAACGGCGTGAACGGGTGCAGCAGCAGCAGCGTCTGGCGCAGCACGAGGTCCTGGATGGCGAGGCAGTTCGCCTTGGTGGCGGGATCCTGCAGCTTGGCCTTCGAGACCTCGACATACCAGTCGCAGAAATCGTTCCAGAAAAACCCGTAGAGCGCCTGCACCGCCGCGCTGAACTCGAACTCCGCGAAACAGCGGTCCACCTCGCGCGTCGTGGCGAGCAGCCGGTCGAGGATGGCGTGGTCGTCGGCGTCGAACTTCGGCGGCTCGATGCGGGCGAGGATGGCGCCGACCGAGGAGTTGTCGGCCATGTCGCCGCTCATCTGGCGGAAGCGGCAGGCGTTCCAGAGCTTGTTGCAGAAGTTCTTGCCGCCCTCGATGCGGTCTTCCTGGAAGCGGATGTCCTGCCCCTGCGGCGCGATCGACACGATGCCGAAGCGCAGGCCGTCCGCGCCGTATTTGGCGATCAGGTCGAGCGGGTCAGGCGAGTTGCCGAGGGATTTCGACATCTTGCGGCCCTGCTGGTCGCGTATGATGCCGGTGAAATACACGTTCTTGAACGGGATCCGCTTCTCCAGCGGCTGCCCCGGATTCGTGAACTCCAGGCCGGCCATGATCATGCGCGCCACCCAGAAGAAGATGATGTCCGGTCCCGTCACGAGCGTCGTGGTCGGGTAGAAATAATCATAGCCCGCCTTCGCCATCGCGTCCTTGTCCGGCCAGCCGAGCGTCGCGAACGGCCAGAGCCACGACGACGCCCACGTGTCGAGCACGTCGTCCTCCTGCACCCAGTTGGCCTTGTCGGCCGGGCCCTCGAGCGACACGTGCACCTTCTTCGGGTCGGCGATGTCGGCCTCGGTGAGCGTCTCCTTGTCGAGACCCTTGGCATACCACACGGGGATGCGGTGCCCCCACCACAGCTGGCGGCTGATGCACCAGTCCTGGATGTTCTCCAGCCAGTGCAGGTAAACCTTCGACCAGCGCTCGGGGTAAAACTTGATATGTCCGTCGCGCACGGCCGCCTTGGCCTCCTCGATGCGCGGATACTTCAACCACCACTGCCACGTCAGGCGCGGTTCGATCGGCACGTCAGCGCGCTCAGAGTAACCGACGTTGTTCTCGTAGGGCTCTTCCTTCACGAGGTTGCCGGACTCCTTGAGCATCTCGGCGGCCTTCTTGCGACCGGCGAAACGATCCATACCCGCGAGCTCCGGACCGGCGAGTTCGTTAAGCTTGGCGTCGGGCGTGAGCACGTCGATCGGCGCGAGCTTGTGGCGCAGGCCGACCTCGAAATCCACCTTGTCGTGCGCCGGCGTGATCTTGAGCGCACCGGAGCCGAATTCCTTGTCCACGGCCTCGTCGGCGATGATCGGGATCTCGGCGGCGGGGCCGATCGGGCGCTTCACCTTCTTGCCAATCCAGGAAGTGTAGCGCGGGTCGGCCGGGTGCACCGCGATGGCGACGTCACCAGGGATCGTCTCGGGGCGGGTCGTTTTGACCTCGATGAACTGGCCGGGCGCGTCGGTGCGCTCGTAGCGCACCTGGTAAATCGTGCCCTTCACGGGCTTCATGATCACTTCCTCGTCGGAGAGCGCCGTGAGGCTGACGGGGCACCAGTTGACCATGCGCTTGCCGCGGTAGATGTGACCCTTGCCGTAAAGATCGACGAACACCTTGAGCACCGCCTGCGAATAGGCCGGGTCCATCGTGAACTGCGTGCGGCTCCAGTCGGCCGAGGCGCCGAGGGCCTGCAGCTGCTTAAGGATGATGCCGCCCTTCTCGTCGCGCCAGGACCAGACCTTCTTCAGGAACTCCTCGCGCCCGAGGTGGTGACGGGTTTTCTTCTCCTTGCGGAGCTCGCGCTCCACCACGGTCTGCGTCGCGATGCCGGCGTGGTCGGTGCCGGGCAGCCACAGCGCCTCGCGGCCTTCCAACCGGGCGCGACGGATCAAAATATCCTGCAGCGTATTGTTCAGCACATGACCCATCGTCAGCACGCCCGTGACGTTGGGCGGCGGGATCATGATGGTATAGGGCGACTTGCCCGGCTGGACCTTGCCCGCAAACGCGCCCGCTTCCAGCCATGCGGCATACCACTTCTTCTCAACGTCGTGTGATTCGTAGCTCTTGGTGATCGCGGCCATGGCAGTTAGGTAGCCGGGCAGTGAAAGGCCCCCGCCCCGCGCTGACAAGCTGGTTCCTGAGGTCGTATTCGGTAGGGGCCGTTGCCCTCAACGGCCCGGGCGCTTGGGGGCAAGCGCCCCTACCACCTACCTCATCTCCTCGATCTCAAACACCAGCTGATTGCGCATGCCCACGGGCAGCGGGACAAAGTCAGCCGGAGCCAGCGCCGCGACGACCTCCTCGGACAGCAGGAACTTCAGGAAACGTTGCAGCTCCGGGGCCTTCGTCCGGGGAAAGCTCACATAAAGCACCAAACGCAGCGGGTAGGCTCCCGCATGGACATTCTCCGGGGTCGGTAGGTAGGCCGGCTCGGTCGGACCGGCCGCCACCGCCAGCACCCGGAGTCCCCCACCCGCCGTCGCGAGGCCAGTCACGCCGATGCTGCTCTCCGTTGCCAGCAGCCTCTGCGCGAGCGTGGCGCCCGACGGGGAAAATTCCAAGGCCGCCCTCGGCGCTGCGTCCTGCAGAATCACACGCTGAAACAGCGGCCAGGCCAGGCCAGCTTGGGGCGAAACGGCAAACGGCGTCCGGTCTTTCTGGCCCGCCTCGCCAAAGGTATCGCGCAGCTGCGCGACCGTGACCTGCGTCAGCGGCGACGCCGCGGGCACGATCAGCACCGCCACGTAGTAACCCATGATCCGGCACACCACGGCACCGGCCGGCGGCATCTCGGCCGCGGGCAGCAGAAAAATCCCCACGTCGGCCCGGCCGGCCTCGAGGGCATCCGCCCCGGGTCGCGTGCCGCGCAGATCGAGCTTCACACCGGTGTCGTTCTGCCGGGCAAATTCCGCCACGGCACGGGCGAAGCCCTCGCCCAGCAGGTCGGAGCCCACCACGCGGATCTCCGCGGCCTCCATCGCCAAGCCAATGAACATGCCCAAACACATTAGGCCCTGTTGCAAGTGTCCGAGTCCTTTGGGTGGGAGGGGCTTTACGCCCCGACTTTGCCGCATGCGCCATGAAGTCGGGGTATAAAACCCCTCCCACCGAAATAGCCGGAAGATCGCGGGCCTTGTCATTCTGAACGGAGTGAAGAATCCAGTGGCACGGCCGCGATCTAATCACCCGCCGGGTTCTTCGCTACGCCCGGAATCACCTGCCCTGAGGTGGGAATCTGAACTGTAGGGCGGGGTCGCTGACCCCGCCACGACACGAGGCGGGATCAGCGATCCCGCCCTACAAACCAATCGCTCACCCCCGGTCCACCACGTCGAGCTCGGGCCACTCGGCGATCTTGCGGTGCAGCGTGCGGCGGCTGATGCCGAGCAGCTGCGCCGCCTTGGTGCGGTTGCCGCGGGCCTTCATCAGCGCCTCCTTGAGCAGGCGCTTTTCGTTGTCCTCGACCGAATACGGGTTGGCCGGCGTGGCCGTGACCATGGACGGCGGCGGCGCCGTCTCGCCGCGGAACCGCGGCTCGAGGTCGAACTCGCTGATCTTGCCGCCGCGGCGGAGCACGACGGCGTTCTCGGCGAAATTGCGCAGCTCGCGGATGTTGCCGGGCCACGGGTAGGACTGCAGGTAGCGCATCGCGCCGGGTTCGACGGTCACCGGCTCGTAGGCGTTCTCCTTCGAGTAGACCTTGATGAAATGCTCCAGCAGCACCGGGATGTCGTCCGTCCGCTCGCGCAGCGGCGGCGTGGTGATGCGCACGACGTTCAGCCGGAAGAACAGGTCCTCGCGGAACTTCCCCTCCTTGACCATCTGCTCGAGATTGCGGTTGGTCGCGGCCACGAGGCGCACGTCCACCGTCATCGTCTTGCTGCTGCCGATGCGCTCGAAACTCTTCGTCTCGAGGAAGCGCAGGAGCTTCACCTGGATCTCGGGGCCGATCTCGCCGATCTCATCCAGGAAAACCGTGCCCGTGTC
The DNA here is from genome assembly GCA_041909435.1 of Lacunisphaera sp. Lineage (GTDB taxonomy): Bacteria > Verrucomicrobiota > Verrucomicrobiia > Opitutales > Opitutaceae > Lacunisphaera. Next base: position 24,340 of record JAYRDK010000056.1, read on the forward strand.
CGCCAGCTCGAAGCGGCCCTCGCGGCGCTCCGTCGCGCCGGTGAACGACCCGCGCTCGTGGCCGAAGAGCTCGCTCTCCAGCAATTGCGCCGGCAGCGCCGCGCAATGCACCGGCACGAACGGTGCGCGCGCCCGCGGGCTGGCCTGGTGGATGGCCTGGGCGATGAGCTCCTTGCCGGTGCCGGTCTCGCCCTCGATGAGTATGGTGGCCTTCGACGGCGCCACGAGCTTCACGCGCTCGATGACCTCCGCCAGCTTCGGCGAGTGGCCGACAATGCCCTCGACGTTGAACTTCTCGTCGAGTCGCTCGTGCAGCTGCTTCACCTCGACCTCGAGGGTCTTGGTCTTGAGCGCGCGCTGGATGAGGATCTCGAGCCGCTCGATCTGCACGGGCTTGGTCAGGAAATCCACGGCGCCGCGCTTCATGGCCTCGACGGCCGAGTCGATGCTGCCGTAGGCGGTCATCATGATGACCGCCGGCTTGTTCGCCAGGGCGAGGGCCTTGTCGATGACCTTGAGGCCGCTTTTGCCCGGCATCCGGAGGTCGGTGATGATCACCTCGAACTCCTGGGCATCCATCAGGTTGAAGGCCTCGTCGGCGCTGGCCGCGACCGAAACATCGTAATGCTCCTGCAAAGCCTGCTGGAGCCCCTCGCGGGTGTGCTTCTCGTCGTCGACGATCAATACGCTCGGCACCATGCCGGTATGAAGCCCCGGCCCCCCGCCCCGGTCAACGGGAAATGAGACGAGGTGTCACACGCCGCGTATAGGCTTCGCTCCGCGGCTCCCTGCCTTCGGATTCCCTGGTGGGAGGGGTTTTATACCCCGACATTCATACCTCAGGCTTTCCCCGGGCCGCATGCCAGACCCTCAACACGACGATCACATCGTCACCGGATAATTCATAGATCACCCGATACGGGGCATGGATCACTTCCCGAACGGATTCCTTCCCTTCTTCAGGCAGCACGCGACCAGCCAGAGGAAACTCTCCTAGCAATCTCGTGCTCCCCAAGATCGCCTGCCCGGTTCGTAACGCCGCAGATGGATTATCGGCGGCTATGTGCCGCACGATTGCCGACAGATCGGCAATGGCGTCGTCCGACCAGATTATTTTTCCAGCCATTGGGGGAGCAGCTTCTCTACATCAGCCTGCGTTTTCCAATGGCCCGTTTTTACCGATTCCCGGCTTTTGTCTAAAGCCGCGAGCAACGCCAGCTTCTCGGCGGCATCCTGCAAGGTCGCATCATCCGGCAGCGCCTCGATGGCTGCATGGGCGAGTTCCTTGGTGCTCATACCGGGCAATAAATCCCCGGTCTCCTTCCTCGTCAAGGCACCATCTGTTTCCTGGCCCGGGCCACCAGCCAGTGACGCAGCCGGTTGAAGACCTCGGTCAACGTGACGTCCTTCACCTTGGTCGACGCCTTGCCGTTGACGCGGACCCGGTAACGCTGGGCGGCAGGATTCGATATGAAAGGAGACTCGTTGGGCGCCGGGATGAGTTCTACTTTCAACGATTCCTTCGTCCGCTGATCCTTAAGCGAGAGCCGAAAACGTGCACTGGGGCGCGCCATAACCGGACATGAAATTTGCACCGTTGCCAAACGCAAGCCCCTGCTCTTGGCTGCTCTGCACTGGCCAAGCCGTAAAACTCGGTGAGGCCGAATAACACTGATCGGCGGAAGAAAGATGACATCCAGCGACTCCGAAGCCCATGCGATAAGAAGAAAGAATCGCATAGTCGTGATTGCGCTTCTTTGCGGTCTGATCGTCCCCTTTCTCTACATCGCCTTCCTCGCCGAGCATCTACCAGACTGGCTCGATACCGTAGTAGTCGGCGGTATCTTTTGGATCTGCTTCGCCGAGGTCATTCCGGCAAATACCGATGGTTTCTTTCGCCGACCGCAGAAGAAAGAGCCGATCCAGTAGGAATGAGAAGGCGTAGAGCGCCTCGCACATAAAGTGCGGGGCGGTTACTCTCCGCCTTATGAGCTCGAAGAACATCACCATCGGAATCGATCTCGGGGACCGCCGCCACA
>JAYRDK010000057.1:0-26173 GCA_041909435.1 Lacunisphaera sp.
CGACTCGACGGCCTTCGCGACGGTGTTGGGGATGTCGTGGAGCTTGAGGTCGAGGAAGATGTTGAAGCCCATGCCGGCGACCTCGCGGACGTAGTTGGGGCCGTAGGCGGTGAACATCTGGAGGCCGATCTTCACCCAGCGGAGCTGGCCGCGCAGCTGGCGGAGGATCGGCGCGGCGTCTTCGCGCGTGGGGACATCGAGGGCCAGGATCAGGTCGCAAGGCATGTTGGGAGCATCACTAATGGACACTAATGGGCACTAATCAAAGAGAGAAATCGCCCCGGGTTTTGGGCTAGGATTGGCCCGCATTAACGTGCATTAGTGGACGGAAGTTCATGGGTGTCTCCCTTTTCAGTCCCGCGAAGCTGAATCTTTTCCTCGCCGTCACCGGGCGGAGGGCCGACGGCTTTCATGACCTGGTATCGGTGGCGGCGCCGCTGGACTTCGGCGACGAACTCGAAGCGCGGAGCCGGGAGCGGGGAGCGGGGAGTCAGTTCACGCTGGCTTGCGACCGGCCGGAGGTGCCGGTGGACGGGAGCAACCTGGTGCTGAAGGCGGCGGCGGCGTTTGCGGCGGCGACGGGCTGGCCGGGCGGGGTGGACTTCAAGCTGACCAAGCGCATCCCCGTGGGCGCCGGGCTCGGGGGGGGCAGCAGCAACGCCGTCGCAGCGCTGCGGGCGCTGAACCAATTGTCGGGCGGTGCCCTAGCGGAGGACAAGCTGGCCGCAATCGCCGCCTCACTCGGCTCGGATTGCGCGCTGTTCCTGCACAACGCGCCGGTCGTCATGCGCGGGCGCGGCGAGCGCATCGAGGCGCTGCCGGTGTCCGCCGCGACGCGGTTGCGCGGGCGCCGGGTGCTGCTCTTCAAGCCATCCTTTGGCATCAGCACGCCGTGGGCCTATGGGCGGATGGCCGCGGAAGCGCCGGCCCACTACTGGCCGGCGGCGGCAGCCGAGGCGCGGCTGGCCGCATGGCTCGGCGGCAACGCGCCGGCGGAGGAACTGCTGGCGAACAACATGGAGGGCGTGGCCTTTGCCAAGTTCATCGCCCTGCCGGTGTTGCTGGCGCAGCTGGAGCGAGGGTTTGGCGTCACCGCCCGCATGAGCGGCAGCGGCAGCGCGTGCTTTGCGGTGCTGCGGGACGAAGACGCGCCGGCCCCGCTGGTCGCGGCCATCCGCGCGGCGTGGGGCCCGCGGTGTTTCGTGCAGGAAGCGCGGCTCCGGTAGCGCCGCACAGCGCAAAGGAGTGATGCGCAGCCTAGTTCCGCATTGACCGCATGGCGCGGGGGTTGGTTAATCTGCGCAGCCCTTCCGCCATGGAGCCCACCGCCAAAAGCGAAATCATCATCCAGGGCATCGCCGCCTCCCGGGGCATCGCCTATGGACAGGTGTTTCTCTACCTGCAGAGCGAGCTGGAGATCCCGCAATACACGGTCGATCCCGACAAGCGCGTGGCGGAGATCGCGCGCTTCGAGCAGGCGCTGCTGGTCACGCGGCAGCAGATCTCCCAGATCCAGGACCAAGTGACCAAGAACCTCGGCGAGGAGGAGGCGCTGATCTTCGACGCGCACCAGATGGTGCTCGAGGACCAGGCGCTCATCGGCGAGACGATCCGCGACTTCCAGAAGACCGGGCTGAACATCGAGACGTGTTTCAACGCCGTCGCCCAGCGCTACATCCAGGCCTTCGCCGAGATCGACGACGAATACCTGCGCGAGCGCGCCGCCGACATCAAGGACGTCGCCAAGCGCGTGCTCCACGTGCTGCTCGGCCAGTCCGCCATGAGCCTGACGGAGCTGGTGGACAAGCGCATCATCGTCGCGCAGGACATCTCGCCCTCCGAGGCCGCGGGCATCGACCGCAGCGCCGCGCTCGGCATCGTGACCGACGCCGGCAGCCGCACCAGCCACGCCGTCATCGTCGCCCGGTCGATGAAGATCCCGGCGGTCGTCGGCACCAACGACCTCACCACCAAGCTCCGGAACGGCGACTGGGTGATGGTCGACGGCTACGACGGGTGCGTCATCATCAACCCGACCGAGCAGACGCTTTTCCGCTACGGCAAGATCCAGAAGGCCAAGCAGTCGTTCGAGTCTCGCCTGATGTCCGTCAACGAGCTGCCGGCGCAGACGCTCGACGGCGTGGCGGTGACGTTGCGCGCCAACATCGAGAAACCCGACGAGGTCGCCCTCGTGCAGCAATACCGCGCGGCGGGCGTCGGCCTCTACCGCACGGAGTTCCTCTTCCTCAGCGCCCTCAAGGTCCCGACCGAGGACCAGCAGTATGCCGCCTACAAGGAGATCGTGAGCGGCCTCGCGCCGCTGCCGGTGACGATCCGCACGCTCGACGTCGGCGGCGACAAGCCGCTCCCCGGCGACCCGCACCTCATCGGGCCGGAGGCGAACCCCTTCCTTGGTTTCCGCGCGATCCGGATGTGCCTCGAGAACCCGGAGATGTTCAAGAACCAGCTGCGGGCCATCCTGCGCGCCAGCGCGCACGGCAAGGTCGAGCTGATGTATCCGATGATCAGCGGCCCGGAGGAGCTCGACCGCGCCAACGCGCTGCTCGCCGAGGCCAAGGCCGAGCTGAAGGAGCGCAAGCAGGCCTTCGACCCGAAGCTCAGCATCGGCGCGATGATCGAGATCCCCAGCGCCGCGCTCGCCGGCGACCTGCTGGCGGACAAGTGCGACTTCTTCAGCATCGGCACGAACGACCTCATCCAATACCTCTTCGCCATCGACCGCGGCAACAACCGCATCGCCCATCTCTACGACCCGACGCACCCGGTGGTGCTGCGCGTGCTCAAGCAGATCGTGGACACCGGCCACGCGCACAAGCGCAAGGTCTGCGTCTGCGGCGAGATGGCCGGTGATTCGCTTTACGTTCCGCTCCTGCTCGGTCTCGGCGTGGACGAACTGAGCATGACGCCCACCCTGCTGCCGGCGGTCAAATTCCTCATCCGGGCCATGAAGATGAGTGACGCGCAGGCACTGGTCGCCGAAGCGCTCAAGCAGACCGACCCCAGGAAGACCTCGGCACTGGTCGAGGCCTTCTACAATGAGCGTGTCAAAGCCGAGTAAATAGCCCGTTTTGACCGGGTTCCGCCACGCTCTCCAAATGGAGCCGTTCTTCCCTAGTGGCCGGATCCGCTAGAGTGGTTGTCTTGAAGCACTTCCCGGGCGGAGCCCCGTTCAGGCGGCGTCCTTGGCGGAAAATCCCCTAGAACCAACCCTGAGAGGCTTATACGGGAATGTCCGGATGGCGGAAATCGCGCTGGGCGAGTATCTTCGCTTTGCCCTGTCGGTTCGCGCATCACGCCGCGAGCCCCACTTAAAATGCCTGCCACCCTCGAACCTCCTGCCTCCCGTCCCCGCTCTTCCCAGCCGGGCCCAAAGCGTCCTCGTCTGACGCTGGAGGAGTTGCTGCGCCGCGCCGCGGCCAGTGTCGAGCGCGGGCCGGTGAAGCTGGTTTCCGGCACGTTCCGGCAGGTCAAGCAGGGCCGGCCGCTCACGCGCATGGAGAAGGGCTTGATGATGCTGATGGCCGGGGGCCTCGGCCTCGCCATCTGGCTGCATGCGCTGCCGGTGCCGGTCAGCGCCCACACCACCTACTACCAATCGCTCGCCGCGACCACCCGCCTCGAGGCCGGGGCGCCGCGGTCCTTTGCCGAGTCCGCCCTGCAGGCGCTCGGCAGCGACTGGCGCGCGGCGACGTTTTTTGCGGCCGTGCATCCCTCCTTTTGGCAGCAGGGCGCTGCGGTGCACCCGAATGCGCGCGTGGCCCGGGTCGAGCAGGGGCTTGCCCGCCTCGCCGAACACGGGCCGGTGGTAAGCGTGCTGAGCTTCCCGGCCGCCACGGGCGTCGCGACGGAGACCGTTGACGGCGCCGACGCGCTGGCCGGCCAGGTCGCCGGGCAGCTGGAACTGGCCGACGGTGCCGTCGTCCGGTTCACGGCGCATCTGGTGCAGGATGCCACGACCAAGCGGTGGGGCCTGGTCGGGCTGACCATCCCGGGGTTCCTGCCGTGAAGCGCCGGCCTCCAGTCCCGGGCCGCACTTGCCGCCGGCGCGGGTTCACCGTCATCGAGGTGGCCATGGCCGCCCTCATCATGGCCCTGGTCCTGGCCACGGCCGTCACCACCCTCCAGCGCGCCTTCATCAGCCTGCAGAACGCGCGCGACCTGAACATCGCCTCGCAGATGCTGCAGAGTGAAATGGAAAAGCTGCGCCTGGCGGACTGGACCACGGTCAACGGCTTCACCACGAGCGCCACGACGGTGGCGCTCGACCCGGCCTTCACCGCGAATCCCTTCGTCGGCAACCGCTTCACGCTGTCCCGCACCGTGACGGATCCCAAGACGGACACCCGCATCATCACCCTGCAGGTGGTCTGGCAGGGGGCCGACAACCGCCCGCTTTCCCGCCGCCTCGCCATGCGTTATTCGCGCAACGGACTCTATGACTATTTCTACAGCCAGACGTAGCCGCCGGCCCGACGCCGGCCTGACGCTCGTCGAGCTGATGATCGCCGGCGGGATCGGCTCCTTTGTCATGACCGGGGTCCTCTCGGTCGTGCTCATGATGGGGCGCTCGGGCATGTCCGCCTCCAACTACGCGGACATGGAGGCGCAGTCGCGCCGCGCGGTGGACGAGTTCGCGCAGGACGTGCGCATGGCCTCCGACCTGACCTGGAACAGCAGCACCTCGGTCACGCTGACGGTGCCGGACAACTACGCCGCCAGCGGCAACAAGGTGACCTACGCGCTGGACAGCGCCACCACGGGCCCGACAGCCCGCAGCTTCTACCGCCTGCCCGGGACCACGGGCTCGACCAGCCCGCGCATCGCGCTGGCGCGCAACGTCACGTCCCTCACCTTCATGCGCTACACCCGCACGAACACGGAGGCGGCGGACGACTTCTCGGCCAAGCGGCTGCAGCTCACCATGAACCTGCGCACCACGGCGCAGACCACGGTCGACCAGAACACGCTGGTCGTCTCGGCCTCGTATGTCCTCCGGAACAAAGCGTCCAACTGACCGGGCGGCGCGGCACCGGGGCTCCGTGCTGATCACGTGCATGCTGTTCTGCGTGGTCATCGCCATCGCCCTGACCGGTTACCTGCGCGTGGCGCACAATTCCTACACGATGGCCGACCGCGCGTTCCTGAACACGACGGCCCTGACCCTCGCCGAGCAGGGGCTGGAGGAGGGATTGGAGAGTTTCAACCAGCTCGACACCGCCGCGTCCCCCGTGGCGGCCTGGAGCGGCTGGACCATCGACGGCGTGGTCGCCAAGCGCAAATACACCAACCTCGCCTTTGACAACGGTGCGACCGGCACGCTCCAGATCTACGTCACCGACTACAACCCCGTCGCCGGCACGGCGCCCAAGCTGGTGGCCAAGGCGACGCTCCTGCCCGCGTCGGGCCTCGGGCTCAGCCGCATGATCGAGATCACGCTGCGCCGCCGCACGATCTTCGCCGCGGGCCTGGTCGCGCGGAACAACATCACCTTCTCGACCAGCACGGTGGTCTCCAGCTGGGACTCCGATCCCGACAACAACGCGGCGACCGCGGCCGTGGGTTACACCACCGCGCGCAAGACCGCCAACGCCTTCGTCGGCACCATCAGCACGACGGCCGGCGCGATCAACACCGGCGCGGGCGACATCTACGGCCGGATCGGGACCGGCGGCGGCTCGGTCACGCACAGCTCCGGCGCGATCCTGACCACGAACCCGACCGGCACCGGGTGGAACAACAGCCTCGTGAACATCCCCTTCGTGAGCAACCTGGACACCCCGGTGGCCCCGGCGCTGCCGGCGACGGTCAACAGCATCACCTCGACCATCAGCTCCTCCACCACGCTGCCGCGCAGCGGGGATCTGCCCGCCGCCGACGGCAAGTATTACTACAACTTCGCCGCCGGCGCCTCGATCGCCCTCGGCGGCAACCAGGACCTGACGGTGGCGGACAACGTGGTGCTTTACCTGCAGAACCACGCCACGACGTCGGCCGTGTCCATCGGCGGCACGGCGGAGATCAACATCACCTCCGCCGGCAAGCTGACCATCTACACCGACGGCAACATCAGCTCCGGCGGCAACGGCATGACCAACGACAATGCCAACGCCACCAGCTGCCTGATCTACGGCACCAACACGGGCTCCGGCCAGACCATCACGATGACCGGCAACGCCACCACGGTGGCCGCCATCAACGCGCCCAACGCCGATTTCAGCATCACCGGCAGCGGCGAGGTCTGGGGCTCGGTGATCGCGCGCAACATCGCCCTCAACGGCAACGCCGCCTTCCGCTACGACGAGGCGCTGCTCGACTACGCCAACACGACCGGCACGGGCAACCCGTGGGGCATCGCCAAGTGGCGCGAGCTGACCCTGGTGGCCGAGCGCGCGGCCTACACCAGCCAGTTCAATTTCTGACGCGGGTGGAGGGTCCCCAGCTCGCCGATCCGCGGATCGTGCACCGGATCCGGTTTAAATAAACGGCCGAACCGGTTCGCGGGCGAACCAGTTGGCTTGGTGCGAGGCCCGCGGAAGCGATAGGCGTCGTGTTTGCGGCGGGCCATTTTTAAGCTCCGCGACCCATGAGAGACGAATACCTGTATGCCGCCGCCAAGATCATCTCCGATCCCTACATTCTGGTGAATGTGGTGTCGCGACGGGTGAAGCAACTCCGCCGGGGCAGCCGCCCGCTGGTGGAGTCGCTGGAGAAGCTGGCCCCCGAGGACGTCGCCCTGCGCGAGATCATCGAAGGTCGCATCAGCTACGATCTAGGGCCGATCGGCTCGAAGTAGGCTGAATGTGGGCCAGCGAGCTAGCTCGCGCCCGAACTGCGCCTGCAAGCAGGCCGCCCACTTCACCCCACCCGGAACACCTCGGCGCGGAATTCGTTCGTGCCGAGCACGCCGGGGGCGATCTCCGCGGAGCCGGCGAGCGTGGCGACACGGGCGCGGAGGGTCAGCAACTGCCCGGGCACCAGCGGCTCGATGGGACCGTAGAACTGGGCGAAGCTGAAACTCGCCGCCTTGCTGGGGGTGGCGCAGGCGTCGCCGCGGGCGATCTGCGCCTCGCGCTGGGCGGCCTGGCCGTGCGGCCCGGTGACCTCCTTGGTGACGACGAAGCGGATGCGGGCGCGTTCGTCCGAGAACTCGATCATCGGGAAGGACAGCCCGAGCTTGAGCAGGATGCAGCGGCCGGAGAGATCGTCGGGAAACAGCGAGTGGTCCCAGACCAGCTCGAACCCCGGGACGAGCAGGCCGGGCTTGTCCAGGCCGTAGGTTTCCGTGACCCGGAAGGCATCGGTGCTGTCGCTGTGCTGGAAATCGACGAAGAGGGGCGTGGGGTTGGCGTAGGGCATGGGATTAAGGCGCGGTTTCCTTCAGGCGTTCGCCGGCGAGCTTGAACCAGCGTTGTTCGGCCCGCCGCCAGCCGCGGCCGGCGCGCCGGAAGCGCTTGCGGATGTCCTCCCAGAGGGCGCGGGCCGCAGCGCGGTCGCCGGACTGCGCCAGGGAGACGGCGAGAAAATAGCGCGGCTGCTCGCCGAGCAGGACCGATTCGATGGGACGGAGGATGGGTTGCGCCTCGGCGTGGCGCCCGGCCTGCACGAGGGCCCAGCCGCGGAGGAAGGCCACCTCGTTGCCGAGCATGCGGTCGGCCTCGACCTTGACCTGGTCGAGGGCACCGAGGGCCGCGGTGAACTTGCCGGCCTCGAGCCGGTAGCGGGCGACATTGGCCAGCGTGTGCGGATCGTCGCGGAACGCGCCGTCCAGGCAGGCCTCGGCCACGGTGCAGGCCTCGGCGGTTTCCCCGCCGGCGAGCAATTCGGCCGCGAGACGGAGGCGAAGCTTGACGGTGTCCGTTTCCTCCAGCTCGGCGCGCAGCTCGCGGATGCGCCAGACCCGCGGCTTCCAGAGGGTGAAACCGCCGCCGGAGGCCGACAGGTTCGGCAGCAATTCGACCAGGATATACGCGAGGCCGCCGATGACCGGGGCGATGAGCAGGATCCAGAACCAGAAATAAGGCCGCCCGGTCTTGAAGACGTGGATGATGAGCGCGAGCTGGACCAGCCACAGCAGCTTGGCGATGACGCCGAAGACCGACCAATCGGAGAGGATGGACTCGATCATCGGGGAGAGAAGAAGTGCGGGAGGCGGCCGGACATCTAAATAATAGGCTAGAGCCTATCCGGGCGGCGATTCAACGCAGCAAATCCACGAATTGCTCTACGCTCAGCCCGGACTGGCGGATGATGGCCCGGAGAGTGCCACGATCCAGTTCGGCGTGGTCGGGCACTACGGTCTGACCAAAGGGCTGGTCGCGACGCAGGATGATATGGCTCCCTTTCTGACGACGGACTTGAAAGCCTGCCTTGGTCAACGCGGTAACGGCCTCGCGGCCCGAAATCCGTGGCAACCCGCTCATACCGCCACAACGTAGGTCTCGAATTTCTCCGGCGGAACGGGGAGCTTATCTTCTTCCAAGGTCTCAATGAACAACGCGACCGCTTCGCGGATATTAGCTACTGCTTCTTCCTTGGTGCGACCCTGTGAAACGCAACCGGGCAGACTGGGGCATTCGGCCACCCATTGGCCATCTTCGCCGGGATAGATCACGACCTGTCGCATGGTTTGAAGGGTGCGCGGGAAAGGCTTTCTGTCAACGTGGCGCTAAATGCGGACGACATTGAGTGTCCCGAACGAACGGCTTGCAGCTGAGTGGGCTTGAGGGGACAATGTATTATGGAGGTTGAGATAAATGCGGTGAGAAAAAATCGCAGGATCGTTAAGTTCATCGATTTACCTAAACTTTTTGATCTACTGATTACTGGGCGCATTTTCTTCCCGACGCTTGGGACTCTTTCCAGCATTGATCCATTTGAGTGTGCTATTACGCCATCGCGAAAACTGACAAGGGTGGGTCGAGCCGACCTGGAGCAAAAGGCTATCTCGCTCTCGCAATGGCTTCCTGATGAATTCAAAACAGGTATTCGAGAATATGATTTTGATCGATACCAGAAGTGGCTGAAGGCGTCTTCCGTCAAAGATTTGCAAGACCACATAAATGAGATGGAGCGTCGGCAGACTCGTTCAAGAGTCGTGTGCTGCTGTTGGCATTTAAACGACGGGGAGTCGGATGCCATGTGGAAGATCTACGGATCACAACTCGGGGCGATGGTCACTAGCACGGTTGGTCGGTTGGAATCCGCGCTTTGCGGGAGATACTCTGAATTCGTAGTAGCTCCTAATCCTCAAGAATATCAGGTCGCACCCGTCAAATATGTGTCCGAACGCCCCGTTGGGCTGCCTGCCTTCTATCGAAGGGCTCCATGGTTTTTGAAGCGGAGAGCTTTCAAGCACGAACAAGAGCTTAGAGTGTCACACTTCGCGTCATGGACCGTGCCTATTCTTAAAGGCGGATTATTCATCGATGTTAACCCTCAGATGTTGATCGAAGAAATCGTGTTGAGTCCGTTTAATCCTTCTTGGGTGCAGGAATCGTTAGCCGGTGGTTTAAATGAAATACTTCGAGCTAAGGGTCTGAAAATATCACTGGCTCGCTCCAAGCATATGAGACCTCCATCGCTCCGGAGCAAAGTGATGAATGGTCTGGAAATAGAAAAATTCCGAAGGTCTATGACAAGCAGCCGAGAAGTTATTGATTTCATCACGAGCCGGAAGTCTCACGTGTAGTTAGTCGATAGCACGTCATGTGACGCGCCGATCCACACTAGGCTAACCGCATTATTTTACTTCCCGCCCTTCACGCCGCTGGCCAGCAGGGTCTCGAAATGGGGCTCGACGGTCTCGCGCGAGACGACCTGGACCTCGGCCTTCGTGAAGCCGGCCTTCTTCAGGAAGCCATGCAGGGCGCTCTCCTTGAAGCCGAGCCAGAGGTCGCCGAATTGCTCGTGGGCCTTCTCGTAGGTGTGCTCGTTGAGGTCGAGGATGAGGACCTGGCCGCCGGGCTTGAGGATGCGGAAGGCCTCGTTGACGGCGTTCTGCGGATGATTGGCGTGGTGCAGGGCCTGCGACAGGATGGCGAGGTCCACGGACTTGTCGGGCAGCGGCACGGACTCGATGTCGCCGAGCTTGTAGGTCAGGTTGGCGAGGCCGTTCTTCTTCGCCAGCTCGGTGCCGACCTCAACCATGCGCTCGGAGTTGTCGATGCACCAGACGCGCTCGGCGCGGTGGGCGATGAGCTGCGAGATCAGGCCCTCGCCGGCGCCGAGGTCGGCCACGGTGATGGCCGGCACGAGGCGGAGCGCGAGGTGGCCGATGGCCTCCCAGGAGCGGCCGGGGCAGTAATTTTTCCCGAGCTTGCCGGCGATGAGGTTGAAATATTGCTCGGAGACGCGGCGGCGCTTCTGGAGCACGCGGTCGAGGCTGTCGCGGTCCTCGCCGGACTCGGGGAGCCCGGTGACGGAGTCACACGCGGCGCGGAGCAGGGTGAGCTGCTTCGGGTCGAGGGTGGGGCGGAGGGAATAAAAAGCCTTCTTGCCCTCGCGCCGGTCGCTGACGAAGCCCGCCTGGCGGAGCAGCGCGAGCTGGGAGGAGATGCGGGACTGGGCCATGCCGAGGATTTCCTGCAGCTCGGCGACGGAGAGCTCCTCCTTGAGCAGGAGCGCCAGCAGGCGCAGCCGCGTCGAATCGGAGAGGATTTTCAGGTGGTCCCAGGAGGAGTTCACGACGGGCAATTACTGGAGGGAAAGGAGGAGGTAGGCAAGGGTGGAGGGCCCGGCTCCCGCTGGGCCCGCCAAAACAAAGGCCGCGCTTTTGGCGCGGCCGGAAGATTGCGGGGTGAGGGCACCCTGCCTCCATGGAAATTACTTGGCGTCGATGAACCGGGTGATGCCGGCGATCTGGTATTCCTGGTGGGCGCTGCCGATCTTGAGCTTCACATGCTCGCCGATCTTTTTGCCCATGAGAGCCTGGCCGAGCGGGGTCTTGTAGGCGATGCGGTGGGCGTCCGGATCGCTGTCCCACGCGCCGAGCACGGAATAACGGACGGCCTTGCCGCTGGCGACGTCGCGCAGGTCGACCACGGTGCCGACGGACACCTGGTCGGTGGTGGCCTCGGAGAAGTCGGTGATGCGGGCGCGGGCGAGGTCGCGCTCGAGCTGCGCCTTCTGGCCCATGAGGACGGACTGGTCCTGCTTGGCCATCTTGAACTCGGAATTCTCCTTGAGATCGCCGTGCTCGCGGGCGACGGAGATGGCCTTGGAGTTCTCGGGGATGCGCTTGGAGACGATCTCCTCGTATTCGATGCGCTTCTTCTCGTAGCTCTCGCGGGAGACGAGGAACTGCTCGTCCTTGGTCTCGGACTCGCCGGAGACGAGGGTCTGGAGGGAGGGGAAGAGCTTGATGAAGCGGGCGAGCAGGGACTTCTTGGTCAGCTCCTCGAAGCCCTGGTTGAGCAGGAGGCTGTTGCCGAGGTCGCGGGCGGTCTCGGTGTCGGCGGAGGCCAGGAGGTCGGAGATGAGGTCGGCGTCGTCGGAGAGGGCCTCGGCCAGCGGGATGCGGCGGGTGCCGGCGGACTGGAGGGCCTCGTAGTCGATGGCGAAGAAGATGGCGCCGAGGAGGCGCGGCGTGATGAGCTCGTTGAGGAGCTTGGAGAACTTCTTCGAGTGGCGGTTCTTGATGACCCAGAGGAGGACCGGAGCGCGGAGGTTCTGCTCGGTCTTCCAGCGCTTGAGGGCGGCGGCGAGCTCGTCGGCCTGGCCGTTCTCGAGGAGGAAGTTGATGCACTCGGTGGTGAACTTGCCCTGCGAGGTCTTGAGGAGGGCGAAGACGATCTCGCGCCACTCGAGCGGGTGGGTCTCCTTGACGAGGTCGAGGAAGCGGGACTGGAAGTGGACCGGGATCTTCTCGGCGATGGCGGTGAGGCCGCGGACCTCCTTGATCAGGTCGGACTGGGTCGGGTTGGCCGAGTGGTTGTCATGGCCGAGGATCTTGGCGAGCTCGTCGCGGACGAAGGCGCCGTAGAGCCGCTCGGAGGAGTCGAGCTGGTTGCTGTCGCGCACGGCCTCGGTGATGCCGGAGAGGACGGCGGCGAGGCTGGCCTTGGCCTCTTCCTTGATGGAAGCGGCGAGGAGGTCCTCGGCGAGGGAGATGCGGCGGCGGGCCGAGCGGGTGTTGGAGAACTCCTCCATGATCTCGGTCTCGGCGGACACGGGCTCGTCGCGGACGATGTAGGCCTCGGTCTTCTTGGCCGGGACGCCGACGCGCGGGTCCTTGACCAGCTGCTTTTTGACGTTGGAGAACCAGCGCTTGAACTTCTCCTCGCCGACGACCTGGGCGAGGACGATCTCGAGCTCGATGGCGCTGGCGGCCTTGCCCGGGTAGGCGGAAAGGGTGTCGATGACCAGCTGGACCGGATCATCCTCAATGAGCTCCTTGACCTTGGCCGCGTCGGTCTCCTTGCGGGCCAGAATGTGCTTGGCCGGAAGGACCTCCATGCTGGTGACGCAGAACACGGGGTCCATGCGGTGGGACTTCTTGCCCTTGAAATCGATGACCAGCTTGGCGTCGGACTCGTCGAACGACTTGATCTGGCCGAAACCCCAGCTCCGGTGGACGACGTAAGCGCCGGGTTCCATCGCCTCCAGCTTGGCTTTGGACGCCTTGAGGGCGGGGTGCTTGCTGACGATCGCGGAGATGGCTTCAGAATTCATAATTGCGTATCTAGTCGGTGAACCGATTAGTTGAGTGGATAATGGCAGAAGATGTCAAACAGGGTTTGGAGAAAGCCTCCAGCGCGTCGAAACCTACCTTCGGCGGCTGGGAAGCCGCGGTCGGCCTGACCGAACGCTGGCTCGCCCGCTCCGAGCGGGTGGATGCGCTGCTGGAAGGACTTCCGTCAGCCCTGACCGGCCAGGAAAGGGCGCGGGCCCAGCAGCTTTTCTACGGGGTCGTCCGTTGGTCGAGCCGGCTGGAGGCCGCCCTGGCCGGCCTGATGGCCCGCCCGCCCCGCACCAAGGTGAAGGCCGTGCTCGTGGTCGCCGGTTTCGAGCTTTTGGAGGGAGGCCCCGGCCTGACCGCCAAGGTCATTCACCACGCCGTCGAGAAGGCCAAGACCGTGTGCAGCGCCAAGGAGGCCGGTCTGGTCAACGCCGTCGCCCGCAAGCTAGCGCTGCGCCTGGCCGAGAAACCCGCCGATGTCGCCACCGAGCTCGCCCATCCCGAATGGCTGGTCGGCCGCTGGACGCAGCAGTTCGGTGCCGCGGCGACCCGCCAGCTGCTCGAATGGAACCAGCAGCCCGCGCCGGTCTATGCGCGCTGGCGCATCGAGGCCCCCGTGCCCGAGTTTCTCGCGCCGACGAAGTGGCCCGGTTTTTATGAAGTGAAGGCCGGCAAGTGGGACGAGGTCCGCCGGCTCGCCAACGATGGCGCACTCTATGTGCAGGATCCGTCCACGCGCCTGTGCATCGGCCTGCTCGCGCCGCAGCCCGGCGAGGTCATCCTCGACGCCTGCGCCGCACCCGGCGGCAAGAGCCTGTTCATCGCCGACGTGATGAAGTCCGGCAAGGTCATCGCCCTCGACGAGCCCGCCGAGCCGGGCAAGGTCGACATCCGCCTCGTGCGCCTGAAGGAAAACCTCGCGCGTGCCCCGGCCGGCGTCGAGGTCGCCCAGGTCGAGGCCGACCTGCGCAAGGTGAACACCGTCTTCTACCGCAACCTCAACCTGCCCGAGAGCTACGACGCCGTGCTGCTCGACGCGCCGTGCTCCAACACCGGCGTCATGCGTCACCGCATCGACGTGAAGTGGCGGCTGCAGGACGGCGACTTCGCGCGCCATGCCGAGGCGCAGCTCGAGCTGCTGCACGCCGCGGCGCGGCTCGTGCGGCCGGGCGGCCGCATCGTCTACAGCACCTGCTCGATCGACGGGCAGGAAAACGACCAGGTCATCAAGGCCTTCTTTGACAGCCGCGCCGGCGGGCCGTTCAAGCTCGCGGCCAGCGTGCAGGCCTACCCGTGGAAGGACGGCCATGACGGGGCGGGGGCGTTCCTGCTGAAGAAAGCCTAGTGGAAAAATCCGCGCAAAGGGACCGAGGCGGCCCCAAGCTGATGTCAACTATTGGTTGACATCAGCGCCCGCGCCCGCCGGGAAAAAAGACGGTCGAATCGACGGGAGCGGCATGGCGGGCGGCCTACGGCACCAGCTCGAACACCGGCACCTCCACGTCGGTCTCCTTCGTGCCGGTGAGGAAGGTGTAGGTGATCTTCGCGGCGTCCCGCAGCAGCGCGGCGTAGCGGTCGTGGCCCCATTTGTCGACGGGCTCGCCGTTGATGCGGACGCAGAGGTCGCCGGCCTGGACCGGCAGCGCCGCCGTCGGCGTGTCGGGGATGACGGTCAGCACGCGCCAGTAGACCGGGGAGCGGGCGAACGACAGGCCGGTGTGCCGGCGCGGTTCCATGGTGACCGGGCCGTCGGCCTGGTGGGTGAAGGTCACCTGGTTGCGCCGCTGGTCGAAGGTGAGGACGAAGTGCCGGAGGAACTCGCCGCCGATGGACGAGAGCTGGTCGGTGAGGTCGACGATCGGCTGCGCGATGGTGTGGGCGCCGATGAGCACGTCCTGGCTGAGCCGGCCGGTGAGCTGGCGGCGGTCGCCCTGCAGCGAGGAGACGATGGTGCCGACGCGCGGGCCGTGGGCGAAACGCGGGTGCAGGCCGACGGGATTCAGGCTGAGGCTGCCGTCGCTGCCGGAGTCGATGAGCACGATGAACGACTCGTTGCCCATCTGGATCGGGATGAGCGGCGTGCCCTGCTGGTTGTTGAAGGCGATGGTCGAGACGCGCGGGGTCTGCCGCGGCGGCGGGGCGAACGCGGCGGGGTAGGGCGCGATGACCAGCCGGGCGCCGGGATAATCCATCGTGAGGAGCGTGTTCCGGAAAAGCGGGAAGCCGATGATGCCGTCGATCCGCAGCCCGAGGTGGCCGGACAGGTCGGTGAAGTCGAAGACGAGGGCCGGCACGCGCTCGAAGTGGGATTCGCCGAGGCTGAGCCGGCGCAGGATGATGGCCTCGAGCTCGGTCTGGCCGCCGTTGGCCGAGCGCACGCGGACCTTCTGCGGCGCGGCGCCCCGCTTCGGCTTCATGGCCAGGGTCTTGGCCAGCCCGGGGGTGACGTAGGAGACGGTCGACCCTGTATCGATCAGGAAGCGGCAGACCTGGCCGTCGTCCTGCCTGCTCTCGATGACGAAGAAATTGGAGATGATGCGCGCCGGCAGCGTGGTGGCCTGGACCTCGACGACCGTGCGGCCGGGCGCGCGGCGGGAGACGGAGGAGCAGCCGGTGGCGAGGAACAGGCCGAGGACCGAAAACAGAAGGCCGAGGGCAGCGGAGCAACTCCGCCGATCCGAAATCCGCGTTCTGCCATCCGGGATCATTTGTGCGGCTGGGGGAGGGCGAGGCCGAGGAAGAGCGGGAGCAGCAGGCCGGCGCCGGCCACGGCGAAGGTCGCGGTGCCGCCGGCCTGGAAGAACAGCACGCCGGCGACCACCGGGCTGGCGGCGCGCGCGAGGAAACCGAGCGAGCGGTAGATGCCCGTCACCCGGCCCTGCTCCTCGGGCGAGGCATAGAGCGAGACGAGCGAGGTCAGGCCGACGTTGGCGAAACCGGAGCCGATCGCGCAGAAGGTGAGCGTCACGAACATGAGCGGCGCGGACCGCGCGACGCCGATGCTGAGGCCGAGGGCGATGAAGCTGAGCGCCAGCAGGCCGATGCCGGCGAGGGAGGAGCGTTTCTCGCCGAACCGCGGCACGGCCCGGCGCACCAGCAGGCCCTGCGTCAGGATCGACACCACGCCGAGGTGCACGAAGACCATGGTGAGCTGGCGCGGCGTGTAGTTGAGCTGGTCGGCGGTGAAGAAGGCGATGGTCGTCTCGAAGAAGCTGAAGCAGAACGTGACGAGGAAACCCACGAGGTTGGCGCGGCGCAGCGTGCGGTCGGGCAGCGCGAAGAGGGCGCGCAGGGGGTTGCGCACGCGCGGCGCGAGGTCGGCGCCGCGTTTCTCCGGCGGCAGCGTCTCGGTGAAGCGGGCGTTGATCCAGAAAAGGTTGACCAGGCAGAGGGCGAAGGCGATGCCCGCCGGCACGCTGAACGGGTGCACGCCCCACGCCGCCAGCGCGGGCCAGCGGTCGAGCAGGCTGAAGCCGGCGGTGAGGCCGCCGATGGCCGGGCCGGTGAGGAAACCGAGGCCGAAGGCGGCGCCGACCACGCCCATGCCCTTGGCGCGGTTCTCGCGGGTGGTCACATCCGACACCGCGGCGATGGCGACGGCCAGGTTGCCGCCCATGATGCCGCTGACGATCCGGCTCAGGAGGAACAGGGTGAACGAGCTGCTGAAGAACAGGACGAGGAAGCTCAGCGCGTTGCCCGCGACGGTGACCAGCAGCACCGGGCGGCGGCCCACGCGGTCGGAGCGGGCGCCCCACACCGGCGAGAAGAGGAACTGCATGAGCGAGTAGACCGAGCCCAGCAGCCCGGCGAAGAGCGCGCCGAGGGCCATCGCCGGGGCGTGCGTGGCGACGGCGATGGTTTGCAGGTGGGCGAAGATCGTGGCGAAGAGGCCGCCGATGCTTTCGTGGGCGATGTAATACTTGAGCAGCTCCGGCCCGAGCGGGAAGAAGATCGAGAAGCCGATCAGGTCGATGTAGAGCGTCAGGAAGATGACGCCGAGGGAAAGCGGCTTGGCCCCGGTGGCGGGCGGGGCGGAGGGCGTGGAGGCGGCGGATGAGCTCAAGAAGGGGCGAAGGTTGAGCGAAAGATCCGCGCGCGCAAAGCCTCTTTCGGCGCCCCGGGGGATTAACAGGATTTAGGGGATTGGGGCTCAACCCGCGGGACTGATGGTCCCGCCTCCAGCGGGTGGCGGGAGCGTGGCCTGCACCTTCTTGGGCAGCTTGGCCACGACGAGGTCGTAGCTGTGCCGGATCCGGGCCGACAGTTCCTTCTCGGGAAAGGCATCGAGATCCCCGACCCGGACCCAATGCCGCTTGGCGCAGTAGGGGGCCTGGATCACCCCGTCGATTTCGGTCAGGCCGTCAAACTCCCCCGGCGTGCACTTGAAGATGACGCCGTCGATCACGCCGGCATCGAGGACGATCAGGAAGAACATCTTGCCGGCGACCTTGAAGACGAGGCACTCGCCCCATTGCTTGACCACGGTGGTCTGCGGCAGGCCGAGGGCGCAGCCTTGAGGCGGTCGAGGCGCATGTCTTCAGGAGAGGAACGGCCTGGCCTTGGCCAGCAGTGTTTCCACCTCGAAGGGTTTCTGGATGAAACCGGCGACGCCGAGGTTGGTGCTGCGCTGCATCGTCTCGGTCTCGCTGTAGCCGCTCATCAGGATGACCGGCTGGCGGGCGCCGAGCATGCGCATCCGCCGGAGTGTTTCCTCGCCGTTGATGCCCGGCATGGTCAGGTCGAGCAGCACGAGGGAAATGTTCGCCCCGGGGGTGCGCAGCAGCGCAAGGGCCTCCTCGCCGCTGGCCGCCGTTTGGCTGGTGGCGCCGTGTATCTCCAGCACGGCGGCGGCGATGCTGCGGACCGCCTCCTCGTCGTCGACGACCAGCACGGTGCCGCGCAGCGCCACGGGCCCGGCCTCAGGGAAGGGCGGGCGCGAGGAGACGGTCGGGCCGGAGGTCGCCGGCAGCAGCAGCCGGAAGGTGGAGCCTTCGCCGGGGGTGGATTCCACGAACAGGGCGCCCCGGTGGCTTTGGACGATGCCGAGCACCGCGGACAGGCCGAGGCCGCGGCCGGAAAACTTGGTGGTGAAGAACGGCTCGAAGATCCGGGCGATGGTCTCGGGCGTCATGCCGGAGCCGTTGTCGCTGACCTCCAGGCCGACGTAGGGTCCGGGCGGGAGCTCCGGGTTGCCGAGGGCGCTGCGGAGCAGGCCGGCGTCGGCCGCGCGGGTGAAGGTGGAGACCACGATCAACCCCGGGCGGCCGCTGATGGCATCCGCGGCGTTGATGACGAGGTTCATGACGATCTGGCGGAGCTGGGTGGGGTCGGCGAGCACGGGGGGCAGCCGGTCCGCCAGGCGCAGGTCGAGCCGGGTGTTCTTGTGGAGGGTGACCTCGAGCAGGGCGGCGGTGCCGCGGACCAGCTCGCTGAGGTCGAGCCGGTCGGTGACGAGCTTGCCCTTGCCGGCATAGGCGAGCATCTGCTGGCAAAGGTCGGCGGCGCGGCGGGCGGCGAGCTCGATCTGGTGCAGGTTGTGGTCGACCGGCCGGCGGGCGGCGGCCTCGTGCCGGGCAAGGGAGGCGTTGGCGAGGACGGACGTGAGGATGTTGTTGAAATCATGCGCGATGCCGCCGGCGAGCACCCCGAGGCTCTCCAGCTTTTGCGCCGCCAGCAGCTTGCGCTCGATGGCGAGCTTCTCGCGTTCGGCCTGCTTGCGGTCCGTGATGTCGGTGGAGATGCCGCAGATCCCGTAAACCTGGCCGGTGGCGTCCCGCAGCGGGAATTTGTGCACGATGGCCGTGCCGGGGGTGGCCGCGGCCGGTGCCTCGATCGTGACCTCGAACTTGATGGCCTCGCCGGCCTCCAGCGCCCGCCGGTCGGAAGCCTGGTGCGCGGCCGCGATTTCCGGGGGGAACAGCTCGTCGTCATGGCGGCCCAGCACCTCCTGGTGCCGGTGGCCCCAGGTCCGCTCGTATTGCCGGTTGATCAGCACGTAACGGCCGGCGAGGTCCTTCACGAAGATCGAGTTGGGGCTGTGGTCGAGGATGGCCTGGAGGCGGACCTCGCTGGCCTTGAGCGCCTGCTCGGCCGCGGTGCGCCGGCGGACGTCCTCCTCCAGCAGGCGGCGGGCGGTTTCCAGTTCGGCCGTGCGCTCGGCGACCTCCGCCTCGACGAGCCGGGTGCGCTGGATCAGCAGGTTGACGAACATCGCCGCCAGGAGCGTGAGGGCGAGACCGCCGCCGAAAAGCAGGCGGGGCTGTGTCGTGTGCTGGGCCAGATGCCAGGCCGGGCTCATCCGGATCAGCAGCAGCCAGCGCCGGCCGCCGATTTCCAGGATCTGGCGAAAGTCCCCGGGCTGCTCGCGCGGTGTTGCCAGCGCGGTGCGCCGGCCCTCGCGGAGCGGCTCGCGGCCCGCTTCGCTGGCATAAAGCACGGCCGGGGCGCCGGCGTCCGCATCAAGGTCGACATAATAGAGCAACAAGGCCTCGTCGGGACGCGCGCGGTGGGCATGCGCCAGCATGGTCTCGACGCGGAAGACGCTTTGCACGAAGCCGCGGAACACGGACGGGCCGCCCTCCACCGCGGGGGCGAAGACGGGCATGATGAAGACCAGGCCGAACTCGTCGGTGGGCGCATCCGACTGGGCGAGCCGGAACTGCGGGGTGACTACCAGCTCGCGCGTGGTGCGCGCCCGCAGCAGGTCCGGCGCGGTCGGGGCGGTCAGGATGTCGTAACCGATCACGACCGCGTTGCCCTCCATGGGCTCGGTGAAAAGGATGGCGGTGTGCTCGGGCCGGGCGCCGGCGGGCACGAAGCGGCCCGCGGCGTCGCGCTCGGTGATGATGAAGGGCCGGCCGTGCTCGCGGCTGGCGTCCCGTTCAAAGGCGTCGCGCCCGGCGGCCGGCACCACCGGCACCCACTGCAGGGCCTGCACGGCGGGGTAGCGCTGCAGCAGGTCCTGGCTGATCAGGTAGAACTCGTCGCGCGTGACCGTGCGCTGGCCGTAGAAGAAGTTGCGCAGGCTGTGGATCATCTCCTGGTAGAGATGAAGACGCTCCTGCGCGAAACGGAGCTGGACCTCGGCGCGGCGCTTGAAGCCTTCCTCGATGCGCAGGTCCTCGCTTTGCTCCGCGACCCGCCAGACCAGGCCGCTGACCGCCAGGCCGGCTACCAGGATGGCCCCGATGATCCAGCGGCGCTGCGCTGACAGTGAGGCAAAGCGGGGCATGCCGCGACTATGCCCGGCGGTTCCGCCGGGGCCACGCTATTCTTCCGCCGGCCCGCGGACCGATCAAAGCTTATACGGCAGCGGGAAGCGCGAGGTCAGCGCGACGACCTGCTGCTTCGTGCTGGCGAGCACAGCCGCCTCCTCGGGCTTGCCGATGACGGAGAGCACGCCGTCGATGAGGCCGGCGATGGTGTCCATGTCGGCCTCGAGCAGGCCGCGGGTGGTCATGGCCGGCGTGCCGAGGCGGATGCCCGAGGCCTGGAAGGGCGAGCGGGTCTCGAAGGGGACGGTGTTCTTGTTGCAGGTGATGTTGGCCTTATCGAGCGTCTCCTGCGCGACCTTGCCGGTGAGCTCCGGGAACCTGGCGCGAAGGTCGACGAGCATGAGGTGGTTGTCGGTGCCGCCGGAATTGATCTTGTAGCCGCGCTTGACCATGGCGGCGGCGAGGGCGCGGGCGTTTTTGACGACCTGGCCGCTGTAGGCCTTGAACTCGGGCTTGAGGCACTCGCCGAAGCACACGGCCTTGGCGGCGATGACATGCATGAGCGGGCCGCCCTGGCCGCCGGGGAAGACGGCGGAGTCGATGGCCTTCGCGTGGGCCGCCTTGCACATGGTGAGGCCGCCGCGCGGGCCGCGCAGGGTCTTGTGCGTGGTGGTCGTGACGAAGTCGGCGTGCGGGAACGGCGAGGGATGGTGGCCGGTGACCACGAGGCCGGCGATGTGCGCGATGTCGGCGAAAAGATAGGCTCCGACCGAGCGGGCGATCTCGCCCATGCGGGCGAAGTCGATGATGCGCGAGTAGGCGGAGGCGCCGACCGTGATCATCTTCGGCTTCTCGCGCTGGGCGACGGCGGCGAGCTCGTCGTAGTCGATCAGGCCGGTGTCCTCGCGGACGCCGTATTGGACGAACTGGTAGAGCTTGCCGGAGAAGTTGGCCGGGTTGCCGTGGGTGAGGTGACCGCCGTGGCTGAGGTTCATGCCGAGGATCTTGTCGCCCGGCTGGAGGACGGCGGTGTAGACGGCGAAGTTGGCCTGCGAGCCGGAGTGCGGCTGGACGTTGGCGTGCTCGGCGCCGAAGAGTTTCTTGGCGCGCTCGATGGCGAGGGTCTCGACCTTGTCGACCTGCTCGCAGCCGCCATACCAGCGCTTGCCCGGGTAGCCCTCGGCATACTTGTTGGTCAGCGTGCTGCCCATGGCCTCGAGGACGGCCGGGTAGGTGAAGTTTTCCGAGGCGATGAGCTCGATGTGGCTCGACTGGCGGGCGAACTCGCCGGCGATGACGGCGTAGACCTCGGGATCAAGTTGCGGGAGGGGGGTGGCGTTCAGGGACATGGAAGGATTTTCGATTTTGGATTCGAGATTTTCGATTGGCGGCAAGCAGAGCGGACGGGAAATCAAAAATCGAGAATCGAAAATCGAAAATCAGGTCTTCCGGGCCGCCAAGAGTGTCTTAAGGTGGGCGAGGATACTCGGGATGGCTTCGACCATCTCGTCGCGGGCGGCCTCGTAGACCTTCAGGGGGCCGCCGTAGGGGTCGCCGATCTCCCGGTCGGCCGCAGCCGGCATAAACTCGCGGAAAAGGTGCAGGTTGGCCGGGGCGGGGCGCGCCCGCATGCGGATGATGGCGCGGTGCGACTCGGTCATGCCGAAGACCACGAGCGAGTTGTCGAGCAGCTCCTGGGTGAGGGCCTGGGCGTGCAGGCTGCTGATGTCGATGCCGGCCTTCTTCAGCGCGATCACGGAGTTTTCCGAGATGGGTTCGCCGGTGCGGGCGGCGACGCCGGCGGAGAGGACCTTGAGGGACTTCAGCGGCTCGGGCTGGCCGGCGAGCGCGTGCTTGAGCAGGCCCTCGGCCATCGGGCTGCGGCAGATGTTGCCGGTGCAGACGACAAGGATGTGGCCGGGTTTGGGCATCAGATTACGGGGCCAGAAAAGGACACGAATTTACCTGAAAGGCAAAGGCTGAGTTCCTGTGGCGGCGGTCTGCGACCGCCGTCCGGCGCGCTGGGGGCGCCGCTACGGAATGTTTACCGGGATTTCAGCGCCAGCAGGGCCCGGTGCAGGTGCACGGCGCGCTGGAGCACGCGGTCAACCAGCGGGGCGGGCGGCTCCTTTTCGGGGGCGCCGGCAGGTTTGGCGGCCGTGGGATCCGGCGTCGGGGCGGGGGCGGCGTCAGGGTTGCCGTTCTTGAACTCCTGCACGAGGGTCGCCTCGTCGAAGCGTTCTTTCTCGATCTTGCCGGAGATGAGTTTCGCAAGCGGAGTGCCGGCCTCGAGGGCGTCGTAGGCACGGCGGTCGGTGGCGGCGTCAGTCTGCACGACGACCTTGGGCGCGGGCAGCGAGCTGGCCGCGCCGAGGGTCAGGGCCGGTGACGCACTGATGACCGAGCCCAGCGCGGGCGGAGTCGCGGGGCTGACGAGGATGAAGAGCGGGTTGTTGGGCGAACGGCCGGCGAGGGCGGTCTGCAACGCCGCGGCCGATTCGTCGCCGGCGGTGGCGTAACGCAGGTCGAGCACCAGCGCGCCGGCACCGGGCACGGCCTTGCGCAGCGCGACCTCGGCGTCCGTGACGGAATGGATGCGCAGGTAGGACAGGCCCTGGCCGAGGTCGGTCAGCTCTGTCCCGGAGGACAGCAGACAGAGGACGGAAAACAGAAGGATCAGGCGCTTCATTTCCGGTTGAGCTGCCTGGCGCCGATGTCGCGACGGTAATATTTGTTGGCCCACTGGATCCGGTCGCAGGCGGCGTAGGCGCGGGTCGCGGCCTCACGCAGCGTCGGGGCGAGCGCGGTCACGCCGAGCACGCGGCCGCCGTTGGCGGTGAGCTGGCCGGCGACGTTCCTGGCCGTGCCGGCGTGGTAGATGAAGGTGTGAGATGTGAGGTCTGGGGCCTGAGGGAGGAGGATCGTGTCCCCCTTGGAAAATTTGTCAGGGTAACCCTTGGCCGCGACGACGACGCAGAGGGCGTAGTCGGGTTTCACGGCGAGCTGGAAGCCGCCGAGTTCGCCGCGGGCCGCCGCCCAGAGCAGGGCGAGCAGGTCGGTGGCGAGGCGCGGCAGCACGACCTGGGTCTCGGGGTCGCCGAAGCGGGCGTTGTATTCGATCACGCTCGGGCCGGCCGGTGTGAGCATGATGCCGATGAAGAGCGTGCCGCGATAAACCATGCCTTCGTCGGCGATGGCATTGACGGAGGGGCGGACAATTTCGTTCTCGATGCGGGCGAGCAGGGCCGGGGTGACGACCTCGGCGGGCGAGTAGGTGCCCATGCCGCCGGTGTTCGGGCCGGTGTCGCCGTCGCCAATGCGCTTGTGGTCCTGCGAGGTCGGCAGGATGACGTAGTCGCGGCCGGACACGACGACGAGGATCGAGGTCTCCTCGCCGAAGAGGCAGTCCTCGATGAGGATCTGGCTGCCGGCGGAGCCGAATTTGTTGCCCGCGAGCATGTCGCGGACGGCTTCCTCGGCCTCGCGCAGGTTTTGCGCGACCACCACGCCCTTGCCGGCGGCGAGGCCGTCGGCCTTGATGACGATCGGTGCGCCGCGGCGGCGCACATAGTCGATGGCAGGATCGACCTGCGTGAAGATGCCGGCGGCCGCCGTCGGGATTTTATACTTCAGCAGGATCTGCTTGGTGAAGGTCTTCGAGGCCTCGAGCCGGGCGCCGTCGGCCTTCGGACCGTAGGCGGGGATGCCAGCCTTGATAAGTGCGTCGACGAGACCAAGCGACAGCGGCACCTCGGGGCCGACGACGACAAACTCTACCTTCTCGCGCTGCGCCAGCGCGACGAGTCCGGCGATGTCCTCGACCGTCACGGGGAAGCAGGTGGCGTCGGCGGCGATGCCGGCGTTGCCCGGCGCGCAGAGGAGGCGCGGTTTGGCGGGCGAGGCGGCGAGGGAGCGGACAAGCGCGTGCTCGCGGCCGCCGGAACCGACGACGAGGACTGATTTGGGCAGGGCCATCAGGTGATAGGTGATAGGTTATGGGTGATGGGTGGGAAGCATTTTGTCACCGCCCCATCGCCTATGACCCATTACCTATGACCTTCCGTTCGGCTCACAGCACCTGCAGCGTCTTGCGGTAGAAGCGGACGACCTCGTCGGGGTCGTCGGTGAAGAGGAGGTAGTCGGTCATCCAGGCCGGGGCGCGCTTGGTGCCGATCATGGTCTTCACCTGGCGGCGGAGGTCGCCCCAGAACTTGGCGTTGAAGAACACGTAGGGCACGCGCGGGCGGATGCCGAGCTTGAGGTTGCACATCTCGATGCCGATCTCCTCCAGCGTGCCGACGCCGCCGACGTTGAAGATGCAAAAATCCGCAGCCTCGAACCATTTCTGGCGGAAGTGACGCGACGATTCCTGGAAGGTGTTGAAGAAGTCCACGCCGAGCTCGGGCGGCTGGGCCTCGAGCTCGAGGAAGCAGGCGCCGGTGAGCGCGCCCTTGCTGCGGGCCTGGTCGGTGGCGAGGCGCATGACGCCGCCGCCGCCGCCGGTGAGGACGCCGACGTTGGGGCCGATGAAGCCGGTGAGCTGCTCGACGAGGCGCGTGATGCGCTCGGTGTCCGCCGCCTCGATGCCGACGGCCGAGCCGTAGAACGCGAGGATGGTCGTCTCCTGGAACTTGCGCGCCATCTCCTCGCGGACGAAGAAGCCGTGGCCCTTCTTGTAGGTGTGCACGTAGAGGTCCTTCGTCACGACGTCATACCAGTAGACCGAGATGCCGATGGCGTGGAAGGTGTCGAGCCGGGCGTGGGCGTTGCTCGAGAGGAAGTAGCCGTGGGTGCGCGAGGCCTGGCGGAAGATGATGCGCTTCAGCTTCGCGTCGCCGATGCGGGTGATGAGCTCGATGTGCTCCAGCAGGTCGGGGAAGTAGTCGATGATCAGCGTGTCGGCGTCGGCGGGGGCGTTGTCGAGCGCCTGGATCATGGTGCGGCTGCCGACGGGACAGGCCTCGCCCTCGAGGAATTTCTTGAGGTCCTCGTTGGCGCGGACGAAAACGGCGCGGTTCTCCATCGTGGCGCTCTGGCCGCGGACGGTGATCTGGGTCTTGGGTTTCGCCGCGGCGGTGTCCATCGGCGGGTTCTCGTCGAGGCACTTGAACAGGCTGGTGGCGGTGGAGAGGAGGCGCTGGCGTTTCTTGGTGAGCGTCTTGACCTCGGGGTCGGTGAACGGCGGCGCGCGGAAGATGTCGACCGAGACCATCGGGTTCACCACCGGCTGGTCGCCGGTGTTGTAGATCTCGAGCATGACATTCGTGCCGAAGGTCTTGATCGGGTCGAGCAGGACGGCGGAGGTGTGCAGGCCGAAGTTGCCCTCGCCCTGGTTGAGGACGACGAAGTGCTCCTTCAGATACATGGAGCAGCTGGTGAGGATGCCGGAGCGCGGCGGGATGGTGAGCGGGGAGGCGTCGTGGCGGACCTGGACCTTGTCGAGGAAGGAGCGGCCGGCGTTGCCGCTGACGATGTGCTCGAAATTGAGGCGCTGGAGCTTGGGTGAGAGCGTGTAGCTGACCTGGTGCGGCGTGAGGAAGACGCGGCCGCGCGAGTCGATGCTGATGGTGTTGGGCAGCTTGAGGTCGTTGTTCTGGATGGCGGCCCAGATCTCGGCGGTGGAGAGTTTGGCGGCGGCCGGCGCGTAGAACAGGCGGCCGACCGGCGTGCCGGGACGGAGGAGTTTCTTCCAGTAGGCGGCGTTGGGGAAATTCGCGTCGTAGATGAAGGCGTCGGCCTCGAGCAGCAGGCGGTTGCCGTCGACGGTGGGCGCGCCGTGCAGGTGCATCTCGATGCCGATGCGGGCGAGGGAGCTGCGCTCGGTGAAGTGGATCTCGGCGAGGCGGCCTTTCACGAAGTCCATCTCGGCGGGGTTGCGCGGCCAGAAGGCGAGGGTGAGGGCGGCCTTGTCGCCCTTGCTCTTGACCGTCAGAATCTGGCCGTCGGTGCTGTGCCAGAATTGGTTTTCGTTCATGGGATTGGCAAGTTTGGGGAGGTTGGCGGGGCTGACAAGCCCGCGGTTCCGGCGCGGAATCGCCGGCTGTCGCCGCCTAAGGGGTTGATTTTTCCCGGGCGGGTGGGCAATTTCGCGCCTTTTACGGCACAAAACCACCCGGGCCGTTTCCCAACCGGGCTTACCTCCTCGCAATGAAATTCATGTCCCAAGTCAGTGCAGCCCTCGTTACCCTGGGCCTGCTCACCGCCGCTTCCGCGCAGGAACCGGTCAAGTTCACGATCCCCGGCGCCGCGGCGCCGGCCGCCC
>JAYRDK010000058.1:0-25299 GCA_041909435.1 Lacunisphaera sp.
TCGAGTTCCTGCGCACCCACCGCTTCGCGCTCGACCCGCTCACCCGCAAGTGGTGGCTGCGCGACCGGCACAAGGTCCTCAACCTCCTCGCCACGCACGGCGCCCTGCTGCGCGACAACCTGCACGCGGAGTTCACCGCCAATTTCGAGAAGAACACCGCCCACCTGAAGACCGCCGGGATCGCCGCGTCGATCGGCGAGGCGGCCGACGGCTACGACGTCACCCTCGGCCTCAAGGCCGGCACCGCACCCGACGCCCAGATCCGCTCCGCCGTCGCCACCGGCCGCGGCTACATCGAGGCCGACGGCGCCATCTACCTGATCGACGCCGCCAAGCTCGCCGAGCTGGAGGCCGCGCAGCGCGCGCTCGCCGGCGAGGTCTCCGCCGCCAGCGCGCAGGGCCGGCACCGCATCGCCAAGGCCCGCGCCGCCGAGGTCACCGGCCTGCTGGAGAACATCGCGCCGCATTTCTCCGCGCCCGAGACCTGGCATGCGCGCAGCGCCGCGTTGAAAAACCTCTCCGTGCTCCCGCCCGCGCCGGTGCCGGCGGACTTCACCGCCGTGCTCCGCCCCTACCAGCAGCTCGGCGTCGCGTGGCTCTGGCACCTGCACGGCCAGCAGCTCGGCGGCATCCTCGCCGACGAGATGGGCCTCGGCAAAACCCCGCAGGCGCTCGCGCTGCTGTGTGCCGTGAAGGTGGAACCCGGCCTCCGGACGGGTTTTCAGGACGCACACAGAACAAACCCGTCCGGAGGCCGGGTTCCACCTGAGAAAAGCCCTTCGCTCGTCGTCGTGCCGGCCTCGCTCGTGGAGAACTGGCGCCGCGAGGCCGCGCGTTTCGCCCCGGCGCTGCGCGTCTTCGTCCACCACGGCACGGCCCGCCTCACGGCGAAGGAATTCGCCGGCTACGACCTCGTGCTCACCTCCTACGGCACGCTGGCGCGCGACACGGAGCTGTTCGAAGGCGTGCCTTTCGATATCATCCTCGCCGACGAGGCGCAGCACCTGAAGAACCGCCGCACCCAGGCCGCGCAGGCCCTGCGCGGGCTGCACGGCCGCAGCCGCTTCCTCCTCACCGGCACGCCGCTGGAGAACTCGCTCGACGACCTGCGCTCGCTCTTCGAGTTCCTCATGCCCGGCTTCCTGCCCAGGCTGCCCGCCGGCATGAAACGCGAGGAACGCGCCTTCCACGACGAGCGGCTGCGCGTCCAGACCGCGCCCTACATCCTCCGCCGCACCAAGGCCGCCGTCGCCCCCGAGCTGCCGCCGAAGATCGAGCAGGTCATCTGGTGCGAGCCGACCCCGGCCCAGGCCGCGTTCTACCGGCGCATGCAGGAGGACACCGAGCGCGAACTCTTCGACCTCGCCGCCCAGGGCGCCTCCGAGGGCCGGCTCCACCTCGCCACGCTCACCCAGTTGCTCCGCCTCCGCCAGATTTGCTGCGACCCGCGGCTGGTGGCCAACCCTTTAGGTGGCCCGCTCGCGGGCCAAGTTGCGCGCGGGCGCACAACCTACACCGATTCCGCGAAATTGGACGCCTTCCGCGAGCTGCTCGCCGAGTCCGTCGACGAGGGCCACCGCATGCTCGTCTTCTCGCAGTTCACCTCGCTGCTGGCGCTGCTGCGCGAGGAACTCGACGCCCAGGGCGTCGCCCATTGCTACCTCGACGGCTCGATGACGACCAGGGCCCGGCAGGCCGCGGTGGACAAGTTCCAGGCCGACGCGACCGTCCCCGTCTTCCTCATCTCCCTCAAGGCCGGCGGCACCGGCCTCAACCTCACCGGCGCCGACACCGTCGTGCATTATGACCCGTGGTGGAACCCCGCCGTCGAGGCGCAGGCCACCGACCGCACGCACCGCATCGGCCAGACGAAGGTCGTCACCAGCTACCGCCTCATCTGCGCCGGCACGGTGGAGGAGAAGGTCATGGCCCTGCAGGACGAGAAACGCGCGCTGCTCGCCGGGGTCTTCGAGGCCAGCGACGCGGCCGCCGCGAAGCTCAGCCTGGCCGACCTGCGCGCGCTGCTGAAATAGCCGTATCGGGAGGCGGGGCCACCAGCCCCGCGGCATGGGTGCCGGTGGGCGGCCTGCTTGCAGGCGCACCCCAGGCGCGAGCAAGCTCGCTGGCCCACAAAACCCGGTTTGAATAATTGTCCTAATGGAATAACCATCCCTGCGTATAGTTCATACTCCCATGAAACTCCTCCCCGCCCTCCTCGCCGCCCTCGCCCTGTCCGCCACCGCCCTGGCCGCCCCCAAGGGCGCCGAGCCCGCCCACGTCGCGATGGGCCAGACCATCGTGCTCGCCGACCACCTCGTCCCCGGCAAGACGACCATCGTGGACTTCACCAGCAAGTATTGCGGCCCCTGCCAGGTCTACAACGAGCCCCTCGCCAAGCTCCACGCCGCGCGCGCCGACCTCGCCGTCGTCAAGGTCGACATCAACCGCCCCGACGTGAAGCGCATCGACTGGCAGTCGCCCGTCGCCCGGCAGTTCAAGCTGCAGAGCATCCCGCACTTCAAGGTCTACGGCCCGGACGGCCAGCTGATCGCCGAGGGCAACGACGCCCGCGCCATGGTCCACAAGTTCGTGGATGAGCTGAAGTAAGCCTCCCGGACCTATTTCCGCGTTTTCATTTCCCCGGCGGTTGCCATCGTGGGCGGCCATGATCCGGCCCCCGCTGTTCCTGCTTTTCCTGTCCCTCGGCGGAATGCTGGCCGCCCAGCCCGCGGCGGCGCCGGCCTTGAAACCCGAGGACACCCCCGCCCTGCCCGCGGAGGAAACGCCGGCGGAAGACCCGGCCGTGCCCTCCGGAGCCTTGGCGAAGGAGGGGCCCCCCGTGTCCAACTGGGTCGAGGCCCAGGTCGAGCTGCACCGCCGCGGCTATTCCTGCGGCTCGATCGACGGCGTGCGCGGCGCCCAGACCGCCGAGGCGATGAAGGCCTTCCAGCGCAACGAGGGCCTCAACCCCACCGGCGATCTCGACCAGGCCACGCGCGAGCTCTTGCGGCTCACCGCCCCGCCGCTCACCACCCACACGTTCACGTCCGCCGAGCTGGCCCGCCTCGAGCCCGTGCCGGACACCTGGCTCGGCAAGTCGAAAAGCCTCTGGCTCCTCCACGGCACGGCGCTCGAGTTCGTCGCCGAGCTCTACCGCGCCAACCCGAAATACCTCCGCGCGCTGAACCCGGATTTCAACTGGGACGACCTCCTGCCCGGCGCCACGGTCACGGTGCCGGATGTCGCGCCGTTCACCAGCCCGCTCAAGGTCGCGCGCATCCACATCCGCCTCGCCGAGAAGGTCCTCGAGGCCGTCACCGAGGAGGGCCGGATCGTCCTCCACTGCCCGGTCAGCATCGCGCGCAACGTCGAGAAGCGCCCCGTCGGCGAGCTGAAGGTCACGGTCGTCATCCCCGACCCCGACTACACGTTCGACCCGGCCGTCTTTCCCGAGTCGGCCGAGGGCCAGGAACTCGGCCGCCGGCTGATCATCCCGCCCGGCCCGAACAATCCCGTGGGCGCCGCCTGGATCGGCCTCGACCGCCCCGGCTACGGCATGCACGGCACGCCCGACCCCGAGAAGGTCGGCCGCACGGAATCGCACGGCTGCTTCCGCCTCGCCAACTGGGACGCCGTCGCCCTGCTCGCCCTCGTCAAGGTCGGCACGCCGGTGATGGTGGAGCCGTGAGGGTGCCCCGGTAATTTTGTAGGGCGGGATCACCGTATCCCGCCTTCGTTCGAAACGCATATCACGTTCGAGGCGGGATACGGAGATCCCGCCCTACACTCCCCGCCGCAACCCCGGGATTTCCTTTTCGGAAATAATCTGCCTTCCTCGCTCTCATGCTGCCGCGTTACCTGCTCCTCGCCCTGCTGCTTTCCGCCCCGTCCGTCGCCCAGGATGACCACGTCAAGTCCATCGAGACCTGGCGCGCCGCGCGCGTCGCCCGCCTGACCGCGCCGGACAGCTGGCTCTCGCTGGTCGGCCGGCACCTGCTCGCCCCGGGCGCCAACACCGTCGGCACCGCATCCGACAATTCCATCCGCCTCGCCGTCGGCCCGCCCTACCTCGCCACCGTCACCCTCGCCGCCGACCGCTCCGTCACCCTCACGCCGGCGCCGAGCGCGCTGCTCGAGATCGACGGCGTCCCCACCGACCGGCCGGCCGCACTGGACTGGAAAGGCGCCAAGCCCACGCGCGTGACCTTCGGCACCGCGAACTTCTACGTCATGTCGCGCGGTCCCGAGCTCTACCTGCGCGTGCGCGACACCGAGGCCGCCACCCGCGCGCACTTCGCGGACATCGACTATTTCCCGATCGACCCGGCGTGGCGCATCGAGGCGACGTGGGTGCCCTTCGACCCCGTGAAACAGATCCCCATCACCAACATGATCGGCGTCACCGAGCCCGCGCCCGTCCCCGGCAAGGCCGTGTTCACCCATGCCGGCCACACCGTGGAGCTGCTGCCGGTCGACGAGGGCGGCGACAACCTCTTCTTCATCCTCACCGACCTCACCGCCGGCGAGGAAACCTACGAGGCCTCGCGTTTCCTCTACGTCCCGAAGCCGAAGCCCGGCGAGACGAAGCTCGTCCTTGATTTCAACCGGATGCAGAACCCGCCCTGCGCCTTCACCGCGTTCGCCACCTGCCCGCTCCCGCCGAAGGAAAACCGGATGCCGTTCCGGGTGACCGCCGGCGAGAAGAACTACCGCGGGGCGCACTGAGGCGGTTGTTCAACCGCAAAGAACGCCAAGGATCGCGAAGTCCGGACCATCCAGCCCTGCCATTTCATGCCTGCCTTTGACCTTCGCGTTCCTTCGCGCCCTTCGCGGTTAACCCTGCCCGTTGTTTCGTCCCTCCTCACCCTTTCGCTTTTTGCGGCCGGGCCCATCGACCGCCGCGCCCTCGTCACGCGCCACAATCCCGTCATCCGCTCGGTCGACGTCGACGCCCCGCTCACGGTCGGCAACGGCAACTTCGCCTTCACCGCCGATATCACCGGCCTCCAGAGCTTCGCCGCACTCTACCAGCGCACCGGTATTCCCACCGAGACGCTCTCGCGCTGGTGCTGGGTCACCGACGAGAACCCGCACAACTACCAGCTCTCCGACGCCAACAAGGACTTCACGCTGCCCGACGGCCGCGTGCTGGGTTTCCCGACGCGCGCGAGCACACCCGCCGGCGACTGGCTCCGGCGCAACCCGCGCAACCACCCGCTGGGCCAGCTCGCCCTCGAGTGGCGGAAGCCCGACGGCACGGAATTCGTCCCCGCCGACATCGAGGAGCCGGAACAGACCCTCGACCTGTGGACCGGCATCATCACGAGCAAATTCAAGCTCGGCGGCGTGCCCGTCACCGTCACCACCGCCTGCGCCAGCCGCACCGACACGATCGGCGTGTCGGTCGAGTCACCGCTGGTCCTCGAGGGCAAGCTGCGCGTGCGCCTCCGTTTCCCGCGCGGGCACGACCCGGCGGTAAAGAACACCCCCGCCCTCGACTGGAGCGAGCCCGGCGCCCACTCCACCGCCATCACGGCCCGCACCGACACCCACATCGACCTGCTGCGCATGGTGGGCAACACCCGTTATTACGTCACGCTCGCCGCGAAGGAACGCCTCCTGTTCACCGGCACCGCGCCCCACGAATACGATGTCGCCGCCGGCGGGACGAAGCTCGAGTTCGCCCTCACCTTTTCCCCCGCCGCGCTCGACCACCCGCCCTTCGACGTGGCCGGGGTGCTGGCCGCCAGCCGGCAGGCCTGGGAGAAATTCTGGCGCGAGGGCGCCGCGGTGGACTTCACCGGCAGCACCGACCCGCGCGCCGCGCAAATGGAGCAACGCATCATCCTCTCGCGCTACCTCATGGCCGTGCAGATGGCGGGCGAGGTGCCGCCGCAGGAGTCCGGCCTCACCTGCAGCACCTGGTATGGCAAGCACCACACTGAGATGATCTGGTGGCACACCGCCCACTTCGCGCTCTGGGGCCACGACGCCCTGCTCGCGAAAAACCTCGCATGGTATCAGTCCCAGCTCCCCGCCGCCCGCGCGCTCGCCGCCAGCCGCGGCCTCCGGGGCGCGCGCTGGGCCAAGATGACCGGCCCCGACATGCGCGAGAGCCCGGGCGGCAACCCGCTCATCGTCTGGAACCAGCCGCACCTGGTCTACCTCGCCGAGCTGCTCTACCGCAACCAGCCCACCGCCGAAACCCTCGCGCGCTACCGCGACCTCGTCCTCGAGACCGCCGACTGCCTCGCGTCCATGGTGCACTTCGACGCGGCCAGGGGCCAATACGTCCTCGGCCCGCCGCTCTGGATCGCCCAGGAAATCTACGACCAGGCCGCGAGCCAGAACCCGTCCTTCGAGCTGGCCTACTGGCGCTGGGCCCTCGGCGTCGCCCAGCAGTGGCGCGAGCGCCTCGGCCTGCCGCGCGAGGAAAAATGGGACCACGTCATCGCCCACCTCGCGCCCATCCCGCAGAAGGACGGCCGCTACGTCGCCCTCGGCTCGAACCCCGACACCTTCGACAACCTCGACAGCCGCCACGACCACCCGACGATGCTCGCGCCGCTCGGCCTGCTGCCCGGCGGCCCCGACGTGGACCGCGCGACGATGCAGCGCACCTTCGACGCCGTCATGCAGACCTGGGACTGGGAGACCAAGATCTGGGGCTGGGATTACCCGATGATCGCCATGACCGCCGCGCGCCTCGGCCACCCGGAACAGGCGGTGGATATCCTGCTGCGCAAAGGGCCCAACAATCTCTACCTGCCCAGCGGCCACTGCCCGCAGCGCAGCGACGAGGCCGCCGTGCGCAACGCCAAGCCCGGCGTCCCCAGGCGCGAGATCGCGGTCTATCTCCCCGCCAACGGCGCGTTCCTCTCCGCCGTCGCGCTGATGGTCGGCGGCTGGGACGGCGCCCCGCGGGAACACCCGGGCCTGCCCGCCGACGGCCAATGGGTCGTCCGCGCCGAGGGGCTGAAGCCATTGCCTTGAACTTTGTGGGCCAGCGAGCTCGCTCGCGCCCAATCGGCGTCCGCCAGCGGACTGGCCCACCCACCCTCTGACTGTCCGCATAATCTAATGCGGGAGGAGCTTTACGCCCCGACTCGTTCGCTTCACCTATATCAGTCGGGGCGTAAAGCCCCTCCCACCCCGACCCTTCCCTGCGATGAAAACCCCGCGCTTCCTCGTTCTCCTTTCGCTCGCCGCGCTGCTCGGTCTCGCCGGCTGCCAAAGCCGGCCGTCCACCCCCGCCGCCTTCACCGACTGGCCTGCCGGCACCTCGCCCGCCGAGGTCGGCCAGCGCGTCGCCGAGAACTTCGCCGCGCGCCCCTTCCAGTGGCAGACCGACCCGCGCCGCCGCTACGTCATCTATCCCGAGATCTGCGCCTGGTATGGCAGCCTCGATGTCGCCCGCCTCACCGGTGACGCCGGCCTGCAAAAGCGCCTCGCCGCGAAATACGACATCCTCCTCACCCCCGAGGGCGCCAGGCGCATCTCGCCCAACGAGCACGTCGACTACCGCATCTTCGGCGTCATCCCGCTCGAGCTGGCCATGCTCAGCAAGGACGCGACCATGCTCGCCACCGGCCGGCACTTCGCCGACGCCCAGTGGGAGAAGACCACGCCCGACGGCATCACCCAGGAGGCCCGCTACTGGATCGACGACATGTATATGAGCCCGATCCTCCAGGTGCAGGCCTTCCGCGCCACCGGCAACACCGTCTATCTCGACCGCGCCGCGCTGATGATGGCCGCCTACCTCGACAAGCTGCAGCAGCCCAACGGACTTTTCCTCCACGCGCCGGACTCGCCGTTCTTCTGGGGCCGCGGCAACGGCTGGGTCGCCGCCGGCATGGCCGAGCTCCTGCGCGACCTCCCCGCGACCAACCCGCACCACGCGCGCATCCTCGCGGGTTACCGGAAAATGATGGCCGCGTTGCTCGCCCGCCAGGCCGACAACGGCCTCTGGCGCCAGCTCGTGGACAAACCCGAGTCCTGGACCGAGACCTCCGCCACCGGCATGTTCACCTTCGCCTTCGTCGCCGGCGTGAAGCACGGCTGGCTCGACGAGCAGACCTACGCCCCCGCCGCCCGCAAGGCCTGGCTCGCGCTCGTCGCCCACCTCGAGCCCGACGCCAACCTCCGCGAGGTCTGCATCGGCACCGACAAGGGCAAGCTCGCCACCAAGAGCGACGACCTGAAGGTGCAATACGACTTCTACCTGGGCCGCGCACGCAAGTCCGGCGACCTCCACGGCCAGGCCCCGATGCTCTGGACCGCGGCCGCGTTCCTCCGTTGAGATTCCCCATGGAGGCGGGGCCATCAGCCCCGCGGGATGCAGCCCCGATTCCCATGTAGGTTGCGCGCTTGCGCGCAACGTTGCGTGCAAGCACGCAACCTACAATAGACCCAAGCCATGAACCCCACGCCCGAATCCGTCGTCCAGCGCCAGCTCGACGCCTACAACGCGAAGGATGTCGCCGCGCTCCTCGCCACCTACGCCGACGACGCCGCGCTGCTCGAGCACCCGGACAAGCTCCTCGCCCGCGGCGCGGCCGCCTTGCGCGAGCGGTTCACCGCGCGTTTCCAGGAACCCAATCTTCACGCCGCCCTGCAGCGCCGCATCGTGATGGGTAATTTCGTCTTCGACCATGAGATCGTCACCCGCACCTTTCCCGAGGGTCCCGGCACGCTCGAGGTCGTCATGAT
The DNA here is from genome assembly GCA_041909435.1 of Lacunisphaera sp. Lineage (GTDB taxonomy): Bacteria > Verrucomicrobiota > Verrucomicrobiia > Opitutales > Opitutaceae > Lacunisphaera. The sequence goes on from JAYRDK010000058.1 coordinate 8,713, forward strand.
CTACGAGGTGCAGGCCGGCCGCATCGCGCGCTCCTGGAGCGTGCTAGGCGCGAGGACGCTGATCCGTCCTCTGTAGGGCGGGATCAGCGATCCTGCCCTGCAAACGTCCACCCCGGACTGTAAGAAAGGCTTGGGGTTGCCGCATCCGCGGGCTTAAAGTCGTCTCTCCACCCGCCATGAGACTACCCCTGCTCGCCGGACTCCTCTTGCTTGGCTCGGCCGCGTTCGCTGAACCGCTCACCCTCACCGTGCCACGAACCGATCCGGCCCCGGCCGAATCCTTCAACATGGGCACGGCGGCCAATCCCGCGGGCACCGCCATTTCCCTCGACCGCCACAGCCTGCTCCTCGACGGCAAACCCTGGACGCCCGTCATGGGCGAGTTCCATTACTCGCGCTACCCGGAGAACGAGTGGCTCGCCGAGCTGCGCAAGATGAAGGCCGGCGGCATCGACCTCGTCGCGACCTACGTCTTCTGGATCCACCACGAGGAGATCGAGGGCCGATGGGAATGGACCGGCGACAAGAACCTGCGCCGTTTCGTCGAGCTCGCCGGCGAGGCCGGCCTCAAGGTCATCGTGCGCTGCGGCCCGTGGTGCCACGGCGAGGTGCGCAGCGGCGGCCTGCCCGACTGGCTCGTCGCCCGCGGCCAGACGCGCTCCGAGGACCCGGCCTTCCTCGCGAGCACAAGGCTTCTCTACGCGCAGATCGCCGCCCAGGTGAAGGGCCTGCTCTGGAAGGACGGCGGCCCGGTCATCGGCATCCAGCTCGACAATGAATACGGCGGCCCCGCCTCGTATCTCCTCGCGCTGAAGCAGATCGCCCGCGACGCCGGTATCGACGTCCCGCTCTACACGCGCACCGGCTGGCCCGCATTGCGCACGCCGATGCCGTTCGGTGAGATCGTCCCGCTCTACGGCGTCTACGCCGAGGGTTTCTGGGATCGCGAGCTGACCTCCATGCCGGGCAACTACTGGGCCGGTTTCCATTTCTCCACGCTGCGCGTCGACTCCAACATCGCCAACGAGGCCCTCGGCCGCCGCAACACCAGGGATGCCGACGACGTCGCCCGCTACCCCTATCTCACCTGCGAGATCGGCGGCGGCATGATGAGCAGCTACCACCGCCGCATCCTCGTCGACCCGCGCGACATCACCTCGACCACGCTCGTGAAGCTCGGCTCCGGCAGCGTGTCGCCCGGTTATTACATGTATCACGGCGGCACCAACCCCGAGGGGAAACTGACCACCCTCATGGAGGAACAGGGCACCGCCATCACCAACTGGAACGACATGCCGGTGAAGAATTACGACTTCCAGGCCGCCCTCGGCCAATACGGCCAGGCCCGCCCGCAATTCTATTCGCTGCGTCCGCTCCACCTGTTCCTGCACAGCTACGGGGACCGGTTCGCCCGCCTCGGCACCTTCCTCCCCGACGTCCGCCCGGCCGGCAAGGATGATGTCACCACGCTCCGCTGGGCCGCGCGCGCCGACAGCCGCGGCGGCTTTGTCTTCGTCAACAATTTCGAGCGCGGCCGCACCCTGGCCGCCAAGGAGGACGTGCAGTTCACCCTCACCTTCCCCGAGCGCGGACCCGTGACCTTGCCCTCCGCGCCCGTGACCATCCCGGCCGGCGCGCACTTCTTCTGGCCGGTCAACCTCGGCCTCACCCCCGGCGGCACCCTCGCCTGGGCCACGGCGCAGCCTGTCGCCATCACCGGCCAGGGTTCCGCCGCCACCTATTATTTCGCCGAGACCCCGGGCATCCCGGCCGAGTTCGTCTTCACCGGCGTCCGCGTCATCGCGGTGCGCGGCAGGGTCGAGATCCGCGGCGACGGCTACACCCGCGCGCTCAACGTGACACCCGGCACCGATCCGGCGTTGATCCTGAACTCGAGCATCAAGGTCGTGCTGCTCAGCGCCGCCGACGCCGAAACCCTGTTCCTGAAAAAATCCCCCGCCCCCGCTGCGCCGGTCGCCGTGACCACCGAGCTGGTCCGGCCCGCCGGCCCGCTGCGGAAAATTGAAATGGGCAGATCCAAACAGCCGGTCGCCGCCATGCCGGTGGACGCCGACTTCGCAAATGCCGCCGTCTGGCGCATCCAGCTGCCGGCGAATGTCGACTGGTCGGCCGACACCCTGCTCCGGCTCCACTACACCGGCGATGTCGCGCGGGTTTATATCGGCGGCAAGCTCATCAACGACGATTACTACAACGGCCAGCCCCTGGACATCGGCCTGCGCCGTCACGCCGCCGACCTGAAGAACGGCGGGCTGACCATCGCCATCCTGCCGCTGCAGAAAAACGCGCCCATCCACCTGCCCGATTCGGCCAGGCCCGACTTCGGCTCGGCCGACAGTGTCGTCGCGCTCACCCGCGCGGAGCTGGTGGCGAACCCGACGGTGGAACTCGACAAACCCTGATTGCATTCCCCTGGAGGCGGGACCATCAGTCCCGCGGGACATCATGCCCGGTCGCCGGAATTTTAACCCGCGGGGCTGATGCCCCCGCCTCCATCAAGCACTCAAGACCGATGAAGTTCCTCCTCTCCCTCCTTCTCGCCACCACCGCCCTCGCCGCCCCGTGGGTCAGCGAGCTTGCTCGCGCCCCGGACGACTTCCCCCTCGTGGCCGGCGGGAAGGCCGCGACCATCGTCTTCTCCCCCGAGGATCACAAGGTCGTCACGCTCGCCACCCGCGACCTCGCCGCCGACATCCAGCGCGTCACCGGCGTGAAACCCGCCGTCGCCGCCTTTCCCTCCGTCTCCGGTCCCGCCGTCCTCGTCGGCACCCTCGGCCAGAGCCCCCTGATCAACGGCCTCATCGACGCCGGCAAGCTCGACGTGCAGGACCTGTCGGGCGCCTGGGAGAGCTTCCTCATCACCACCGTCACCGATCCGCTCCCCAATGTCGCCTCCGCCCTCGTCATCGTCGGCAGCGACCGCCGCGGCACGGCCTACGGCGTCTATGAGCTCGCCCAGGCCATCGGCGTGTCACCGTGGTCCTGGTGGTCGGACGTCACGCCGCCGAAAAAATCCGCGCTCCACCTCGCCGCCGGCACGCGCCGCTTCGGCCCGCCGTCGGTCCAATACCGCGGCATCTTCATCAACGACGAGGACTGGGGCCTGCAGCCGTGGGCCGCGAAGACCTTCGAGCCGGAGACCGGCGACCTCGGCCCGAAGACCTACGCGAAGGTCTGCGAGCTCCTCCTCCGCCTCAAGGCCAACACCCTCTGGCCGGGCATGCATCCCTCGACCCGGGCCTTCAACCATTACCCGAAAAACAAGCAGGTCGCCGACGACTACGCCATCGTCATGGGCTCGTCCCACGCCGAGCCGATGCTCCGCAACAACGTCGGTGAATGGACCGCGCCGAAGGAGGACTACAATTACGTGAAGAACCGCGACGGCGTGCTGGCCTATTGGGAACAGCGCATGAAGGAGAACGGCCGGTTCGAGAACATCTACACCCTCGGCATGCGCGGCATCCACGACTCCAACATGGTCGGCCCGAAGACCGACGCCGAGCGCATCGCCACCCTGGAAAAAATCTTCGCCGACCAGCGCGCAATGATCGAAAAATATGCAAAGCCCTATGGGTCTGCTTCGGTGCGAGGGGTTTTATACCCCGACCCGTCCGCGGCACCGGCCAATGCGTCGGGGTATAAAACCCCCGCGGCAGGGGCCGTTGCCCCCAACGGCCCTTCTGGGATCCCCCAGATGTTCTGCGCCTACAAGGAGGTGCTCGCCCTCTACCGCCAGGGCCTGAAGGTGCCGGACGACGTCACCATCGTCTGGCCCGACGACAACTTCGGCTACGTCCGCAACTTCGCGACGCCGGAGGAACGCAAACGCCCCGGCGGCTTCGGCGTCTATTACCACCTCTCCTACCTCGGCGCGCCGTTGTCCTACCTCTGGCTCTCCACCACGCCGCCCGCGCTGATCTGGTCCGAGATGAGCAAGGCCTGGGACCACGGCGCGCGGAAGATCTGGATCGTCAACGTCGGCGACCTCAAGCCCGCCGAGATCGGCACCGAGTTCTTCCTGCAGATGGCGTGGGACATCAAACGCTGGCGTCACGACAACGTGGCGGACTTCCTCCCCGAGTGGGCCGCGCGCGAGTTCGGCCCGGCGGTCGCCCCCGCCGTCGCCCGCGTGATGGAGACCTATTACCAGCTGAATTTCGCGCGCCGCCCCGAGCACCTGCAGTGGTGGCTGCGCCACGAGGCGCCGCGCCCGAGCCCGCTGAGCCGGCAGGAGATCGACCAGCGCATCACCCTCTTCAGCCTGCTCGCCGTCCAGGCCGCCGACCTGGAGTCCCGGCTCCGCCCCGGCACCCGCGACGCCTACCACCAGCTGGTCGGCTACCCGGTGCTCGGCTCCGCCCTCGCCAACTTCCGCTATTTCTACGGCGAGCTCGGCGACCGCGAGCGCGCGCTGGCCGCCGACGCGCAGCTGAAGGAATTCACCCGCCACTACAACGAGGACTTCGCCGGCGGCAAATGGCGCGGGATGACGTCGCTCGAGCCGGCGGACCAGCAGTTCCAAAGCATGCGGGTCTACCCCTGGTCGCCGCCGGACTTCCGGCCGAAGCCCGTCAAGGGCGACCTCCCGGGCCCGGCGGTCACCGCCACCCGGCCCACGACGCGCACCGCCCGCGGTGGCGCCGCGTGGGAGATCATCCCCGGCCTCGGCGTCGGCCTGCTCCCGTCCACCGTCCCGGGCTTCGATCCGGCGAAACTCCTCACCGACGCGCCGCGGCTCGATTACCTCGTGGACTTTCCCGCCGCCGGCGAATGGCGCGTGACCCTGCACCTGCTGCCGACGCACCCGATCGTGCCTGGCCGGGGGCTGCGCCTCGGGGTCGGCCTGGGCGAAAACCCGCCGCAGCCCGCCGCCTACACCGGGGCCGACGGCTCCGCCGAGTGGGCGCAGGGCGTGCTCAACAATTACGTCACCACCGCGGCGACGCTGCACGTCCCGTCCGCCGGCCGGCGCACGCTGCGCGTCTACGGCATCGACCCCGGCGTCGTGCTGCGGGAGATCCGCCTCGACCAGCCGCTGCGCGCCCGCCCCATCGCCGCCCAGGCCTGGGCCGGCAGCTCGGTCAACGTCCTCGCCAACCAGAGCAGCACGCTGGTCACCGCCAGCGACGCCCAATACGCCGCCTTCTACGACGCCGACGCGCGCCTCGTCCTCGCCAAGCGCCCGCTCGGCACCGAGGCCTGGCAGACGCAGGTGACCGCCTATACCGGCAATGTCGCCGACGCCCACAACACCATCGCCCTCGCCGTGGACGGCGCCGGTTACCTGCACGTCGCGTGGGACCACCACGCGCAGCCGCTCAATTACGCCCGCAGCGTGGCACCCGGCTCCCTCGAGCTCGGGCCGAAGCAGCCCATGACCGGCACGCTCGAGGACCAGGTCACCTACCCGATGTTCTTCCGCCAGCCCGACGGCGGCCTGCTCTTCCTCTACCGCGACGGCCGCTCCGGTCGCGGCAACATCGTGCTGAACAGATATGAGCTGCCAGGCAAAGGTGGAACCCGGCCTCCGGACGGGTTGGTTGGACGCACATCCCAGCCAACCGCTCCGGAGGCCCGCTTCCGCCTCAACCAGCCGGACGGAACCGGCACCTGGCGCCGCGTGCACGACAACCTCATCGACGGCGAAGGCGCCCGCAGCGCCTACCTCGCCGCCACCGTCGATGACCGCGGCACCCTGCACCTCGCGTGGAACTGGCGCGAGAGCCCCGACGTGGCCACCAACCACGACCTCTGCTACGCAAAATCGGCCGACGGCGGCGCGACCTGGACCACCAGCACCGGCGCGCCGCTCGCCCTGCCCCTCACCGCCGCCAATGCCGAGTATGCGCTGAAAATCCCGCAGGACAGCCGGCTCATGAATCCGCCCTCGCTCACCACCGACGCGGCCGGCCGGCCCTACCTCACCTCCTACTGGGCGGCGGCCGGCAGCGACGTGCCGCAATTCCACGTCGTCCGCCACGACGGCAAGGCCTGGTCGGTGACGCAGGTCACGTCGCGCACCCAACCCTTCGAGCTTCGCGGCGCCGCCACGAAACGCCCGCCGATCTCGCGCGGCGCCATCCTCACGCGCCAGTCGGCGGCCGGCACCACCGGGTTCCATCTCATCTACCGCGACGACGAGCGCGGTGGCCGCATCGTGGCCGTCTCCACCGACGACCTCGCCAACCCCGTCTGGCGCACGCGCGAACTCACGACCACCTCCGTCGGCGCCTGGGAACCGACGGTCGATCCCGTGGCCTGGACGAATTTTGGCGAGGTGCATCTCCTGCTGCAGGCCGTAGAGCAACAGGACGGCAACGACCGCGTCGCCAAGACCGTCCCGCCCACGCCCATCGGCAGCCTGGTCTGGAAGCCGTGAAGGTTATGTAGGTGGCGTGCTTGCACGCCACGTTGCACGCAAGCGTGCAACCTACAAAATGAAACCGCGGCCCGCAGGGACGCGGACCCTCCACCCGCTTAACCATATCATCCCCTCGCCGCTTGCCGCGCATCAGTTCGGGCCTAACCTGTCCGCATGCCCCTTACCCCGGCCGCCCGCTGGCTGATCGTTGCACCCGCCCTCGTTGCGGTGCTTTCCGCCGCCGAACCCGGCCCGGGGCGGACCCCGGGTCGCTCCGAACTCGTCAGCCCCGGTCCCGACGGTCGCCTCCGCTACACGTCTTATTCCCCGCGCGGTGACATCATCCCCGATTTCTCCCACTGCGGCTACGCCGGCGGCGACCGCGCCATTCCCGATGTGCCCGTCCGGGAAACGCTCTCGCCCCGCGTGGGCGAGGGCGACGACAGCCCGCGCATCCAGGCCGCGCTCGACCGCCTCGCCGCGCTGCCGCCCGACGCCGGCGGCTTCCGCGGCGCCCTGCTGCTGAAGCGCGGCCACTACACCTGCAACCTGCCGCTCCATATCCGCGCCGGCGGCATCGTGCTCCGCGGCGAAGGCGACGGCGGGGAGGGCACGGTCATCACCGCCGCCATGCGCAAGGCCGAGCCGCTGGTCCGCATCGGCGGCCCGGCCGGACCGAAGGAAGACCCGGCCACCCGCCGCGAGATCACCGACGATTATGTGCCCGTCGGCGCCCGCAGCTTCACCGTGGCCGATGCCGCCGGTTATGCCGTCGGCCAGGCCGTTTTCATCATCCGCCGCGGCAACGCCGCCTGGATCACCGAGCTCGGCATGGATCGCATCACGCCGCGCGCCAGCGACCCCGCGTCCACCAGGCAATGGACGCCCTTCGACCTGAAGTTCGACCGCGTGATCACCGCCATCGCCGGCCACCGCGTCACCGTCGACGCACCGATCGCCTGCGCCATCGACCGGCAATGGGGCGGCGGTGCACTGGTGCGTTACGCCGACGCCGCGCGCATCGAACACTGCGGCGTGGAGTCGCTCCGCGCCATCTCGCTCTACGATCCGGCCAGGACCGCCGCCTATCAGGGGCAGACCGGGCCGGTCGACGAGGACCACGCCACCTACCTCGTGCAATTCGGCAACGTGAAGAACGCCTGGGCGCGCGGGCTGACCACGATGCATTTCGCCCACGGCCCCGCCTGCATGGACGACGCCGCCAAGTGGATCACCGTGGACGACTGCCGCGCGCTGGCCCCGGTCTCGATCATCACCGGCGGCCGCCGCTACCCCTACTGCATCCTCGGCCAGCTGGTGCTGGTCTCGAACTGCTACTCCGAGGAGGCGCGCCATGCCTTTGTCTTCGGCGCGCGCGTCGCGGGTCCGAATGTCTTTTTCTCCTGCCGCTCGGAAAAGGATCATGCCACCAGCGAGCCGCACCACCGCTGGTCGGTCGGCGGGCTTTACGACAATGTCGACGCGTCCATGGCCATCCAGGACCGCCAGTGGATGGGCTCGGGCCACGGCTGGGCCGGCGCCAACTACGTCGTGTGGAACTCGAAGGGCGAGCTCGTCTGCCAGCAGCCGCCCACCGCGCAGAACTTCGCCATCGGCTTCACCGGCAAAAAGACCAAGGGTGCCTTCGCGCGCCCCGACGGCTGGTGGGAGAGCATGGGCGTGCGCGTCGAGCCCGGCAGCCTGTTCCTCGCCCAGCGGCAGGACCGGCTGGGGCGGTAGGGCGCGGACTCCGCTCCGCGCCTGATTTTTGGAGGGCCCAGCTCCCGCTGGACCGCGGCTCAACGGGAGCTGAGCCCTCCACCTTCGAAACCCAGTCTCGCCAAGCCGCGCCGGCCCCTTTGAATGGCGCGTCAATGTCCTCCCCGTCCCCCCGCCCGCCGGCCGTCGGCTTCATCTTTGTCACGCTGACGCTGGCGATCATGGGCTTCGGGCTGCTCATCCCGGTGCTGCCGAAGCTCATCGTGGAGTTCCGCGGGGGCGACACGACGAGCGGGGCGCACACCTACGGCGTGATCTTCGGCATCTACGCGCTGATGCAGTTCATCGGCTCGCCCATCCTCGGCGCGCTGTCCGACCGTTTCGGCCGCCGGCGCATCATCCTCATCGCCACCGCCGGCTCGGCCATCGACTACGTCATCATGGCCTGCGCCCCCACGCTGGCCTGGCTGTTCGTGGCGCGCATCATCGCGGGTTTCACCGCCGGCGTCTACGCCACGGCCAACGCCTACATCGTGGATGTCACGCCGCCCGAGAAGCGCGCGGGCGCCTTCGGCCTGCTGGGCGCCGCGTTCGGCATCGGCTTCGTGCTCGGGCCGCTGCTCGGCGGCTTCCTCGGCGAGGTCGACCTGCGCCTGCCGTTCTGGGCCGCGGCGGGCTGCTCGGCGGTCAACTGGTTCTGGGGCCTGTTCGTGCTGCCGGAATCGCTGAAGCCGGAGAACCGCCGCCCCTTCGACCTGAAACGCGCCAACCCCGTCGGCGCCCTGCTCGCCGTCCGGCGCTTCCCCGCCGTCCTCGGCCTGGTGGAGGCCTACTTCATCATGATGATGGCGCAGGCCATGATGTTCTCGATGTGGGCGCTCTACACCGAATACCGCTACGACTGGACGCCGCGCATGGTGGGCTTCTCGCTGATGATGGCCGGCGTCATGTCCGGCCTCTTCCAGGCCCTGCTGGTGAAACGCATCGTCCCGCGCCTCGGCGAAACCCGCTCCGTGCTGACCGGTTTCATCATCGCCGCGCTGGCCTACATCGCCTACGGCCTCGCCACCCAGGGCTGGATGATCTTCGTGATCATCGTGGTGGCCTGCCTGGCCGGGCTCTCCGGCCCCGCCCTCCAGTCCTACATCAGCAAGCACGTGCCGCCGAACGAGCAGGGCGCCGTGCAGGGCGTGCTCGGCGGCCTGCAAAGCCTCGCCAGCATCCCGGGCGCGCTCATCGCCACCTGGAGCTTCGGCTGGGCCATCGCGCCCGCGAGCCCCATCCACCTGCCCGGCCTGCCCCTGTTCGAGGCCGCCGGCTTCTATCTCATCGCCCTGCTGCTCACGTGGCGCAGCTTCCGGAAGGACGCGGCGGCGGCGGCGATGGCTTGATGCCTTGGGGTGGAACGCGGCCGCCGGACGCGTTTTCAGGATGTGCGTCCATTTCTTCAGGACTCATATCGAACAAACCCGCCCGGCATGTCCGCCATAGGCTTGGCGACGGAGGAAGGTCGGGTTCCACCACTTTCACCCTCACTCTCACTTTCCCTCAATTCCCCCACGGCGCCGGCGGGACGGCCACCGGCTTCGTCAGGTCGAATTCCACGCGGAAGCGCCGCCCCTCGGCCTCGCGCCGCAGGCCGTAACCGAACATCTTCCCGGGCTCGATCCGCACCGTCCAGATGTTGGCCGCCGCCGCCGGGATCAGCGCCGCCGTGAAGGCGTCCGCCGGGAAATCCTGCCGCTGCGCCGAGCCGGCCGCCGCCGTGTCGCCGCCGTATTGCGTGACCTTGTCCGCGCTGCCGTCCTCGTGGCGGTGGTCGTGCTTGAGCCGCAGGCCGGCGGGCGTGCGCGTGATCACCCAGGTGCGCGAGCGGTTTTCGCCGACGTGAAACGGGATGCGGATCTCGTTCTCGCCGCAGGCGCGCACGTGCATGACCATCCGCTGGCCCGCGAAGGCCGCGTCCGACGGCGCCGTGCCCTCGACCATCCTCCCCTCGAAGGCCTGGCCGCAGAGCGCCGACAGGTTTTTCCAGAACGCATCCTGCGGCGACGCCTCGGCGGCAAAACCCGCGGCCACAAACAGGGGAAAGGATAACCAGCGGAGTGTTTTCATGCCCGGAGTTAGGGCATTCTCCGGCCGGAGATCGAGGTGGAACCCGGCCTCCGGCCGGGTTGATCGGGCGCGCTCCAAGCCCGTCCGGAGGCCGGGCTCCACCCTCTGACTTCAGGTTTCAGGTTTCGCCGCGCCCGGCGCGGCCTGAGCCCCGGCGCTCCCGGATGGCGCCCCGCCGCGCGGCGCATCCGTCCGGTCTCTCTGCCGTTCCGCGCCGGCCCGGCCGCGGGTTGTATGCCGGTGACAGAGTGGCTCCGCCGGCCCGACCGCCGGCGGCCAAGGAAAACCCAACCCAAACCAACCATGAGCAAGAGCTCCGTATATGGATTGCGGGGTGCGTCTGCGTTGATCGCATGCGCCTCCCTCGCGGTGACCGGCTTCGCCCAGTCCGCCGCTGATGACACCGCCGTCAAACTCGAGAAGTTCACCGTCACCGGCTCGAACATCCCGTCCACCGAGGTCGCGGGCGAGGCCCGCACCTTCCCGGTGCTGACCATCGACCGCAAGCTCATCGAGCAAAGCGGCGTCTTCAGCACGACCGAGCTGCTCCAGCGCATGTCGCTCTCCAACGGCGGCGGCGTGCCCTTCACCAACAACGCCACCGGCTTCACCCCCGGCGCCACCGCGCCCTCGCTGCGCGGCCTCGGGCCCGACTACACCCTGACCCTCGTCAACGGCCGCCGCCTCGCGCCCTACCCGGTCGGCGCCGGCGGCACCAGCGCCTTCGTCGACATCAACTCCATCCCGCTGGCCGCCATCGAGCGCATCGAGGTGCTCAAGGACGGCGCCTCCGCCGTCTACGGCGCCGATGCCGTCGCCGGCGTCGTCAACCTCATCCTCCGCAAGAACTACAACGGCTCGCTGGCGACCGTCACCTACGGCAACACCACCAACAAGGATTCCGGCGACCTCAACGCCTCCATGATCTGGGGCACGGGCAACGCCGACGGCAACCTGATGATCGGGCTGAACTACCAGAAGCGGAACGCCATCTTCCAGCGCGACCGCTCGTATTCCGCGATCCCGCCGTTCCTCAGCTCCAACTCCTCGCCGCCGAACCTCCAGCTCAGCCGCGCCGCCGTCGAGGCCGCCCTCGGCCTGGCCCCGGGCGGGACCATCCCCGGCATCGCCGCCGGCACCGGCGTGTTCTTCGGCACCTCCGGCCCGAACGTGCCGGGCACCCTCACCCCCGCCCCGGGCAACCAGAACGCCAACAACACCGGCAACCTGCCCGCCAGCGCCTACACCTACTCGACCGGCCGCCTCTCCAGCTACAACTTCAACGAGTCCGCCGGCTCCCTCCCCGACACCACCCGCAAGGGCCTCTTCGCCGCCTGGGAACGCCGCCTCTTCGGCAGCAACGTCCGCGCCTACGGCGACGCCTTCTTCCAGGACGTCCTCGCCGTCGACGAGCTGGCGCCCTTCGCCACCGGCAACTTCGAGACGCCGGGCCAGACGACCATCGTCATCCCGGCCCGCACGCCCAACCCGATCCTCACCCCGGGCGAGATCGCCCGCGGCACCGGACGCACCGCGGCCGCCGGCGCCTACAACCCGTTCAATCCCTTCAACCAGGACATCTCCGGCTCGTCCCGCATCCGCCTCGCCGAGTTCGGCAACCGCGTCTTCAAGAACCACAACACGGCCTTCGCCGTGACGGGCGGCTTCCGCGTCGACAACCTCGCCGACAAGTGGAACCTCGACGCCAGCGTCCGCTACAGCTCGATCACCAACAACCTCAACGCCAAGCTCATCTCCACCTCGCGCTTCCTGCGCTCGATGAACGCGGCGGACCCGATCTTCAACCCGGCCAGCCCGAGTTACATCGGCACCACCTCGCCCTACAACCCGTTCGGCTACTACCGGAACCCGATCGCCACCAACACCGCCCCGGTGAACTTCGCCACGCACTACCAGCGCGACGAGAACACCTCCCGGCTGCTTGACGCCGGCGCCACGCTGAGCACGGCCAGCCTCCTGTCGATCGCCGGCGGCGACGTCGGCTTTGCCGTGGGCACCGAGTTCTACCGCGAGGCCATCACCCAGCTGCCCGACGCCGCCCTCCAGGCGGGCGACATCCTCGGCACCACGCCGTCGTCCCCCATCGCCCGCCAGCGCAAGATCGGCTCGGTCTTCACCGAGGCCGAGATCCCGCTCGTCTCCGAGAAGAACGCCCTCACGGGCGTCCGCCGCCTCTCGCTGAACCTCGCCGCGCGCTACGAGCGCTTCTTCACCAGCGACCGCAGCACCTTCGTGCCCAAGATCGGCGTCCGCTGGGAACCGCTGGCCGACGGCTCCCTCGTGTTCCGCGGCAGCTACGGCGAGGGCTTCAAGGAGCCGTCGCTCTACCAGCTCTACTCGCCGCCGGTCGCCGCCCTGACGCCGATCACCGACCCCGTCACCGGCGTCAACGAGCCCGAGCAGAACATCACCACCGCCGGCAACCCGTCGCTGGCGGCCGAGGACTCCAAGTCCGTGAACCTCGGCCTCGTCTGGTCGCCCAAGGGCGCCCTCGAGGGCTTTACCTGGTCCATGGACTACTGGCAGATCAAGCAGACCGGCCAGGTCGCCGCCAACCCGCAGGACGTCGTCGACCGCGCCACCAGCGGCGGGACGCTGCTGCCGGGCGAGAGCCTCGTGCGCGACTTCGCCGGCAACCTCGTGCTCGTGCGCTCCGTCTTCCGCAACCTCGGCATCACCAAGGTCCGCGGCCTGGACTTCTCCGCCAGCTACCTCTGGAAGACCGAGAACCTCGGCCGCTTCGAGACCGGCCTCACCGCCACCTACATGGACTCCTACCAGAATTCCACCGACATCGCCCTGCCGCTCGTGGAGCTGATCGACACCGAGGTGCCCGGCACCGCCGGTGACGACGCCTACCTGAAGTGGAAGTCCATCGCCTACCTCTCCTGGAACCACCGGGCGCTCAGCTCCCGCCTGCAGGCGGTCTACACGCACGGCTTCCAGGACTTCGACGGCAACGGCGACCCGTTCCGCGTGAAGGCCACCACGACCTTCGACCTCCAGGTCGCCTACCAGTTCTTCGAGACGAAGGCCGGCGACCGGGCCCGCTGGTATTCCGACACGAAGCTGACGGTGGGCTGCAACAACCTCCTCGACAAGGACCCGCCCTTCGCGTCGAGCTTCACGAACAACTCGAACGGCTACCCCGGCTTCATCTACAACGCCACCGGCCGCTTCGTCTACTTCGGCCTCGAGAAGAAGTTGTAATACAACCCCACCGGAAGGCTGGCCTCCATCCCCAAGGCGCGCTCGGAAGAGCGCGCCTTGTTCATGCCCGGGCCTGATGGAGGCGGGACCATCAGTCCCGCGGGTTGCGGCTTTCGAGGGTGATGCCTCGCGGGCCTGATGGTCCCGCCTCCAACTTCTCCGCGTCCTCCGCGTTGCAACGCCTTGCCTCAGCCCGCCGGCGGCCCGCCAAAGTGGGCTTTATGCGCCGCATACGCCGCCTCGTCCGCCAGCATCGAGTCGATCGTCGCCGCCAGCGGCTCGATCCGTGGCACGCCGGAGAACACCGCCTTGTCGCCGATCCCGCTCGTCAGGATGAAGGCCGGGCGCTGGTCGATCTGGTGTGCGAAAAACTCCGCTGTGCCGGCCTTGATCCGCGCCGCCACCTCGGGCGACTCGGCCCGGGCCTGCAATTTCTTCGGGTCGAGCTTGGTGACCTTCACCGCCACCTCGATCGCCGGGCCCATGGAGCAGACCTTGAGACCGTCCCGGTCCGCCGCGTGGGCCAGCGCCAGGCGCAGCTCGTCGCCGGTGATCCCGAAATCCCGGCCCGCCTCCGCCACGTAGCTGGCGGCGGGGAACAGCCCCTCGCGCCACGGCTCCAGCCAGCCGGAGTTCAGCATGAACGGCGACTTCATGATCATGCCGCTGCGGCGGTAGAACCAGTCGCACTGCGCGACCGACACCGGGTAGTCCTCCTTGCGCATCAGCGCGATCTTCCAGTCGAACTCCACCCCGCGCGCCGCGTAGCGCGCCTTCAGTTCCGCCCAGGCCGGCTCGGCCCAGTAGCACCACGATGAAATGACCTCGAGATAGTAGGTGACTTTCATGCGCCGAGGATTGCGCCCGCCCGCGCCGCGTCAACGGCCCAGCGCGTCACGCCATGCACAGCACCACCCTTTCGCCCGCACTACAGAAATTGTTCAATGTTCATCGTCCAATGTGCATTGGCCATTTCTGGGGCAATGAACACTGAACAATGAACGATGAAAATTGAACATTCCGGCCGTCCTTTTCAGGTTTCAGGTTTCCTGAGCGGCGGTCCCCGCCGCTCACGGCTTCCCGCCGAAGAGTTTCTTGATGCTGTCCCCGGCCTTCTTGGCGGCTTCCTTGGTCTTCTCGACCGCGGCGGCGCCGGAGGTCGAGCCGACCTGGCCGAGCGCGTTGGCCGTGCCGCTGACGATGCTGCCGAGCACGTTCTTCATGATGACGCCGGCCAGCTGGTCGGCCGTGATGCCGCCCTCGGCCACGCCGACGTCGTCCAGGCTGAGCGGCGGCAGCGGCACGGGCAGCGCCGCCACCGAGGTGCCGAGCGTGGCCTTGGCGTTGGTCATGCGGAATTTTTTCACGACAAACTTGATCGGCTTGCCGTCCTTCGTCTCGGCCGTCTGGCCGCCGCTGCCGGTGAACTGCTCGATGTTCTTCAGCAGGTCCTTGATGTTGCTCGAGATGATCTTCGTCTCGTAGGCGAACTCGGGCTGGTCGATGATGATCTCGTTGATCACGACATGGTCGCCGAAGACCGAGAGCGGGTCCACGTCCACGTGCACCTGGCCGAGGAAGAAGGCGTTGCCCTCGCTCCAGCCCTTGGGGTTGCCGACCGCCAGGCCGCTGAGCGTGCCCGAGCCGGTGAGCGGCGAAAGGTTCGCGCCGGCCAGCACCACCTTGGTCTGGGTGAGCTTCGGCCCGAAGCTGTTGACGCCCGACTTCACGATCGAGCCGAGGGCGTAGGCCACGACAAAATAGACGCCGATCAGGAGCACCACCAAACCGAGGACCGCCAGCTTCAGGAGTTTCATCATGGGAGTATGGGATTGCCCGGAAGGCTGCGAAGTTCCCGCCAAAGAGGCCAGCCGGATCCGTGGGCCAGCGAGCTCGCTCGCGCCAAAGTGCGCCTGCGAGCAGGCCGCCCACCCTGGCCGCAAGCCACCTCTGAATTGTTCAATGCCCATCGTTCATCGTTCAATTTTCATTTTCCGCCCTCAATGAACAATGAACGTTGAACATTGAAAAATGAACATTGGTCCGCCCGGGCCGTCCGGCCCCCGTATTTACACTTGTCACCCCGCGCCGCCGCCCCTCTCTATTCCGCCACAGACGACTCCCCGGCTTTTCTGTCCTCGGTTCCCTGTTATCTGTTATCTTTTTCAGGTCTCAGGTTTCAGGTTTCAGGTTTCCCCCTCTCTCCTCACTCCTTCTTCCCTCCTCACTCAAGCAATGGCTAGCAACTACACCGAAGCCAGCATCAAGACCCTCAGCTCCCTCGAGCACATCCGGCTCCGCCCCGGCATGTATATCGGCCGGCTCGGCAACGGCGCCCACGCCGAGGACGGCATCTACGTCCTCCTCAAGGAGACCATCGATAACTCCATCGACGAGTTCATGATGGGCGGCGGCCGCAAGATCGAGGTCGAGCTCACCGACCGCTCCGTCAAGGTCCGCGACTACGGCCGCGGCATCCCGCTGGGCAAGCTGGTGGACTGCGTCTCCATCATCAACACCGGCGCCAAATACGACTCCGAGACCTTCCAGAAGGCCGTCGGCCTCAACGGCGTCGGCCAGAAGGCCGTCAACGCCCTCTCCCTCACCTACCGCGCCCAGGCCATCCGCGACGGCGAGACCAAGGTCGTCGAGTTCGAGAAGGGCAAGCTGAAGTCCCAGTCGCGCGTCACCAAGACCGACGAGCGCACCGGCACCATCATCGAGTTCACGCCGGACGAGAAGCTCTTCGGCTCCGACTTCAAGTTCCGCACCGAGTTCATCGAGGACATGCTGTGGAACTACGCCTTCCTCAACCGCGGCCTCACCCTCACCCTCAACGGCAAGCCGTTCAAGTCCGAGCACGGCCTCAAGGACCTCCTGACCAAGGAGCTCTCCGGCGAGCCGCTCTACCCGATCATCCACCTCGAGGGCGAGGACATCGAGATCGCCGTCACCCACGGCAAGCACTACGGCGAGGAATACTGGTCCTTCGTCAACGGCCAGCACACCACCATGGGCGGCACCCACCTCGCCGCCTTCCGCGAGGCCTTCGTCGAGACCCTCCGCAACCACTTCAAGAAGGACTTCGACGCCGCCGACGTCCGCCAGTCCATCGACGCCGCCATCGTCGTCCGCGT
>JAYRDK010000059.1:0-8207 GCA_041909435.1 Lacunisphaera sp.
CGTCACAGGGGGGGGCGGGGCGCCCCCCCCGCCCCGCGGCTCATCCGGAGGATTCGCCCTACCCCCAACCCCAAAAATGAACCGGCCGGACATCCTGCGATGTCCGGCCGGTCATAAGAAAAAGGCTGAAGAAAGGCTTACTCGGCGTAACGACGACGGAGCATGGCGGTGAAGGCCATGACCTTCTCCTTGCGGCGGCGGCGCTCGCAGGGCTTCTCGTTGTAGCGCTTCATGCGGACATCCTTGATGATGTTCTCGCGCTCGAGCTTCTTTTTCAGACGACGGAGAGCACGATCGATCGGCTCGTTCTTGCGCATCTTGATCTCAATAGGCATGGGAAAGGGAGTGGTTGGCGTTGTGGAAAACGAGCAAGAAGCCACCCGCTCCGGTCACCGTCAACAGCAATTTTGAGCCGGTAGAATCCCGGGTAGGGCGAGTCGTCCCGACGAGCCGCGGCCCATCCGGAGGATTCGCCCTACCCCATGCCAGTTTAGGACTTGCGCGTGTCACCCCCGAGGGCTTCCCATACACGAACCTTGGCGGCGCCCGACTCAAATTTCGTCCATCTCCACGTCCATAGCGACTACAGCCTGCTCGACGGAGCCTGCCGCATCGACCGCCTGATGGACCGCGCCACCGCCCTCGGCATGAAGTCCCTGGCCCTCACGGACCACGGCAATCTTTACGGCGCGATCGAGTTCTACAACCAGGCCAAGGCGAAGGGCATCAAGCCCCTCGTCGGCTGCGAGCTCTACCTGGCCGCCGGCTCCCGCCTCGAGCGCACCGGCCGGTCCGACGAGGGCAAGTCCATCTACCACCTCGGCCTGCTCTGCCGCGACCTCACCGGCTACCAGAACCTGCTTAAGCTGGTCTCCGACGCCCATCTCAAGGGCTTCTACTACAAGCCGCGCACCGACCTCGAGACCCTCGCCAAGCACTCCCAGGGCCTCATCGGCTTCACCGGCTGCCTCGCCTCCCTCGTCCCCCAGCACCTGCTCAACGACAACTACGAGGCCGCCCGCCAGGCCTGCGGCCGTTTCGTCGAGATCTTCGGCAAGGAAAACTATTTCGTCGAGATCCAGGACCACGGCATCCCCGAGCAGCGCAAGGTCATCCCCGGCCTGCTCAAGCTCGGCGAGGAGTTCGGGCTGAAGGTCATCTGCTCGAACGACGTCCACTACGTCAACGCCGCCGACGCCGGCCCGCACGACACCCTGCTCTGCATCCAGACCGGCTCGAAGATCGCCGAGGAGAACCGGATGAAGTTCTCCGGCACGCAGTTCTTCCTCAAGTCGCGCGACGAGATGGCCCGCACCTTCGCCGAGGTGCCCGAGTCAGTCACCAACACCCAGCTCGTCGCCGAGATGTGCGACCTCGCCATCCCCTTCCCCAAGGGCTCCGAACGTTACCCGAAATACCCGCTGCCGCCCGAGGTGAAGACCGACCGCACCGGCTACCTCAAGGAGCTCTGCATCACCGGCCTGAAGGCGCGCTACGGCGTCGACTACGCGAAGCCGGAAAAAGCCAAGGACAAGGACCTCGCGAAGACCCTCGTCGAGCGCCTCGACTACGAGATCTCGATCATCGCGAAGACCGGCTTCGTCGACTACTTCCTCGTCGTCTGGGACTTCATCGACTGGGCCAAAAAGCAGCAGATCCCCGTCGGCCCGGGCCGCGGCTCGGGCGCCGGCTGCATCGTCGCCTACCTGCTCGGCATCACCAACCTCGACCCGCTCCGCTTCAAGCTGCTCTTCGAGCGCTTCCTGAACCCCGAGCGCGTGTCGCCGCCGGACTTCGACATCGACTTCTGCATGCGCCGCCGCGGCGAGGTCATCGCCTACGTCCGCCAGAAATACGGCAACGAGTGCGTGGCCAACATCATCACCTACGGCACTCTCGGCGCCAAGGCGGTCATCCGCGACGTCTCACGCGTCCACGACCTGCCCTACGTCGAGGCCGACCGCCTGGCCAAGATGATCCCCGACGAGCTCAACATCGAGCTCCAGGCCGCCATCGACAAGTCCGCCGAGCTGCGGAACGAATACGAGAAGAACCCGGTCGCCCGGAAGATCATGGAGCAGGGCCTCGTGCTCGAGGGCATGGTCCGCAACACCGGCAAGCACGCCGCCGGCATCATCATCACCGACCGGCCGCTGGAGGAGTTCGTCCCGCTCACCCTGCAGGAAGGCGACATCACGGTGCAGTATGACATGAACGCGGTGGGCAAGCTCGGCCTGCTGAAGATGGACTTCCTCGGCCTCAAGACGCTCACCGTCATCGCCGACGCCATCGACAACGTCCGCCGCACCGCCGACCCGAAGTTCGACATCGAGGCCGCCGGCTTCGAGGACGCCAGGACCTACGCCCTGCTCAACTCCGGCCGCACCACCGGCGTGTTCCAGCTGGAATCCGGCGGCATGCAGTCGCTCTGCCGCCAGATCGGCCTGTCCTCGATCGACGAGATCGTCGCGCTCATCGCGCTCTACCGCCCCGGCCCGATGGAGTGGATTCCCGACTACGTGCGCGGCAAGAAGGACCCGTCCACCGTCCAGTTCCCGCACCAGCTCCTCGAGGAGGTCTGCCGCGAGACCTACGGCGTCATGGTCTACCAGGAGCAGGTCATGGAGGCCGCCAAGATCATCGCCGGCTACACGCTCGGCGGCGCCGACATGCTGCGCCGCGCCATGGGCAAGAAGGACGCCGAGGCCATGGCCAAGGAGCGCGCCAAGTTCGTCGAGGGCGCCGCCAGGGTGAACAAGATCGACGCCAAGACGGCCAACTCGATCTTCGACATCCTCAACAAGTTTGCCGGTTACGGCTTCAACAAGTCCCACTCCGCCGCCTACGCGGTGCTCAGCTACCAGACCGGCTACCTCAAGGCCAACTACCCGGTGCAGTTCATGGCGGCCATGCTCACCTCCGAACTCGGCAACTCGGAAAAGGTCGCCCACTTCGTCGCCGAGTGCGAGGCGATGGGCCTCAAGGTCCTCGGACCGGATGTCAACGAGTCGCGCGTCAACTTCACACCTGTCGGCGACAAGATCCGTTTCGGCCTGGCGGGTATCAAAGGCGTCGGCGAGCAGGCCGCGCAAAAAATCCTCGAGGAGCGCGAGGCCAACGGCCCGTTCAAGGACTTCGCCGACTTCACCGCGCGCGTCGACGCCCGCGCGCTCAACAAGCGCGTGCTGGAACACCTCGTGAAGACGGGCGCCTTCGACTTCAGCGGCGCGCCGCGCAAGCAGCTCTTCGACGGCATCGACGGCGCCATTGCCGGCGCCGCGGCCCATGCGCGCGACAAGGCCGCCGGTCAGAACACTTTCCTCGACATGCTCGCTGAGGACAAGCCGGTAGGGGCGGTTGCCCCCAACCGCCCTTCTTCGTCCAACGGCCACACCCAGCACACGACCACCGCGAACGACTTCACCTCCGCCGAGCGCCTGCAGTTCGAGAAGGAGCTGCTCGGCTTCTACGTCTCCGGCCACCCGCTCAACGCCTACGCCGGCCTCGCCGAGGCGCTGTGCACCCACACCGAGGAGTCGGTCCTGCTCGAGGGCGACCGCATCGAGTTCCGCCTCGCGGGCATCATGAGCGGCATCAACAAGAAGCTCTCGAAGAAGGACAACCGCCCCTGGGCCTTCTTCAACCTCGCGAGCAAAAAGGCCACGATCTCGGTCAACATGTATGCCGACGCCTACGAGACCTATGGCAAGACCCTCGCCGAGAACCAGCCGGTCGTCGTGCTCGGCACCGTGATGAAGGGCAACGACGGCGCGCGCCTCAACGTGAAGGAGCTCTACCCGCTCGACAGCTACCTCGCCAACAACCTGCGCAAGGTCACCTGGCTGCTGTCGCCCGCGCATCCGGAGCTGCCCGACTTCCTGAAAAAACTCCGCACGACCATCAACGGATCCGGGGGCGACACCCGCGTCGAGCTGGCGTTTTTGTTTGAGAACCGCGTCGCCCCGGTCGCCGAGGCCCCGGCCAGCCTCAACTGGCGCGTGGCGCCGGCCGCCTATCAGGAACTGCGCGCCCATCCCGCGGTCGCCGGCATCCTCGCCGAGGCCCGCCGCCCCGAATTGAAGGAAGTGAAACGCTGGGGCAACAAACGCGGCTGACCATGGCTGAATCCAAGATCATCAACCACGCCGCCCGCGTCCTGAAGCTCGTCTCCGCCGGCACGCCCGCCGACCAGGCGCTGCGCGAGTCGCTGACGCAGGACCGGCATTTCACCGCCCCGGCCGAGCGCCGCGGGATCAGCCGCGCCGTTTTCGCCTACTTCCGCTGGCTGCGCTGGCTCTCCCCGAAGGACTCACCCCAGAAGCAACTGATCGCCGCCCTCGACCTGCAGGCCCGCTTCGACAAAAACCCGGCCACCTTCAAGCCCGAGGCCCTCGCCGCCCGCGCCGTGCCGGACTGGCTGAAGGACGAAATCCCGTGGCCCGAGGTAGGGGCGGTTGCCCTCAACCGCCCGGCTGGATCTCCGCATGCCGACCAAAAGGCGGTTGGGGGCAACCGCCCCTACCCCACCGAACTCGCCTGGTTGCAACAGCTGCAGCGCGAACCGGCGCTGTGGATCCGCGCCAAGACCGGCACCGGGACCGCCCTCGCCGGCAAGCTCAGCCACCTCATTCCCGCCCCGCAGTCACCGGATGCCCTGCGCTACACCGGTCTCACGGATCTTTACCGCACGAAGGAATTCCAAGCCGGCGAATTCGAGATCCAGGACCTGGCCTCCCAACTGGTCGGCCTCGCCGCCGCGCCCAAGCCCGGCGAAACCTGGTGGGACGCCTGCGCCGGCGAGGGCGGCAAGACGATGCACCTCTCCGACCTGATGCAGAACAAGGGCCTGCTCTGGGCCAGCGACCGCTCCGCGCGCCGGCTGGCCAAGCTCAAGGACCGCGCCGCCCGCGCGAAGGTCTTCAATTTCCGCGCCGCCGCGTGGGAAGGCGACGACCAGCTGCCCACCAAGGCGAGGTTCGACGGCGTCCTCGTGGACGCGCCGTGCAGCGGCGTCGGCACCTGGCAGCGCAACCCGCACTCCCGCTGGACCACCCTGCCCAAGGACGTCCATGAACTTGCCGCCGTGCAGGCGCGTTTGCTCAATCACGTCGCCGGTTCGCTCAAGCCCGGCGGCCGGCTGGTCTATGCCGTGTGCACCCTCACCCGCGCCGAGACGACCGGCGTGACCGACGCTTTCACCGCCGCGCACCCGGAATTGGAGCCGCTCTCGGCGCAGACCCTCTGGCCGCAGGACCTGAACGCGAACGGCATGTTCATCGCCATTTGGAAAAAGCGGTAGGGCAAATCCTCCGGATGAGCCGTTCGCCTCGGCTCGTCGGGACGACTCGCCCCACCCCAAGACCATGCCCGAACCCATCACCAAGATCGACGGCGCCACCGTGCGCGACGACTACAACGCGATCAACGCGGTCCTGCACTACACGCGGGCGGCGCACTTCGTCGGCCTGTGGAAATCCGAGCTCGCGCTGATCGCGAAATATTTCCCCGAGAAGACGGCCCGCCTGCTCGAGGCCGGCTGCGGCGCCGGCCGCGTGACGGTCGGGCTCTGGCATCAGGGCTACCGGAACCTCACGGGGTTCGACTTCGCCTCCGAGCTGCTTGAGCAGGCGCAGAACCTCGCCCAGGAACAGGGCATCACCGGCCTGACGTTCGTCCTCGCCGATGCCCGGGACCCGGTAGGGGCGCTTGCCCTCAAGCGCCCGGCTTGGGCCGTTGAGGGCAACGGCCCCTACCCCGAACAGGCCTTCGACGGCGTGCTCTTCATGTTCAACGGCCTGATGCAGATCCCCGGGCGCGAGAACCGCCGCGCCGCGCTGCGCGGGCTGCACCGGCTCTGCCGGCCGGGCGGGCTTTTCATCTATACCACCCACGACCGCGCCGACCCGAAGGACCTCAAGGAGTGGGCCAAGGAGGCCGAGCTCTGGGCGCGCGGCGAACAGAACCCGCGGCTGGTCGAGTTCGGCGACCGCTACTTCACCGACCACAACGGCAACACCTTCATGCACCTGCCCGACCGGGCCGAGGTGCTCGGGGACATGGCCGCCACCGGCTGGACCCATGTCGAGGACGCGACCCGCAACGAACTCGCCAGCGAGACGCCCAAGGTCCGGAATTTTTCGGACAACTGCCGCTTCTGGGTGGCGCGCCGGTCCTGACCGTTCCAACCGCGAAGGGGGTGTTTGCAAAACAGGATTCTCCCCAATGCAGCCGCCGTGGGCAGCCTGCTTGCAGGCGCGGATGTGGCGCGAGCAAGCTCGCTAGCCCACAGAACCCCAGTTTTGCAAGCTACTGCGCGGCCTGCGGCCGCCGGATCTCGAGCAGGCCGGGGACCGCGAGGCTGATATTTTCCAGCCGGTTGTCCGTCACCAGGGAATCCTCGAGCCGGTTCGCCTCGCACGACCGGTCGTTGATGCGCAGGCCCTGCGCACGGTTGCCGGTGATGACGGCCTGGATGAAACGGTTGTGGCGGCAGGCCGTGCCGGGCAGCTCGGTCGTCTCGGCGATGAAGATCCCCTGCTCGCCGTTGCGCTGCAGGGTCACGCGCTCGAAGGTGTTCCAGCGCGAGTCGCGCATGAAGATGCCCTGGCTGCCGTTGTCGCTCGCGCTGCTGTCGGCGATGCGGTTGCGGACGAAGCGCCAGTCGAAGGAGAAGCCCGCGCTGCGGTTGTGATGCAGGTTCAGGTGGGTGAACTCGCAGTCCTCGCTCTCGTAGGCCGCGACCCCGTCGAACTCGTTGTCGGCGGACTCCAGCCGGTTCAGCCGCACCCGGCTGCAATCCTTCTCCAGCACCACGCCCCCGGACCGGGCGCGACGGGTCAGGAGGTCCTCGACGAGGATGTCCTCCGCGCCCCGGATCGTGATGCCGTTGTTGCGCAGGGCGGTCAGGTTCCGCTCGTCGCAGGGCCCGCCGTAACACTCAAAGTCCTGTTCCGGCCGGTTGCCGTCGATGGCCAGCTGCCGGACCGTGATGCGCCGCACCACCCGCTCGACCGGGGTGTAGATGCTGCCGATGAGCACCACCGGGCAATTCGCATGCGCCGCGAGCTGCAGCAGCGTCTGCCGTCCCTGCCCGCGAAGCTCGACGCCGTCCCGGTCCAGGATGATCGGGCGCGTGATGGTGAAGGTGCCCGGCCCCAGTTCCACCACCCCGCCTGCGGCAGGCAGCGCCGCGAGCGCCGCATGGATGGCCTCTTCGCCGGACGCGGCGTCGACCTGCCCGCCAGCCAGCACGCGACCGGGCAGAAAAACAAACCAGGCGAGCAACCAGCCGAAAGCCAAACCACGGGCCGGAAGCAATGGGCGGGGTGAACTCATGCCTGCCCCGCGAGCAAGGCGCAGGTCCCGACGGACCGCCATCCCAAACTAGGGTGTGTTTGCAAAACCGGTTTCTGTGGGCCAGTGAGCCTGCTCACGCCATATCCGCGCCTGCCAGCAGGCTGCCCACCGTGGCTGGGTTGGGGAAATCGTTTTTTGCCAGCACCCCTAGCGGGCCAGCTTCGCCTCGAGCCCGGCCTTCACCGCCGGCCACTCGGGCCCGATGATGCTGAACATGGCGGTGTCGCGCTCATAGCCGTCGTGCGGCCGCAGCATCTGCTTGCGAAGGATGCCCTCGAACGACGCGCCGAGGCGCAGGATGGCGGCGCGGGATTTGGCATTGTTGACGTCGGTCTTGAGCTGGACGCGCAGCGCGCCCCAGCCTTCGAAGGCCTGCCGCAGCATCAGGTATTTTGCCTCGGTGTTGACGGCGGTGCGCTGCGCCGCGGGCGTGATCCAGGTCCAGCCGATCTCCAGGCCGCGGTGCGGCCGGCGGATATCAAGGAACCGCGTCGTCCCGACCACGCGGCCGTCGTCCTGGCGCACGGTCGCGAACGCCACCTCGGCGCCGGTCGCCTGCGCCGCGAGGGCGTCGTCCACGTAATGCTCCGCATCCGCCACCGTCCGGAACGGCGGGATGATCAGATACCGGAAAACCTCCGGGGTGGCGGCGGCCAGGAGCCCGGCGGCATGCGCCCGGCTGAGCGGCTCGAGCCGCACGTGACGACCGGCAAGCAGGACGGGCCGGGGATCGAAGGTCATGTCGTGAACATGCCGCCCCGGGAAAGCGACCCAAGCCGAAATCAAAACCCGACCGGCACAGCGCTTGGCTTTTTGGAGGCGGGGTGCCCTCACCCCGCAGCCGGCGGCTT
>JAYRDK010000059.1:8217-24004 GCA_041909435.1 Lacunisphaera sp.
GGGGGCCCCCCAAACCCCCCCCGGGGGGGCGCCCCCCCCCCCGCCTCCATTCCTGCCAATAAGCGGCGCACCCGCCGTGTCCGCCCCACCCTTATTCCTCCCTCGCCGGGCTTGCCGCCTCCGGCCGCGGATGCCAAGTTGCGGCCATGTCCTCGTTGCTCACCGACCGCGCCCTCCTGTGGCTCGGCGCCCTGCTCTACCTCGCCGGTTTCCTGACCGGCCTGGTGGCGCTCACGCGGCGGCAGGTCCCCGCCAGCTTGCGGACGATCCTCAACACCCTCCTCGTCGGCGGCTGGGGCTTCCAGATGGCCGGCCTCTACGTGCGCGGCCTCGCCGTCGGCGGTTGCCCGCTGGGCAACACCTTCGAGATCGTCCAGTTCGTCGCCTGGTCGGCCATGGTGCTGTATTTCTTCGTCGGCCCGATCTTTCGCGGCAGCCTGCTCGGGCTGTTCACCGCCGGTTACGCCGCCTCGCTGGCGCTCGTGTCGCTGCTCGTGCCGGCCTGGGACCTGGGCCACGGCCAGAAGATCTTCGGCAACAACCCCTGGATCGAGCTGCACGCGGCGCTCGCGGTCTTCAGCTACGGCGTGTTCGGCCTGCTCGCCCTGACCGCGCTGATGCACCTGCTGCAGAACTGGAGCCTGAAGCACAAGCGGCTCAACGGCCTCTTCTGGTTCCTCCCCTCCGTCGTCCAGCTCGACCAGATCAACTTCCGCCTGCTCGCGCTGGGCGTGCTGCTGCTGACCTTCTCGCTCGGCGTCGGCGCCGTGTGGTGGGTGCGGGACACGGCCTCGGTCGACTACCCGAAGCTGTTCGTCACGCTCGCCGTGTGGTTCGTCTACCTGGTGGTCTGGCTGCTGCGCTGGCGGGCGAAGCTCGTCTCGGTGCGCTTCGCCTGGGTTTGCCTTGTGATGTTCATCATCGCCCTGCTCTCGCTCGGGCCGGTGAACTCCAGCCGCCACCACGAGGTCGTCCTCACCCCGGAGGGCCGCTGACCGATGGAGCCGACCGCCCCCGTCCTTTTCCTCCTCGGCGCCAGCCACCACACCGCGCCGCTCGCCGTCCGCGAGAAGCTCGCGCTGGACGAGACCCGGGCCGCCGGCCTGGCCGAGCAGCTCCGGACGCTGCCCGGCATGACGGAGTTCACGCTCCTCAACACCTGCAACCGCGTGGAGATCTACGGGGTGGCCCGCCGGCCCGACACGCTCCCGGCCCTGCGCGCCGCGGTCGCGCAGACGACCGGCTGCGCCCCGGCCGAGCTGGAGGGCGTGCTCCAGCTGCGCCACAACCACGAGGCCATCGCCCACCTTTTCTCGGTCGCGGCCGGACTCGACTCGCAGGTCGTCGGCGAGACGGAGATCCTCGGCCAGGTGAAGGCCGCCTACGACGCCGCGCTGGCCCGCCAGTGGACCGGCCCGGTGCTCAACCGCGTCTTCCAAAAGACCTTCCAGGCGGCCAAGCACATCCGCACGCACACCGGCATCGGCGCCGGGCAGGTCAGCACCGCCACGGTGGCGGTGGACCTCGCCGGGCGCATCTTCGGCGAGCTCGACACCAGCCGCGTGCTGGTGGTCGGCGCCGGGGAGATCGGCCTGAAGACCGCGCAGGCGTTCCAGAGCCGCGGCGCCGCGTCCATCACGGTCGCCAGCCGGACGCTGTCCAACGCCGAGGCCGCCGCCGCGCAGGCGGGCGGCTGGGCCGCCAGCCTGGCCGAGCTCCCCGAGTTGCTGGCGGCGGCGGACATCGTCGCCAGCTCGACCGCGGCGCCCGGCTTCGTGCTGACCGCCGAGCTGGTGGCCGCCGCCATGAAGCGCCGCGCCGCGCGCCCGCTCTTCCTCATCGACCTCGCCCTGCCGCGCGACATCGATCCCGCGACCGCAGCGCTGGCCAACGTGTTCCTCTACAACCTCGACGATCTCGCCGCCATCGCCGAGGAGAACCTCGCCCACCGCGAGGCCGAGGCGGCCAAGGGCCGGGCCATCGTCGCCGAGCGCACCGCCGCGCTCTGGCCGCAGGTCGCGCATTCGCTGAACCGGGAGGGTTGATTTTTGGAGGCGGGGTGCCCTCACCCCGCTTCAGTGGAACTGCAAATCGTGCAGTATGCCCTGCCAAGGCCAGTCCTCCGGGCGAACGCGCAGCCCTTTTCGCACAGGGTTCTGCCGCACATATTCCCACTTTTCCTCATAGGCGGATGCAGATCGAACGAAGTGATCAAAATAATCCTCCTGCCAGATCGGCTGGGTCACCTTCGCTTCGGTGGCTATCCGGCGGGATGAAACCGATTTCCAGGTTTTCATCCAATCAGCGATTGGCTTGGCCGTGAGAGCAGGTTTCGCAAAGAAATGCGCGTGGTCCGGCATCAACACATAACGGCCTACGAACCAGCCATCGACTTCGGCTGATTTCGACCAGATACCCTCAAGGATGTTCTGAACAGCGGCCTGGCTCAGAAGGTCCCGGCGTCCAGCCGTGCAAGTGGTGACGAACAGCAAAGGTTGCTTGCTGAACGGTGATAGGTGCGGGAGGTGCATGTCTCTGCGGGGTGAGGGCACCCCGCCTCCATCTCCGACTTACGCGTCCGCGCGGGGTGAGGGCACCCCGCCTCCATCCTTTCGGGCGAAGATCGCCAGCAGCGCGTCGAACAGGGGCGCGGGCTTGACGGGCTTGGTCAGGATCGCGCGGAAATGGCCGCCGGGATTCTCCTTCCGGCCCGGGTTGGCGAGCAGCACCAGCGGCAGGTGCGCGCGGCCGGGCATCTCGCGGATGCCCCGTGCCAGCGCCCGGCCGTCGAGCTCGGGCATCTGCAGGTCGATGATGGCGGCATCAAACCGGTCCGTCCCGCCCAGCAGCCCGAGCGCGCTGCTGGCGGAATCCACCGCCACGGCCTCGAGCCCCCAGTGCCGCACCATGGCCGACAGGATGCGCCGGCTGGTGGCGTTGTCCTCGACGATGAGGACGCGCCGGCCGCGCATCTCGCCCGGCGGCGCGACCTGGTCCGGCCCGCCGGTGGCGATCTCCTGCAGACGCAGCACAAAGCTGAAGCTGGAACCGCGCCCGACCTCGCTCTCCACGCTGATGCCGCCGCCCATCAGCTCCACCAGGCGCCGGCAGATGGCCAGCCCGAGACCGGTGCCGCCGAAGCGGCGCGTCATCGAGGCGTCCACCTGGCTGAAGGGCTGGAACAGTTTTTCCATGTGCTCCGCCGGGATGCCGATGCCGGTGTCCCACACGGTGAAGACCACGTCGACCTGCGGGGCGGTCCGGGCGAGCACGCGCACCTTCACCAGCACCTCGCCGCGCTCGGTGAACTTCACGGCGTTGCCGACGAGGTTGACCAGCACCTGCCGCAGGCGGACGGGATCGCCGCGCACCATGGCCGGGACATCCCCGGGGATCTCGCAGATCAGGTCGAGCTGCTTGGTCGCCGCCGCCGGTCCGAGCACGTCCACGGCGCCCTCGACGCAGTCGCGCAGGCTGAACTCGGTGTGGTCCAGCTCGAGGCGGCCGGACTCGATCTTCGAGAAATCGAGGATGTCGTTGATGATGGTGAGCAGCGCCTGGCCGCTCTGGCGGATGGTCTCGGCGGACTCGCGCTGGTCGGGGGTCAGCGGCGAGTCGAGCAGCAGGCTGGCCATGCCGATGACGCCGTTCATCGGCGTGCGGATCTCGTGGCTCATCATGGCGAGGAACTGGCTCTTGGCGACGTTGGCGCGCTCGGCGGCCTCCTTGGCCTCGCGGAGCTGGCCGGCCTGCTGCTTGCGCTGGGTGATGTCGAGCTGCAGGCCCATGAAGCCGGTGAGGATGCCCTGCTCGTTGCGCACGGGCTGGATCTCCAGCTCGACCCAGACCTTGCGGCCGTCCTTGGCGTAATTGAGGATCTCCCCGACGTAGGGCCGGCCGGCGGCGCCGGCCTGGCCCATCGCCTCGAGCGTGCGGGGGTCGGTCTCGGGCCCGATCATGAAGGTGACGGGCTGCCGGCCGCGGATCTCGTCGAGCGTGAAGCCGAACAGGCGGGTGAAACCGGCGTTGATCCACTGCACGCGCCACTCGGTGTCGGTGAGCACGACGCCGCTGCTGGTGCGGCTGGCCACGAGGGCGAGGCGGCGCGATTCCTCCTCGGCCTGCCGCAGGCCGGTGATCTGGTCCTCGGCCAGGCGGAGCGCGCGGCGGCGCGAGTGCACCAGGGCCCAGGTCAGCACGCCGCCGAGGGCGCTGAGCATGAGCCCGCCGGCGAGGACCACCGCCGGAAGCGAGCTGAAGTTGGCCCGCTCGAACTCCGGCCGGGTGCTGAAATGCAGCGTCCATTGCCGGCCGAAGATCATCAGCGTCTGCCGGTCGTGGAAGGCACGGGGGGAGAAGTCGCGGGCGGTGATCGCGCGACCCGGCCCGGCGGCCAGGTGGCCGTCCTCGTCGTAAAGCAGGGTTTCCGAGCGGGTGCCGTCGCCCTCGAAGACCTCGAAGTCGAGCTGCCCGCCCGCCACGTCCGCGATGCCGGACATCAGGTGGTCGATGCGGATCGGGGCGTAGACCCAGCCCTGCACGGCGGCCAGCCGCTCGGCCGGCGTGTTGAGCGGGACGCCCTTCTGGTAGACGGGCAGGAACAGGAGGAAGCCCGGCACCTTGCGGTGCTCGTAATCAAGGCCGATGCGGCGCGACAGCACCATCTCGTTGTTCCGCGCGGCCGACTCGGCGGCGGACTTGCGCGTCGTGCCCGAGCCGACGTCCAGGCCGAGCACGCCGGTGTTCCGCTCCTGCGGCTCGATGGCCAGCACCACGTAGAGCGCAGGGTTGTCGCCGGCCCGCTCGATGGTGAAACCCGGCTGGCCCTGCGCGCGCACGCGCTGCTCGACGGCCTCCAGGTCGGCCCGGTCGACCGGCTCGACATAACCGAGGCCGACGACGCCGCTGTCCAGCTGGGCCGCGGCGCGGCGCAGGTAGACCGACCATTCGACCGCGGTCACGTCGTCGCTGGCCTCGGGCAGGGCGGCGGCGCCGTGCAGGAGGTGGGCGGCGGTGTTGAAGCGGAGGCGAAGGGTGTTGTTGATGCGCTCGGCCAGGCGGTCGAACCGCGCCCGGGCCGTCCGCTCCGTCTCGGCGGCCAGCAGCCACCAGGCCGCCACCGTGAGGCCGGCCAGCACGGCGAAGACCGCCCACGGCATCCAGCCGATGCGGCGGCGGGCGGCGATCTGCAGGTGGTTCGAGGTCATCGGGCAGGGATTTCGGCCGGCGGCCGGGGCCAAGGCGAATTATTTCTCGGAGGAAAACCACCTATAACTAGGGTGGTCCTCCGGCGCCAAGGTTGCCGTGGACCCGTTCACGTCCGCGGGCGGGCGCGGGCCCGCTCGATGGCCGCGAGCAGCTCGGCCCGTTTGATCGGCTTGCTGATGTAGTCGTCCATGCCGGCGGCGAGGCACATCTCGCGGTCGCCCTGCATGGCATTGGCCGTGAGGGCGATGATCCAGGGGCGCCGGGCCGGGTCCGGCCGCAGCTGCCCGAGCCGCCGCGAGGCCTCCAGGCCGTCCATCTCCGGCATCTGCACATCCATGAGGATGACATCATAGGGCTGCCGCTCCACGGCGGCGAGCACCTCGAGGCCGTTGGCGGCGACATCGGCGCGGAACCCGAGCTTCTGCAGCATGCTGAGGGCGACCTTCTGGTTCACGACATTGTCCTCGGCGAGCAGGATGCGGTCCATGAAGCAGGCGTCCGGGCCGGCGGCCACCGCCACCGGCACCGCCGGCTCGGCCGCCGGGTCGCCGCTGCGCCAGAAGAGCTTGGCGAGGACATCGTAAAGCTGGGAGGGTTTGACGGGCTTGGTGAGGTTGGCGGCGAACAGGTGCGCGCTGTCCTCCCGCCGGCCGAGCGAGGAGAGCAGGATCAGGGGCAGCTCGCCGGGCGGGCGCAACCGGCGGATCTCCGCGGCGAGCATGGCGCCGTCCATGCCGGGCATCTGCATGTCGAGGATGGCGACATCAAAGGCCTCGCGCTGGCGGAGCCGCTCGAGCGCCTCGGCGGGGTGCTCGACGGCGACGGGCACCATGTCCCATTTGCGGGCGAGGTCGCCGAGGATGCGGCGGTTGGTGGCGTTGTCGTCCACGATGAGCAGGCGGCGGCCCTGGAGCGTGGCCTTGGTGCCGCCGGTGTAGATGCGCGGC
Source organism: Lacunisphaera sp. (assembly GCA_041909435.1). GTDB lineage: Bacteria > Verrucomicrobiota > Verrucomicrobiia > Opitutales > Opitutaceae > Lacunisphaera. Next base: position 14,373 of record JAYRDK010000059.1, read on the forward strand.
TTGCTCGGCACCACGCCGGCGCGGATGGTGAAGCTGAAGGTGGACCCCTGCCCCACCTCGCTCTCGACCCACATGCGGCCGCCCATGAGCTCGGCCAGGCGCTTGCTGATCACCAGGCCCAGGCCCGTGCCGCCGAAGCGGCGCGTGGTGGAGGCGTCCACCTGGCTGAAGGACTGGAAGAGCCGGCCGATCGCCTCGGGCGGGATGCCGATGCCGGTGTCCTTGATGCTGAAGGCCAGCTCGACCGTTCCGTCCTCGGCGGGCGCGGCGCGCACGCTGAGCAACACCTCGCCCTGCGCCGTGAACTTGACGGCGTTGCCGAGCAGGTTGACCAGCACCTGGCGCAGGCGCGAGGGATCGCCGGTCAGGTTCGTGGGGGTGCCGTCGGTGATCTCGTAGAGCAGGTCGATGTGCTTCTCGGCGGCGCGGGGGGCCAGCAGGTCGAGGGCGCCCTCGACGCACTCGCGGAGCGAGAACTCCATGCGCTCCATCTCGAAGCGGCCGGACTCGATCTTCGAGAAGTCGAGGATGTCGTTGATGATGGTCAGCAGGGCCTCGCCGCTGATGCGGATGGTCTCGGCGTATTCCCGCTGGTCGGCGGCGAGCGGCGAGTCGAGCAGCAGGCTGGTCATGCCGATGACGCCGTTCATCGGCGTGCGGATCTCGTGGCTCATCATCGCGAGGAACTGGCTCTTCGCGAGGTTGGCCTTTTCCGCGGCATCCTTGGCGGTGTTCAGCTCCTCCTGCACGCGCTTGAGCTCGGTGATGTCGACCAGGGCGTTGAGCTCCTGCGCCGGGTTGTCGGTGCCGTCGCGATAAAGGCGGCGGAAGAGCCGCACCCAGATGACCCGGCCGTCCGGGTGCAGGTAACGCTTGTCGAGGACGAAGTGGTCGATCTCGCCCCGGCGCATCCGCTCGACCAGCACATCCTGGCGGGCCGCGTCCTCGGGATGGGTTTGCTGCTGGTAGATCTCGGGCGTCGCGCGGGCCTGCTCGGCGCTCACGCCGCTGAGGCGCACGTGCTCGGCGTTGACCATGCGGGTCTCCTGGTCGCGGCCGGCGATGGCCCAGGAGAGGCCGACGGGCACGGAATCAAAGATGAAGCGTAGGCGCGCCTCCTGTCCGGCCAGCTGCCGGGAGATGTTCTTCAGCTCGGTCAGGTCGGCGATGGTGGCGACCTCCTGCAGGATGCGGCCGTCGGGCGCCCGGAAAACCTGCACGTCGAGCAGGCCGTTGACCTCCGTGCCGTCGAGGCGCAGGTAGCGCTTCTCGAGGCTGAAGCGGTCGGTCTCGCCCCGGCGGAGCCGCTCATACTCGGCCTCCTGCCTCGCCCAGTCCGCCGGGGGCGTGATGGCGCGGTAGGAGTCGTTGTCCAGGGCCTCCTCGCGGCCCAGCCCGGTCAGGCGCAGCACGGCGTTGTTGACCCAGGTTTCATGGGCCTCGCCGTAGGAACGCCAGCTGACACCCACCGGCAGCGCATCGAGGATGAAGCGGAACTGGGCCTCGCGCCGCGCCAGCTCCTCCCCGGACCGCTTGCGTTCCGTGATGTCGAGCTGGATGGACATGAAGCCCGTCACGACCCCGGCCTCGTCGCGCAGCGGCTGCATCTCGAAATCGGTCCAGACCTCCCGTCCGTCCTTCGTATAACAGAGCATCTCCCCGTGGAACGGCCGGCCGGCCCGGGCCGCCTGGGCGACGTCCACCAGCAGCTTGGCGCTGGTGCCGGGCCCGCGCACGACCCCCGGGCCGAACTGGCCGCGGCACTCCTCCAGCGTGTAGCCGAAGAGGCGGGTGAAACCCTCGTTGATCCACACGACCTTGCCGGCGGCGTCGGAGAGGCCGACGGCGTTCACCGTCTTGCTGGCCACGAGGGCCAGGCGGCGCGACTCAGCCTCGGCCTGCCGGAGGCTCACCGTCATCGTGTCGGCCAGGCGGAGCGCCCGCACCCGGGAATTGACGAGCAGCGAGGTGACCAGGGTGGCGAGCAGGCTGGTGATCAGGCCGGCGCAGAGCACGGCCCAAGAGACCAGCGTGTTGCTCGAGGCGATGAACCCCGCCCTCTCGCTGGTCTGCAACGTCCACCGCTGGCCGTAGACCTCCAGCGGCAGGGTCATGCCGAATTTCCGCGGCGGGGCCGTCCCGGCCTTCTGGGCGAAAAGGTGTCCGTCCTCGTCGTAAAGCAGATGATCCAGACCGGTGCCATCACCCTCAAAGACCTCGAAATCCAGGTTCACCGCCGCCTCGTTGGTGGCATCCGCCAGCAGCTCGTCGATGCGGATCGGCGCATAAACCCACCCGAGCAGCGCCGCCGCCCGCTGGTCCTCGCTGTCGATGTGCGCGCCCCGGGCGTAAACCGGCAGGAAAAGCAGGAAACCCGGCACTTCCCGGCCGGCGTAGTTCAGGCGGATGCGCCGGGACAGCGTGAGGTTGTTTTCCCGCGCCGCGGTTTCGGCCGCCGTCCGCCGCGTCGTGCCCGAGCCCAGGTCCAGCCCCAGCACCCCGCGGTTGAGTTCGCGCGGCTCGATGCTGGTGACCACGTAGAGCCATTCGTTCTGGCCGGTCCGCTCGGCCGTGAAATCCGGCAGGCCTTCCGCCCGGATCCGGGCCTCGAAGGCATCCAGGTCGGTGCGGCGCACCCGGGCCGCGTAACCCAGCCCCACGATCCCGTAGTCGAAGCGGTCCGTGACCGACTTGAAATAGGCGGACCACTCCGACGTGGTCACGCGCTCGCTGGCATCAGAATGCGCCCGGGCCCCGTAGAGGATGTAGGCCGTCGTGTCGAACCGGGCCTTGATCAGGGTCGCCAGCCGGGCCGACTGCAGCTCAAACCGGCCCTGGTTCACCCGATCGGTCGCCCGCTCCACCAGCCACCAGGCGGTGACGGACATCACGCACCCGATCGCAAACGCCAACAGCGGCAGCAACCGGCTGCGCTGACGGTCGGGGACGGCACTGTCCGTTACGGGCATGCGGTTAATGCAAATAAAGGGGCGCGCCGGAGGCGATGATTTAAGTGCCTTAAATCAACGGCCCAGTTGCCGCGCCAGCCAGTCCGCCGCCGTGCCCCGGGCGGGTTGGGCCAGCAGGCCGCGCAGCCGCATCGCCTGGTCCCTGGTCTCCGCCAGCCGGGCAGGCTGTTCCAGTGCCGCGCGCAATTCCGCCGCCAGCGCCGCCGGCGTCGCCGCCCCTTGGATGAACTCGGGATACATCGGCTCGTCGAGCAACAGGTTCGCGATGCCGATGAACTCCACGTTCACCAGCAGCCGCCCGAGCGCATAGGTCAGCGCATCGGTCCGGTAGGTCAGCGCCCCGGGGATGCCGGCCAGCGCGCAATGCATCGACATGGTGCCGCTGGCCGTGAGCACGGCGGCCGCGCGCACGGGACCGTCCGCGCCACCCGTGCGCTGCAGCTTGACGTTCGCCGGCGACGGCGCCGACCGCAGCACGCCAAGGATTTCCTCGCCGGGATAAAGCACCACCGCCGGCCGCGCGGTGCCGGACTGGCGGTAGGCCTCCAGCAACAGCGGGAAGATCCGCGCCACCACCTGCCGCCGGCTGCCCGGCAGCAGCAGGACCGGACCCGCCGGGTCGAACGCCACCGGCGCCGCATAGTCGGGTGCGACAAACGGATGGCCGACAAACTCTACGGGCAGCCGCGTGTCGGCATAACACGCCGGCTCGAAGGGAAAGATCGCCGCCAGCCCGTCGAGGTGCCGCGACATCTGGAAACGCCGGCCGGGCCGCGAGGCCCAGATCTGCGGGCTGATGTAATAGAGCAGCCGCGTCGGCCCGCCCGCCTTGGCGGCAAACCCGCGGTCCATCAGGCCCGACGCGATGCGCAGGTTCAGCCCGGAGGAATCGACGAAACACACCGCGCGCGGCCGGTGCCGGCCGGTCCACTCCACGATGTCCGCGATCAGTTTCTTGTAATGAGCGATCTTGGCGATGACCGCAAAGCCCATGGCCGAGCCGGCGGTCAGGTCCTGCAACAGCTGGGCCCCGGCCGCGGCCAGGCGCGGACCGCCAAGCGCGCAGACCTTCAACCCCGGCTTTTGGGCGAGCAACTGGCGCACCATGCGGGCCGCATGCTCGTCGCCCGAGTGCTCGCCGGCGATGACGAGCAGGTCAACGCCGCCACCTGAAGGTGCAGACAGCGAGTCGCTCATGACCGGTAGGGGCCGTTGCCCTCAACGGCCCACTCCTTCGATGCCCGAACCGGGCGGTTGGGGGCAACCGCCCCTACCCTTTGTGCCTCTGAGTCTCCGTGGTTCATCCTGCCTTGGTCCCCTTGCGGATCTGCTCGGTGATCGTGATCGCGACCTCGAGCGCCGACTTGCCGAGGGCGCCGCCAACCTTGGGCTGCTTCGCCTCGCGCACGCTCTCGACGAAATGCGCCAGCTCGATCGCGAGCGGCTCGCCCTTCTCGATCGGGATCTCGTGCACCGGGATCGACGAGGCGTCGCCGGCCTTGGCGAGGCCGACCTTCAGCTTCACCCCGTAGGCGATGATGTCGCTCTTCTTCACGAGGTGGCCCTTCTGGTTCATGAAATCGAGGGAAAGATAGGCGTTGTCCTGGAAGACGCGGATCTCGCGGTTCTTCTTCATGCTCATGCGCGACGCCGTGAGGTTGGCCACGCAGCCGCTCTCGAACTCGATGCGCGCGTTGGCGATGTCCTCGGTCTTGGAGAGGACGCTGATGCCGACGGAGTCGATCTTTTTGATCGGCGACTGCACGAGCGCCAACACGATGCCGATGTCGTGGATCATGAGGTCGAGCACGACGCCGACCTCGGTGCCGCGCGGCGTGTAGGGGGCGAGGCGCTCGGTGGTGATGTATTGCGGCCGGCCGGTGTGCTTCTCGAGGTAGCTCATCACCGGGTTGAAGTGCTCGATATGTCCGACCTGCACGACGCAGTTGTGCTGCCGCGCCGCGGCGAGCACCTGCTCGGCCTCCTCAAGCGAGGCGCAAAGCGGTTTCTCGATCAACAGGTGGCAGCCCTGGGCCAGCAGCGGCAGCGCGACCTGCGCGTGTTTGTCGGTCGGGACGACGACGCTGATGGCATCACAGGCCGCACCGAGCTCGGCAATGGTGGCGAAACGCTGACAATTAAACTTTGCGCAGATCTCCGCCGCGCGGGCGTCGCTGGTCTCGAAGATGCCGACGAACTCGATGTTCGGCAGGGTCGAGTAGATGCGGGCGTGGTGCTGGCCGAGGGAGCCGACGCCGGCGACGCCGCAACGAATCTTGCCGGGGGAGCGCTTGAACATGCCCGCATGGCAGGCAATTCCCGGCCGGGTTGCAACGCGGGAAACGCCGGCCTACTTCAATCCCGACGGCAGGCGCGGCGAGGAGATCAGCTCGCCGAACACCTGCCAGCGCACGGCGGGATCGGCGCCGGCCTTGGTCTCGATGTGTGCCCGCACGAGCTCCTCGCCGAGGTTGTAGTTGATCACGTAGCTGCGGTATTTGTCGATGAACCGCACGTATTGCTGCGCCCGCGCCGGCTCCATGAGGGCGTAGCGGTTGAGCCAGTCGGCCGCCGCCGCCGCGGTGATCTCGCCGTTGAGGTAGCGGCGCGCGGCCTCGTTGCCGGCAAAGGCGAGTCCCTTCGTCAGGCGCTGCACGCGGTAATAATTCTCCAGCTGCGCGACATCCAGCCCGGCCAGCGGCCAGAGCACGTCGCGCTCAAGCGCCCGGCGGGCGGTCTCGGTGAAGGCCACCTGCTTGCCATAATTCGCCGTGCCCTCGGCGATCAGCGACTGCGGGCTGAAGAGCGTGTAGATGGAAAATTCCACCCAGCCGCGGTCGCGCAGGAGGTTTTTCTCCAGCAGGGCGTTGTAGACGTGATGCCCGGGATAACCCTCGTGGGCCGCCAGGTCCACCGCCCGGTCGATGAAGCTGGGCAGGTCGGTGTTGACCTGGATGACGCTGTGGAAATTGCCCTTATACCAGTTGTAGCCGCCCCACGGCTTGTTGGTCACATACTCCACGGTGAAACTCTCGCCCGCCGGCAGCGGCAGGTGTTGCAGCGTCTGCTCGCGCGCGGCCTTGATCGCCGCCTGGAAAACCGCGGCAAGCCTGTCCGGCGGGATGATGAATGCCTTCCGGAAGGCCGCGAGGCGCTCCGGCAGCGTCCCCGCGCCCGGCAGCGCGGCATCGAGCTCGGTCACCATCGCGCGGAAATGCTCCTCGGTCTGCACCGGCGCCACGGCGTCGAACAGCAGGCTGGACTCCTCGTCGAACTTGAACTTCCGCCCGCCGATCATCTCGAGGCGCGCCTCCATCGCCCGCAGCTGCTTCGTCAGGTATTCGTGGCGCAGGCGGCCCAGGTCATCGAAACCGGCCTGATCGATCCCCGCGAGCCGCGCACGCAGGGCGCGGGTGCGCTCCAGGATGTCGGCCAGCGGCAGTTTCTCGGCGGCCGCGGCGGCCTGCCACTCGGGCGGGCCGAAATAGGCGTCGACGAAATCACCGTCGTGCACCCCGGTGGCGAGGGCGAGCTTCACGTAGGTTTCGGCGATCGGGTTGAGGCCGGGCTGGGCGCAGAGCAGGGGCGTGATGATCAGCAGCGCGCAGCCGGCCAGCAGGAGGTCGCGGAGTCGGTTCATGGGGATCCCGCATGGCAGCGTATTCCCGCACCGCCGGCAATCAGGGAGTTCAGTGGTGCCCGCGGGTGCGTATGATGCCCCAGATGACATACAGGCCCAGCAGCGCCGAGATGAGGTAGCCCACGATGCCGAGCGCCGGATAGCCGAAGAGGTGCGGGCTGATGCCGGTCGTCACGATCATGGACGAGCCGATGATCAGCGCCCCGATGATCAGCGCCAGCGCCACGCGGTTGGCGGCGGTCTTCAGCGACTGGTCGAGCTGCTCCAGGCCGCGGTGCTGGAAGTTGACCGTGAAGTCATCGTGCTCCAGCCGGCGCATGAGGTTGCGCAGCTCCATCGGCAGGTCGCGCAGGCCCTCGGCCGCGTCGCGCAGCAGCTCCCGGAGGCGGCGGGTGACGGCCCGGGGTCCGATCTCGCCGCGGTAGAGCTCGGCCAGCACGGGCTTCGTGTGCTCGCGCAGGTCAAAATCCGAGTCCAGCGAGCGGCCGATCTCCTCGATGGAGAGCACGGCCTTGGCCATGAGCGTGTAATCCTGCGACAGCGAGAGGTTGTGGCGGCCGAAGATGTTCAGCAGGCGGAGCATCGCGCGGCCGAGCTCCTGCCGGCCGACCGTGAAGTTGAGCTCCTCGCGCAGGGCGATGGTGACCTCCTTCTCAATCTGGTTGAGCTCGGCCGGCTTGGCGTCGGGCCGCGCGAGGCTGGCGGCGATGCGGACGATGCGCTCGGCATCCTGCTCGACGGCGGCGGCCCAGAACTCCGCCAGGCCGAGGCGCAGGCGGCGCGTGAGGTGGCCGACCATGCCCCAATCGAGGAAGCACAGGCGGTGGTCGGCGGTGACGACCACGTTGCCCGCATGGGGATCGGCGTGGAAAAAGCCGTCCACAAGCACCTGCCGCACGAGCGACTGCGCGCCGCGAGCGGCGATGGCGCGGCGCGCCGCGGGCGAGGCGGAGGTCGCGCCGACATTCTCGCCGGCCACGAAGTCCATCACGAGGACCCGCTCGCTGGTGTAGCGGTCGTGGACGGCGGGGGCGAAGACGTGCTCCGGGTGCGGGTTGCGCAGGTTGAAGAAAAGCTGGTTGCGCGCCTCGTTGCGGAAATCGAGCTCGGCGAGCATGCTGGTGCGCGCCTCGGCGAGCATCGCCGGCAGGTTGAAGGGCTTCAGCACCGCCGAGCGCTGGTGCAGCTGCCCGGCGAACCACTGGGCGAAATCGAGGTCGAGCTCGATGGTGCGGCGGACATCGGGCTTGAGGACCTTGAGCACGACGCGCCGCTGCTCGCCGCGCAGCCGGGCGGTGTAGACCTGGGCCAGCGAGGCGGAGGCGAGGGGCTCCGTCTGGAAATCGGCGAAGATCTCCGCCGGGTCGCCGCCGAGCGATTCAACCAGCACGGGCCTCATCTGCTCATAGGGCAGCGGCTGGACGCTGTTCTGGAGCTTGCGCAGCTCGAGGATGACATCCTGCGGCAGCACGTCGGGCCGCATGGAGAGGAACTGCCCGAGCTTCACGAAGGCCGGCCCCAACTCCTCGGCCGCGAGGCGCATGCGCTCGGGGGTGGTGAGCTCGCCGCCCGGGTGCGGCAGCCGCTGCCAGATGCTCTCGGGCAGCTCGACCTGGTTGATCAGGCCGGCGTAGCCATGCTTCGCCAGCACGCCGAGGATCTCCCGGGCGCGACCCGCGTGGCTCAGGAGATTGAAGCCCTTCATGCGCCCTTGGTCTTGGGGCGTCCGGTCTTCTGTGCGGCCTGCCGCTTTTCCATGGCGGCGATGCGTTTCTCGAGGACGGCGATGCGCTTCTGCGCCATGGCCTCGGCCTGCTTCGCCAGGTGCAAGGCCTGCCGGCCGGCCTCGGCGCGAACGGCGGCAAACTCGCGCTTGCCATCCTGCGCCAGCCGCCGGGCCATGACGCGGGCATCGTCCGCGTTGACGCGACCCTGCGCGACGAACTCGCGCAGCGACTCCTCCGCCTTTTCCTTGGTGATGACCGCCGCCCCGACACCCGCCAGGAGGGCCCGTTTGAACGTGTTCATCATAGTGCCAACACTTTACGCCCGACCCCGGCTTAATGCAAACCCGGGAATGCCGGCGTCAGGCAAAGGCGCCGGCGTGCAGCACCAGGTGGCGGGCACAACGGGCGGCATGCCCCGGGTTGTGCGTCACCAGCACGAGCGCAGCCTTCTCCTCGGCGCAGACCTCGAGCAGCAGGGAGATGACCTCCTCGCCGGTGCGCTCGTCGAGGTTGCCCGTGGGCTCGTCGGCCAGGATCACATGCGGCCGGTTCATCAGCGCGCGCGCCACGGCGACGCGCTGGCGCTCGCCGCCGGAGAGCTGGGCGGGCAGGTGCGTCGCGCGCTCGGCGAGGCCGACGCGCTTGAGCAGGGCGGCGGCACGGGCGCGCTCCGGGGCCCCCACCCCGCCGATCATCCGCGCGCCCATCAGGACGTTCGCGAAGGCATCGAGCTCGGGGATGAGGTAATAGGACTGGAACACCATGCCGAGGAACCGGCCACGGCGGGCGGTGAGCTCGCTGAGCGACAGCTGGTGCGCGGCCTCGGCCCCCCAGAAGAGCTCGCCGCTGTCCGGCCGGTCCAGGCCGGCGAGGATGTTGAGCAGCGTGCTCTTGCCCGAGCCGGATTCGCCGCGAATGGAGACGGTCTCGCCGGCGCTGACGGAAAAATCCACGCCCTGCAGCACCGCCAGCGTGCGGTCGCCGCTCGGGTAGGTTTTGCGCACGCCGGCCGAACGCAGGACTGTCACGGCCTCACTCACTGCGCAGTGCCTCCACGGGTTTGAGCCTGGCGGCGCACCAGGCCGGGATGAGCCCGGCGATGGTCGAGGCGAGGACCGAGAAGATGATGATGATCGCCACGTCCGACGGGAGGGTGTTCGCCGGCAGCGAGCTGAACTGGTAGAACTTCGCGAAAGCGTCCGGCCCCATCGTCATCCGCGCGATGAAGCCCACGATGTTGTCCCGGAAATGGAGCAGCGTGAACCCGCCGGCGAGGCCCAGCGCCGTGCCGGCGAC
>JAYRDK010000060.1:0-23749 GCA_041909435.1 Lacunisphaera sp.
ACTGGGAGAGCTACAACATCTCCGGCAACAACTACGGCAACCAGAACGCCACCACCGCCAACATCGAGATCCAGCAGCAGATCCTCCCGAACCTGAACTTCAGCGCCGGCTGGTTCCGCCAGGAGTTCGAGGAATACACCCACTACGGCCTCGGCCAGGCCAACCAGGCCCCCCGCCTCTACGTGGACGTCAACACCCACAACCTCGACGGCACGGTCAACCCGTATTACGGCTCGCCCTTCGTGTTCGATTCCCAGGCCGACACGTTCTACCTGCCCGAGAGCAACGACAACCTGCGCGCCATGCTCTCCTACGAGCTGGACCTGACCAACCGCAACGGCTGGACCCGCTGGCTCGGCCGCCACCGCTTCCTCGGCCTCGTGTCCCAGCAGAAGCAGTGGAAGAACAACCTGCGCTACCGCCTCTCCTACACCGGCGGCAACGGCCGCTTCCTCCCCAACCTGAACACCACCCCGGCGAACAACTACAGCTTCGCGGGCAACGCGGCCAACATCCAGCGCGTCTTCTACGTCGGCCAGAACCAGACCGGCACGGTCGACCGCGGCCTCACGGTGGTCGGCGAGCCGGGTTACGGCGGCCCGACGCACTCGTCGCTGCGCTTCTACAACTGGAACACCGGCAGCTGGGACAACACGGACATGACCTACGACATGAACCTGTTCTACGCCGGCGCCAACTACGGCATCGCCACGCGCAACACGAAGAGCAAGAGCTTCGCCTGGCAGGGTTACGTCTGGGACGAGCGCCTCATCCCGACCATGGGCTGGCGCAACGACAGCCTCGAGCTCGCCGCCTACGACGGCCGCGACGCCAACAACGCCCTCCTCACCACCCCGACGACCTACATCGCCGGCCGCGGCATCCCCGGCCTCGAGAGCCACCTGGGCGCCCCCCGCGAGTTCTCCGGCACCACCAAGACCCGCGGCATCGTCGCCCGCCTCTTCAAGGGCTGGCCCGGCATCGAGCGCCGCGCCAACGACGGCAGCATCGTCGCCGACCTCGTGCGCAACCTCGGCCTCCACTACAACGAGTCCGACAACTTCAACCCGCCCGCCGGCCTCCAGGTCGACTTCTTCAACAAGCCCCTGCCCGCCCCCTCCGGCAAGGGCAAGGACTACGGCTTCCAGGTCGCGATGTTCGACAACAAGCTCGTCGCCCGCCTGAACTGGTATGAGGCCAGCAACGACAACGCCCTCTCCAACGGCGCCAACACCGTCGTGGGCCGCCTGCAGCGCATCGACACCGCGGCCGGCAAGCGCTGGGCCGAGTATGTCGTCCGCATCCGCAGCGGCCAGAACCCGGCCACCGAGCTCGAGTTCCACAACAACACCCTGAACCCCCTCAGCCAGACGCAGCAGGACGCCATCCGCGACCTGCAGTGGGGCAACTTCGAGTTCAAGGACTACAACTGGCCGAACTACGGCGCGGCCACCGTCAACTCCACCGAGAGCAACATCTCGAAGGGCAAGGAGCTGCAGCTGACCTACAACCCGACCAAGACCTGGACCATCAAGTGGACCGTCGGCCAGCAGGAGTCGCAGTATTCCGACGTCGGCCCCGAGGTCTCGGCCTGGATCGCCTACCGCAAGCCGCAGTGGCAGGCCCTCACCGCGCCCGACATCCCGAACGAGATCATCAAGGCCAACGGCAACCGCCTGTTCCTGGCGAATTTCTGGAACGGCTACGGCTTCACCGAGGGCGCGGCGTTCAACGACGCCCCGTCCAACACCGCGGGCAGCACCGGCACACCGGCGTCCACCTACACCAGCATCGTCGAGTCCGTGCTGTTCCCGGTGATCGCCCAGCAGAACACCAAGGCGTCCAACATGCGCGAGTGGTCCACCACCATCCTCTCCAGCTACGGCATCACGAAGGGCCGCCTCAAGGGCCTCACCTTCGGCGGCCAATACAACTGGCAGGACAAGGCGGTCGCCGGCTACCAGAGCCTGTTCGACCCGGCCACCTACGCCCGCCCGAACGCCACCACGGCCAACGTCGTGTTCCCCGACCTGACCAAGCCGATCTACACCCCGGCCATCGACTCGCTCGACCTGTTCGCTTCCTACACCCGGAAGATCTTCCAGGACAAGGTCCGCATGCGCATCCAGCTCAACGTGCGTGACGTCCTCGAGGACGGCGGTCTCCAGGCCGTCGTCTACAACCAGGACGGCTCGCCCGCGCAATACCGCATCAAGGATCCGCGCACCTGGTTCGTGACGACGACGTTCGACTTCTGAGCGAACGCGATCCGTTTCCCTTCCGCGCCCCGGCCGAAAAGCCGGGGCGCTTTTTTTGGGCCGTGGATGGCAGTGGTGGGGCGAGCCGTCCCGACGAGCCGCGGCCTTGGGCGCCATCGGCGGGCGACGGCGGCTCATCCGGAGGATTCGCCCTACCTATGGTTGCCACCCGGCGCGCAGCTGCTTTTCTCGATCCCGCCCTTGCCCGCCGCCCCGCCATCTCCCGTTTTTCTCCGGCCGTTCCCGGCCGGGCTCGTCCTCGCCCTCGCCGTCACGGCGGCCTACCTGACCAGCTTCCGCGGCGCGTTCGTCTTCGACGACCTGCACGCCATCGTCGACAACCCGACCATCCGCGATCTCGGCCGGCTGGACCGAATCCTCCTCGCGCCCGCCGAGGGCGGCACCATCGGCGGCCGCCCCGTCATCAATCTCACGCTCGCCCTGAACCACGCCGCCGGCGGGCTCGATCCCCGGGGCTACCACGCGGTCAACCTGCTGATCCACGTGCTCGCCGGCCTGACGCTGTTCGGGCTCGTGCGGCGGACGCTTCTGCGCCTCCCGCGATTCGCCGCGGACGCCCTGCCCCTCGCGCTGGCGGTCGCCGCCCTCTGGGCGCTGCACCCCCTGCAAACCGCGGCCGTGACCTATATCGTGCAACGCGCGGAATCGTTGATGGGCCTGTTCTACCTGCTGACGCTTTATTGCTTCGTGCGGGGCGTGGCCCCGGGTCTTCGTGGGCCAGCGAGCTCGCTCGCGCCTTCCTCCGACAGCGCGAGCAAGCTCGCTGGCCCACGGGAAGACTCACGCCCTTGGTTCGCATTGTCGTTCGCCTGCTGCCTCCTCGGCATGGGCACCAAGGAGGTCATGGCCTCGGCCCCGCTGCTCGTGCTGCTGTATGACCGCACGTTCGTCGCCGGCTCCTGGCGCGAAACCTGGCAAAAACGCGGCCGCGTCCACGGCGCGCTGCTGGCCACCTGGCTGCTGCTGGCGGTGCTCGTCCTCGGCGCGGAGAACCGCGGCGGCAGCGCCGGCTTCGGCACCGCGGTCGCCTGGTGGGACTACGCCCTCACGCAGTGCGTCGCGATCCCCCACTACCTGCGGCTGGCGCTGTGGCCGCACCCGCTGGTCTTCGACTACGGCACGCCGCTCTACCGCTCGCTCGCGGCCGTCGCGCCGCCGGCGGGCCTGCTGCTGCTCCTCCTCGGCGCCACCGGCTGGGCGTTGGTGCGGAAACCGGCGCTGGGTTTCCTCGGCGCGTGGTTCTTCCTCATCCTCGCCCCGAGCTCGAGCGTCGTGCCCGTGGCCACGCAGACCATGGCGGAACACCGCCTGTATCTCCCGCTCGCCGCCGGGCTCCTGCTCGCCGGACTCGCCGCGCACTCGCTGGGCGGCCGGCGCGCGCTGGTCGGGCTGCTCGCGCTGGCCGCGGGGGCCGGCGTGATGACCGCCCGGCGCAACCTGGTTTACCACAGCGAACTCGCCCTGTGGACCGACACGGTCGCGCACCGCCCGGAAAATTCCCGCGCCCACACCAACCTCGGCATCGCGCTCGCCGAGGCGGGCCGCCTGCCCGAGGCGGTGGCCCGGTTCGAGGGGTCGCTGGCACTGGACCCGGACAACGCCACCACGCACCTGAACCTCGCCCATATTCTCGTCGCCCTGGGTCGCCGCGAGGAAGCCATCCCCCATTATGCGGCCGTGCTGCGGCTGGCTCCCGACAATGTCCGGGACGCCCCCGAACGGCTGGCCGCCGTCTGTTATGAACTCGGCAACCAGGCCGCCGCGCGCGGGGATTTCGACGGCGCCATCGCCCGCTACCGGCAGGCGCTGGCCGCGGTGCCCGGGCAGGTGGCCGCGCGCAACAACCTCGCCAACGCGCTGCTCGTCAGCGGCCGCGTGGAGGAAGCCGTCGCCGAATACCGGGAGATCCTGCGCGCCCAACCCGACGCGACCCAGGTGCGCGAGAACCTCGCGCGGGCGCTGGAAATGTTGGCCGCCCCCCGCCGATGAGCGCCGGCCGGGAAAATACCCGCGGATCGACCTGGCTGGCCGCCGCGCTGCTGGTCGGCGCCACGCTGCTCGCCTACGCCAACTCGTTCGGCGGGCCCTTCGTCTTCGACGATGTGCCGTCGATCGTGGAGAACACCTCCATCCGAAGTTTCCGCTCCGCCCTGTTTCCGCCGTCGGAGGGCGGCGTCACCGTCAGCGGCCGGCCGGTGCTCAACGTGTCGCTGGCGCTCAATCACGCGATCAGCGGGTTCGACGTCTGGAGCTACCACGCGCTCAACCTCCTGATCCACGTGCTCGCCGGTTTGACCCTCTTCGGCCTCGTGCGCCGCACGCTGGAAATTGCATGGCGGGCCCGGCTCTTGCCGGGCCGCGGCTCAGCTGGAGCTGAGCCCTCCACTGCGGCGGGATCCGCAATCCCGCCCTACCGTCTTTATTCGCAGGAGCTCGCCCTCGTGATCGCCGGCCTGTGGCTGCTGCATCCGCTGCAGACGGAATCGGTCACCTACGTCGTGCAACGGGCGGAGTCCCTCATGGGGTTGTTCTTCCTGCTCACGCTTTATTGTTTCGTGCGGGGCGTGTCTCCGGTGGTGGGAGGGGTTTTACCCCCCGACTCGGCGGCGTCCAATCAGTCGGGGCATAAAACCCCTCCCACCCAAGACCATGCCCGAGGCTGGTTCATCCTGTCCTTCCTCTCCTGCCTGCTCGGCGTGGGCACCAAGGAGGTCACCGTGCTGGCCCCGGTGCTGGTGTTCCTGTATGACCGCACGTTCGTCAGCGGCAGCTTCCGGGCCGCCTGGCAACGGCACCGCGGCTGGCACCTGCTGCTCGCCACCACCTGGCTGCCGCTGGCCTGGCTCGTGCTCGGCACCGGCGGCAATCGCGGCGGCACGATGGGCTTCGATGTCGCGTCCTCGCTCGTCGGCTCGTGGCTGACCCAGTTCGAGGCGGTCACGCGCTACCTCTGGCTGGCCTTCTGGCCGCATCCGCTGGTGTTCGACTACGGCACGATTCCGCCCGCCCGCCTCGGGTCGGCGCTGCCGTGGATGGCACCCGTGCTCGTGCTGGTGCCCGCGACGTTGTGGGCGCTGTGGCGCCGGCCGGTGACGGGATTCCTCGGCGCCTGGTTTTTCGGCATCCTCGCACCCACCAGCCTCGTGCCCGGCGCGCTGCAGATGATCGTGGAACACCGGATGTATCTGCCGCTCGCCGCGGTCATCGCGTTGGTGGCCGGGGCCGCCGCGCCGCGGCTGGGCCGGCGCGGCCTGCTCGCGGCCGGCGCCGGGCTGGCGCTCGCGGCGGGCACGGTCACCTGGCAGCGGAACGCCTTCTACCAGGACGAGGTCGCACTCTGGCAGGACACGATCGCCAAGCGGCCCGACAACGCGCGGACCTACAACAATCTCGGCCGTTATCACTACCTCGGCGGCCGGTGGGACGAGGCTGTCGTGTGCTTCGAGCAATCGCTGCGCCTCGACCCGGGCATGCCCAAGACGCAGTTCAACCTCGGCCTGGCGCACCTCCGCGCGGGCCGGCCGGCGCAGGCGGTGGCGCCCCTGCAGGAGGCCGTGCGCCTCCTGCCGCGGTATTTCGCCGCCCACCTGAACCTCGGCATCGCGCTGACCAGGCTGGGACGCGCGGAGGAGGCGCTGCCGCATTTCGCCACCGCCTACCGCGACGACCCCTGGCCCGAGGAGGTTCATTTCCAATGGGGTGTCGCGCTGGCCCGGCTCGGACGCTGGGCGGATGCCATCGCCCGCTACACCGAATGCCTCCGCATGAACCCCCGCCACGTCGAGGCGGCCACCAACCTCGGGACCGCGCTGATGGAAACGAAGGATTTTCCCGCGGCCATCGCGCAGTTCGAGACGGCCCGGCGGCTCCGGCCGGAACAGCCGGAGGTGCATTTCAACCTCGGCCTGGCGCACAACGCGCTGGGGCATCGCGACGAGACCATCCGGCATTATACCGAGGCCATCCGCCTCGATCCCGGACACGCCACCGCGCGGCTCAACCTCGGCATCGCCCTCGCCCAGGCCGGCCGGTTGCCCGAGGCCATCGCGCAACTGGAGGAGGCGGCCCGGCTGCGGCCCGGGGCCCCCGAGATGCACGCCAACCTCGGCGTGGCGCTGGCGCTGGCCGGCCGGTCCGAGGACGCACTTGCGGCCTATCAGGCCGCGCTGCGCCTCCAGCCCGATGACGCGCAGGCGCACTACAACCTCGGCTTCGCGCTGCTCGAGGCCGACCGCCTGGCGGAGGCACGCCCGTATTTCGAGGCCGCGGTGCGGCTCCGGCCCAATTTCCCCGCGGCCCAGGACATCCTGCGCCGGTTGCGGGAGATGGGTCCGCCCTGATAATTCAGAGGACAGAAAACAGAGGACCGACTACAGACCGGTCCGCTCGGCCCTGTCCTCCGTCCTCAGTTATCCGTCTTCCGGTCCGGCGGCAGCAGGCTTTCCGCCAGCCGCTGCAATTCGGGTGTGGGCAGCGCCACCTTCAAGCCATCGCTCAGCGCGAGCAGGTCGGTCAGCGTGCCGAGGCTGAGCTGCCGCAGGCTGCGGTCATCGACCTTGCCCATGGCGGAGCGCAACTGCTCCTGCGCGAGGTCCGGCCGCCGGCCCACGGTCAGCACCACGACGAGATGAATGTGCTCGTCCAGCGCCAGCGCCGGCGCCTGCGACAGGTTCGCCAGCACGCGCCCGAACACGGCGGCAAAGCCCTCGCGGTCGTTGTCGCGGGAGGCGATCGCCGCCAGCATGACCATGGGCGGCAGTTCGTCCTCGAACCGCACGAGCGTCGCGGCGAGTTCCTCGGCCTGGTCCAACAGGCCCAGCTCGAGGTAATAATTCGCGGCCCGCGCCGCGGCCGCACCGGGGGTCTGCTCCGGCGTGACCTCCCAGATGCGCACCTGTTCGCCCGCCAGCGCCGGGTGTTTGGGCAGCTTGAAGGGCACGGCGCGCAACCACGCCGGCGGCACCGGCGAGCCGAGCAACCCGGCGGCCAGGGTGTCCGCCGGCAGCGGCGCCGCCTCGGGCAGGCCGCGCTGCAGCCGGACCAGCGTGGACTCGAAGGCGCCCCAGGACAGGAAGACGACATGCGTGATGCCGAGCCGGCCGGCGATCTCCCGGGCCGCCTCGGGCGTCGGCGCCGCGAAGAACTCCGCCGCGCGCTTCAGGCCCGCGAGGTTTTCCCAATACAGGGTGTCCACGCCCGTGACCCCGCCGTGATAAACCAGCTTGTTGGTCACCGACGGCGTCGCGGCCACCACCACGCGGCCGGCGCCACCGCGCAACCGCAGCCAGTGCGCGACGTCGCGCTCCGCCAGGCTGCGGATGTCCTCCGTGGTGAATTCCGGCGCGGCCAGCGTGCGCTGCACGCCTTTCACCAGGCCCGGCCCGAACAGCAGCAGGCCCGCGGCCAGCCAGCCCAGGAAGACGTTCCGGGTCCGCCCCGCCTCGTCCGCCCGGAAGAACACCGCCACCACGGGCACCGTCAGCGCGAAGGCCAGGCTCAGCCAGCGCACCTGGTTCCAGCCCATGAGCCAGGCGAGCAGGGCCGGCGCCAGCACGAGCGCCAGCGCGGCGCGTTCCGCGGGAGCCGTCACGCGGCGCAGCATCCGCCCCAGCGCGGGTGCCAGCAGCAGCATCGGCAGCCACAGCGCGGCCAGCACCCAGTTGAAACCTCGCGCGAGGATCCGGTCCAGCCCCTGGAACTCCGCGATATACTGCGAGTGCAGGCGCCAAAGGAAGGAGTCGGCCACCAGGAAGGTCTGCGCGGCGGTCAACGCGATGATCACCGGCAGCAGCGCCACCAGCGACAGGCCCGCGCCGCCGGCGACGCGGTCGCGGCCGGACAGGGCGCGCGGCCCGTCGCGCAGGGCCAGCAGGGCAACGCGCAGCACCTCGCCGCCGCCGATCCACGCCGCGGCATAAAGCGGATGGTTGACCTCGAGGCGCAGGCCGAGGTGGTGCGGAAAATACTCGACCAGCCACGCCGCCAGGCTCACCCCGCCGCCGGCCAGGCCCCAGGTGCGGAACAGGCCCGGTTCGTCCAACCAGGCCGGCCGCACCGCCGCGCCGCGCGCGATCCAGCCGGCCGCGAGCACGCCCAACCCGACCCCCAGCAACACGGGCGCCTGCGTGGCCGCACTGATCCACAGGCCGGCCCCGCCCGCGAACCCCGAGAAGACGAACCACCGGCGCGCCCCGGCCGCGGTGGCCTCACCGGTGCCCGCGGCCAGGCCCAGCACCGTCAGCAGTCCGCAGATGTTCACGAGGCCGTGGTGATCGGCATAACCCGCGGCGAAATCCAGGTAGAACGGATAGACCGCCACGAGGCCGGGCGCAACCAGGGCGGCCGCCAGCATCGAGAATCTCCGCCACAAGAACGGCACCAGTCCGGCCAACAGCAGGCCGAGCATCAGGGGCCCCGAGTAAATGACGGCCCGCTCGACCGATTGCCCAAGCGGCCGCCCGGACAATCCGTGGTCGATCCACGCCAGCCCGGCCAGCCACCAATGGAAGGGCGCCGCCCAGTGCACCTCGCGGCCGTCCGGGGCGTTGTCGTAGTCCACCCGCCGGATGCGCCACTCGCCCGTGGCGATCATCGCCTGCGTCTGCATGATCCAGTGCGCCGTGTCGGCCGCGCCGAGCGGCATCACCAGCGACCGCCGCCCGTCCGCGTAACCGGTCGGACTCGCCGCCGCCGGCGCGGGATTGTCGACCGTGACCCCGTAGCTGGCCGTGACCGCCAGCACATGCCGCGCGCGGACCGTGGCATCCCACAGCACAAAACCCGTCACCGCGGCCAGGACCGCCAGCGTCACCCAAAACTGAAACCCGGCTGATGACGTGGGGAGGCGGCGGGGCATCGGGAGCATTTGCTAGCCGGGCGCCGGATGGGTCAACCAAAACCCCTTGCTGTTCTTACTGTAAGACTTGCACCGCGTCGCCCCGTGCGGGCCGCCACCATCATAAGTATCACCTTCGCCCGCCTTTTTGCGACCTGGCTCACCCCCTTCCGGTCCGGCCGCACCTGCTTCCACCCCTGATGCCCCTTTCATTCCGTTCTCCGGACGGATCCCAGCACGCATGACGTCCACCCCTTCATCCCGTCCGCGGGTCGCCCTGATCGGTGTCTCCGGCTACGCGCGGATCTACCTGGCCCTGGCGCGGGCGGCCCACGCCCGCGGCGAGATCGACCTTTGCGCCGCCGTCATCATCAACCCGGCCGAGGAGGCCGTGATCGAGGCGGAGCTGCGCGCGCGGGGCACCGTCATCTACCGCGACTACGAGGCGATGCTCAAGGCCGAGACCGGCCGGCTCGACCTCTGCCTGATCCCGACCGGCATCCCGTGGCACGCGCGCATGACGCTCGCCGCCCTCCGCGCCGGCGCGCACGTGCTCGTCGAGAAGCCGCTCGCCGGCTCGCTCGCGGAGGTCGCCGCCATCCGCGCCGCCGAGCAAACCACCGCCCGGTTTGTGGCCGTCGGTTTCCAGGACATCTACAGCCCGGTCAACCGGTGGCTGAAGGAGCAGCTTTGCGCGGGCGTGATCGGGCCGATCCACGCCGTGCGTTTCATCGGCCTCTGGCCGCGGCCGGCGGCGTATTTCACCCGCAACCCCTGGGCCGGCCGCCTGCATGCCGACGGCACGCAGGTGCTCGACTCGCCGCTGAACAACGCCTTCGCCCATTTCGTCAACCTCAGCCTCTACTTCGCCGGCCCGTCGGTGGCCGAGTCCGCCCAGGTCCGCATCGAGTCCGCCGAGCTGCTGCGCGCGCACGCCATCGAGAGCTTCGACACCAGCGTCGTGCGCGCCCGCTCGCCCGGGGGCATCGCGTTCTGGTTCGGCGCCACCCACACCTGCCGCGAGGTCGGTGAACCCGAGATCTACCTCGAGGGGCGCGCCGGTCGCGTCGAGTGGAAGCACGAGCGCAGCTGCATCATCCACCACGCCGACGGCCGCCGCGAGGAACGCGTCCTGCCCGACAGCAGCGCGAACCGCCAGTCGATGTTCGACGCGGTGCTGGCCAAGCTGCGCGCCCCGGACACCTTTGTCTGCACGACCGCGCTGGCCGACCGCCACACGGCCTTTGTGGAGGCGGTCCATGCCGCCACGCCGGTGCAGGCGGTGCCGCCGGAACTCATTTCCTGGCAGACCCCCGTCAGCGGCGCCGCGCCGGTGCCGGTCGTCAACGGGCTGGAAGCCGCACTCCACCGCGCGCTCGCCGCCCAGAGCCTGCTGCGCGACGCGGGCTTCGTGCTGCAACCCGGCCGCCCGGCCTGAACCTCCGCCCGATGTCCGCGCGGCGCCTGTTGCTTTGCCTCGTCCTGGTCGGTGTCGCCGGTTTCGCCGCCGGGCCCGCGCCGAAACCGCTCTACCGCGACCCGCGATACGACGGCGCCGCCGACCCCGTGGTCGTCTGGAACCGCCCCGAGCAGAGCTGGTTCATGTTCTACACCAACCGGCGCGCCAACGTGCCGGGCCTGTCCGGCGTCGCCTGGGTGCACGGCACGCCCATCGGCCTCGCCGAGTCGCGCGACGGCGGCATCACGTGGAAATACGCCGGCGACGCGAACATCACGCTGCCGCCGGACATCGGCGGCCCGGAGCAGACGCTGTGGGCGCCGGATGTGATCACCGCGCCCGACGGCACCTACCACATGTATCTGACGGTCGTGCCCGGCATCTTTGAGAACTGGCAACACCCGCGGCGGATCGTCCATCTGACCAGCGCCAACCTGCGCGACTGGCAATACCAGTCCGCCCTCACGCTCGCCTCCGACCGCGTGATCGACGCCTGCGTTTATCCGCTGCCCGGCGGCGGCTGGCGGATGTGGTATAACAACGAGCGCGACCGCAAATCCATCTACTACGCCGACAGCCCGGACCTGTTCACGTGGACCGACCGGGGCAAGGCCGCCGGCGTCGGCGAGCGCCCCGGCGAGGGCCCGTATGTTTTCCAGTGGCAGGGTCACAACTGGATGCTGGTCGACCTGTGGAAGGGACTGGGCGTCTACCGCTCGGATGACTTCCTCCACTGGAGGGCGCAAACCGGGGACCTGCTCAACGTCCCCGGCCAGGGCGCCGACGACGGCGTCAATGGCGGCCACCCCGGCGTGGTCGTCAGCGGGGACCGGGCCTTCCTGTTTTATTTCACCCATCCCGGCCGCGCCGGCACCATCAAGCCCGGGGACCAACCCGCCACCGAACTGCGCCGCAGTTCCATCCAGGTGGTCGAGCTGCGCTACGCCGACGGCAGGCTGTCGTGCGACCGCGACACGCCCACGTTGATTGATTTGGGTCGGGGGAATTGAGCGGGTGAGGTCAGGCTTCGCTTCTTGGCTTCTTTGTGTTTTCTTCCTGCATCGCATGAACCCGAAACTGCCGACCAAGCTGCTCTACGGCGGCGACTACAACCCCGAGCAATGGCCCGAGTCCGTCTGGCTGGAGGACGTCCGCCTGATGCGCGCCGCCGGCGTGAACATGGTCAGCGTCGGCATCTTCAGCTGGGCGAAGCTCCAGCCCGCGGAGCAGCGCTTCGATTTCGGCTGGCTGGACCGGGTGCTCGACCTGCTGGCGAAGAACAGCATCTCCGTCTGCCTCGCCACCGCCACCGCCTCGCCGCCGCCCTGGCTCTCGACGAAATACCCGGAGGTGCTGCCGGTGAACACCGACGGGGTCACGCTGCAGATCGGCTCGCGCCAGCAGTATTCGCCCAGCAGCCGTATCTACAAAAAATTCGCCGCCGCGCTCGTGCGCAGGATCGCGCAGCGCTACCGCCGGCACCCCGCCCTCGCCGCGTGGCACATCAACAACGAATACGCCTGCCACCTGCCGGAATGCCACGGCGCGGACAGCACGCGCGCCTTCCGCGACTGGCTGCGCGCCAAATACCGCACGCTCGGCGCATTGAACACGGCCTGGGGCACGGCGTTCTGGAGCCAGGGTTACGGCGATTGGAACGAGATCCTCACGCCGCGGCGCGCGCCTTATCACAGCAACCCGACGCAGTGCCTCGACTTCAAGCGGTTCACCAGCGACGCCTTCCTCGCGCTGCACCGGATGGAGGCCGCGATCCTGCGCGCCGCCACGCCGCACCTCCCCGTCACGTCGAACTTCATGGGTTTCTTCAAGCCCCTCGACTACCGCGCGTGGGCGCCGGAGCTCGATTTCGTTTCCTGGGACAGCTATCCCGACCCGCTCGACGAGGTTAATTCCCGGCACGAAGCCTCGGCCGGGCACGACCTGATGCGCTCGCTGAAGCCCGACCGGCCCTTCGTGCTGATGGAGCAGGCCACCTCCGCGGTGAACTGGCGGCCCGTCAATTTCCCGAAGCGCCCCGGGCTCATGCGGCTCCAAAGCCTGCAGACCCTGGCCCGCGGCGGCGACGGCGTGATGTTCTTCCAGTGGCGCGCGTCGAAGGCCGGCGCCGAGAAATTCCACAGCGGCCTCCTGCAACACGTGCCCGCCGCGCAGAGCCGGGTGTTCGCCGAGGTCAGCGCGCTCGGCGCCGAGTTGAAGCGCCTCGCCCCCGTCGCCGGCTCGCTGGTGCACAACCGCGTGGCCATCGCCTTCGACTGGCACGCGTGGTGGGCGGTGGAGCTCGAGTCGAAACCCGGGAAGATCGATTACCCGGCCTGGGTGCGCGTCTTCCACCGCTGGTTCTACGAGCACAACATCGGCGTCGATTTCGTCCACCCCGGCGCCAGCCTCGCGGCCTACGATCTGGTCGTGGCGCCGTCGCTCTACCTGCTGACCGCGAAATGCGCGGCCAACCTGACGGCCTTCACCGCGCGCGGCGGCACGCTGCTCGCCACCTATTTCTCCGGCATCGTCGACGAGAACGAGCATGTCGTCCTCGGCGGCTACCCCGCCCGGCTCCGGCAGGCGCTCGGCCTCTGGGTCGAGGAATGGGCGCCGTATCCCGACGGCCGCCGGAACGGCGTGCGCTTCGGCGACCGCCGCGTCGGCTGCGACCATTGGTGCGACCTGCTCCACCTCGACGGGGCCGCGGCGCTCGCCACCTACACGGGTGACTTCTTCGCCGGCCGGCCGGCGGTGACCCGGAACACGCATGGCCGCGGCGCCGCCTATTACCTCGGCACGCGCCTCGATGCCGCCGGACTCGACCTGCTGCTCGACCGCGTCGTCAAGGAGGCGAAGGTCCGGCCCGCGCTGCGCACCCCGGCGGGCGTCGAGGCCACTGTGCGCACGTCGCGCCACGACGAGTTCCTCTTCCTGCTCAATTACCACGACCGCGCGGTCAAGGTCGCCCTCGGCACCCGCCGCGGCCGGGACCTGATCTCCGGCAAAACCGCGGCACGGCAGATCACCCTGCCCGCCCTCGGCGCTGCGGTGATCCAAACATCCGTCTGAGGGTGGGCTGCCTGCTTGCAGGCGCAAAACGGGCGCGAGCAAGCTCGCTGGCCCACCAAGAACCTACGGGCGGCTGATCTTGAAATCCCGGATGCGCAGGTGGCTTTGCACCGTGCGGAAACCGAACCAACCCTCCGTGAGCGGGGCCGGATCCTTGAACTCGAAGATCAGTTCCGCATCGCGATAATAACGCACCGTGCCGTCAGCCAGCGCCATGAGCGTGATGCGGTAGGGCTGGTTGCCCTTGAGCAGCACGGCCGGCTCCTGCCGGTCATGTCCGGGCAGCAGCGGTTTCAGGCCGCCGCCGGCATAACGCCGGAACCGGGTCGTCGTGTTCGTGTTGCCGCCCTGCCCCACGTAATAGGTGCGCAGGCCGTCGTAGGTCTCGAACTTGCCGGTGCGGCCGTGGCCCGCCGCAAAGAGGTCGGGCTGGCGCGGATCGCTGGCCATCCAGAAGCAGTTCAGGTCCGACACGCGGTCAAACGGTCCGCCGGCATCGATCACGGTGGCCTCGTAGCTGATGACGACCGGTGCCGTGAGCTTCTCCCGCCACCAGACCGTGCAGCCCGCGGCGTCCTCGATGATCAGGGCGCCGCCCCCGATGGTCACCTTGCCGCCCGGCATCTGCTCGACCACCCAGCGGCCGTGGTCGGCGGAAAAATCGTCCCGCGCCACCGAGGCGCCCGCCGCCACCGGCAGGACCGCCAGCAGCAGGGAAAGTGAACCGAGAAGCGGCATGGCTATGACACACGAGGCAACCCGCAGGAATCCACGGCGCAAGTAACTTCCCGCTGGTCAGGGCGTCACGGAGCAGTCTAATCTTACAGTAAGACCCCACCAATGAGCGCCCCCTCAATTCGTGAGATCGCCCGCAGCCTTGGCTTGTCGCACACGACAGTCTCGGAAGCGCTGCGTGATTCCCCCCGTGTCAACCCCGCGACGCGTCGTCGCGTCCAGAAAGCCGCGAAAGCCGTCGGCTACCGGCCGAACCCGCTCGCCGGCGCCCTGATGTCCGAGATGCGCCGCGCGCGCTCCGGCACGTTCCGCGGCGTGCTGGCGATCCTCGACCTCGACGGCCCCGAAAACCGTCCCGCCAGTTCCAACCGGTATCACCGCGAGCTGGCCCGCGGCGCCAGCACCCGCGCCGCCGAGCTGGGGTTCAAGGCCGAGACGATCGTCACCGGCACCCAGGGCATCTCCGACAGCCGGCTCGACACCATCCTGCAGGCGCGCGGCATCCGCGGCCTGCTGCTGCTGCCCATCGCCGGCGAGGCCGACGTCATGGGCCTGGACTGGTCGCACTTCTCCGGCATCTACACCGACTACCTGATCGAGCGGCCGGCGCTGCACTCGGTCTGCCCGGACCATTACCGCTCCATGGTCTACGCCGTGCAGCGGCTGCACGCGCTGGGTTACCACCGACTCGGGCTGGTCATGCACCGGAGCAACGACGCCCGCCTGCTCTACCGCTGGGAGGCGGCCTTCCGCACCTACCACGAGCACCACGCCAAGAAGGAAGCGCTCGCGCCGCTGATCCTGCCCGAGCTCGACCGCAAGACCTTCATCGCGTGGTTCAAGGCCAAGCAGCCCGACGCCGTGCTCTGCCAGCGCGCCGAGGTCATGGAGTGGATGATCGAGTGCGGCGCCCGCATCCCGGAGACCCACGGCTTCTGCTGCCTCAATGTCACCAGCAATACCATCCCCTGCGCCGGCCTGGACCTGCAGCCCGCGCTGCTCGGCGCCCGCGGGGTCGAGCTGCTGATCGCGGCCCTGCACCGCAACGACTGCGGTGTGCCCGAGCATCCCTCCACCACCACGATTTCCGCCCTCTGGGTCGAAGGGCCCACGCTGCCGCGAGGTCCTGTCAAAGCGTGACTTGGGCGGTTTTAGGCCGGGCTTTTCGCCCCGGGGAAAGGAAATCGCGGCGGAGGAATATTTTGTTTGCTACGCCCCGGCCTTTGGGGTCTCTTGACCGCTCATTTCGGCCCAAGCCGGAATAGAAAACGGGACGTAGCTTAGCCTGGTAGAGCGCTTGCTTCGGGAGCAAGAGGTCGAGAGTTCGAATCTCTCCGTCCCGACCATTTTCACCGCAGGTGGAAATGGTCCACCGAAGCTTCAGCGAAGGAGGGCCCCCGGAGAAGCGAAGATCACAAGCTTCAAATGGCACGGCCATTTACGCCAGCCTCAGACCGCGAGGAAGGGATTGTAGCGGCGCTCATTGGCCGCTGTTGTCAAGGGGCCGTGACCCGGCGCGATGATCGTATCATCCGCCAGCAGGCCCATGATGCGCCGGGAATGCGTGAGCTGCCGCTGGCAGCAGAAATAGCCGCCACCCAGCGAGCCCGCAAAGATCAGGTCGCCCGAGATCAGCACGGCCGGCCCCGGCGGCCGGGCGGTGGATTCCACGAGGTAGCAATTGTGCGCGTCGGCATGGCCCGGGGTGCTGAAGGCCGTGATCCTCAAATCCCCCACCCGCACCTGCTGCCCCTCGCCCATCGCCTGGCATTGCGGCCAGCGGCCGTTGGCCGGACCGTGGAAGCGGCCGAGCTCGCTCTCGCGCAACACGACCTCCAGGCCCCCGATGTGTTCGGCCTCGTAATGCGTGATAAAAACGGCTTCGAGGCGCTGGATGGAAGCCGGCCATGCGCGGTGCAACTCCGCGTGGCTGGCCCCGGTGTCGAACAGCACCGCGCTGTCGCTGCCGCACTGGCTGACGAGGTAGGCGTTGGCCACGCCCACGCCGTAGGGCATGCGCAGCGGGTGCAGGCAAAACGTCAGCCCCTCGGCGTCGGGCAAGGGATACCGGCCCTGCGCAAGGGCGTTGAGGCCCACCTCGTTGAGATTGAGCGCCGTGGCGAGGCGCGCCAGTTCCGCCTGGGTCAGGTCGGGCCGGTAATCGATCGCGTCCTTGAGCCGGCTGGCCGCGATCCCGGTCGCGGCCGCGAGGTTCTCGACGGTCAGCGGCACGTTGCGCGCGGCCTTCTCCAGGACATCGCCCAGTTCGTCCTCGAGCGCGGGTTTGTCGGGCACAGTAGACACAGGGGGAAAGCTAACGTGACCGCCCACATTGACAACCTTCGTCTCCCGTCATTCTGAACGGAGTGAAGGATCCAAGGGACGCTCGCCGGCGGTCGTGCCGCTGGATCCTTCGTTTCACTCAGGATGACGGGTTTCGCGGATTGATCCGTGGTTATCCGTGAAATCCGTGGTCAAAAAACATTTCCCTTCGCCAAAAGAATCACCCACGTTTTGCGCCATGGATGCCGTTCAACAGGAGGTCACCGACATTTTCATCCGCACCAAGGCCCTGCTGCAGGGTCACTTTGTGCTCCGCTCCGGCCTGCACAGCGGGCATTTCTTCCAGTGCGCGCAGGTGTGCCAGGACATGCCCGCCGTCGAGCGCCTCGGCGCCCTCCTGAAGCAGAAACTCGGCAGCCTCGCCTACGACACCGTCCTGGCCCCCGCGATGGGCGGACTGGTCATCGGCCAGGAAGTGGCCCGGCAGTCGAAGTGCCGGTTCATCTTCGCCGAGAAGGAAAACAACGTTCTCGTGCTGCGCCGCGGCTTCACCTTCCGGCCGGGCGAGAAGGTCCTCGTCGTCGAGGACGTCATCACCCGCGGCGGCCGCGTGCAGGAGTGCCTCGACATCGTGAAGAAGCACGGCGGCACGACCGTCGCCGTGGCGGTGCTGGTGGACCGCAGCGCCGGCCAGGCGAAGTTCGACGTGCCGTGCACCTCGCTGCTCACGATGAGCTATCCCACCTATGCGGCGGATCAGGTGCCGCCGGAGATGGCCAAGATCCCGGCGACCAAGCCGGGGAGCTGAGGCGGTAGGGCGAATCCTCCGGATGAGCCGCGGCTCGTCGGGGACGACTCGCCCTACCTTCGCAAACAAAAGGCGCACCATTCCGGTGCGCCTTCGCTTTTGAATCAGGACCGCGGGTCAGCGGACGGTGAACATGATGTAGCGGTAGACGCCGCGGTAGTAGACCAGCGCGCGGTTGCGGCCGTCGCGCAGGGCGCGCTTGGCCGTGGCGAGGTCGGTGACCAGGACGCTGTTGATCTGCTCGATGACGACGCCCTGGGGGAAGATCTCCCGATAGGGCGAATTCTCGGCGACCTCGGTGATGAGCACGCCGTCGACCCGGTCGTCGACCCGGTATTCGCGGCGCAGCTCACGGGTCAGCGGCGCGACGGAGACGCCGGTGATCAGCTCGCCCTCGGGCGCGTTGTCGTCCGCCAGCTTGCCGAGCGTGACCTCCTTGGTCAGCGTCTGGCCGTCGCGGATGAACTTCACCGTGACCTTCGTGTCGGGCGGGGTCTGCGCGATGATGAGGCGCAGGTCGTCGCGCGAGGTCACGGCCTTGTCGTTGATGCCGATGATGACGTCCTCGCGCTTGAGGCCGGCCTTGGCGGCGGGGCCGTCGGCGGGGTTCAGGTCGGTGATGATGACCCCCTTCTGGTCGCGCTTGAGGCCGAAGGACTCGGCCATGTCGGCGGTGATGACATCGGTCGCGACCCCGAGGTAGCCGCGCGACACCGTGCCGGTGTCGATCAGGCTGTGCATGATGCTGCTGGCGAGGTTGACCGGGATGGCGAAGCCGATGCCGATGTTGCCCTGCGAGGTGGAGATGATGGCGGAGTTGATGCCGACGAGGCGGCCGCGCGCGTCGATGAGGGCGCCGCCGGAGTTGCCCTGGTTGATGGCGGCGTCGGTCTGGATGAAGTCCTCGTAGCCGCCGACCTCGTCGAGGATGCCGACGCGGCGGCCGGTGGCCGAGACGATGCCCATGGTGACGGTCTGGCCGACGCCCAGCGGGTTGCCGATGGCGAAGACCACGTCGCCGACGCGCAGCTTGGTGCTGTCGGCGAGGGTGGCGGCGGGCAGGTTCTCGGCCTCGATCTTGATGACGGCCACGTCGGTCTTCGGGTCGGTGCCGATGACCTTGGCGGTGAACTCGCGCTCGTCGTTGAGGAGGACCTTCACCTCGTCGGCCTCGTCGATCACGTGATTGTTGGTGATGATGAAGCCGTCGGTGGAGATGATGACGCCGGAGCCGAGGCCGCGCTGCTTCTGCTCGCGACCCTGGGCGCCGAACTGGCGGAGGAACTCCGGCACCTGCTGGCGGACGATCTTGCTCGAGTAGACCGAGACCACGGCGGGGCGGATGGCTTCCAAGGCGTCGGCATAACTCAGCACGACGGCGGACTTGGCCTCGCTGATCGCCGAGGCGTCGATCTTCAGCGTGGGTTTCTTGACCGCGGGTTTGGCGGCCTTGTCCGCGGCGAAGAGGCCGGCGGTCAGACCGAGGATGGTGGTGAAAAGAGCAAAAAGCAGGGCAACCGACTTGTTTTTCATAGGGAAGAGGAAGCGGACAAAGACACTGGCCAAGACCGGCGGTTCCGCAAGCCGGCGCAGGGGCAAATGTTCATTTTAACCGCCGCACCATGGCGGCGGAACCCGTCCGGGGGCTTATGCCGGGTTCGGCAATGCAGGTTGCGCGCTTGCGCGCCACGTGGCGTGCAAGCACGCCACCTACAGTCAACCCGCGGGACTGATGGTCCCGCCTCCATCCGGGCAAAACCCGGCCTTAGAAGCCCTTGATCTTGAAAAGGCTCGTGACGCTCTCGTTGGTGTTGATGCGCAGGATGGCCTCACCCAGCAACGGGGCGATGCTCAGGACGGTGATGGGCAGGCCGCGGGTCTCGATCGGCACGGAATTGGTCGTGATCAGCTCGTCGATCAGGCCGCCCTTGAGACGCTCGTAGGCGATCTCGTTGAGGACGCAGTGGCTGACGGCCGCGCGGATGCTGCGGGCGCCGTGGTCCTTGAGGATCTTGGCGGCGGCGGTGAGGGTGCCGGCGGTCTCGGTGATGTCATCGACCAGGAGGACGTCGCAGCCGTTCACCTCGCCGACCACGTTGATGGCCTCGACGGTGGTGGCGCCGGTGCGCTTCTTGGCCACGAGGCCCAGGGAGGCGCCGAGGACATCGGCGTAGGCGGAGGCCATCTTCATGCCACCCACGTCAGGGGAGAAGACCACGAGGTTGTTGCTGCGCTTGGTCGCGAGGTATTCGAAGAAGACCGGGGAGGCGAACAGGTGGTCCACCGGAATGTCGAAGAAGCCCTGGATCTGCTGGCTGTGGAGGTCCATCGCCAGCACGCGGTTGGCGCCGGCGGACATGAGGAGGTTGGCCACGAGCTTGGCCGTGATGGGCACGCGGGGCTGGTCCTTGCGATCCTGGCGGGCGTAGCCGTAGAACGGGATGACCGCGGTGATGCGCTTGGTCGACGCGCGCTTGGCGGCGTCGATCATGATCAGCAGCTCCATCAGGTGATGGTTGGTCGGCGGGCAGGTGGACTGGACGAAATACGCGTCCGCGCCGCGGATGTTCTCGTTGATCTTCACGAACGACTCGCCGTCGGGGAAGCAGGTGACGGTCGCGTCGCCGAGGGGGACGCCGATGGACTGGCAGATTTCCTCTGCGAGTGCGCGGTTGGATGAGCCGGAAAAAATCTTGAGCTTGGTGTCCCTCATTGCGGTGGCTTGGTAGCGGAGATGGTGAAAAGCGGGAAGCCTATTCGGGCTTTTTCTCGAGCGCCTCGACGCGCTTGAAGAGGTCGGGCAGGCGCTGGTGCAGGATCTGCAGGCGGCGCTCCAGCATGTAGGGGATCGCCGGGGTGCCGTTCAGGTAACTGCCCGGCGGGGTGTCGAAGGCGATGCCGGTCTGCCCGCCGGCCTTGGTGCCCTTGCCGAGGGTGATATGGCCGCCGATGCCCGCCTGGCCGCCGAGGATGACGTAATCCTCGAGGGTGGTGCTGCCGGAAATGCCGACCTGGGAACACAGGATGCAGTGTTTGCCGATGATCACGTTGTGGGCGACCTGGACCAGGTTGTCGATCTTGGTGCCCTCCCCCACGACCGTCCGGCTGAACCGCGCCCGGTCCAGGGTGGAATTGGCGCCGATCTCGACGTCGTCCTCGATCACCACCACGCCGATCTGCGGGATCTTCTCGTGGCGGCCCTGGATAAACTCGTAGCCGAAGCCGTCGGAGCCGACGACCACGCCCGGCTGGAGCCGCACGCGGTTGCCCAGCGAGCAGCCGGCGCCGAGCACGACGCCCGGCATGAGGTAGCAACCCTCGCCGATGCGGGCGTCGCGACCGGCAAAGACGGAGGCCTGCAGCACGCTGCCGGCGCCGATGGTCACGCCGTCCTCGACGACACAGAGCGGGCCGACATGCGCCTTGGGGTCGACCCGGGCGGTGGACGCCACGACCGCGCTCGGGTGGACGCCGGGCGCGGGCTTGGGCCAGAGCGCCGCCTCGATGCGGGCGCAGACCTGGGCGAGGGCCACGGAAGGCTTCTCGACGAAAATGAAGACCTGGCCCGGCTTGGGCTCGCCGACGTAGTCCGGGGGCAGCAGGAGCGCGGTGGCGGCGCTATCCGCCACCTGGGCACGGTATTTGGCGTTGCCGAGGAAGGACAGGTCCCCGGCGCGGGCGGAGGTCAGCGAGGCGATGTCGCGGATCGGCTCCGTGGTGGCACCGGCGGTGCGTGAGGCGCCGACGATGGCGGCGATCTCGGCGGGGGTGTAGGCGACCTGCATGGGCACAAAAAAGCCCTGTTCGCTGGAACAGGGCTTGGCAAGAGTTCTTACGGCTTCTTGGCCGGCTCGGCGGGCTTGCTGACATTCGGCACCGTGAAACCGGGGGCCGGGGCCGCGGTCGCCGGCGCGGTCGCGGCGGGTGTGGTGGCCGCGGGCTTGGCGGCCGCGGGGGCGGTCGCCGGGCGGTCCTTGTTGATCTCGGTGACGACCTCCTCGGTGATGTCATAACCCGGGTCGGCGAAGAGCACGACGGGGATGCGGAAGGAGGACGGGCCGGACTTGTCGATGACGAGGGTGGCACCCTTGCGCTTGGCGAGCTCGTTCACGGTCTTGGTGATCTCCTCGAGCAGGAGTTCGCGGCGGGTGAACATCTGCTGCTGGAGCGAGCGCTCGGTGCTCTGGA
Organism: Lacunisphaera sp.; assembly: GCA_041909435.1. Lineage (GTDB taxonomy): Bacteria > Verrucomicrobiota > Verrucomicrobiia > Opitutales > Opitutaceae > Lacunisphaera. Next base: position 21,660 of record JAYRDK010000060.1, read on the forward strand.
TGAAGTTCTGGAGATCGGCCTGCTTGCGCTGGATGTCCTCCAGCTTCTTCTGCGCGGCCTGCTCGGCCTTGGTGCGGGCCTCGGCGTTGAGCAGGGTGTTCTTGGCCTGCTCGCTGAGCTCCTTGTATTCCTCGACCATGGTCTGGCCCTGCTTGCGGAGTTCCTCGGCCTGCTCCTGCGCCTTCTGCTGGGCGTCGCGGAACTTGGCCATGCCTTCCTCGGCCTTGTAGTAGCTGTCGTAGGCCTTGGCCACGTCGACCGTGATCAGTTTCAGGGCGGGCTGCGCGAGCAGGGCCGTGGAACCGGCGGCGAAGGCGCCGAGGGTGAGGAGGGTGCGGATCATCTTGTTCATATAGGGGTGAGGTTGCGGATTAGAAGCGGGTGCCGAAGGAGAAGTTGAACTGCGTCCCCTTCTTGTTGAACTTGTCGCCGGTCAGCGGGATGCCGAAGTCGAGGCTGAGCGGGGCGCCGGCCACGAAGAGCCGGAGGCCGAAGCCGAAGTTGTCGTTGTATTCCGCCGGGCTGAAGTCGTAGGAGTCCACGTTCACAAAGCCGGCGTCATAGAAGACCGCGAAGCGCACGGGCTTCACGATGTCCATGGAGTATTCGAGGCTGAGGAAGCCGTAGGTGTTGCCGCCGGTGGGCTCGCCGGACAGGTCCTTCGGGCCGACGGTGCGGAACTCGAAGCCGCGCAGGGTCTGCGGCCCGCCGAGGAAGAAGCGGTCGTAGAACGGCACGCCGGGCACGAAGGGCGCGGAGGTGATCGGGTCGCCGGTGCTCGGGTCGATGATCGTGCGCGTGGTCGGCTCGTCGCTCTGGCCGAAGCTGTCCACCACGCCGACGCGGCCGAGGACGGCCAGCACCTGCTCCTGGAACTCGGCGATCGGGAAGAACTTCGAGCCGCGGAACTCCAGGTTGTAATAGTGGTTGTCGCCGCCCAGCGGGCCGCCGGCCACGCCCAGGTCGAGCGTCGCATAGTTGCCGCGGGTGGTGTTGATGATCTTGTCGCGCGAGTCCTGGGTCAGGGTCAGGTTGATCTTCGAGGTCGTCGAATTGCCCTCGGCGAAGCGGATCGAGGTCGGCGCCGAGGTGGACACGTTGGCGATGTCGACGATCTGGTAGGTGTAGGAGAGGCGGCCCTCGAGCCAGTTGAACAGGCGCTTGCGCAGGTAGATCTCGCCGCCGGTGCGGATTTCCTCGTAGTAGGCGCTGTTGTAGTCGGAGGTCTGGCGGTAGAGCTGGAAGCCGAGCGCGAGCTCGCGCTCGAGGAGGTAGGGCTCCTCGAAGGCCAGGATGACCTCGCTGGACTGCGAGCCGATCTGGAAGCGGAGGCGGAACTTCTGGCCGTCGCCCTGGAAGAAGGAGCGGCGGTTGAAGAGGTCGAAGTTGGACTGGGTGACCTCGGCGAAGACCACCGCGCGCTCCAGCGAGCTGAAGCCGGCGCCGAAGGTCAGGTTGCCGGTGCGCGCCTCGCGGATCGAGATCTTCAGGTTGCGGCGGCCCGGGATGTTGGTCGACTCGTCGGTGACGTTGACCGGCTCCTCGAAGAAGCGGGTGTTCTCCAGGCGCAGCTTGCTGATCTTCATGCGCAGCGAGTCGAAGACGTCGCCGGGGCCGAGGACGAGCTCGCGCAGGATAACGATGCTCTTGGTCTTGGTGTTGCCCTCGATGATGATGGACTCGACCTGGAACTTCTCGCTCTCGTTGACCTGATACTCGACGTCGATGTCGCCGGTCGTGAGGTTGGGCTTGCGGACGAGACGGACGCGCGTCTGGAGGTAGCCGACCTGGCCGTAGAACTCCTCGAGGGTCTCGACGTCCTTGTCGAGCTTCGAGGGCACGAAGACCATGCCCTTCTTCTGGCGCGGGACGAGGCGGAGGATGCGCTCGGAGTAGATCTTGTTCCCGGTGAAGCTGATGTCGCCGATCTTGTATTGGCGGCCCTCGACCACGCGAATGGTGATGACGAGTTTCTCGGGCTTGGGGTAGTCGAAGGTGATCTTGTCCTCGGCGATCTCGACGTCGAGGTAGCCCTGCTCCTTGTAGTAGTCGCGCAGCTTGTCGAGGTCGTCGTCGAACTCGTCGTCCTT
>JAYRDK010000061.1:0-22619 GCA_041909435.1 Lacunisphaera sp.
AGCAATGGTCTTGTTTTCTGAGGGAGAAGGAGGAAGCGGAAGTGGGGAGGTAGGGCGAGCTCACGCCGCCCGCGCCGGGCGGCGCGGATGAAGGACGGTGAGCGGATCTGATCAGGCGCCTGGTGCGTCGGTCGGGCGCAGCAGGGCGTTGAGGTAGATCAGAAGTTTGCGAGCGACCGCGACGTAGGCTGGTTTGGCCGGCAGGCCGCGGGCGCGGAGTTGTTGGTAGTGAGGGCGAAGGGTTTCGTTCCAACGCGCGGCGACCACCGCACATTGATACAGGATGCGGCGGGCGGGAGCCCGACCTTGTTGGATGCACCGCACGCCGTGCGCGGTCCCAGAGTCCCAGGGCAGTGGGGCCAGACCGGCGAGCTTTGCGATCTGGCCGCGATTGCAGCTGCCCAGCTCGGGCAGGTAAGCGGTCAGTTGCAAAGCGCTGAGCACGCCGACGCCGACAACCAGGCAGAGGGTCTGCACCCGGTCCTGCCAGTCCGCCGGCGCGGTTTCCAGCCACGCGGCCAGCTGGTGTTCCACCGCCCGCTGGCGGGTCTGCAGGGTGCGGATGATCATCCGCAGTTGGCGTTGCGCCGCCGGCATGAGCAGGCGGTCGCGCCGGCGGTGCTCGGCGATATCCTCGACCAAGGCGGAGCGCACCATCAGCAAGTCGCGCAGCGTGTGCTGCGCGGCCGAGGGTGGCGGCGTGGCCGCCGGCCGGCGTTCGTGGCCGAAGCGCCGGAGGATGGCCGCGTCGAGGGCGTCGGTCTTCTCCAGCTTGCCGAGGCTGCGGGCGTAGGCCCGCGCGTGCGCGGGGTTGAGGACACTCAGCGGCCGGGCCGCGACCGCACAGGCTTGGTGCAGGGCGTGGTGATGCCGGCCGGTGGCTTCGCACACCAGGTGCACATTCCCGGGCAGGGTGCCGAGGTAGGCGCGCAGGGCGGCGGGCTCATTTTTGATGGTGGCGGCCGTGGGGCCGCAGAAGGCGATGGTGTCTTGAGCGACATCAGCGCCGACGTAGGAGGTTGCGGTTGGGCTCATACTCAGCCTTGTATCTGGCGGACTCGGCGGCACAGGCCGCCGGTGCAATCAACGGTTCGAGTTTACCCGTCAAGGGGACCGTCCTGGCTTCAGCTACAAACAGTCTTCCGGCTCACACCGGAGGGCTTGGGCTGCCGACAAGCTCAGGACGGCCGAGCCGGGGGGCCTGCAGGCCCCCCGGCTCATCCGTCCGCAACCTCACCCAGACAGAACCGACTTTGTCCGGGTGTCATCACAGTCGAACAGCCGCACTCTAGCACAGTTCCAAGCAACAAGGGCTGCCGCTTGCCGGCAGGCCTGACTTGCGCCGGCATCGCGGCACGGCGACAAGCGCCGGCCCTCCATTCTCAATCCATCAATCCGCCAGCCGCAGCTCGAGGATCGCGCGGTGACCCGCGCCCTCGGGGCCCGGTTCAATGACGAGAGGCGCGTGGTGCAGCGCGGCGATGTGCGTGACGATCGCCAGGCCGAGGCCGAGACCCTGCTGCTCGTGCTTGGCACGGTCAAACTGACGGAACGCCGCGATCTGCCTGATTTCCTCGGACGTCATGCCCGGGCCGCGGTCCGTGACCTCGATGCGGTAGGCGTCGTCGACGATCCGGCCGGTCACCGTCACCGGCGTGCCCGCCGGGGAAAACTTGAAGGCGTTCTCCACCAGCTCGCCCGCGGCGGCCCGGAGCCAAGCCGGGCTGATGCGGACGGCGGCGGGCGCGCAGTCCAGGCGGAGGTCCGCCGAGCGGCTGAGGCGCTCGGCGACGCCGATGACCTCGTCCTCGAGGCCGGCGCCGGCCTCCATGGCCGCGCCCGGGTCGCTCCAGTTGGCCTCGCGGAGCTGCTCGAGCTGGAAATATTGCAGGAGCTTGCGCGCGAGGGCCTGCTGCCGCCGGGCGCTCTGGCTGATCGAGCGCGCGAGGTCGCGCAGGTCGGCCGGCGGGATCGAGCCGGCCTCGGACTCCAGCATGGCGGCGATGCCCAGGATGCCGTTGAGCGGCGTGAGGAGTTCGTGCGCCCACGGCGCCGCCATCTCACGCCGGTATTCCTCGGTGTAGTGCTTCAGCCGCTCGGAGAGCGTCTCGCGCTTCGCCAGCACGCCGGCGATGCTCTCGACCAGTTCGTGCGGCTCGAAGGGTTTCGTGATGTAATCGTCGGCGCCGAGCACCATGCCCTTGCGCTGGTCGGACCGGGCCGAGCGGGCCGTCAGGAAAATGAAGGGAATCGTGCGCAGCTCCGGCTGCTGGCGCAGCGCCTCGAGCACCGCGTAGCCGTTGAGCCGCGGCATCTCGACGTCGCACAGGATGACGTCAGGCTTCTCCGTGGCCAGAGCGAGGCCGGCGAGGCCGTCGGCCGCCGTCAGCACGGTGTGGCCCGCCGACTCGAGGCTCAGCTCCACCAGCGTGCGCCAGCGCGCGTCATCCTCGATGACGAGCACCTTCCAGGTCTTGTGTTTGGCCGGCTCCACGTGGATGGGCGGAAGGCTGTGGGAGGTCATGCGGATTGCCAGGATCCTGGCGATGCTCCGCGGGGGGAGCGGTCCCAGCCAAGTGGATAGGTCCCTCCGGCTCCATCCATCCTACCACCTGATTTCAGGCGGTTTGTTCCTCACTCTCAGGTGCGGTTGCTGGTGCGAACCTTGCCCTTGGCGACCAGACGCTTGGTGGTCTCGGCGCGGAAGGTCGAATCAGCGGAGGCAAAGGCCTGCGTGATGACCCCGATGAAATTTTCCGGCGTGACGAGCTCGGCATCCTCCTCGTCGTTGTTCACGCCCTGGACCAGAAAGCCGCCGCGGGTCTCGCCGACAACGCTGTGCGCGACGCGGCGGCCGTTGCTCTTCACGTAGACGACCGTCATGCCCTTCTTGATGTCATCGTAATTGATCTCCTGGACGACAACGGCGGTGTTGGGGACGTAAAGGGGCTCCATCGAGCGGCCGATGCCCCAGAGGGCGTGGGCGCGCGGGAGGGTGGCGGCAAATTGCTCGGCGGTCTTGAGCTGCGTGCCCTCGGCGACGAGGCGGGGGGCCGGCGTGCGCTCGATGATGGCGGCGAGCACGCGCTCGGACTTGATGCCGGCCGACGCAGCCAGCGCGCTGCCGGCGACCAGAAGGGTCGTCAGGAGGAGGCGGGCGCTGCGGCGGTTGTTTTTCACGAGACCAGTCTGCCCGAAATCACCACGGCCTCCCATCGGGCCACCCCCGTAAACCAGCCTGCGGAAATTCGCTGGGGGGTTTTCCTGAGGCCAACCAAGGTTTTCCTCGCCCCGGCCCTAAAATCATGACAAATAGCCTTTTGCCTCAGGCAGCCCATGCCGGGGTGCCCCTTCTCCCGACCATGTTTCGAGTGCTTTATGCCGAGGATGATGCGAACGTTGCCGCCGTGGTGCGGAGCTACTTCGCGCACTTCGGTCCGGAGATCGAACTTGAGATCGTGCCCGACGGCGGCAGCTGCCTCGCGCAGATGGCGAAAGGCGGCTACGATGTGTTGCTGCTCGACCTCGTGCTTCCGGACATCAACGGCCTGCAGGTTCTCGGCGAGCTCGCCCTGCGCGCCGATCCCACGCCGGTGGTGATGGCCAGCGGCCTCGGCCAGACCGACCTCGCCGTGCGCGCCCTCCGCGCCGGCGCCGTGGACTGCGTGGACAAGACCTCGCCCCAGTTCCACCAGATCGTCGACATCGTGAAACGCGTCCACGCGCGGGCGCAGGAAAAGAAATCCGCCACGACCCCGCCCTTCGCCCCGCGCCGCAAGCACCGGGTGCTGCTGGTCGAGCAATCCGCGGTCACCCGGCGCGCCATCGGCGAATTTCTCGCGGCCCACGCCCCGCAGATCGAGCTGACCGGCAGCGCGGCCCTGGCGGAATTCGAGCAGCTGCTCGCCGGCACGCTGGAAGCCGACGCCGTCCTGCTCGGCCCGACCCCGGGCGAGGCCAGCTCGCTCGACACCCTGCGCCGGCTGCGTTCGCACCGCCCCAACCTCCCGGCCATCGTCCTCGCCGCGCGCGGCGACGGCGAGACTGCCGTCGCGGCCTTCAAGCTCGGGGCGCAGGATTACATCCTGCAGAAACCCGACTACCTCGCCGACCTTGTCTTCTCGCTGAACAACATCCTGCGCCGCGCCGACACCGAGCGCAGCAATGAGCAACTCACCCGCGAGCTGGAGACCCTCAATCGCTCGCTCGAGGCCCAGGTGCGCACCCGCACCGGCGAGCTGCAGGCCCTCTCCATGCGCCTCCTGCGGGTGCAGGAGGACGAGCGCCGCACCATCGCGCGCGAGCTGCACGACCACCTCGGCCAGCTGCTCACCGGTCTGCGGTTCCAGCTCGAGGCCGCGCACCAGGCCGCCCCCGCCGCCCTGCAGGGGACGCTCAAGGAATCCCTCGGCGCCAGCGACGAGATCATCCGCTACCTCCGGGAGATGACCCAGCAGCTGCGCCCGCGCGTGCTCGACGACCTCGGCCTCGCCCCGGCGCTGGAGTGGCATATCAGCCTCTTCCAGCGCCAGACCGGCATCGCGGTGGCGCTCGACGTGTCGCTCCCCCCGCAACGCCTGCCCGGGGAGCTGGAGACCGCGGTCTTCCGGGTCGTGCAGGAGGCGCTGACCAATGTCGCCCGCCACGCCGGCACCACCGCCGCCAACGTCACGCTCACGACCGGCGGCAACCAGCTCATCGTCGAGATCACCGACCGCGGCCGCGGCTTCGACGTCGACGCCGTGCAGGCCCGCCGCGACTCGCTCGGCCTCACCGGCCTCTGCGAGCGGGTCATCCTCGCCGGCGGCCGGCCGGAAATCTTCTCGCGCGTCGGCCAGGGCACGCGCATCCATGCCACGTTCCCGCTGCCTTTGCCTTCCCCATCATGAACACCGTGATCCTCGCCGATGACCATGAGATCGTGCGCCGCGGCGTGCGCAGCATCCTCGAGGCCGACGGCAGCTTCAAGGTGCTGGCCGAGGTCGCCGACGGCCTCAGCGCCGTGCAGGCGGTCGAGAAGCACAAGCCGGCCCTGCTCTTCCTCGACCTCTCCATGCCCCGGCTGCACGGGCTCGAGGCGCTGCGCCTGGTGCGCACCGCCAGCCCGCACACCAAGGTGCTGGTCCTCTCGATGCACAACGACGAGCCCTACGTCATCGAGGCGCTGCGCGCCGGCGCCATGGCCTACATCCTGAAGGGCTCGGAATCGACCGAGATCGCCCGCGCCGTGTCCGAGGTCGTCGCCGGCCGGCGCTACCTCAGCGCCCCCTCTCCGAGCGCGCCATCGCCGCGCTCACCAGCCGGACGCCCGACCAGTCCGACCCGCTGAACGCGCTGACCCCGCGCGAGCGCGAGGTCCTCTCGCTCGCCGCCGAGGGCCTGAGCACGACCGAGATGGCCGAGAAGCTTTTCATCAGCCCGCGCACCGCCGAAACCCACCGCACCAACCTGATGCAAAAGCTCGGCCTGCAGTCGCAGACCGACCTCGTCCGCTTCGCCATCCGCCGGGGATTGATCCAGGCGTAGGCCTTGAGGTGGCGCGCGGCCGCTGGACAGGCTGCTTCTCTAATGTCTGGCGGTAAGGGCGCTTGCCCTCAAGCGCCCGGGCCGTTGAGGGCAACGGCCCCTACCAACCCGCGCAGAGCGCGGGTTCCGCCACCCTCACCCCGGCAGCCTGAAGCCTTCCATCTGCTTCCGCACTTCCTGCAGGAAGGCGGCCGCAGTGGCGCCGTTCACGACCTTGTGGTCGAAGGTGAGCGAGAGCGTGACGACCTCCGCCGGGTGGATGACGCCGCCATCATTGATCAGGCGCTCGTGCGCCGACCCGACGAACAGCGTGCCCATCGCCGGCGGCACCACGATCGGCGTGGCGCTCTCGACGCCGAACGCACCGAGGCTCGTCAGGTTCACCGGCGCCTGCACCTCGATGATCTTGCCGGCCCGCGTGTCGTCGACCGCCCGGTTGTAGGCGGCCACGAAGTCGGACCAGGAAAGCTTGTTCGCATTCACCACCGGCGCGGTGGCCAGGCGGTCGCCGTCCAGCGCCACGGCAACACCGAGCTCAAAGTCGGCCTGCTCGAGGATGGCACCCTCCTTGTTGACGATGCAGCGGAAGGCCGCGTGTTTCTCCTGCGCGCGGACGACGCACCACGCCATCATCGCCGACGGCGAGGCCGCGGCCTTGCCGTGCTTCTGCTTGGCCTCCTCGCGCGCGGCGCGCAGGCCGTCCCAGCGGACATCCATCAGCATGTTGGCGGGGATGACGGTATCCAGGCGCTTGGTGATGGCCGGATGCAAAGCGGGCGGGCGGACGTTGCCTTTCATGGGAGCGGGAGTTGAGGAAATGACGGGCGCGGGCGCGGCGGCCTTGGGCGCGCTTTGAATGGTGGGAGGGGCTTTATGCCCCGACGTGTCGGGAGATAAACCCCCTCCCACCGGCCGATCCACCGCAAGGCTGGCGGTGCTGGCCGCATCGCCGGTGACCAGCGCGATCTCCTGGCCGATGAGCACGGTGTCATCGACCTTGATCTGCCAGCCCTTGAAGGTGCCGGCGAAGGACGCCTCGATCGGATAAACCGCCTTGTCGGTCTCAACCTCGCAGAGCACGTCGTCGTGCTTCACGGCGTCGCCGGGCCGCTTGTTGAGCGCCACGACGCGCGCCGAGCGCAGGCCCTCGCCCATGATCGGCACGCGGACGATGATGTCGCTTGTGCCGGCGACCAGGGTGTTCTGCGGGGCGTGCACGACCGGCGTCGCGGGTGCCGCGACCGGCGCGAGGGCGGCGGGAGCGACCGCGACGGACTCGCCGCGCGCGACGTTGATGGACACCGTCCGCCAGATGGCATCGAGGATGCGCGGCACGTCGGGCAGCGCGGCGTATTCGTAGATGGGGTTGTAGCCGATCATCACGTTGCCCTTCGAGACGAGCACGGGCGGCGCCTTCAGCGCGGCCCACAGGTCGGGCTGGCTCATGATGTGGGTGATGATCATCTGGCCGACGGAGCAGTTCTCCGTGTCCTCCTGCACGATGACGAGCCGGCCGGTCTTGCGCACGGAGGCCTCGATCAGCGCCTTGTCCCACGGCACGATGGACCGGAGGTCGATGAGGTCCACGCCGACCTCGCCCTTCAGCTCCGCGATGGCCTCGAGGGATTTTTCCATCGTGTTGCCCCACGCGACGAGCGTGAGGTCGTCGCCCTCGAGGCAGCGGCGGGCGACGCCCAGCGGGATGGAGACAACCGGGCCCGCGACCTCGCGCTCGGCCCAGAGCATGTGCTTCGGCAGGAGCACCAGGGTGATGTCCTCCGCGTGCATCGCGGTCCAGAGCAGGCCGGCGGCATCCTCGGGCGTGCTCGGGATGACGATGTTGATGCCGGGGAAATGGGCGAAGACCGACTCGTTGGCCTGCGAGTGCCACAGGCCGCCGCCCGGCAGGTAGGCGCCGTAGGGGGCGTAGAACACGGCCGGCACCTTCCACTCGCCGTTGGAGCGCCAGCGGAGGTTGGCGAGGTTGGCCGTCAGCTGGTTGAAGCCGGGATAGATGAAGTCGATGAACTGGATCTCGAACACCGGGCGGCGGCCGTAGAGCGCGAGGCCGCCGGCGAGGCCGATGATGGTGGACTCGGCCAGCGGCGAGTTGAACACCTGGCCCGGGAAATCCGTCGTGAGCTTCTGCGTCAGGCGGAACACCCCGCCCTTCGGGTCCTCCACATCCTCGCCGAAGATGATGCGACCCGGGTCGGCATCGAGCCCGGCGCGGAGCGTGCGGTTGATCAGGTCGCCCATCCGGTATTTGCCGGCCTTGAAGAGCTCCTCGTGCAGGTCGGGCGACGGACCCGACGTCTCGACGAACAGCTCGTCGGCCCGCGGGTTCTCGGCCGCTTCGGCGGCGGCGTAATCCCGGCGCACCTTCTCCTTCAGTTCTTGGTCGAGGGTCGCGAAATCCTTCTCCGTGAGCTCGCCGTGCCTGATCATCCGGTCCTTCAGGTGCCGGATGGGATCGGCCTGCTCCAGGGCGGCGAGATCCTCCTTCGAGCGGTAGAGCGAGTGGTCGTCCGAGCTGGTGTGGCTGGAGAGCCGCTCGACCTTCACCCAGAAAAACACCGGGCCCCGGCCGGCGCGGAGGTCGGCGATCGCCGACTGCGCGGCGGCGTGGACCGTCTCGGGATCGCGGCCGTCCACCACCTGCCACTGCGCCTGGTTGATCACCTCGAGGGCCATCGGGTTGCTGCCCTTGGTCGGCGTGGAGATGCCGTAGCCGTTGTCCTCGACGATCAGCAGCAGCGGCAGCTTCTTCTCGAGCGCGAAGCTGACGGACTCGTAGAAGTCGCCCTGGCGCGACGCGGCGTCGCCGATCGTCGTGACGACCACGCCGTCCTTCTGGTCGAGCTGCAGGCCCCAGGCGATGCCGCAGGCCGGCATCAGCTGCGAGCCGGTGGGCGTCGGCACGCTGACGATGTTGTGTTCGCGCGAGCAGAAGTGCGACGGCATCATGCGGCCGCGCGAGGCGGAGTCGCGCTTGGCGAAATACTCCAGCGCCAGGTAGCGCGTGGTCAGGCCGCGGCCCATGCACAGGCCGCGGTCGCGGTAATACGGGACGATGAAGTCGCTGCCGCGCAGCTGGGCTCCGATGGCCGCCAGCGCCTCGTGGCCGCGGCCCGAGACATGGAAATGCCCCTTGCCCTGCCGGTTCAGGCTCTCCTCACGGAGGTCGCCGTGCCGGCTTTCCAGCATCGTCAGCAACAGGTGGCGCTTCTGTTCTTTGTTCAGGGTGGCGGCGTGGGCCATGGGGAATGGCGGGATTTTCCCCCTTATGACACCACCTGCAACGCATTTATCGGCCGCCCGGAGCCCCGCCCGGGGTTTACTCCCTTTGGCTGAGGCTGCTCACCGCCGGGTCGCCGCACGCGCCGCCCCGGCATTAAAACAAGCCCCGGCTCTTCGCGTAACGCATCAGCCCGCCGCGGCAGGCCGGGAACCCCGCGCCCAGCAGCAGCGCGAGATCGGCCTCGTCGGGGGTCTTGAGCACGCCCTCGGCCAGCACGCGCTTGGTCTCGTCGATCATCACGCCGTTGAGCTTTTCCGCGATGGCGGCGGAATCCAGGGAGGAAGATGCGGCGGGTGTGAACGCCGCCATGGCCGCGTTCAGCGTCTCCTTGCCGTCGGGGTAGCTGTAGAAGCCGGAGCTCTCGCCGTTTTTCCGGCCCCGCAGCTTCGCCGCCAGCATGCGCTTGCACACGGTCGTCGCCGTGAAGCGGTCCGGGAAGTAATGCTGCATCTCGTCGAAGATGAAGTCGGTCACATCCACGCCGACCTCGTCGATCAGCCGCATCGGGCCCATCGGCCAGCCCCACTCGCGCAGCGCGCGGTCGATGGTTTCCGTCGGCACGCCCTGCTCCCAGAGCCGGCAGGCCTCGTTGAGGTAGAAGAACAGCACGCGCGTGACGAGGAAGCCCGGCGACGAGCGGCAGATGACGGGCGTCTTGCCGAGCGCCTTCACGAAACCCAGCGCGCGGTCCGCCGTGGCCCGCGTCGTTTCCCTCCCCAGCACCAGCTCGACCAGCGGCATGCGGCCGACGGGGTTGAAGAAATGCAGCCCGACGATGCGGCCGGGATTGGTGGCGGTGGCGGCGAGTTCCTCCAGCGGCAGGGCCGAGGTGTTCGACGCGAACACGCAGTCCGGCGGCATGACCTTGGTCAGCTGCGCGAAGAGCTTCTGCTTGGCCTCGACGTTCTCGACGATGGCCTCGATCACGAGGTCGCACATCTCGAAGTCCTCGAGGCTGGTGGTGACGCCGATGCCGCCCATCATGCGGTGGGCCTCGGCGGCGGTGAGCGCGCCGCGCTCCTCCTGCTGCTTGAACAGGCCGCGGATGACCTTGATGCCGCGATCGACCGCCTCCTTGTCGGTGTCGCACAGGATGACGCCGAAGCCGCGTGACGCGCACCACTGCGCGATGCCGGAGCCCATGACGCCGGCGCCGATGATGCCGATGATGCGGAACGGCTCGGCCTTGGCCGCGGCCTTCTCGTTCGGAAACCAGGCATCGGCGGTGGCCTTCTTGCCGGCCTCCTTGAGCAGGAAGACATGGATGAGGTTCTTCGCGGTCTCGCTGGCGGCGACCCCGCCGAACAGCGCCGCCTCGAGGTCGAGCGCCGGCGCCAGGGGCAACCCCGCGCCCTGTTCCACGGCATCGAGCACCGCAAGCGGGGCCGGCTGGCCGCGCGAGCGGGCGAGCACCGTCTTGCGCTGGCTGGCGAAAAAATCCGGCGCCGGGGCGGGCGGGGTCGCGCGGTTCGGCCGGCCCTCGGCCGCGAGGCGCAGGGCGGCGGCCTTGGCGCGGGCCTTCAGCTCGGCCGCCGGCACGAGTTCGTCGACCAGCCCGGCCTTCAAGGCCGCGGCGGCCGGCACGAGCGCGGCCTTGAGCATGTGCGCCACCGCCGCCTCGGCGCCGATGAGCCGCGGCAGGCGCGCGCAGCCGCCCCAGCCGGGGATGACGCCGATGCCCGTCTCGGGCAGGCCGATGACGGTTTCCTTCGCGTCGGTGACGACGCGCCAGTGGCACGCCAGCGCAAGCTCGTAGCCGCCGCCGGCGCAGGCGCCGTGGATGGCGCACACGACCGGCACCTTGAGGTTCTCCAGCAGCGCGAACAATTCCTGGCCGTCGCGCGAAAGCTGTTGCGCGGCCGCGGCGTCGGGCAGCGCCACCAGCCACTTGAGGTCGGCGCCGGCGATGAAGATCTTTTCCTTTGCGCTGTGGACGACGACGGCCTTCAGCGGCCGGGCCGCGAGGGCGGACACGGCGGCGCGAAGCGCGGCCTGCGTGGGGGGATTGAAAACGTTGGCCCGGCCCGTCGGGTCATCGAAGACTATCCAGCCTACGCCCTCCCCATCAACGGAGTGGGTAACTGGGGCAGAATCGCTCATGGGTCATGCTTTGGAAGGACATACAACCGGCCACCCGCCTGATGTAAAGCCTGCGTGGGGGTTTTCACCCAAAGGGAGCATCAGCGCCGGCCGGCCGGGCGCGTGAACTTGCGCAGGTATTTCAAGGCCACCTCGAGGTCGTTGGGCAGCGGCGCGGCCAGGGTCATCTTCTCGCGGCTCACCGGGTGGGTGAACGTGAGCGCGCCGGCGTGCAGCGCCAGCCGGCTGATCAGCGGCCGCTCGTCGGCCCGACCCTTGTAGCCGCGCTTCAGGTCGGAAAGCATGAGCCGGGTCTCGTTGCCATAGAACGGATCGTTGAGGATCGGCGTGCCGGAGGCCGCGAGGTGGACGCGGATCTGGTGCGTGCGGCCGGTCAGCGGCCGGCATTCCAGCAGCGCGAACCCCGGGCGGCCGGCCGGCTGCGGGAAACGCTCGCGCACGGAGCACTCCGTCACGCTGGCTTTGCCGTGCTTCTTCACGACGCACATGCGGCCGGGCTTGGCCTCGTCCTCCTTCAGCACGAGGTCCACCGTGAACTCGTCGGTCGCGGGCAGGCCGGTGGTGATCGCGTGATAGACCTTGGCGACGGTCTTGGACTGGAACTGGCCGCTGAGGAAATCGAGGGCGACCTTGTTCTTCGCGCACAGCACCAGGCCGCTGGTGTCGGCGTCGATGCGGTGCACGTTGGCCACGTCGTGGCCCATCCTGTCATGCACGAGGTCCATCAGGTTCTCGCGCGACTTGTCCCAGCGGTCGGGCGCGATGAGCAGGCCGCTCGGCTTGTCGAACGCGATCACGGCATCGTCTTCAAAGAGGACCGGCGGCAATGGCATGGGGATCGGGCCAGCGTGGGCGCCGACCCGACCACCGCAACCCCGAAGCTTGGGGCGTTTTCAGGCCGCGCGGGCTCCACCAATATTCCGGGTGGCCTTCGCTTCTCGGCCGGTCCACCTTGTCCCTCCGCAACCTATGACGCTGGCGCCACGGTTTCTGGTCAATCTCTGGGCGGCTTACCGCGCCACGCGGCTGGCGCGGAGGCTCCGGAAGCCGGGCCACGACGCGGCGGGGCAGGCGGCGGCCTTCGCGGCCGCCATGGCCCGGACCGCCGGCACGGAGTTCGGCCAAACCCACGGCCTGCAGGCGGACACGACCTACGCGCAGTTCCGCGACGCCGTGCCGCCGCGCACCCATGATTATTTCGGACCGCAGGTCGCGCGCATGGCCCGGGGCGAGCCGGACGTGCTGGTCCCGGGCCGCTGCCCGTTCTTCGTCGAGACCGCCGGCGCCACCGGCCCGGTCGCCAGGCTGCTGCCCGTGCCGGAGGAGATGCTGGCGCACTACCGGGCCGCGCTGCGCGACGCGCTGTTGCTCTACGCCGCCCGCGTCGGTCACGCCGGGGTGTTCCTCGGCCGGCACGTGCATGTCGGCACGAGCACGGCGCTCCGCGAGGCCAACGGCGCCTGGTGCACCGGCCTCGATGGCATGCTCGCGCTCTGCCTCTCGCCCTGGGTCGAGGCGAACCTGTATGCGCCGGCGCCCGCCGTGGCGCGGCTGCCCGAGGGCCCGGGAAAAATCGCCGCCACCGCGCGGGCCGTGCGCTGGCGGGACGTCACGCTGATCGGCGGCACGCCGGACGCGGCCAGCGCCCTGACCGTCGCGGTGCGCGAGGCCTCCCCGCATCTCACCTCCGTGTGGCCCAACCTCGAGTGTTATCTCCACCTTGGCGCCCCGCTGGGGCTTTTTGGCGAGGCGTTGCGCGCCGCGCTCGGTCCGACGGTCAACTTTCACGAGGTCTACGCCGCCGCCGAGGGCATCTTCGCCGCGCAGGACGACCCCCGGCTGCCGGGCCTGCGCCTGCTGACCGACGCCGGGGTGTTCTTCGAGTTCCTGCCGCTGGCGGAATACCAGGAGGCCAAGCTGGCCGAGGCCGGCCTGCACTGCGTGCCGCTCGAAAGGATCAAGCCGGGCGTCGACTACGTCCTCCTGGTCACGACGCCCGCGGGGCTCTGCCGCTGTGTCGTGGGCGACATCGTGCGCTTCCTGTCGGTTGCGCCGCCGCGGCTGCAGTTCATCGGCCGCACGGGCCTTTATCTCAATCCCTTCGGCGAGCAGGTCACCGAAGGCGAGCTGCTTGCGACCATGCAGGCGGTCTGCGCGCGCAACGGCTGGCAGGTGGTCAACTTCCACGTCGCGCCGTTCCAGCACCGGATCGCCGCGGGCCAGGCCGTCCGCTGCCATGAATGGTGGCTCGAGCTGCACACCCACACCGTCAAGACGCCGACCGCCAACGTGCTCGGCCCGGAATTCGACGCCGAGCTGGCCATGCGCAACCGCGACTACGCGGCGCGACGCAACGACCGGAGCATCACCTCGCCCCAGGTCCGTCTCGTGATGCCCGGCGTGTTCGCCCAGTGGGCCGCGCAACAGGGCAAGGCCGCCCACGCAAGCAAGATGCCCCGCTGCCGCTCCGACCGGCTTGTCGCCGACCAGCTGGCCGCGCTCGCGCGCTTCCATCCGGACACCAACGCCCCCTTCGCGCCGGCTGAACCGCCGTGACGCGGCTCAGTCGGCTTTTTTCGCCTTGGACTTCTTCGTCGCGGCGGACTGCTTGGCGTTGAGCCAGACCTGGCCCTTGGCGTTCGCGTTGAGCCAGTAGATCTCCCCGCCGTGCTCGGCAAAGGTCGGCTTGGCCTTGGGCGACTCCGGCAACTGCAAACCGGTCGAGGCCAGCATGGCCAGGACCTGTTCGTCGGACTTCTCCAGCTTGGCCGCCAGCTCGCCGATCAACGCCGTCACGCCCTCGCCGCGTTTCTTCGGCTGCATCAGCAGGCGAACGGCGGTGAGAATGTTCTCCGGCGGCAGGGGCTTGGTCTCGATGACCGGCGGCTGCGGTTCCTCATGGACCCGCTCCGGAGAAGGCGCGGACTGTTCCGCCCCCTGCTCCCCGCTCCGTGCTCCCTGCTTCTCTTCCTCCGCGTTGATCCAGATCTCGCCGCGCTGGTTCTTGTTCAGCCAGTAGGCGAACCCGTTCTCCGTCGCGATCACCGGCTCCGCGCCGCCCTCGAGGCGGAGACCGAACGCGGCGAGCTGCTCCAGCAGCTGGGCCTCGTCGAGCTTCAGGGCCTTGGTGAGGTAGGGAAAGCTGCCGGAGTAACCGTGACCCCGGCGGTTGCGCCGCATCATGCCGCGGATCTTGGCGAGCATGGTCTTGGGCGCACCGGCGTCCTCGCGCGGCGGCTGGGCCTGTTGCTGCTGGGGCGGACGCTGGCGCTCCTCGCGGCGGTGGTCTTGGGTGGGAGGGGCTTTATGCCCGGACCCATCGGGAGATGAACTCCCTCCCACCATCTCGGCCGGAACCTCGTCGTCAGCCAGGCGCTTGCCCGGCACGATGCGGAACACCGGCTCGGGCTTCTCGCGGGTGTTGATCCACACCTCGCCCCGGCGGTTGATGTTCACCCAATAGAGGTCGCCGTCGTATTCGACGTAGACGGGCTTGGCGTTCTCGTCGGCCGGGATCTGCAGGCCGCACTCCACGAGGGCGCCCTTGATGTCGGCCTCCTCGAGCCGCCACTTCTTGGCGAGGTAATCCAGGCCGACGGACATGCCCGCGCCGCGCTGGTTGCGGCGCATGTGGGGTTTGAGCGCGTCGAAGAACGTCGGCAGCTCGTCCTCGGCGGTGAGCTTGTGCCACTCGTCCTCGGGTGCGTCCGGGTCGTCGTCCCGCGAGGTGTCGACCGGGCGGCGGAAGCCGTCGTCGGCCGCGGCCTTCTCCTCGACGAGGGTCTCGGGCTTTTCCTCCGCGGCCGCCGGGGCGGCGGTCATGCCCTTGAACTTGGCCTCGAACTCCGCGCGCAGCTTTTCCGTCTCGGCGCGGGCGGCCGCGGCGGCGGCGTCCTCCAGCGTCCAGTCGCGCTGCACGGGGCGGCGGGCGAGGCCGGTGAAGGCCAGCGGGTTGTCGGGCGCGGTGTGGAAATTGATGATTTCCCACTGTTCTTGCCCGAGGTCGTTGATAAATTTCTCCATCAGCGCCGGGGAGGCGAATCCGCCCTTCCCGCTGCTGATGACTTTGTATTCCCAGTTGGCCATAAGAGCTGAAGGCATCCCGCATCCCCTCACCTGACGCCAGCCCTAAATTCCCCGGACCGCTCCGTCCCCGGCGCAACCGGGACCCGGCCCCGGCTGTCGTTTCCTCTTTTGCTTTCCGCTGTTTTCCACCCACCCTGCCGCTGCCCATGAGAAAACTGCTCGCGCTGGCCTGCGCCGTGCCCCTGGCCGCCCAGCTCAACCTGCCCGATATGGTCGTGAGTGCCGCGCGCTCGGCCGAGCCGCGTGCGCAGGTGCCGTTCGCCGTGACCGTCCTGCCCGGCCCGCCGCTGCGCGCCGCGCCGGCCGCGACGCTGGACGGCGCGCTCCGCGGCGTTCCGGGCTTCAGCCTCTTCCGGCGCAGCGACAGCCTGACGGCCAACCCGACCGCGCAGGGGGTGTCGCTGCGTGGCCTCGGTCCCAGCGGCGCCAGCCGCTCGCTCGTGCTGCTCGACGGCGTGCCGCTCAACGATCCCTTCGGCGGCTGGGTGACCTGGAGCAAGGTGTCGCGCGAGTCGCTCGCCGGCGCGGAGCTGGTCCGCGGCGGCGGCGCCAGCGCCTGGGGCAACGCCGCGCTCGGCGGCGTCGTGCAGTTGCTGACCGCGCCGCCTGCGTCCGGCGGCCGGCTCGCCGCCACCGTCGGGGATTTTTCCACGCACAGCGCCGAGCTTGGCGTCACCCAAGCGGCCGGCCCGGGCACGTTGCAACTCGCCGGTCGCGATTTCGCCACCGACGGATTCGCTCTCGTCGCGCCGGAAGACCGCGGTCCGGTGGACACTGCGGCGTGGAGCAAGCACCGCTGGTTGTCCGCCCGCTGGAGCCAGCCGGTCGGCAACGCCATGACCGTCACCGTCACCGGCCGGACTTTCCGCGAGAAGCGCGGCAACGGCACGGTCTACCAGCGCAACACCTCGGACGAGGACTTCGGGTCGGTCGCGCTCACGGCGCAGCCGCACGAAAACTTCTCCTGGACCGCCCTCGCCTACGGCCAGGACCAGTCGTTCAGCAGCACCTTCAGCGCCGTGAACACGGCCCGCACGACCGAGACGCCGGCCAGCAACCAGTTCGCCGTGCCCGCCACCGCGCTCGGAGCCGCGTGGACCGGAACCTGGGCACATGCCGGCGACGCCCGCACCAATGCCGGGCTCGACCTGCGCCGGATAACGGGCGAGACGCGCGAGTTCTTCACCTTCAGCGCCGGTGATTTCACCCGCCAGCGCGTCGCCGGCGGCACGCAGGAATTCGCCGGCCTGTTCGCCCTGCACGAACGCGCGCTCGCCCCCGACTGGCGCCTCACCCTCGGCGCCCGGCTCGATGCGTGGCGCGAGACCGGCGGCCACCGCCGCGAAACCGACCGCGTCACCGCGGCCGTGCTGCGCGACGACCACTATGCCGGCCGTGACGGCCTGGAGTTCAGCCCCAGCGCCGGGCTGGTCTGGATGCCCGCCAAGGAATGGCGGCTGCGGGCCGTCGCCCAGCAGGCTTTCCGCCGCCCCACACTGAACGAGCTCTACCGCCCCTTCCGGGTCGGCAACGTCATCACCGAGGCGAACGCCGCCCTCGAGACCGAGCGCGTGACCAGCGCGGAACTCGGCGCCGACTACACGCGCGGCAGCCTCACATTTGGCGCCGCCGTCTTCTGGAACGAGCTGCGCGACGCCGTGGCCAACGTGACGATCGCCCGCGGCCCGGGCAGTTTTCCCGTTGTCGGCTTTGTCCCTGCCGGCGGCATCGGCCGCCAACGCCTCAACCTCGACCGCCTGCGCGTCCGCGGGCTCGAGCTCACGGCCGAATGGCGTCCCCGCCCGTCGCTTTCGTTCAACGCGGCCTGGCTTTACAACGACGCCACGGTGCAACGCGCCACGCCGGCCCCGGCACTCGCCGGCAAACGCCTGGCCCAGGTGCCGCGCCACAGCGCCGCGCTCGGCGCGGAGTGGCGCGCCGGCCGGCTGACGCTCACGCCGCGCCTCCGGGTCATCAGCCGGCAGTTCGAGGACGACGAGAACCAGCTCATCGTCGGCGCGGTGGCCATCGCCGACCTCGGCGTCAGCTATGCGCTCGGGCGCGGTGAACTGTTCCTCACCATCGAGAACCTCGGCGATGTCCGCATCGAGACCGGCCGCAGCGCCGACGGCCTCGTCAATACCGGCACCCCGCGCCTCGCCCTCGCCGGCTTCAGGTGCGCATGGTAAACCCCCGAAATTTGTAACGTAATACGTTACAAATTTCCGGCCAGGGCGGCCGGTTCAGTCGCCGGGCATGACCGTGAAGCGGATGGGGACCATCATGCGGGTGTTTACCTTGCGGCCGGTCTTCATGCCGGGCCGGAAGCGCCATTTGCCGACGCCCTCGACGGCCGCGAACTCGAACCCGGGATGGGTGGACGAAACCACGCGGACGTCGCGGGTATCGCCCTTGCTGTCGACGATGAACTCCACGACGACCTCGGCGCGGTCGACATCCTTCTTCAGCTGGACCGGAAATTGCGGCGGCGGCTGCACGATCGGTTCCGGCACGCGGTCGAGCTGGGAGATGTTGAACAGATCTTTCATCCCGCCGGCCCGCGGGCCGCCAGGGGCGATCTTCAGGGGAATGCTCGTGAGGCTGCCGGTATCGAGCCCGGTTTGCAGCGGGACGCTCATGTCGAGCGGTTGCACGAAGGGATTGCTCAGGTCCACGGCGGAGGGCAGGTCCACAAGCCGCGGCACCATCACGCCGGGATCCAGCTCAACCTGATCCTCCAGCTCCTCGACGGGTTTCTCCTCGTCCTCGGGGAGGTCGGGCATGACCATCTGGATGATCGGGTCGTCTTTCACCACGACGACAGGGCGATACGCCGGGCGGTCACCACCTCCCCAAAGCAGCAGGCCGTGGACACTTAGCGAAAACAGGATCGCCGGCCAGGAGAGGCGTGCCGGTTTGGGCAGTCCATGGTAATACCAGTCACCGGCCCGGCTGGTGGCGCGGGCCAGATGACGGACGGGGACCGGGTGAGCGTGCTCGATCTTGAAGGCGTGACGCGGGTAGAACGTCGTTTGCATGCCTTATTTAACGCCTCTTCCGGCCGGGATGCCCTGCATACCTTGCCAGATACTGGGCATTTGTTGCGGGTTATCCCCCTATCTGACCGGCCATTAGGGGTTGCACCGGCCCCCGGGGGTAACCCATGAAGGGCCCGTGCGCCGCCTCGACCAACTCCTCGCCAACCTCGGCTACTGCTCCCGCCGGGAAGCCCGCGGCTGGATCCAGGCAGGACGGGTCACCGTCCGCGGGCAAGTGGCGGATGATTTCGGCGCCAAGGCCGATCCGGTGGATGTCCGGGTGGATGGCGAACCCCTCGACCACCCCGCCGGCCTGCTGCTCCTGGTGCACAAGCCCGTCGGCCTGGTCTGCTCGCACGATGAGCGCGAGGGCCCGAACGTCTATTCGCTGCTGCCGCCTCGCTGGCGCGCGCGCAACCCGCAGGTCACCAGCATCGGCCGGCTCGACAAGGACACCAGCGGCCTGCTGCTGCTCACCGACCGGAGCGAACTCGTGCACCGGCTCACCTCGCCCAAGCACAAGGTGCCGAAGGTCTACCGCGCCACCGTGAACACCGACCTGGCGCCGGCGCTCGTGCCGCTCTTCGCCGGCGGCACCCTTTTGCTCCCGGACGAGAAAACCCCCTGCGCGCCGGCGGAGCTGAGGATCGTCTCCCTCCGCGAGGCCGAGCTGACGCTCACCGAGGGCCGCTATCACCAGGTGCGGCGCATGTTCGCCAGCCAGGGCGCCGAGGTGCTGACGTTGCACCGCACGCGTTTCGGTCATTTGGAACTCGGCGACCTCCCCGCCGGTCAATGGCGCGAACTGCCGCCGGACACTTTCAAACCATGAACAATCTCCCCCTTCTCACCGGCGCGCAGAAAACGAAACTGCGCGGCCTCGGCCAGGTGCTCAGCGACTCGCTCCGGATCGGCCGCCAGGGACCGACGCCCGCGCTCTTCATCGAGCTCAACCGCCAGCTCGACACCCGCGAGCTGGTGAAAGTGCGCTTCGAGGCGGCGGATCGCGACGAACGCGCCGCTTTGTGTGAAAGAATGGCCGCCGAAACCCCGTGTCTGTGCGTGGGCTCGGTGGGCCGCACGGCGCTCTTCTACCGGCCGCATCCCGATGCCGCCAAACGGCAGGTTTTGCCCGCCTGAGGGGCAATTCCGGGGTTGCGACCTAGGCGCCGCCCGCTAGTCTCCGCCTAGTGAATTTCCCTATGAAAACCCGCCTCTTCGCCCCCGTTATTCTCGCCGGCGCCGCCCTCCTGACGGGCTGCACCACTCCCCCGGATGCCCGGGTCACCAGCGCACAGCCCGGCGCTGAGATTGGCAACGCCGTGGGCACCGTCGCCGGTGCCGTCAGCAGTAATGTGGTCGGCCTTGGCGTCGGCGTCGTCGAGGGCACCACCGCGGCGGCCAAGTCTGCCTTCACCAACGAGCGCCGCGTCATCCGCACCTGGCGCGAGGAGAAGACCTCCGACGGCCGCATCATCAAGGTGCCGGTCGAGATCGAGGTCGACGCCAACGGCCGCCCGATCGCCGACACGAAGTAAGCGCGGCGCGCCACGCACCCGGCAGCCTTATCTTTCACCCCAACGCCCGAGACACCCCGCGGGCGTTTTTCTTGGACGGCCATCGGCCGCTCCGCCCGCCGCTCCAACCGACACGCCCTCCATACCCCATGATGAAACATTTCCGCCCGGCCTGGCCGGCTCTCGTGTGTCTGCTGGCTTCGTTGCCATCCCTGTTGTCCGCCGGCCCCTGGGACAACCGTTCCCGCCCGGCCGGGTTCCAGCGCACCCTGAGTTATCTCGCGCCCGAACTGCACAGCTACCCGAGTCCCGACCTCCAGAAGATCCGCAACAGCATGCTGGGCGACGATCTGACCACGACCCTGATCCAGCCGTTGCGGCAACAGGGCATCCCGCCCGATCGCTGGGAGGCCGAGGGGCAGAAGGCCTTCGATGCCTATGGCGTCCAATACGAAGCGATGAAAAACATCATCCGCCAGACGATGAACGACGCCGAGGGTATCATCCAGACGGTCGAAAGCGGCCAGCGCATGCCTGATAACCTGGCCAGCCACCCCAATGTCGTGGGCCTCATCGCGCTCAGGTGGCAGCGCCTAAACATCGCCGAGCAAACCTACCAGGCGCTGCTTTTTGCCGGCCAGAATCCAGGCAGCGGCTCCGGCGGGACGCACAACTCCGTCCCCGATGTCACTCCGCGCCAGCCAGCCAAGAGCCAGAACCGGATCGACTGGGAGCGCATGCGCGAAACCCGGCGGAAGGCCATTGAACGACGCCGCGCGCTCGAGGCGCGCTGGGCGGAGGAGGCCCGGCGGCGCTGGGAGGAAATCAATGCGATCATCCGCTACCTCCGGGGCCTCGGCGCGGAGAGCACCAGCAAATTCCGGACTACCGGCCCGACCGCGGGAGGATACGTGAGCGGCAGCGCCATGCCTGAACTCACCCCCCTGCCGGGCGGGCCGATCAGCCCGCCCGCACCGGCCATCGATGAGATCAAACAGCTCGAGGAACAAATCGAGGAGGTCGCGGAGCAAATCGAAGCCGAGGAATCCACCCCGGTGGAAAAAAGCCAGGTCACGGTCTATCGCGGCACCCTCGTCCTGCGGCGGCCCTCGCAGATCAGCGACTCCGGCTGGTCGCTGATCAAGCAGGCCTTCATCGACCTCTACGCCCGGGATCCGGAGGTCACCGACATGGAGGACAAGGGCGACGAGGTCACATGGCGTTACAAGGCCCTGGTCAAACGCGAATCCAACCCCTACATCACGGTCATCCCCGAGAGCGAAACCACGGAGGAGGAAGCGAGCGACCAGCCGGCGCCAAAGGACAAGGAACCGGAACCCTGGCGCGGCAACGGTGATGCCGACCCGGCCGAGGAGAAGATCGTCCCCGGCACCGAGCAGAAGCCCGTCAAGCCGGCGCCAAAGCCGAAGCCGGCTCCCCAGCCCGAACCCGCGGCGGAATCCAAGGCCGTCCCGGGCTACTGGTATGATCCGACGGACGTGAGCAGATCCTCCAAGGACAAATACATCTACGTGCGCATTGAGGGCGAAGCGATCCGGGTGCCCCTGGACGAAGCCGAAAACTACGGTGTGCCGGCGGGCGCCACGCTCGACACGATGACTTGGTATAGCGATCGCACGGGCAAGGTGGTCCCCGGCAAGGACCGCGGGACCCACCGCGGGCCGGACCAGCCGAAAAGCGCCAACAAATTCGCCAAGCCGAAGGGCTGAAGCCGGCCGGCAGGACGCGGATACCGTTCCGCGCCGCGGCGGTGACGGAGTCACCGCCCCACCCCAAGCGCCGCCCGCGCGACTGATGCTCCGCCTCTGATCCCCCAAAGAAAAAACGCACCCGTCGCCGGGTGCGTTTTGTTTTTGAAGGGTTGCGGGTCGCTTACCAGCCGATGGCGGGCTTCGCCTTCGTCTGCTTCGTGATCTGCTTCTCGTCCTCCCACACCGTCAGGCCGGTCTTCACCTGCACCAGCGACATCTGGAACGAGTAGGTGTTCTGCGTCAGCTTGCTGTTGCGGTCGGTCTGCTGGATGAGCTTCGCGTAGAGCGTGAAATCCGGCACGAGGGTCTTGGCCTTCTTGCCGCTCTGCATCTCCTCGAGCTCGGCCGCCTCGCTGGCAACGACGGCGCGCTCGCCGAGGCCCAGCGTGTTGGTGACGGCGATCTTGCCGGTCTGGGTGAGGCCGACGCGGATCTTTTTGATCAGCAGGTCGGTGTCGACCATGAGCTGGGTGTTGTTGATGATGCGGTCCACCGCGAGGATGGCGGGCGTGCGCGGCGCGTTGTTGAGGGCTTCGCTGGAGAGCAGCGAGGCCAGCAGCTGGTCGGACGCGTTGGCCCAGTCCTGGGTGTTGATGGCCGCCGTGTTGATGACGTCGGGGCCCTTGGCATCAACGGTGCGGGTTTCGGTCGGGGATTCGCAGCCGGTGAGCATCAGCAGCGAGCCGACGGCCAGCACGGAGGCGAACTTGGAGGGAGCGGTCAGTTTCATGGATGGTGAGGGTTACTCGCGGAACTTGAGCCGGAAGTCCGCGGCCTTCGGGGTGATGGCGACGGTGGAGATGGTGGTCGTCTCGCGGCCCTGCAGCGTGAGGCTCTTCCAGACTTCGTTGGGGGAGTTGACGGCCATGCCGTCGACGTCCACCCACTCGAACTTGTAGTTTACCGTGCGCACGGAGCTCTTGAGGTTCTCGACCGTGGCCTGGATCTTGAGCAGGTTGCCCGAGACGGTGGCCTGGTTGACGGACACCACCCGGACCGTGCCGGCCAAGGTGTTGTCGGTGACGACGCGCTTGTCGGCGACATAGGTCGGCGTGGCGCGGGACTCGGCGTTCTCGTAGGTGTTGACGTTCTGGCAGCCGCCGAAAAGCAGCGCCAGGGCCGTGACCGCGAGGGCTCCGCCGAGGCGGAGGCAGGAGGGAGTTTTCATTTACTTGAGCACGAAGGAGGAGACGAGCAGCGGCGCGGTGGGCGACGCCGACTTGACGTAGACGACGTTGACCGAGCCGGGGGCCAGGGCAACGGTCTTTTGCACGCCGCC
>JAYRDK010000062.1:0-22376 GCA_041909435.1 Lacunisphaera sp.
GGCTCGACCCGAAGAGCTTCTTTCGCGCCAACCGCAAGCAGGTCATCAACCTCGCCTGGGTCGAGGGCCTCGAGCCCTGGTTCAGCGGCGGCCTGCTGGTGAAGCTCAAGGGCGGGATGAAGGTTGAGCTCTCCCGCCGCCAGGCGCAGGACTTCCGCGAGCGCATGAGCCTGTGAACCGGAAATCGCGAAAACCCGAAAGAACGGAAAGGCGGAATACTCCTTCCGCGGTTTCGCTCCTCCGCGTCTCCGCGACTGGAATTCAACTCCCACGAACATGATCGAAGCCCATAACCTGACGAAAACCTTCCAGGACAAGAAGCGCGGGGTTATCACCGCGGTCGAGAACGTGTCCTTTACCTGCCGCCCCGGGCAGATTTACGGCCTGCTTGGCGCCAACGGCGCGGGCAAGACCACCACGCTCCGCATGCTGGCCACGCTGCTGCAGCCCACCAGCGGCACCGCCACGATGGCGGGCCACGACGTGGCGACCGCCGGCATGCAGGTGCGCGCCAACGTCGGGTTCCTCGCCGCGAGCACCGCGCTCTACGGCCGGCTCACCGCCCGTGAGATGATCACCTATTTCGGCGAGCTCAACGGCCTGGCGGAGGACGCGCTCCGCGCCCGGGTCCGGCAGCTGGCCGACGAGCTCGACATGCATGAGTTCCTCGACCGGCGCTGCGACAAGTTCTCCACCGGCATGAAGCAGAAGACATCCATCGCCCGCACGCTCATCCACGACCCGGCGGTCATGATCTTCGACGAGCCGACCCTCGGCCTCGACGTCATGACGGCCCGCTCGATCGTCAAGTTCGTGCGCGAGTGCCGCAACCGCGGCAAGACCGTCATCTATTCCACCCACGTGATGAGCGAGGTCGAGAAGCTGTGCGATGTCATCGGCATCATCCACGGCGGCAAACTGGTCGCGGAAGGCACGCTGGCCGAGCTGCAGGCCCGCTTCGGGGAGAAGGACATGGAGGAAATCTTCGTCAAGGCGGTCGGCGGCGAGGCGGCGCTGATCGCGGCCATGAAAAACTGAGGACCCACCATGAACTGGCACCACATCATCACCGTCTATCTCAAGGAGCTGCGGGATTCGCTGCGCGACCGCCGCACGCTGGTCTCGATGATCGTCATCCCGACGCTCGTCATGCCCCTCCTCATGTTCGGCGTCGGCGCCGTCATGTCCAAGGTCATCAAGTCAGCGCGCGACGAGGCCTCGGCCATCGTCATCCTCGGGGGCACGGACTCCCCCGGCGTCGTGGCCGCCCTCAAGGCGGACAAGCGCTTCCGCATCGTCACCGCCGGCGGCGACTACCGGCAGCTGGTTTCCGAGAAGAAGATCCGGCTGGCGGTGGAGATTCCCGCGGGCTTCGAGGCCGCGCTCAAGGCCGGGGCGCCGCAGACCGTCACGCTCTACCATTACGAGGGGGAGATGAAGTCCGGCCTCGGCGTGACCGCGGTCGAGCGCTTCTTCCGGGACCTCCGGGAGCAGACGATCGAGCAGCGCCTCACCGAACGCGGGCTGCCGGCCGACGTGGTGAAGCCCTTCGAGGTGAAACGGCAGAACGTCGCCCCGCCCGAGAAGGTGGGCGGCAATCTCATCGGCGGCCTGATCCCCTACATCATCATCATCCTGTGCTTCACCGGCGCCATGTATCCCGCCATCGACCTGACGGCGGGCGAGAAGGAACGCGGCACGATGGAGACCCTGCTGTGCAGCCCGGTGCACCGCGTGAACATCGTCCTCGGCAAGTTCCTCATGGTGATGACGGCGTCGATCGCGACCATGTGCCTGACGCTGCTCTCGACGGGCGTCAGCGTCGCGATCGGCGGCAGCATGTTCTCCGGCGGTCGGACCGCCGCCGCGACCCAAGCCGCGGCCGGTGCCACCAAGGCCGCGGCGAGCGTCATGCCGTCCATCGACCCGCTCGGCATCTTCGGCGTGTTCGCGATGATCGCGCCGGTGGCGATGCTCTTCGCCGCCCTGCTGCTCACGATCTCGCTTTTTGCCAAGAGCTACAAGGAGGCGCAGAGCTACGTGTCGCCCCTGATCATCGTCGTGATCATGCCGGCCATGATGGGCATGCTGCCCGGCATCGAGCTCACCGCGAAGACCGCGTTGATCCCGATCCTCAACCTGTCGCTGGTCTGCAAGGAGATGCTGTCCGGCGTCTGGCACTGGAACTACATCGGCCTCATCTTCGGTTCCACCTGCGTCTACGCGGCGGTGGCGCTGGCGTTGTGTGTGCGGATGTTCAACCGCGAGGACGTGATGTTCCGGGCGTGAACGCGCGCTGATGGTCCGGGGACGATTGACGAAAGCCGTCCGGCGCCGGAAGGCTTTCATATTTAGGTAAAACCCGTCCGTTCGGCGGTAAACCCCGGGTAAATACCCCCGGGGCCTCTAGGCGCGGCGGAACAGTCGTGATAACGTGGCGTCGCACTTCTCACACCACCATGAACACGCCCAACACATCCGACAGCGCCCAGGAGGCGGCCCATCTCACCAAGCTGCGCGCGCAGATTTCCACCGACATCGAGGCCATGCAGCAGAAGGAGGCCAGTCTGAAGGAATACGAGCAGCGCCTGCGCCTGCTCATGGAGCACAACCGGCAGGGCCAGCCGGCGCCGCAGGCCAACCAGGTGTATGTTACCAGCGGGCCCAACGGCCAGGAGGCCCTGGACGCGGCCTGGGAAAAATATGACCGGGCCCACGCCCTGCTCGAGGCCGCCCGCCGCGGGCTGACCGATGACCGCCTCGCGCTGAAGGAACGCGAGGACAAGCTCGCGCAGCGCGAGGAGAACGTCTCCCGCCGGGAGGCCTGGGTGAAGGTCCGCGAGCAGGAGCTTGCCGCGACGGATGTCGCCAAGCCGGTCGTCGACGCGAAGCCGACGTTCACCACGGCCCCGTTTCTTGCCGCCAAGAACCTGTTCACCCGGCAGCACTGAGGCGGCTCGGCACATCATCTGACGGTCCTGTAGCGGCGCTCTAGGAGCGCCGTTCTGTTTTTCGGCGGCCATAGACCGCCGCTGCAGTTACGCTTTTTCCAGCTCGGCCAGTTTCGCGGCGGCCGTCTCCCACGCGGTGGTGGCGGCCTGGAGCTGGTCGACGATGACGGAGAGCTCGCGGTTGAGGTGCTGGGCCTTGCCGGGCGAGGCATAGGTCTCGGGGGCCTCAAGCTCGGCGGTGAGCTCGTTCTGCTTGGTCTCGAGCGTGGCGACCTTTTCCTCGAGCTGGCCGACCTCGGTGCGGAGCTTCTTCAGCTCGGCCGGATTGGGTTTCTTGGCGGAGGCGGCCTGCGGGGCGGGCGCGGCGGCGGCCGCCTGCTTCGGCCGGGCGTCGGTGAAGCCGGCGGTGAGCGCGGCCCGGGCGTTCGCGGCCTTGGACTTCTCCAGGTAGTAGTCGTAGTTGCCCGCGTAGGGCGTGAGCCGGCCGGAGTGGACGTGCAGCACCGTCTGCGCGAGCGTGCGGATGAAATACACGTCGTGGCTGATGAAGATGAGCGTGCCCTCGTAGTTCTTGAGGGCGTTGACGAGCGCGTCGATCGACGGGATGTCGAGGTGGGTCGTCGGCTCGTCCATCAGCAGCAGGTTGGGCGGGTTGACGAGCAGGCGGGCGAGGGCGAGGCGGGACTTCTCGCCGCCGGAGAGGACGGAGGCCTTCTTGAAGACATCGTCCTTGCGGAAAAGGAAGCCGCCGAGCACGGCGCGGGCCTGCTGCTCGGTGAGCTGGTTCTCGTTCGTGCGCAGTTCCATCACGTTCTCCAGGACCGTGAGGTCGAGCTTCACGTTGTCGCCGCGGTTCTGGGCGAAGTAGCCCGGGAAGACGTTGCTGCCGAGGTGACGCGCGCCGCCCTGGATCGGGACGACGTCGGCGAGAATCTTCAGCAGCGTGGATTTGCCGGCGCCGTTGGGCCCGACAAGCACGATCTTCTGGCCGCGCTCGATCTCGAGGTTGAGGTCCCGGTAGACGACATGCTCGCCGTAGGCCTGCCGCACGTGCTCGAGGTTGATGACCTTCAGGCCGGAGCGCGGCGGCTGCGGGAAGCGGAAATTGATCTTCTTGAGGTCCTCCCACGGCTCCTCGACGGCGACCTCCTTGAGGCGCTCGATCTGCTTCTCCTTCGACTTGGCGCGCGAGGCCATCGAGGCCTTGGCGCCGAAGCGGTCGACGAACTTCTGGAGGTGGGCGATCTCGCGCTGCTGGTTCTTGAACTGCGCGGCCTGCTGCTCCTTCCGGGCGTCCTTCTCGTTCAGGTAGTCGTCGTAGTTGCCGGTGTATTTGTTGAGCGTGCCGGACTTCAGCTCGAGGATGCCGTTGCAGAGGGTGTTCAGGAACTCGCGGTCGTGGGAGATGATGACGAGACCGCCGGGGTAACGCGTCAGGTAGTCCTGGAACCAGAGCAGTGCCTCGAGATCGAGGTGGTTGGTCGGCTCGTCGAGCATGAGCAGGGCGGGCTCGCTGACGAGGAGGCGGGCGAGGTGGGCGCGCATGACCCAGCCGCCGGAGAAGGATTTGGCCTGCTTGAGGTAGTCGTCCTCGCGGAAACCGAGGCCGGCGAGGATCTTCTTGGCGCGCGGCTCGAGGGTCCAGTCGATGTCGTAATCGTCGTCGTTCTCCGGCTCGAGCTTCTTGCCGCTGGTGGCGATGTGGAGGATGCTTTCGTCGCCGACCGGGGCGCTTTCCTGGGGCAGGAAGCCAAAATCGGCGCCGCGCTCCCACTCGATGGTGCCCTCGTCGGCCTGCTCCTCGCCGAGGATGAGGTTGAAGAGGGTGGACTTGCCCGCGCCGTTGGGCCCGACCAGGCCGAAGCGGTCGGTGCGCGCAACGAAGAGCGACACCCCGGAGAAGAGTTCCCGGGTGCCGTAGGACTTGGCGACATCAGCAAGGGTCAGCATGGAAAACCCGCGAGTGAGCCCGGCGACGGTGCGGTCGTCAATGGCTTTGCTCAGACCAGCGTAAGTGCCACGGCGCCAGCGACCGCCACGGCGCCGCCGACCAGCGAACGCCGGGACGGACGCTCGCCCTCGAGCCAGTAGGTGAGCGGGATGGCGATGAGAGGGGTGGTGGCCGCGATGGGCAGGACGAGGCCGCTGGGCGTGGTGGCGAGCGCCCACTGGTAGCAGCCGACGCCGAGCACCGGTCCGACCAGGCCGTTGGCGAGCAGCCAAAGGGCGGTCCGGCGGCGGGCGGCCGGGGTGGCCGTCGAGTGGTCGGGCGGCGGCGTGAGCCGGCCGATCAGCTTGAGGAAAAGAAACCACGCGGCGGTGAACACGAGGCCGGCGATGATGCGGTGATACGCGGCGTTGAGCCCGAAGCCGGCGTTGTGCGCGGCCTCGCCCGCGGCGGTGGCGGCATCGACGCCCTTGCGGCTGACGAGCGCGCCGAAACCCTGGCCGGCGGCCGCGAGCAGGCCGAAGAGGAAACCGGCCGGCCGCACGCGCACACGGGGCGGGCTGGCCTTGCTTGGCATCAGGGCGATCATCACGCCGCCGAGGATCACCGCGCCCCACAGCACCTGGGCCCCGCTCAGCCGCGTGTCGAGCCAGAGCCATTCGCCGAGCGCCGCGATGGGCGCGGCCAGGCACTGGGTCATGAGCACCGTCAGGCGCGAACCCAGCAGGGGCAGCGCGCCGTAGACCCCAAGGTCACCCAGCCCCATGCCGATGACGCCGCTGAGCAAGAACCAGCCGGTGCTCGCGCTGTCGAAACCGTGGCCGAGCGTGTGGGCGAAGAGGCCCAGCAGAATGGCGGCCACGACGAGGCGCCCGAGGTTGGCGCGCACCGGGCCCGACGCCTGCACGCTGCGGCTGGCGCAGGTGGCGTTGAGGGCGAAGAAAAAGGCGGCGAGGCAGGAAGCGAGCACGGGTGGCCCGCAGGTTCGCACCCGGCCGGCCGGTCACGCAATCCCGCTGTTCTCAACCCGTCAAAGGCACCCAGACGGAGGCCCGGACCCGGAAGCTGTCCTGGCTGAGGCTGAAGCGGTGGCGTCCGGGGAAATGCTGCTCGAGGGTGGCGCGGACATCGGGTGCGACCGGGTCGCCGGCGCGGGTGAAGGGCGGATTGGAGCGGTCGAGCCGGCCGGAATGACTGATCTCCAGCAGGACTTGGCCCGCCTCCGCGCGCTGGATGGTGAGGGTGATTTCCAGCGGCTTTCCGTCGGTCCTTGTGCCGGTGTGCACGGCCTTTTCGGCCAGGGGTAGCAACAGGACCGGCGGGAGCGGTTGGGTCAGCAGACGGTCATCGACCTCGTAATTCACCAGCAGGCTGGCGTCCCCCCGGCGGAGCACCTCGATGTCGAGGTAGGCCCGGACCAGGGCGAGTTCATCGCCGATGGTCGCGGTCTGGCCGCGATTGGTGTGGCGCAGGGTGTTCTGGTAAAACTCGCCCAGCCGCGCGGTCATGGCGCGGGCGCTGGCGGGGTTCACGCCGATCTGGTGGGAGATGGCGGAGAGCGACCGGGCGAGGAAGTTCGGATTGAGCTGGTAGCGCAGCAGCTCGAGGCGGTGTTGCTCGTCCGCCACGGCGGACTGGAAGGCCAGCGCCCGGTTCCGCAGCAGGGCCTTGGTCAGGAAGTAGGCGAGGCTCCAGATCAGGTAGACGGCGCTGCGAAAGGCGTAGAGGCCCGTTTCCGGGACGAGCGTGGCATCATCGAGGCCCGTGAGCCGGTTGACAGCGATGCTGGCCAGGACATCGGCCGCGCCGGCCGCCAGGCTGCCGCCGAAGACGACCAGTGCAGCCAGCCAGTTGACCTGCTCGTCCGGACGGTTCCGGCGGTAAAAGAGCCGCAGCAGGCCCGAAAGGCCCAGGCTCAGCGGCAGCTGGTAGACGGTGATCAGCAGCCCGATGGTCCACGAGCCATACACCGCCTGCTTGATGGGCAGGGATAATACGGCAAAGGCGCCCCAGCCGATGAGCTGCAGTTGCCAGAAGAATCGCACGCGGGAGGGCGTGCCGGAGATGGGTAAACGAAAAAGATCAGGCATGTCGTGGAGGCCCGGTGGGCAGATACCGCGAGCTGCGGCCGGATTTTTCAAACGTTAATATCCCCTAGCCGGGTCGGGATTTTTCGGGAGAATTGCAATCCGGCTCCGGGTCGGGTTTTCTCCGCCGATGCCCAACCGCCTCGCCGCCGAGCAATCGCCCTACCTGCGCCAGCACGCCGACAATCCCGTGGACTGGCTGCCGTGGGGCGAGGAGGCCTTCGTCCGGGCGCGCGCGGAGCAAAAACCGATCTTCCTGAGCATCGGCTACTCGACCTGCCACTGGTGCCACGTGATGGCGCACGAGTCCTTTGAGAACACGGACGTCGCCGCCGTGCTCAACCGCGACTTCGTGCCGGTGAAGCTCGACCGCGAGGAGCGGCCCGACCTCGACCGCGTCTACATGACCTATGTGCAGCAGACGACCGGCCACGGCGGCTGGCCGATGAGCGTGTGGCTGACGCCGGAGCTGAAGCCGTTCTACGGCGGCACTTATTTCCCGCCCGATGACCGGCACGGCCGGCCGGGTTTTGTCACGGTGCTCAACGCCATCACGCGCCACTGGCACGAGAAGCGGGACAAGATCCTCACCGGGGCCGACGAGGTGGTGGCGGCCTTGCGGCGCTATGCGGCGGAAGGCCCGGCCCGGGCCGAGCCGGAGGCCGGGGCGCCGGAATTGACGCTCCCCGAGGCGGCGAGCGAGGCGCTGACGAAGGCGTTCCAATATTTCTACGAGGCGCACGACCCGAACTGGGGCGGCTTCGGCGGCGCGCCGAAATTCCCGCGGCCGGCCGTGCTCAAGTTCCTGTTCCGGCTGGCGGCCCTGCAGGGACCGCGGACGGCAATCGGCGAAGAACTGCTGAAGATGACGGGCTTCACCCTGCGCAAGATGGCCGAGGGCGGCCTGCAGGACCATGTCGGCGGCGGTTTCCACCGCTACTCGGTCGATGAGCGCTGGTTCGTGTCGCACTTCGAGAAAATGCTCTACGACCAGGCGCAGCTGGCGGTGAGCTACCTGGAGGCGAAGCAGGCGACGGGGCTGGAGGTCTATGCGTGGATCGCCCGGGACATCTTCACCTATGTGCAGCGCGACCTGACGAGCCCGGCGGGCGGATTCTATTCCGCCGAGGACGCGGATTCGCTGGTGGCCGAGGTAGGGCGAGTCGTCCCCGACGAGCCGCAAGCGGGAAACGGCTCATCCGGAGGATTCGCCCTACCGGACGGAAAGCACGCCGAGGGGGCTTTCTATGTGTGGACCAAGGACGAGATCGACGCCGTGCTTGGCGCCGACGCGGCGTTCTTCTGCGCGCACTACGGGGTGAAGCGCGGCGGCAATGTGGATCACGACCCCCAGGGCGAGTTCACCGGCAAAAACGTCCTGATGCAGCGCCAGTCGCTGGCGACGACGGCGCGCGAGCACGGGCTCGGGGTGGGGGCGGCGAGCGACCAGCTGCTCGGCTGTCTGGCGAAACTCCGCGCCGTGCGCGCGCAGCGGCCCCGGCCGCACCTGGACGACAAGATCATCACCGCCTGGAACGGCCTGATGATCTCGGCGCTCGCGCAGGGCGCCCGGGTGCTGGGCGACAGATCTTATCTGGCGGCCGCGACCCGCGCCGCGGAGTTCATTCAACGCGAGCTCTACGACGAAGCCGACGGCACGCTCTACCGCAGCTGGCGCGGGAATCGCGGGACCGTCGCGGGCTTTGCGGAGGATTATGCTTTTCTCATCCAGGGCCTGCTCGATCTCTACGAGGCGGGTTTCGAGATCCGCTGGCTCCAGTGGGCGGAGCGCCTGCAAACGGCGATGGACGCGCTGTTCGAGGATCCGGTGCGCGGCGGCTACTTCAACTCCCGGGCGGACGACCCGAACGTGATCGTGCGCCTGAAGGAGGACCACGACGGCGCGGAGCCGTCGGCCAACTCCGTGGCGGCGCTCAACCTGTTGCGGCTCGATTGGATGATCGGTGGAGGCGGGGCGCCCTCACCCCGCGGAGATCATGCCTCGCCGGGTGAGGGCACCCGGCCGCCAAAACATGAGTCCTGTCGCGAACGCGCGCTGAAGACCATCGAGGCGTTGCGTCCGCAGTGGACGGCGATGCCGCAGGGTCTGCCGCAGCTGCTGTGTGCCATCGAGCTCGTGGTAGACGCGCCGCGCACGGTCGTGCTGGCCGGCGATCCGGCCGCGGCGGATTTCCAGGCGCTCGCGGCGGTGCTGGCCGAACCGCTGGGACCTCGTCGCGCGCTGTTGTGCGCCGATGGTGCGGCGGGCCAGCAATGGCTGGCGGCCAAGCGCCCCTACCTGGCGGACATGACGCCGGTTGGCGGCCGCGCCACCGCCTATGTGTGCGAGAACTTCGCCTGCCAGGCGCCGGCCGCGACCCCGGCTGAACTGCGCGCGCAACTCAACGCGTGAGTCATTCCGGCTGATGTCAACTATTGGTTGACATCAACGCCCGCGCCCCGGCCGCAAGGAGGGCGGGCTCGGAATCTGGGGCTCAACGCCTGAGCGCGGCGCGCGCGAGCTGCTGGTCGCCGTCGTTGGCCGCGGGCTTTATGCCGAGGGCCGCGCAGAGCAGGTTGTAGACGTGGATGTTCGCGACGTCGGGAATCTCGACGCGCTCTTTGAAGGCCGGGCCACTGGCGATGAAGAGCGCCCCCATGTTGGTCGTGGCCGGATCCCAGCCGTGGGTGGCCTTGCCGGTGGCGGCCCAGGCAGGCGACCAGCGGGATTTTTCCTCAACCGTCCAGTGGTCGTCGGCGATCAGCAGGACGGGCGGGATGAGGTCACCCGTGTTGTAATGCAAGCGTGCGGGCACGTCCTCGCGGCGGTAAACCTGGATGGATGGCGGCAGCTTGGCGCGGATGCCGGCCACGAGTGCGTCGATATCAACCCCGGGATGGGGCCGCACGCCGCCGTAGGGCCCGGTGGCTTCCACGCGCACCTGGGATTTGTCCATCAGGTCCTCGAGGAAGACGACCTTCTCGGGCGGGCATTCCGACATGCCATGGTCGGACACGATCACGAGGCTCGCGCTCTCGCGCAGGCCGAGGCGCTCGAGGCCGGCCAGCAGCCGGGCGACGGCATCATCGGCTTCCTTCACGGCGGCGGCGGTCTCGGGCGCGAGCGGGCCGTATCTGTGACCGATGGTGTCCACGATGTCGAAATAGAGCGTGGCAAACTTCGGCCGCCGGGCCGGGGGCAGGGCCAGCCAGGCGAGCAGGCCGTCAACGCGCTCGGCGGCATTCAGTTTTTTGTCGAAGGGCTTGAAGAAGGACGGGCGAAGGCCGCGGTTCTCGCTTTCCGAGCCCGGCCAGAAGAAACACGCGCTGCGCACGCCCTGTTTCTCGGCGGTGATCCAGACGGGTTCGCCGCCCTTCCACCAGCGCGCCTCGGTCTTGCCCATGTCGAACCTGGCGTCGTCGGCCGGATCGTAGAACCAGTTGGCCACGATGCCGTGGTTCTGGGGATAGAGCCCGGTGACGAGCGTGTAGTGGTTGGGGAAGGTCTTCGACGGGAAGCTCGGCGTCATGCGCGTGGCGTGCACGCCGCCGGCCGCCAGGGCCTTCAGGGTCGGGGCGTGATGCTGCTGCATGTAGTCCCAGCGGAAGCCGTCGATCGAGATGAGGATCAGCGGACCCGTGGCGGGCGGTTGGGTCGGGCTGGAGCAGGAGGCGAGGAACAGCCCGCTGAGCAGGAGGCCGAGGCCGGCCAGGAAGCGCTTCATCCCGGCACGTTGGTGGATTGCCTCGGGCCGCGCAACCTGCTTCCTGTCTGGCATGAGTGAAGCCGACCGCCTGACCCGTCTCGAGGAGCGCTACGCCCACCTGCAGCGGCACAATGCCGAGCAGGACAAGGCCATGCTCGAGCTGGCGGACGAGGTCGCCAAGCTCCGGAAAGAACTGGCGGCGCTGCGCGCGCAGCAGGCGGGCGGGCGGGACAGCGAGGAGGCGCCGGACGAGCGCCCGCCGCATTACTGAATCAATGGTGGAACCCGGCCTCCGGACGGGTTGGCTGGAATAGGCGTAGGCAACCCCGGCTTCTTCTGCACGTCCTGAAAACCCGTCCGGAGGCCGGGTTCCACCTCAAGCTCAGAACAGCGCCGTGACCTCGACGTGCTGGCCGGGCTCGAGGAAAACCTCGCCGGAAAGCGCCACGGTCTCGTCGTTCTTGTAGAGCTTGCAGGCCACGGGGCCGGTGGCCTCGTCGGTCGCCCAGCCCCACTTGCCGATGGAGACGAATTTCATCGGGACACCCTTGTCCCAGCTGAGGCCCGGGCCGTCGCCGCGGATGTAGAGTTTGTTGCCGATGCCGATGTAGGCGGTGACGAGCAGGCGTGTCGCGCCGTCGGCGGAGACGGAGGGCTCGACCGTCGCGGCGGCCTCGGCCTGGGAATCCTCGGACGGGGCGGAGGCAGTCTCGGCGGGCGAATCGGAAAAAGTGGGTTCGCCGGAACTTTCGGCGGGAGTGTCGCCCGGCATCGGCTCGGACATCGCGGCGAGCGTGTCCTCCGGCTTGGGCTTGCGCGGGGCGCGGGGCTTTTTCGGCTTGGGCTCCTCGACGACGGCGGCCGGGGCGGGGGCCTCGGTCACGGAGATTGATTCGACGACTGAGGGAGCGGGGGCAACCGGCTCGGGATCCTTTTCCACAACCGGTGCGGGTGCCGCCGGGGCGGGAGCGGCGGCGACCGGGATGGTCAGCGTGGCCAGCTTGGCGTCGAGGGCGGAGAGGGCGGCGGTGAGGCGGGACTCGAACTTGCTCACGGCGGAATCCTGCGCCGCGGCGAGCGACTTGCGCGTGGCGGCCTCGAGGGCGGCGAGTTCGCCGGTGGCCTTGTGGATCTTGTCGGCGATGGTCGCGAGGCGCTCGCTCTCGCCCTGGCGGAGGGTGGCGAGCTCCTCGGTCAGGCGCTCCTTCTCCTCGTCCTCGGTGGTGGCCAGCTGCTGGTTGAACTCGGCGAGCTTCTCCTGCATGCGGTAGGGCAGGTTCTCGGCGGCGTGGGCGGTCTTGTGCACGGCCTCCTCGACCGCCTTGATCTGCGCGGCGGCGCGGGCGAGGCTCTCGCTGGCGGCGTTGAGGCGCTGCACGTGGTCGGCGACCTTGGCGCGCTCGGCCTGGACGTATTCGGCGGAGTCCGCCGCATAATCGAGCAGGAAGGGGATGAGGCCGATGATGCCGGCGAGGGCGACGCACAGCACGGTCAGGACAAAAGGCAGCGGCGCGAACGGGTCCTTGACCAGGTAGGCGATGATGAAGGCGGTGACCAGCAGGCCGGCATCAATCAGGAGGAAGACGGTTTTGGAAACTCGGGGGGCGGGGTCCAGATTCATAGGCGAGTCGCGCGCACGCTTCTTTTCGCGGGCCGCGGGCGGTTTCTCAAGGCTAAACACAGCGGGGGACGCCGCCGGAAAAGAGCCTTGAGCGACCGGCGCGGCGTGACAGGCTGCCGGCACAGCCGATGAATTTTTCCCACTTCGTGCGGATCGACCGGGAGCGCAGGGGGCAGGAGCGTCACTATGTGGTCCACACGGGCCAGCCGAAGTTCACCCTCGAGCTGACGCCAGACCACGAGGCGCCGGACAGGATCGGGCGGGGCATCATCAGGCGCGTGTGCGTGCCGAATTCGTGGGCCGGCGACTACAACCAGTATGGCCAGATGCTCGCGGCGGCGCAGGAATTTTTCGCCCAGTCACATCCGCCGGCGGCGCGGTAGGGTGGTCGCCGGTTTCACATCATCATCAGCCGGCGCCAGGACTGCGCGATGAACGAGACGAGCATGCCGATGCGGATGGAGCCCTCGAAGGTCAGCACCACGAGCACCCACTTCAGCCCGCAGGTGCTGCGGATCAGGTAGCCGGCGCCGGTGACGAGGATGAGCACGATGCCCTGGGCGCGGCCGACGGGGTGCAGCAGGAGCGTGGTCATCCAGACATAATAGGCGAGCAGGCCGCCGGCCCAGGTGGCGGCCATCCAGTGGGTCATGGGCAGCTCGCGCGGGTCGGCGTTCACCCGGATCTGCTTGATGCCCAGGTAGCGCTCGCTGACGACGAGCTGCCAGAGCTCGAAGGCGAGGAAGAGCGGCGCGAGCAGGGCGGCGGGATTCATGGGCGGGGCCATTTCATGCGCCGGCCGGGCCGAGGCCAGCTTTTTGCGACTTCGACCGGGTGGCGCGTGTCTTAGGGGACAACTCCCCCGCACCATGCTGTCCGATCTCCGCCTTTCCCTGCGGGCTCTCGCGAAGAGCCCGACCTTCGTCGTGGTCGCCGTTTTCACGCTGGTGCTCGGCATCGGCGTCAACGCCGCGATGTTCTCCATCGTCAACGCCATCATGTTCCGCGGCCTGCCGTTCCCGCGGCCGGACCGGCTTGTTCATCTCGAGCAGCACAACCCGGTCGAGCAGATCGACGGGGTCGAGGTCGCCTACCAGGATTTCCTGGACTACCGCGCGGGGCAGACGACGCTGGAGGGGCTCGCGGCGTATTACGACGGCACGATCACCCTCAGCGGCCCGGGGCAGGATCCCGAGCGTGTCGCGGGCACCTATATTTCCGCCGGCGGCCCCGAGATGATCGGCGTGCCGCCCACGCTCGGCCGCTGGTTCCGGCCGGAGGAGGACAATCCCGGTGCGCCGCCGGTCATCGTGCTGGGCCACAGCTACTGGCAGAACCACTACAAGTCCGACCCGTCCGTCGTCGGCCGGCCGCTCAAGATCAACGGCGAATGGGGCACCATCATCGGGGTCGGCCCGGTGGACTACCGTTTCCCGGAGCTGGCGGACGCCTGGGTGCCGCTGCGCTACAAGAAGACCGACGAGAAACGCGACGTGCGTTACCTCGAGGTGCTCGGCCGCCTGAGGGACGGGGCCACGCTCGAGCAGGCGCAGGCGGAGTTCGCGACGATCAACCGGCGCCTCGTGGCGGCGAATCCCGTGACCAACAAGAACCTCGCCGCGGTGGTGAAGCCGCTGCAGGTGGAATTCGTGGGCGACGACACGCGCCGGCTGCTGTTCGTCATGCTCGGGGCCGTCTTTTTTGTGCTGCTCATCGCCTGTGCGAACGTGGCGAACCTGCTCCTCGCCCGTTCCGCCACCCGCGAAAAGGAGATGGCCATCCGCACCGCGGTCGGCGCGGGCCGCGGCCGCATCATCCGCCTCCTGCTCGCGGAAAGCCTCGTGCTTTCCGCGCTCGGCGCCGGCGGCGGCCTCGCGCTGGCCTTCGGGCTGATGAAGCTGTTCCGCGACTACATCAACGCCAACTCGCCCGCGCCCTACTGGATGGTGTGGAACGTGGACGCGACCGGCGTGGCCTACGTGGGCGTGCTCGCGGTCGTGACCTGCGTGGCGGCGGGCCTGTTCCCCGCGCTGCGGGTCTCGAAGCCCGACCTCAATGCCGTGCTCAAGGACGCCGGGCGCGGTTCGACCGGTTTCAGCCTGAGCCGGTTCACCCGGGCGCTGGTCGTGGCCGAGGTGGCGCTCTCCTGCGTGCTGCTCGTGCTGGCCGGCCTGACCATCCACTCGATCATCAAGATGCAGACAGCGAGCCTCGGCTTCGATCCGCAGGGCGTGATGACGGCGCGCGTGGCGCTGCCGGACACCGAATACAAGGACGAGGGCCGGCAGCGGGCGTTCTTCCATGAACTGCTCGCCCGGCTCGCGGCCCGGCCGGAATTGACGGCGATCGGCGCGGCGGACGCGCCGCCGACCTGGAACAACCGCAACCACGTCATGATCGACGGTCGCGCGCCGGACCCGTCGGGCAAGGGCAACACCTACGCGTCGGTCACGGCGATCACGCCGGGTTATTTCGCGGCGATGAACCTCCGCCTGCTGCAGGGCCGCGACTTCACCAACGCCGACATCGAATCCACCCAGCACGTGGCCATCGTCAGCGCGGCGTTCGCCCAGCAATACTGGCCGCAGGAAAACCCGGTCGGGAAACGCTTCCGCCGCGGCACGCCGGAGGACAAGGACCCGGGCCCCTGGCTCACGGTGGTCGGCATCGTGCCGGACACGCTGAAGGGCCAGTTTGACGCCCGGACCTGGCCGCAGGCCTACACCTGCTACCTGCAGGCCAAGGGCTCGACGCAGCGCATGACGCTGTTTGCCCGGGTCCGCGCCGGCGACCCGGCGGCGGCGGCGCAGCTGCTGCGGAATGCCGTGCGCGAGCAGAACGACGACCTGCCCATCTACTTCACGCAGACGCTGGCCAAGATGGTGGACGAGGCGAAGTTCTTCAAAAAACTCTTCGGCTGGATCTTCGGCATCTTCGGCGGCGTGGCGCTCGTGCTGGCCGGCGTCGGCCTCTACGGCGTGATGGCCTACAGCGTGGCGCAGCGCACGCAGGAGATCGGCGTGCGCGTGGCGCTCGGGGCCGGGCCGGGCGACGTGCTGCGGCTGATCCTGCGGGAGGGCGGCCTGCGGCTCGCGCTCGGCCTGGGCCTCGGCAGCGTCATCGGCTACTTCGGCGGCCAGCTGCTGGCCTCGGAGCTCTACGGGGTTTCGGCGGGCGACACCGCGACGTTCACCGGCGTCCTGCTGACCCTCGGCGCCATCGGCCTGGTGGCCACGCTGGTGCCGGCGCTGCGCGCGCTGCGCGTCAACCCGGTCGTGGCGCTGCGGAACGAGTGAAAAGACAAAAAGCTCGCCGTTGCTGGCTGCTGCCAGCCCGGTGTTTGTCCCCGGGGCTGTGTCCTTCGGCACACCCCGAGGCAAAGAAAGCTGAGACCTGAAACCTGAGGGTAGGGGCCGTTGCCCTCAGCGGGCTTCGGGCAAGGGCGGTTGAGGGCAACCGCCCCTACCGCCCAAAACGCCCTGTGCCGGGCGTGGGCGGCGAGCTTGCTCGCGCAGGCCCGATGAGGCGCGACCAAGGTCGCCGGCCCGCAAATTCACCTACGCCGGCATCAGGCGCTCGTGCGGCCGCACGCTGTAGTGGCGCGTGATCACCTTGCCCGGCGGGAACGGGTTGTTGAAGCGGTCGATGAGCTTCTTGCGCCAGTGCGTCGGGGTGAAGTTGTAGAAGCCGCGGTATTCGCGGCAGAAGTGGCTGGAGCTGGCGTAGCCGCAATGGCGCGCGACATCCTCGAGCGTCAGCGCGGTGCGGCTCATCAATTCCTGGGCCTTCTCGAGGCGGATGCGCTGGAAAGCGGTCTTCGGGCTGGTGCGCCGCACCTGCCAGAACAGCCGGCGGAGGTGGCTGGTGGAGACGTGGACGGCATCGGCGACCTGCTTGACCGACGGGCGGCGGGCGAGGTTGACGGCATACCAGGTCAGCGCGCTTTCGACCTTGAAGTTGGCGAGGTCGGGCAGGGCGGGCTGTTCCACGGAGTCGTTGCCCGCGAGCATCATCAGCGCGAGGTCGTTGAGCCGGCCCTCAAAGTGCAGGGTGCTGAGCTGGTTCGGATTGAGGTAATGGGGCTCGATCTCGGCGGCGATGGCCTCGAGGCGGGCGATCTCGGCGTCGCCCAGCTTGCGTTCCAGCCAGCCGCCGTTCTGCCGCACGATCTCGTCAAGCGGGTAGGGCACGCTGCCGAAATGCATCGAGAGGCGGTGGTATTTGTGCCGGCGGTCGTCGATCCAGGCGTGGCTGCACTCGGGGGCGAAGATCCAGAGGGTCTTCTCCTGCAGCACCGGCTTCTGGCCGTCGCGGAGGGCCGGGGCACAGCGGCCCTTGATCACGGCATAGAATTCCCAGTTCGTGCGCGTGTTGCAGCGCATGGTTTCCTTCCAGCGAATGGCTCCGTTGGCAAAATAGCGCAACATCGGGGGCAGTGGGGTGCAAAGAGAGTAGTCCGCCGGACGCCGGCTCCAACCGCCCCCGGTTCTGCCAGTAAGAATGACAAGGAGTGGCGGTTGGGGGCGAAAAAAAGGCCGGCACCTTGCGGTGCCGGCCGGGATGGCGGGCGCGGAACCCTCGCGCCGGGCCAGCTCAGAACTTGTAGGTGACGGAGGCCTTGAGGTTGCGCGGGTCGCCCGGGACGGCCGCGGTGCGGCTGCCGGCGGCGAGGATGTAGTCCTTGTCGGCGGCGTTGTTGAGCTGCAGGCGGGCGGTCCACTGTTCGGCGCGATAAGTGAGGCCCAGGTTGATCAGGGTGCGGCCGGCGACCTTGAAGGTCGGCTGGTTGCCGACGAAGGTGCCGTTGGGCAGCGGCTTCGTGGTGGTGAAGCCGGTGGCGTTTTCGCCGACCACGTCGCTCTTGAAGTCGACGCCGACGTTCACGCCGAAGCCCTTGAGCTTGCCCTCGGTGAAGCGGTAGTCGGCGTAGACCGCACCGTTGCGGTCAGGCACGGCGCGCACGCGAACATCGGTGACGGGCTGGCGCATCTTGAAGGAGGTGTAGTTGCCGAGCACGAAGAGGTTCTTCGTGACCGCGAACTGGCCCTCGAATTCCCAGCCCTTGGAGTCCAGGTTGAGGTAGATCGGGTTGGGCAGGGCGTTCGCCGCGGCGATGTTGCCGAGGGCGATCTGCGTGTAGTAGTCGCTGTTCGGCACCGGGTAGTTCTGCTGCGAGATGTCGAAGTGCGCGAACGAGGCGGTGAGGCGCCCGTCGAGCCAGGACGTCTTCACGCCGAATTCCTTCTGCTCGCCGCTGGCGGCGCGGAAGGCCGGGCCGTAGGTGCCGGGGTTCAGCGAGCCGGGCATCGTGCCGCCCGAGCTGTTGAAGCTGTAGAACAGCGAGACCGGCTTGATGGGCTTGATGACCACGCCGTAGCTCTTGGCGGTGGTCGACAGGCCGTAGTGCGGGAAG
Source organism: Lacunisphaera sp. (assembly GCA_041909435.1). Lineage (GTDB taxonomy): Bacteria > Verrucomicrobiota > Verrucomicrobiia > Opitutales > Opitutaceae > Lacunisphaera. The sequence continues at coordinate 17,728 of JAYRDK010000062.1, forward strand.
GTGATGGCCGGCGGGATGCCGGTGCTGTCCACGCGCTCGAGGTTGCCGAAGAAGCGGGAGACGCCGCCGGAGAGGATCAGGCGGTCCTGCAGCACGCTGAGGTTCTCATAGACGAAGAGCTGCAGGTCCTCCTGCTCGCCGGTGCGGTTGCCGCCGCCGTTGGTCTGGGTCGGCTCGGGGTAGTTCCAGGCCGGGTAGGTGATGTTGGCGAGGTCGGTGACGGCGATGGACGGACGCGAGGCGGTGGCGTAGGTCTTGAACTGGACCTTCGAGTAGTTGGCCGCCAGGCCGCCGATCGTCGTGGATTTGAAGAGCGGTTCCTCGAACTTGAGGGCGTAGTCGTTGCGGAAGTGGAGCTCGTTGTAGAACAGGTCCACCGCGTTCGTTGTGCGCGAGAAGACGTAGGTGCTCGGGTTGGGCAGCGCGACCGCGGTGGAGGTGGCGATGGCCGTGGCGCCGGTCTGGTCGAGGGCCCACACGACGCCGGGCTCGTATTTGCCGGTGGACGGGTTGCGGGTGGTGGCGAAGCCGGCGATGGCGGCGCCCATGCCGCCGGTGTCCTCGCGGACAACATGGTTGGCCATGAGCTGAAGGCGGGAGGTCACGTGCTCGCCGAGGTTCGAGAGCAGCTCGGCGGTGATGCGCTCGGTGGCGCGGTGGCGGAAGTCGTCCTCGCTGCCGAAGGTCCAGTCGCGGGGCAGGCCGGTGGCGATGCGCGCGTAGCCGTCGCTGCCGACGGCCGGGTCGATCGGCAGGCCGCTGATGATGGCCTCGCGGTTCTGCATGAACTCGGCCTTGAGGATGAACTTGTGCGCGGGGCTGAGCTGCCAGGAGAAGGACGGGGCGAACATGTAGCCGTTGCGGAACTGGTTCTTCGCGTAGCCCTGGCTGTTCCAGTAGGCGGCCACGAAGCGCACGGCCATGCTGGCGTCATCCTTCGACAGCACCTTGTTCACGTCGGTGCTGATGGCGTTGCCATAATACTGGGCGAGTTCGAGGGTCACGGACTGCGCGTCCTTGCCGAGCGGGGACTTGGTGATCGGGTTGAACTGGCCGCCGGGGCTGCCGCCGGGGACGAGGATGGCGTTCGGGCCCTTGATGATCTCGATGCGCTCGACGTTGTAGGGCATCAGCGAGGCGCTGTAGCCGTCCTGGCCGGAGATTTCCGCGCCGTCGATGAACTCATGCGAGACCTGGAAGCCGCGGATCATGTAGCGGTCGCCGCCGATGGGCAGGGTGGACTCCACGACCGGGGTGACATATTTCGCCGCGTCGAGCATGCGCTGGCTCATGGTGTCCTTGAGGAATTCGCTGGTGACGACCGAGATCGTCTGCGGGATGTCCTGGATGTCCATGGCCACGCGCGAGGAGGAGAGGGCCTGGCGCGAGCGGTAGGGGTTGTCCGGGGTCTCGGTGATGGTGAAGGTGGGCAGGGTGACCACATCTTTCTCGGCCGGGGCGGCGGGGGCCGTCTGGGCCGAAGCGGCCTGCACGCCCAGGGCGAAGCAGGCACACGCAATCAAGGCAGGATATCGTTTCATGATACTTACAGGGTGGGGTTGAGGTAGGACCGGCGGAGGCCGCCGTTGCCGTCCTATGAATCCCGCGCGGTCCGGTCCGTAAAGTTTCCGGACCGCTCAAAAAGTTGCACAAAACGCTCGCGGCTGGCGGGGCCTTGGGGTGGGCGGCGAGCTTGCTCGCGCCACGCCGGCATCGGGCGCGAGCGAGCTCGCTGGCCCACGGGATTGCTCAGTAGCCGACGGCCAGGCTGTCGGGCTTGCGCAGGTCGGCGGCGCCGAGCCGCCGGCCGGTTGCCGGGTCGATCGCCACCGTCTCGGCGTCGCTGACGATGACGTTGTCGCGTTCCTGCAGGATGTGGCCCCAGGCCTTGAGCAGGGCGACGCTGTCGGGGCTGAAGCTGTTGCGCTCGTAGGCGAGCACGTCGGGCATCCACTGGTGGTGGAAGCGCGGGGCGTCGACCGCCTGGCGGATGTTCATGCCGTGGTCGAGGATGTTGGTGATGACGCCGAACACCACGGTGATGATGGTCGAGCCGCCGGGGCTGCCGGTGGCGAGGACGAACCGGCCGTCCTTGAACACCATGGTCGGGGTCATCGACGAGAGCGGGCGCTTGCCGGGGGTGACACTGTTGGCCGGGCCCTGGATCAGGCCGAAGAGGTTGGGCGCGCCGAGCTTCGTGGTGAAATCGTCCATTTCATTGTTCATCAGGAAGCCGGCGCCGGGGATGGTGACGCAGGAGCCGAAGGCACCGTTGATGGTATACGTGTTGCTGACGGCGTTGCCCGCGGCATCGATCACCGAGAAGTGGGTGGTCTCGCCGGACTCGACCGGCGGCGACCAGCCGGCGGGCCGGCCGGGCAGGAGACCGGCGCTCGGCGTCGCCTTCTGCGGGTCGTAGTTCTTCATCAGGCCGGCGAGGTAGGCGCGGTCGAGCAGGTCGGCGACGGGGACCGGCACGAAATCGGGGTCGGCCGGGAACTCCACGCGGTCCCGGAAGGCGCGGCGCATGACCTCGGTGAAGAGGTGGATCTTCGCCGCGGAGTTGAAACCCATGGCCTGCACGTCGAAGGGCTCGAGCATCCCGAGCATCTGCAGCAGCGCGAGGCCGCCGGAGCTGGGCGGCGGCATGGTCACGATCTCGTGGCCGCGGTAGGTGCCGCGCAGCGGGGTGCGCTCGGTGGCGCGGTAGTTCTTCAGGTCGGCGAGGGTGATGGTGCCGCCGTTCTTCGCCATGCCGTCGGCGATGAGGCGGGCGGTCTCGCCCTCGTAGAAGTCGCGCGGCCCGTCCTGCTGGATGCGCGCCAGCGTGGCCGCGAGGTCGGGCTGGCGCCAGAGCTGGCCCTGCTGCAGGAAGGCGCCGCCGGCGAGGAAGATCCGTTTCGACTCGGGGAAGGCTTCGAGGCGGTGCGCATATTCGCGGAAGCTGGCGGCGGTGCCCTGCGTGACGAGGTGCCCCTCGGCGGCGAGGCGGCGGGCCGGCTCGATGACCTCGGCCCAGGTGACCTTGCCCGAGCCGTATTTTTCAAAGGCCTGCGCGAGCCCCGCCACCGTGCCCGGCACGCCGCTGGCGCGCCAGCCGAGCAGGCTGCCGCCCGGGCCCTTGAGGAGATTGCCGTCGGGGCCGAGATACATGTCGCGGGAGGCCGCCGCCGGCGCGACCTCGCGGTAGTCGATGATGACCTGGCGCCCGGCGCCGCCGTGGCTGCCGTCCGCGAGGTGGATCAGCATGAAGCCGCCGCCACCCAGGTTGCCGGCGTAGGGGAACACAACGGCGAGCGCGAAGCCGGTGGCGACGGCGGCGTCGACGGCGTTGCCGCCCTTGCGCATGATCTCCACGCCCGCCTCCGAGGCCCGGCCGTGGACCGAGGCGACGATGCCGTGCTCCGCCTCGACGGGGGTGCGCTGGGCGAACGACGCGAGCGGCGCGGCCAGGACCAGCGCGACAATCACCGGGGGCACGACAAAACGCGACAGGGTCTTCATCGGGCCATCATCCCCCGGCCGGGGGAGTGCTCAAGTCGCAAAACATCCCGGGGTTATAGGACTTGTTTCAGGCACGGTTCCGGCTACCTTGGGCCCGACCTAGCAGCCTGTCGTCAGGCTGCCGTTTGTCCCCACGCCCTATGAATACCAAGATGTCTGGTTTTCAGGCCGCGCTTTGCGCCGGCCTGCCGCGGAAGCGCACGGTTGCGCTTCTTGCCTTGCTGACCGTCACCGCCGCCACCGGCTTCGCCCAGGCCGCCCCCGCCTCCGGGGTGGTCGAGCTGGAGAAGTTCGTCGCCACCGGCTCGCGTTTCAACGACCGCACCGTGACCCAGTCCCCCGTGCCGATCGACGTGATCAGCGGCACGGAGATGAAGCAGGGTGGTTACAACGAGACCAGCCAGATGCTGCAGGCCAACATCCCCTCGTTCAACTTCCCGCGCCCGTCGCTCAACGACGGCACGGACCACATCCGCCCGGCCACGCTGCGCGGCCTCGCGCCCGACCAGACGCTCGTGCTGATCAACGGCAAGCGCCGCCACACCAGCGCCCTCGTCAACCTCAACGGCTCCATCGGTCGCGGCTCGGTCTCGACCGACTTCAACGCCATCCCGTCCTCCATGATCGACCGCATCGAGGTCCTGCGCGACGGCGCCTCCGCCCAATACGGCTCCGATGCCATCGCTGGCGTCATCAACGTCATCCTCCGCAAGGACGCCGGCTGGGGCCTGAACCTCGGCTACGGCCAGACGGGCGAGGGCGACGGCGAGGATTACAAGCTCGACGCCTTCGCGGGCACCACGCTCGGCGGCAAGGGCTCGCTCTTCGTCAGCCTCTACCTGCGCGACCACGGCGACACCAGCCGCGTCCAGCCCGACACCCGCCAGCAGTATTTCGGCAACGGCGGCACCTCGACCATCTCGGGCAACTACGGCTCCGGCACGGGCCTCAGCCCCTCGAACGGCACGCTCGACCCGCGCGAGCAGACCGTCAACCGCATCAACCACCGCTTCGGCGACCCCGAGACCAAGGACAAGGGCCTGTGGCTCAACGGCGAATACCCGATGGAAGACGGCATGGATTTCTATTTCTTCGGCGGCAACAGCATCCGCCACGCGAACGGCGCCGGCTTCTTCCGCCGCGCC
>JAYRDK010000063.1:0-21622 GCA_041909435.1 Lacunisphaera sp.
TGATCGGCGGTTTTGTGGCTTTACCCCCCTTTTTGGTGGGGGCACCACCCGCCCCGGGCGTCTGCGGCCGCGCCGCTGGCAACCCGCGGGGCTGATGGCCCCGCCTCCAAGGAAAACCCACGCATTCACCTTCCTCGAGGTGCTCGTGGCGCTGGCGATCTTTGCCTTCTCGGGCCTCGTGCTCGCGTCGGCCTACCTGAACGTCCTCTCCGCGCAGCACGCCTCCCTCCAGCGCGACGCGAACGCCGCGGACTGCCGGCTGGTGCGTGAGGCCCTTGGCGCGGAGCCGGCGCGGGAAAAGATCATCGTCTGGAACAACCTCGAACTCCCCGGCGAGCGCACGGCGCGCTGGCGGGCCACCCTGAAGCCGACCCAGGTCGCCGATCTGTTTGATGTCACGCTCGAGATCGAGCTGCCCGCCGGCGAGGGCCGCAAGGAGACGACCATCACGGAAAACCACCGCCTGCTGCGGCCGACCTGGTCGCAGGGCGGCGAGGGGGAAACCCTCCGCGCCGACGCCCGCAGCCGGCTGGCGAAGCGGACCTTCCAATGAATTTCGGCCGCGTATTCCAAAGTTGGAGGCGGGACCATCAGTCCCGCGAGGCATGTGCTGCGCTGCCTGCAATCCGCGGGACTGATGGTCCCGCCTCCAACAACGGAGACCAGTTTCGTTCCGCAGGCGGCTTCACCCTCGTCGAGGTCCTGCTGGCGCTCGCGCTGCTGGCGGCGCTGCTGGCGGCGCTCAACCAGTTTGTCTTCGCCATCACCGAGGCCTCGACGCGGAACCACGACCGGTTCGTGTTCACGCAGCACACGCGGGCGGTGACACGGCACATCGACGAACTCCTGCAGGCCGCCGCGAACCGCGCCCGGGCCAGCGGTGCGACCGCCGGAGCCCCGGCGGTCGAGGAACTGCGTCTGCCCGGGGGCGGCACGGCGGAACTGCTGGCCTTCGACCTGCCGGCGGGCGACCGGTTGTTCACCTGGCCGGACAAGCCGCTGCCGGAGGTCCGCTGCGCCCTGGCCTGGCGCGAGGACGAGGGCCTGGTCATCTACTGGAAGTCGCGGCTCGAGGAGGATTTCGCCACGGCCGATCCGCGCATGACGGTCGTCTCGTCGTTCGTCACGGCCCTCAGCTACGATTACTACGACGAGACCCTCGAGCGCTGGACCAACGATGAGGAGCTGCAAAAAGACGGCACCGGAGCCTACCTGACACCCCGGCGGCTGCGCCTGCAGTTCGCCCGCAACGGCCAGGAGATCGAGGAAGTGATCCCCCTTTCGACCAACCGGGAGGGCCTGCCGGTTTACTGAGCATGAGGACTCTTCTATCCAAAGTTTTCGGTCAAACCTGGCTCGGGAAAGGTGGAACGCGGCCTCCGGACGCGTTTTCGGGAGCGCGACTCGCAGAAACCCGCCCGGAGGTCGGCTTCCACCTCCCTCGCCGCGGCTCCGTGCTGGTCGTGGTGCTGGTCACGCTGCTGTTTGCCGCCGTGCTGCTCACGCGGCTCATCGAGACCGGTGCACCCGACCTGCTGATCGCGATGCGGCTGGCGGATCGCGACCGGCTGCGCGCCGACGCCTACGGGGCGATGGAGACGACGCTCGCGGCCCTTGTCGACTTCCGCACGGTCGACGGCGGACTCTATGCCCCCAGCCAGGGTTGGGCGGACCCGCTGGGCTACGCCGGCTACACGCCGCGCGAAGGCGTGACCGTGGCGGTGACCTTCGAGGACGAAAGCGCGAAACTCTCCCTTCCGCGCCTCAATGCCGACACGCTCAACGCGCTGCTGGTCCAGCTTGGCCTGACGACGGCGGACGCCGCCCGCGTGGCCGACGGAATGCTGGTGTGGATGCGCAGCGGCCATATCGCCGCCGAGTCCGCGACCAGCGACCGGGCCTACACCCAGGCGGACCCGCCGGCGCAGCCGCCCCGGCGTTCGCTGCGTTCGTTCGAGGAGCTCGCGTCCATCGCCGTGGCGCGGGAGTTCTTCTTCGATGAGGAGGGTCACCCGAAGCCGCTGTTCGATGCGTTCAAGCAGGCCGTGTCGCTCTACGATTTCAACGCCACCAACCTCAATTCCGCCGGCGAGACCGTGCTGCTCGCCTCGGGCTGGGATACCAGCCAGAGCGGCCAGCTGCAAAAATACTTGGCCACGCCCGTGAGCGCCACCAAGACGCGGCCCTATCTCCGCTCGCTGCAGGAGGCGCGCAGCCAGGTGGGCAACGCCGCCTCGCGCAATTTCGGCGCGCAGATCCAGCTGCTGCGCATCCACGTCACCGCCCGGCAGGGCGCCGCCCAGCTGCGGTTGTCCGCCCTGGTCACCTGGGCGGGACAAGCCAAGCTGCCGCCGCCGGTCACCGCCGCCCCCGGTGGCGCCACGGTGCCGGTGCCGGCGGCGCCGACGGCGCCGACGGCCAATGCCGCCCCTGCAAGCGGCGCGAATACGTTGCGCTATCCGTTCACTGTGCTAGAGCTTTTCGAGAACACCCTGCCCGAACCACCGTCTCCGCCCGATGCGCCTGCTGCCTAATTTCACCCTTCGCTCCTCCGTCGCGGCGCGGTTCGTGGGGTCCGACCGGTTTTTCCTGCGGTTCGTGCCGCTGGTGCCGGACCTGCCGGCGCTCGACCAGGCCGGGCTGGCGCTCGAGGGGCTCGCGCCTTTCCCGCCCGGCCAGCTTTACTGGGGCTGCTGTGTCGCGCCCGACCGGGCCTCGGCGCTGGTTTATGCCGCGCATCGCCGCCGGTTTGCCGCCGAGGAGACGGCCGACTGGGAGCGCACTGATCTCGTCGTGCCGGATCTTCTTCCTCTGCTCGGAGCCGCCCCGACGGGGCCCGTCCTGATGATCCTGACCGGGCCCACGCACCTGGCCGGCGCCGCCTGGACCGCCGGCCGTGGGGACTGGCCGGCGGCGGTGCATGCCCGGGCCTATGCCGCGGCGCCCACGGAGCCGGAACGCCGGCAATTCGCCGCCGAACTGGCGGCCCGCGCCGGATTGGGGGAGGCTCCGGTCAAATGGCTCGAGGGCCGGCCGCAGGCGCGTCGCGAGGGCGACAAGCTGATCTTTGAACAGGTCGCTGCGGCCGGCATCGTGCTCGCGGCCACCGCGACCCGCCAGCCGGAGCAGGATGCGCTGGATGTGCGCGACCGCGCCTTCCTGGAGCGCCGCCGGGCCGAGCGCCGCCGCGGCGAGTTCCTGTGGAAAATCCTGCGCACCGGCGCGCAGGCGGCGGCGCTGGCGCTGGTCCTTGAACTCGGGTCACTGGCGCTGTTCCTGGTCGACCGCGCCCAGCAGACGCGCGTCACGGCGCAGACCCCGGTGGTGGAAAAGATCGAGACGGCCCACGGGCTCGCCAGCCGGATCGACGAGCTGACCCACCGGCGTCTGCGCTTCTTCGAGATGCTGGCCGCGGTCAACGAGCCGCGGCCAGCGTCCATCCAGTTCACCCGCACCGGCACCAACGGGCGCAACGCGCTCGAGATCGAGGCCCAGACCGGCACCGCGGATGACGTCGGCGCCTACGAGGCGGCGCTCCGCAGCCTGCCGGTGCTCGACAAGGTGGAGATCCGCGACCTCCGCGCGCGCGACGGCGTGACGACCTTCGGCCTGAGCCTCGCCTTCAAGCCCGACGCCGCGGCCGGCAACGGAGGTGCGCCATGAGGACCTGGTTCGAGGCCCGCCACCGCCGCGAGCAAGTGCTCGTCACGCTTTTCATCGTGCTCGCCGCCGCGATCTGGCTGTTCAGCGCGCTGGGCCGCGTGCGCGGCCGCGTGGCCGCCTGGCGCTCCACGCAGGCGGCGCTCTCCGCGCAGCAGCTCTGGCTCGACCGGGGGGCGGACATCGAGGCCCGCTCGGCCGCGGCGGTCCGCAACTTGGAGCCCGCGCGCACCTATGATGCGACGAAGCTGGTGGGCACGGTCAATTCGCTGGCCACGGCCGCCGGTATGGGGGTGGCGATTGATCCGCCGCAGACGCAGCGCACGGCGCAGTTCGCCTACCACACGGCGCGGGTCACCTTCCGCCGCACCAACCTGCCGTCGCTTTTAAAATTCTACGACGAACTCGCCAAGCAGGCGCCCTATTTGAACCTCGAGTCCATCGCCCTGCAGACCGACCGTTCCGCCCCCGGTGCCCTCAACGCCACCCTTCAAATCTCCGCCACACAGATCACGAAGTGAGCAGGCTGGGCTAATCGGTTAAAGGTAAAGCATGACCCCTTCTGAAATTCCTTCGTGCGAACGATGATCTCTTTCCTGGTTCATTGACTCTCGTTTGGACTACTTCGGTCGCAAATGACGCGTATCACCTATTAAAAACCAGGTATGAAATTTAACCTACGCTCTTATCTCTTCGCTGTGTTGATTGCTGTGTGCTCGGCTGGCTGCCGAGATCGATTTCCGTCTCAAGTGACAGCCGATGTGTATTTCAAATACGTCGACGCAGTGGCGCGCGTGAGGGTTGAATGGGTTCGATCGGGAGATACGGAAACAGGGAATCTCGTTTTGGAGAAGTGGCTCCTGGTCGACTTGCAGATTAAAAGACCTGAGGTTGGAGAGGTAATTGATCGCCTGAGCGCGGCAGCAAAGATCGGTCCTCAACCCGACTATTATCTAGCGGGTTTTAAGAAGACCGGGGTCGCCTATGAACTCTATTCTGTGTTGCCAGTAATAAATGGCCGCGTTTCCAGTGTTCTCGATAAAGATGGAACTGAACTGCGCGTTGAAAAGATTTCTGCCTGGGAAAAGCCAAAGTAATCTTTAAGCGAACCCCACCCACCAACCACAGGGGTCGGACTTTACCTTTCAACTTACTTGTATCTTAGAGCCGGAAGCTAGCACTGACCTGGAGCAGGGCGATCACGATGGCGTATGCGAGGAAGGCCACGAAGCTGAAGGTGAAGGCGAGCACGATGCCGGAACTTACGCGCACGGCCGTGTCGAGGCGGCGGCTCAGGTTGACCTGGTAGGAATGCGCGATCTGCCGGAGGCTGGGGGCTAGGTTGCCGGTCTGTTCGCCGACCGTCAGGCGGTCGAGGAACAGCGGCGGGAACAACCCCGTGCGGGCCAGCGAGGCGCTCAGGCTGGCGCCCTCGATCACGCGGTCCGTGGCTTCGTGCAGGATCTCCTGGACGCGGGTGTTGTTCACGGCGCGCTCCGTCAGCCGCAGGGCCTCGGCGGTCGTCACGCCGTTCTCAATCAGCACGGTCAGCGTGTGAGCGAAGTTCAGCGCCGCGGTCTGCACGACAAAATCGCGGACGATGGGCAGCTTCAACTGCCACGCATCGGTTTGGCTGCGTCCGTCCGTTGTCTGCCGCCAGCGGAGAAAAAACACCACACCGATGACCAGCGCGGCGGCGAGGAACGGGCCGTAATAAAGCAGGAAGTTCGTGCCCCCCACCAGCACCCGCGTGGCAAACGGCAGTTTGCTGCCGAGCGAGTTGAGGATCGTCTGCAGCTTGGGCAGCAGGTAGAAGAGTAGGAACAGCCCGAGGCCGGCGCTCATGCCGCAGATCAGTGCGGGGTAGGCGAGGGCGGCGAGGAACTTCTGCCGGAGGTCGCGCTGCTCGGTCAGGTGCTGGATGAGCCGCTCCAGCACCTCGCGCAGGTTGCCGGTGGCCTCGCCGGCGGCGATGAGGTTGACCGTCTGCCGGTCGAACACCGCCGGGTATTCCGCCATGGCGAGCGAGAGCGTGCTGCCTTCGCCCAGCCGCGCCCACAGCACGGCGCAGAGGGATTTCAATTTCGGCTCCTGGAGGCGCACGGCGAGCAGGCGCACGGCCTCGCCGGCCGACATCCCGGCGCCGACGAGATCCACCAGCGCCTCCAGGAATGGCAGGCGTTGCTTCGCCGTGAGTTGACGGGAGGTTGCCGCGGGGCTGCTGTCACCACTGGCGGCGGCACCGGGTCGAGCCGCGCCGCCTTCCTCGTCGAGCCGCACGACCTGCAGGCCGCGGGCCTGCAGCAGGTGCAGCGCCTCGCGCCGCGACAGGGCGTCGAGTGTGCCGGCCGTGGAAGCGGCGGCACCGGCGGCGCGGGCGGTGTAGGTGTAGCGAGGCATGGAAAATCAGAAACCTGAAACCTGAAACCTGAAACCTGAGGGTGGGGGGCAGAGGACAGTCGGGTAGGGGCCGTTGCCCTCAACGGCCCGAGGGCGCTTGGGGGCATCAGCCTTCGCTGAGCCTATGGCTGACAAGAGCGCCCCTACCAATGATTCAGACCCGGCCAAGCGGCGGGCGAGAATGCTAAGGGGGAGCAAGACCACCTGATTGAGGAAATTATTCAGGTTTCAGGTTTCCGGTTTCAGGTTTCTGCTTCCGCTCATTCCCCGCTGGTGCTGATCGTGCGCAGGAGCTCCTGCAGGGAGGTGTGGCCGGATTTCACGCGTTCCCAGCCGGACTGCTGCAGGGTGCGCATACCCTGCGACCGGGCCAGCGCGCCGAGGGCCTTGCTCGATTCGCGGCGGACAATCAGGTCGTGCAGCGGCTTGGGTGAAAGGATCTCGAACAGGCCGATGCGGCCGCGGAAGCCGGTCTGCCGGCAGCTGCGGCAACCGACGGGCACGGCGAGTTCGCGCACGGTGTCGGCTTCCGCCGGGTCGATCTGCAGGGACTCGAGCGTGGACCGCAGGCCGGTGAGGTCGACGGGTTCGCGCTTCGCGCAGTCCGGGCAGAGCCGGCGGACGAGGCGCTGGGCGATGACGAGCTCGACGGCGGACGCGACCAGGAAGGGCTCGACGCCCATGTCGGTGAGACGGGTAAGGGCGCCGGGGGCGTCGTTGGTGTGGAGCGTGGAGAAAACCAGGTGGCCGGTGAGCGAGGCGCGGATGGCGATCTCGGCGGTCTCGAGGTCGCGGATTTCGCCGACCATGATGACATCGGGATCCTGGCGCAGGACGTGGCGAAGGGCGCTGGCGAAGGTCAGGCCGATCTCGGCGCGCGTCTGCATCTGGTTGGCGCCGGGGACCTCGTATTCGATCGGGTCCTCGATGGTGACGAGGCGCAGGTCGGAGGAGTTGATCTTCCGGAGGAATGCGTTGAGCGAGGTGGACTTGCCGGAGCCGGTGGGGCCGGTGACGAGGATGAGGCCGTGCGGGTAGTCGAGGACCTTGACGATCTGCGCCTGTTCGGCCGGCGTGAGGCCGATGCCGTCCATCGTGTAGGCCATCTTGCGCTGGTTGAGCAGGCGGAGGCTGACGCTCTCGGCGTAGATGGTCGGGATGGTTGAGACGCGGATGTCGAGCGCGGCGCCGTTGGCGCGGAAGTCGATGCGGCCGTCCTGCGGCAGGCGTTTTTCCGAGATGTTCAGGCGCGCCATGATCTTGAGGCGCGAGATGATGGCGTCCTGGAAGCGCAGCAGGTTCTCCGGCAGCGGCACGGGCACGAGCAGGCCGTCGACGCGGTAACGGATGGTGAGTTCGCCCTCCTGCGGCTCGAAGTGGATGTCCGTGGCGTTTTCCTCGACGGCCTGGGCGATGACCTCGGTGACGAAACGCACGACCGCGGCGTCGGCGTCGGCCTCGAGTTCGTTGGCGCCGGCGACCGGGGCGAGGCCGGTCTCGTCGGCATCGTCGAGGCTGCCGGAGCCGACACCGTAGTTCTCATTGATGAGGGCCGACACGCGGTCGGCCGGCGCGAGATGCCAGATCAGCGGGCGCGGCGTGAAGGTGGCGATCCAGTCGGCGATGACGGCGTCGGGCGGCCACGGCGTTGCAAGGTGCAACGCCGAGTTGAGAGTTGAGGGTTGAGAGTTGAGAGACGGATCAACCAGCACCGGCACGACCTGGTATTCATGGGCGAGGCGGGCGGGGAAGAGAGGGAGGGCGGTGCGGTCGATCTGCGGGGCCTCGAGGACGGGGAGGCCGGTGGCCGCGGCCAGCGCGGCGAGGGCGCCGGTTTCGCCGAGGCCGAGGCCGGCGGCGAGCAGCGCGAGGCGTTTTTCGCGCAGGCTTTCCTGCAGGGCCTGGCGCGCCGGCTCCGCGAGGCGGCCCGCCAGCGCGGCGGGAAGGGAATCCATCAGCACCGGGGGCATGCGGTTCAGGGCTTGGTGAGGAGCGTGCCGGAAAGGGCGGACTTCACTTCCTCGCGCTGCGGGCTGCGCTGCAGGCGGTCCATGGCCTCGGTATTATCGGCGGCGGAGTTGGTCAGCACGTAGGGCCGGAGGAAGAAGACCAGGTCGGTGCGGGTGTTCTCCCGGCTGCGTTTGCCGAACAGGTCGCCGATGAGCGGGATGCCGGCGAGACGGCTGGTGCTGCGCGACTGCGTCTTCCGCTGGAGGCCGCCGAGGACGACGATCTCGCCGCTGCGGGCGCTGACGAAGGACTCCGTGGTGCGGCTGCCAATGATGGGCTGGGCGTTGCCGTCGATCAGCACGTCGCCGAGGATGTCGTTCACCTCCTGCTTGATCTCGAGCTGCACGGAACCGTCGTGGCCGATGAGCGGCTTCACCGTGAGGCGGATGCCGATCTCGCGGTAGTTGACGTTGCTGGTGTAGCCGGAGCCGATGTTCCCCTGGTTCACGCCGGTGTTCTGGTAGCTGCTGATGACCGGGCGGGACTCGCCGACGAAGATGTTGGCCTCCTTGTTGTGGGTCGTGACGATGTTGGGGACGGAGAGGATGTTGGTGTTGGACTTGCGCGGCGTCGTGCTGAGGGCGAGCGTCGCGGAGAGGTCGCGGACGCCGGTGGTGGCGTTGACCAGGGTGCCGTTGGTGACCACGACGCCCGGCGCGGCGCCGGAAAAACCGACCAGCTTGTTGGCCTGCACGGTCAGGCCGAGCGCCTCGATGCCGGTGGAGGCGGCGTCGGAAAGGGTGATCTCGGCGATGACGACCTCGATGCGGACCTGGGCGAGGAGGACGTCGAGCTGGGTGACGATGTCCTTGATGAGGCGGAGGTCCTCGACGGTGCCGGAGACGACGAGGGCGTTGCTGCGCTCGTCGGCCACGACGGTGAGGATGCTGCTGAACTGCTGGGAATCGGCCGGCACGCCGACGTTGCCGGGGTTGAAGATGATGTTGGGGGTGGGCGCCGGCGCGGGCTGGGCGTTGGCCGGGCGGTTGGCGTTGTTGGCCTGGTTGTTCTGGGCCTGGGCGGCCTGGCGGGCCTGGTTGACGGCGGCGAGGGCGGCGTTGCGGGCGGCGGTGAGCTGCTGGTTGGCGGTCTGGGCGCCGCCGGTGCGGGCGCTGGCCGAGGTCTGGCCGGAGATGAGCGAGCTGAGCAGCGTGGCGACCTCGGTGGCGGTCGCGTGCTTCAGCGGGATGACCTCCTGGCGGGTGCTCGACTCGCCGGCGGTGTCGAGGCGGGCGATCAATTCGTCAAAGAAGGCGTGCTGGCGCGGGTCGGAGAGCAGGATGATCTGGTTGGTGCGGTCGTCGGCCTGGTAGACGGTGTTGGAGCCCAGCGCGGTGGCGGTGTTGCCGGTGAGGAGGGCCTGGAGCTTGGTGACGAGGGCGCTGGCGGTGGAATTGCTGATCTTGTAGAACTTGGGCACGAGGCCCTCGAGGGCGGGCTGGTCGAGCTGCGCGAGGAGCGTCTCGACCCGCTGGAGGTTCGAGAGCGCGTCGGTCAGGAGCATGGCATTGGTCTTCTCGAAGATAATGGGCGCGCTCGCGGCGCCGGCGTTGAGCAGGCCGGTGATCTGCGGGGCGAACTCGGCGACGCGGAGGAATTTCAGCGTGTAGAGCTTGCTGGCGATGCGGCCGCTGGGCGGCAGGCCGAGGGTGGAGCCCTCGATGAAGTCCGGGGCCTCGGTGCGTGCGACGTTGAGCGGCATGACCTTGAGGAACCGGGTGCCGAGCGGCGTGACGGCGATGCCGTTGAGGGTGAGCAGGGTTTCGAGGGCCTCGCGGGCCTCGGCGCGGGTGACCTTCTCGTTGAGCGAGAAAGAGAGGGAGGTCGCGGGCAGCCCGGCGGGGTGCAGGACGGTGCGGCCGGACCAGCGCTCCAGCATCTCCAAGGCGGCATCGATGGTGATGTCGCCAAACTTGATCGGCCCGATGGTGGCCTCGGCCGCCGGCGGGGGCGGCGGGGAGGACTGGGCCGGAAGCGGCCCGGCCGCGGCAATCCACAGGGTGAGCAACAGGACTGACCGGAGACAGGATCGGATGGAATCAGGCATGCGGCGGGGAGGGAATTATCCGCCGGCAAGCCTTGGTGAAGGCCGGGGTAAAGGGAAGTTTCTTTGTGGGCGTTCAGCCGTCCGGCGTTCCGCAGACCGGCCGCGGCGGACCGGGTTTCGCGCGCCGGTGGGACCAGGGGCGCCGGCAATATTGATCGGCCGCCCGGCCGGCGGGATCATTGGTGCCGCCCGGAAGAATTGACGAACACCAGGTAGAGATTTCCCTCGGTGAGGCTCGTGTTCTCGGTGTTGGCGCCGAGGGTAATGCTCTCGGCGTTGGTGACGTTGCGCCGGAAGAGGGCCATCGGCTGGCCGGCGACGGTGAGCGTTGTTTCCGTCGGCTGGAACTGCTTGGTCAGCCACGCGGGACGCGGCAGGCGGTTATCGTGGGCGATCCAGACGACCGTGTTGCCGGTGACGGCCACTTCCATCAGGTCGACGGCGCTGTAGAGGGCGTCGCGGTTGTCCACCTGCACCCAGTCGGCGCCTTGCAGCACCGCCGGCAGGGCGGTGAAGGGTGAGTCGATGTTCACGTAGGCGTTCTTGCCGTCGCGGGCGGCTATCTCGACGTGGACGATGGAGGCGTTCGGCCCGGTGTAGTTGAGGGTCTTGATGAATTTGCCGAGCATGGCGGGGCCGGCGGTCCTTACAGCCTCCGCAGCAGCCGGGGTGATGAGGCGTGCCGGCGCCGCGGCGAGAGTGACCGCAGGCAGGGTCGGCAGGGCTCCGGCAAAGGGCAGGGACTCGACGGTGGTGGTCGCGGGTTTCAGGCCCTCGCTGCGGGCGGTCAGCGTGATCTTGCCCGGCGTGCGGCCGGCGCGGACGGCGACGCGATTGATGCCGGCCTCGAGGTCGAGGAAGGGGTGGTTGATGGAGTCGATTTTGCCGCTGTTGTAGCCGCCGCGCCAGGTGGCCGGGCCGGTGAGCTCGAACTCAACACGCTGCTGGAGGGTCGGAACGCGGTTGTCCTGTGCGTCAACGGCCTCGACGTCGAAGAGAGCGATGTCCGAACCATCCGCGATCAGGCCGGTAGCGTCGACGATGGGCGTGAGGCGCAAGGCGACGGTCGGTCCGGCCGTGCGCCTGGTCGTGGTGGCGATGACCTTGCCCTCGCGGGACGCGACGGCCTTGAGTTCGCCGGGAGCAAAGGCCACGTCGAGGAAGGTGAAGAGATAACCGTTGGTCGGCTTGCTTCGGCCGAGTGGGACGCCGTTGAGGAAGAGTTCCACTTCGTCTCCGTTCGACGCGACGTAGACGGTCTTCTTCGTTCCAGCGGGGTAGCTCCAGTGGCCGATGATGTGCACCTGCGGGTCGTCGCGGAACATCGCTTGCGTGACGTAATACGCCTCCTTGGGCAGGCGGACGCCGTCCACCTCGCCGCTGGCACGGGCGACCTCGACGGCCACGCGGCCGCCGCTGGTGCTGTCGGAGAAGATCCAGTTGGCGCCACCGGCGTGCTCGGGGGCGCCGAGTTTTTTAACGTAATGGCCGACCTGGTTGACGGCGAATTGCTCAGAGGTGAGCTGGTAGGTCTGGCCCTTGGCCTCGGGGTAGCCGAAGTTCGGCGGGGAGAACTCGTCCCAGACGCGGCGCGGGGATTCCTCGCGATTATATTCGCCCTCGACGACGGCGAGGCGGGCGATCTCGCGGCCGCCCTCGGTGCCGATGCCGACATCCATGAATTCGGCCGTGATGGCGTCGGCCCGGCGGTGGGCATAGGCGCGGCCGCCGTGCGGATCGTATTGATCCATCAGATCCCGCAATTCCTTCGCGTGCTCGCGGGAGACCTTCTGGTTGCCGCCTTCCCAGATGAAGATGGAGGGGTTGTTGCGATAATAAATGAGGACATCGCGGAAGTTGGCCACGCGCAGCGCCCAGGCGCCGCCGACAGTGTCGTGCTCGCCATCGCCGCCCGGCTGGAGGGCGATTATGCCGAGACGGTCGCCGGCGGTGATTTGGGCCGGGCCGCCCGGGACATGGCCCCAGCGGACGAAATTGCCACCGGCCTCGCGCATTAGGTTCAGTGTATAAAATTGCAGCCAGTCCGGCAGGGCGGCGCCGAGGCCGGGCCACTCGTTGGTGGCTTTCTGGCCCCAGCCGTGGAGCTTCAGATGGGCGCCATTGAGGAAAAGACCGCGGTCCGCCGTCCAGCGAATGTGGCGGATACCGAGCGGGATCTCGGTCGAGTCGAGGACCTGTCCGCGCCACATCAGTTTCAGGGCGACGCGATAGAGATGCGGATAGGCCGGTTCCCACAGGCGGGGATTGGCCAGGGTGGTGCCGAGCTTGAGCTTGGCGTGGCCACCGGCGGGCAGCACGACGCGCACGGCCTCGCGGAATACGGATTTACCGTCGGCATCGAGGATCTCGGCGCGGATCTCGCCGTCAGCTGCGGTCTGGCCGTCGTTGCGGACGGGAACCTCAAGGCCGACCTGGGCGGATTTTTCGGTGATGTCGGTCGCGTAGGCGTAGGGGCCCTCGGTCTGGAGAAAACTGTAGAGCGGGAGGTCGAAGTGCAGCGCGTCGGTGACGATGAGCCGGACGTTGCGGTAGATGCCGCCGTGGGCCGGGTGCCAGTGCGGGTTGTTCCAGGGGATCTGGTCGGCCTGCAGTTCCCCCAGGGTCGCCGGGATTTTCTCCATGAGTTCCTTGGAGAGCTGGGCGAGGTTGGGGTGGGTGGCGGCGGTCGTGGCGGCCTGGGGCGCGAGCTTGGGATCCAACGGATCCTTCATGAACCGGTTGTCCGCCATGACGGCGAGCACGTTGGTGGCGCCGAGCTTGAGATGGGGCGTCAGGTCAAAGCCGAAGGGCGTGAAACCACCCTTGGCGGTGCCGAGCAATTTTCCGTTCAGGTAAACCTCGGCGACCTGGCGGACGGCCTCGAATTCGATGAAGACCTTTTTGCCCTGCCAGGCGGCGGGGGCATCGAAGGTTTTCCGATACCAGGTGCGGCCGCTCCATTGCTCCTGCTCGCCGCGGTGGCCGGGGAGCGACCAGTTGTCGAAGGTGTCCGTGTCGTTGTAGGTGTGCGGGGCCGAGACGGCGGTCCACGCGGCGTCATCGAAGCCGGGCGCCGCGGCGCCCGCCGGGTCGGCCTTCACGAATTTCCAGTCGGGATTAAAGTTGATCGTCTGGCGACCGTCGGCCAGTGCCGTGCCGGCCAACAAGACGAGGAGCAGGGGCAGTCTCATCGGTGGCTCAAGCTATCGGAGGGCGTTGGAATGCCACGAGGGTAAATTTGCGGGTATCGTTAAGCACCCGGCGCGTTTTCAGGGAGCAGTCTTCCGCGGCGGCGGAGCAAAGACCTGTATGCTATCGAGCGGGGTGCTGTCTATCTGCTCCTTGCCGCCAGCCACATAGATGCGGCCATTCAATGCGACCGCCGCGGCATGCCGGGCGGGGGTATATTGTAGGGTGAATGTCTCTGATACTTTGGTCGCAAGATCATAGGCGATCAACTCGCCGGGATTGGAATAGTTTCCGAAAAGGAAGAGGTGGCTGCCCAAAACCACCACGGAATGCGCGCTGCTTTGCTTGCAGAGTGAAGGAATAAGGCCCCAGCTTCCTTGCGTGGGATCGTAGGCTTGCACCACTTCGGAGGCCACCGAGCCATCGTAGCCACCGGGCACGACAATGGTGGATCCGTCTACAAGCACAGCATCGGAGATGAGAGGCTTGATCATGGGAACGCCTGTGGTCCATTCGCCGGCTGCTGGATCAAAGATGTCCACACTGTTCGTGCAGGAGGATTTCTCCTTATAAAAACGCTGGCCTCCCAGCACGTGGATCTTTCCGCCAATGACGACGCAGCCAAACTCCTTTCGCGGTGTGGGCATCGGTGGCATCTTCCCGACCCGCCCCGTCGCCAAATCGACCGTCTCGACCTCGGCGCATAGCATGAGGGGCGAAAGGATTCTACCAGGAGACTGCAAGCGTCTCATGGCGCTCTTCTGGAACGCGGGCGTTGCGCCTCCGAGCACGAAGATCTTGCCTTGATGCACGACGGCGCGATGCCACAGCCGGGCGGTTTGGAGGCGGGCAAATGGCTCGGATTTTCCCGTTTCCGGATCAAAACGCTCAATGGAATCGAGCGGCGCGCCACCCGCATCCTGGCCCCCGATGAAATACAGATAACGGCCATCAGTAACCGCTGCGGGGGCGAATCTCTTTTCCAACATCCGGTGTTCCGCCACCTTGAGCAGCGGAACATTGGCGGTGACGCTTACTTTGGGCAGCGTGACGGGATCTTGGGCACTGGCGTCCGCGGAGAACGAAAGCGCTAACAGGCCAAGAAAAAACCGGGCTGGCTTCATTCGAGACAAGCTAAGGGCGGTTCACGCCTTTGCTCCAGTGCGAACTGGCTCAGCCGGTCGCGGTCAGCGGGAGGCCGACCCTCCAATATATTGCTCCCGGGCTAGGGCTGCTTCCGGGCGCGGACGAGCGCCTCGAGGAAGTAGTAGTCGCCGTAGTTGATCGGGACGTCGATTTCGCTGTTCTTGGGATGATTGCCGGTGGCGTGTTTCAGCAGGAAACCGCCGTTGGTGCCGGGCTCGGCCAGGTAGGCGGGCGAGGCGAGGCTGCGGAGCTGGGCCTCGGCGAAGGCGGTGTAGCTTGCGGCGGTGGCGGCATCGACGTAGCCGCGCAGTTCGAGCAGGGCCGAGCAGATGATGGCGGCGGCGGAGGAATCGCGCGGGGCGTTCGGGATCTTCACGTCATCGAAATCCCAGTAGGGCACCTTGTCGGCCGGCAGGCGCGGGTGGTGCATGACGAAGGCGGCGATCTTCTGCGCCTGCGCGAGGTAACGCGGGTCCTTGGTCTCGCGATACATGACGGTGTAGCCGTAGAGGCCCCAGGCCTGGCCGCGGGCCCAGGCGGAGTCGTCGCTCGTGCCCTGGTGGGTGATGTGCTGGAGGACCTTGCCGGTGGCCGGGTCGTAGTCGACAACGTGGAACGAGCTGTTGTCGGCGCGGAAGTGATGCGCGAGCGTGGTGTCCGCGTGGCGGAGGGCGATGTCGCGGTAGCGTTCGGCCGGGCCGTTGCGCGCGGCCCAGAACATGAGCTCGAGGTTCATCATGTTGTCGATGATGACCGGGAAGGTGAATTTGCCGACGCCGTGGTCCCAGGACTTGATGCAGCCGACGGTGGGGTTGAAGCGCGTGCTGAGCGACTGGGCGCCGTTGAGCAGGACGGCCTTGTAGGCCTCGTTGCCGGTCAGGCGCAGGCCGTTGCCGTAGCTGCAGTAGAGCATGAATCCGACGTCGTGCGTCTTGGTGTTGTGTTGCTCGGGCTCGAGGTAGGCGGTGAACTTCTCGGCCGAGGCGCGCCACTTGGCGTCGCCCGTGGCCTCGAACAGATACCACAGGGAGCCCGGGAAGAAACCGCTCGTCCAGTCGCGGGTCGGGATGGTGACCAATTTGCCGTGCTCAAAGGTGCGGGGCAGCGGCTTGGCGGCGTCGGCCGGCAGGTGCGCGAGCATCCACCCGTATTGCTGCGCCGAGGTGGCGAGGGCGGAGTCGATGACAGCTTTCAGCGCCGGTTCGGCGGCACGAAGGCCGGTGGCCAGGGCGGCAGCGGCAAGGAGGAGGGCGGGGCGGCGGAGTAGGGTATGCACTGTGATTTCTTAGACGCGGGAAACGACCCGAGCCAAATTAATAAACATAAAATCTCTCTTTTCAGAAAAGAGGCCACCTCCTCCTTGCCGGTATCGTTAAGCGACGGCACTGGTTTTGTCGGACTTGTGCTCGTCCTCCAGCACGGCCACTGATTTTCCATCATTGCAGGCGATTACGTGTATTGCTATCTGCACAATAAATGAACGCCTCTCCGAAATCACTGGTAGTGTTTATTCTAAGCCTACTCATTCCGGCTGTTGTGGGTTTAGTTCAGATTTATGAGTGGTTTTCCGGAGGAGCGGCTGATGTTCAGGTATACTACACCCACGAAGCTCCATTAGATTTTCTGCCACGTCCGATTGCGCGATTTACAGGCGCGTTTTGGATGCTACGAGATGCGCCACTTGAGAATCGTAGGAAAATTGAAGAACTGCTTTTGCAGGAATTTGACCGAGAAGCACAAAGCAAAGGTTTGTCAGGCGAAGCACGTGCACGGTTCCGAGGGGCATTAGGCCTGGTAACTACGGGATCAAAAATGCTCGATGCTACGACCAATAATCGTCTCTTGATTTTGAATATATCAAATGAAGGGGAGATTCCGGCTCAAAATATGATGATAACTTTATCTCAACCGGGATATTATGAGTTGTGGCAAGCGGGGTCATTTAGTGAGCCAAAAGATTCAGGTGAGACCAATGGGGAAATCAGAATTCCTGAGCTGCATGCTGGCACTATGCTGGCCCTCTATTTCTTTTCGAATAGTGCCAGTGGTGACATCCCTACTTTCAAAGTTTCATATCCGGGAGGGAAGGCGGATATCGCGAGAACAAATATTCGTCGAACCCCCGATCGGTGGGTCTTTCAGTTTGAAAAGCGCGATCTCAAATTATGGGCAAGCGCGGGCGCTGTGTTTTTATGCAGTTTAGCCATGATAAATGCATCATGGCTGGTTCACCGTTTTTCGAAAAAACCCCACCAAGAAGCGATCGCCCCAACTACTTCCGCTACTCCCAAAGATCAGTGATATTCACCGCTTCTTCTGCCCGGTCTGCTCGATGTTGAGGTAGGTCTTGGCGAGCATCTGGGATTCGTAGAACTCGACCAGGCGCACGCCCTCGCGGGGCTTGATGAGGTCCTTCTTCGTGGCGTGGTCGATCTGCTGCTTGATGCGGCGGCAGAGCTCCTCCCACTGGTATTGCACGCCCTCGATGACGTCGGCGATGCGGGAGCCGGCGAGCGCCTCCTCGATGTAGAAGCCGTTGGGCTCGTCGTCCTCGAGGAACACGTGGACCTCGTTGACGCGGCCGAAGAGGTTGTGCAGGTCGCCCATGATGTCCTGGTAGGCGCCGGTCAGGTAGATGCCGAGGTAGTAGGGCTCGTTGTGCCTGAGCGGGTGGAGCGTGATGTAGTCCTTCACGTCCTGCAGATCGATGAAGCTGCCGACCTTGCCGTCGGAGTCGCAGGTGATGTCGACGAGGATGGCGTTGACCGAGGGCTTTTCCTTGAGCCGGTGGAGCGGCGTGATGGGGAAGAGCTGCTTGAGCGCCCAGCTGTCGAGGAGCGACTGGAAGACGGAGAAGTTGCAGACGTATTGGTCGGCGAGGAGTTTCTTGAGGTCGTGGAGCTCCTCGGGCTGGTAGCCGGACTTGGTGCCCTCCTGGTCGATCTTCTCGCAGATCTGCCAGAAGATCTGCTCGGCGGCGGCGCGGTTCTCGAGGTCGAGGTAGCCGAGGTTGAAGAGGGAGAAGGCCTCCTCCTTCTTCTGGAGCGCGTCGTGGAAGCGCTCGAGGCGGCCGAGCTTGGCCTTGTTCTTCAGCAGGACGGTGAGGTCGTCGACGATCTTGTGGCGGGCCTTGGGCTGGTGCTGCTTGCCGAGGGACTCGTGCTTGTTGATGCGCTCGAAGACCTCGACGACGAGCATGGAGTGGGGGGCGGCGATGGCGCGGCCGGACTCGGTGACGATATCGGGGACCTTGACGCCGGAGGCCTCGCAGATCTCGCGGATGTTGAAGACGACGTCGCGGGCGTATTCGCCCAGCGTGTAGTTCATCGAGGACTCGAAGTTCGTGCGCGAGCCGTCGTAGTCGATGCCGAGGCCGCCGCCGCAGTCGAGGTAGCCCATCGGGAAGCCCATCTTGGCCAGCTGGCAGTAGAAGCGCGCGGCCTCGGTGACCGCGGCCTTGATCGTGATGATGTTCGGGACCTGCGAGCCGATGTGGAAGTGCACCAGCTTGAGGCACTGCTGCATCTTGGCGGCGCGGAGCTTCTCGACGGCGAAGAGGATCTCGGCGGTGTTGAGGCCGAACTTGGCGTTGTCGCCGGTGGAGGAGGACCATTTGCCCTCGCCCCGGGTCTGGAGCTTCACGCGGAAGCCGATGAGGGGCTTCACGCCCGTCTCCTTCGAGATCTCGATGATGCTGTCGACCTCGGAGAGCTGCTCGATGACGATGATGATCTTCTTGCCCAGCTTGCGGCCGAGGAGGGCGAGCCGCATGTAGTCGTGGTCCTTGTAGCCGTTGCAGATGATGAGGCGCTGGGCGCCCTCGTGCATGGCGAGCGCGATCATCAGCTCGGGCTTGGAGCCGGCCTCGAGGCCGTAGTTGAAGTCCTTGCCGGCCGAGACGACCTCGTCGACCACCTCGCGGAGCTGGTTGACCTTGATGGGGAAGACGCCGCGGTATTCGCCCTTGTAGCCCTCTTCCTTGATGGCCTTGGCGAAGGCCTGGTTGATCTGGGTGACGCGGTAGCGGAGGGTGTCCTGCAGGCGGATGACGAGGGGCGCCTTGAGGCCCATGCTCTTGGCCTCGTCAATGACGTCCATGAGGCGGATGTTGCGGTCGTCGGCCAGGGGCTGGACCTGCACAAAACCCTCGGAATCCACGGAGAAGTGATTGGCACCCCAGCGCTTAAAACCGTAGTGTTCCTCGGACTGGGCGGCGGACCAATTGGATGCGGATTTCGTCTTCAATTTGCGGGAGCGGAAAGGCGGGGGGTTAGGCTTGCTTTTTGAGATGTGGCTGGGCTTATTCGCCCTTTTCAATTTTTCAAAACACCCGAAGACGCAATGACTAAGTTCGCCCTGTTCCTCGCCCAGACCGCCCCCGCCACGCCCGCCGCCCCCGGCGGCCTCCAGATGCTGGCCCAGCTGGCCCCGTTGATCCTGATGTTCGCGGCCATGTATTTCCTGCTGATCGCCCCGCAGCGCAAGAAGCAGAAGGAACACGAGAAGATGCTCACCCAGCTGCAGCCGGGTGACGAGGTGGTGACCGCCGGCGGCATCTACGGCACCATCACCAGCGTGAAGGACGACCGCTTCGTCATCCGCATCGGCGAGAACAACGCCAAGGTCGAGGTGGGCAAGGGCTTCATCAGCACCGTCGTGAAGAAAGCCGACGCCGCCTGAGGGCGCGTCCGCTGCCGCGCCCCGGCGTCCACCCCCGCCGGGCCGTCCAATTTAACAACCAAACACCCATGCTCCGTCGTCATCTCTGGAAACTGACGCTGTCCGCGGCCCTCGTGCTGTGGGCCGTGTTCACCCTCATGCCGCTGAAGGACCAGCCCTTCGGCGATTACGTCAAACAGGAAGCCTCCGCCAAGCCGGCCGAGTTCGCCAAGCTCCTCACGGAGGTCGAGGCCCGCATCAAGTCCGGCCGGGCGCCCAGCGTCTACGTCGCCCTCAAGCAGGTCGGCCTCGAGCAGAAGCTCGACCTCTCCCAGTTCTTCCCGGAGATCCGGCTCGAGTCGACGCTCACGAACGTCGAGAAGCGCAACAACATCCTCCTGAACGAGCTCCTCCGCCGCTCGAAGAGCCCGCTCCAGCTCGGCCTCGACCTGAAGGGCGGCGTGGCCTACACGCTCGAGATCGACGCCGGCGCCGTCACCGCCGGCAACCCGCAGGCCGGCCAGGAAAAGCTCAGCAAGGCGATCGAGATCATCGACAATCGCATCAACGGCCTTGGCGTGACCGAGCCGATCATCCGCGCCCTGGGCGTCAACCGCATCGAGGTCCAGCTCCCGGGCGTTTCCACCAAGGACAACCCCGAGATCGCCACCAACCTCGTCAAGCCGGCCCGCCTCGACTTCAAGATGGTGCACCCCTTCATCGCCCCGCCGCAGGAGGCGCCCCCGGGCTACGAGCGCATGGTCCTCGAGCAGGAGGGCCGCCAGGGCGGCCAGAGCTACACCGAGGAGCTCTACATCAAGACCCGCCCGGAAATGACGGGCGAGGGCGTGGCCGACTCCTACCCGACGATGGACGAGTTCGGCCGCTTCCGCATCATCCTCAAGTTCACCGAGCAGGGCGCCAAGCAGTTCGCCGACGTCACCAAGGCCATCGCCGATGAAGGCAAGAGCAGCGGCCGCCTGGGCCGCCTGGCCATCGTGCTCGACGGCAAGCTTTACTCCGCGCCGACCGTGCGCGAGCAGATCAACGGCGGCAGCGCCGAGATCTCCGGCTCCTTCACCCAGCGCGAGGCCGTCGACCTCTCCAACGTCCTCAACAACCCCCTCGACTCCAAGCTGGAGATCAAGGAGCAGTATGAGGTCGGGCCCTCGCTCGCCACCGACGCCATCTCGAGCGGCATCCGCGCCACCGTGATCGGCACCGCCGCCGTGGCCGCGTTCATGATCACCTTCTACGCGACGGGCGGCCTCGTGGCCGTGGCCTCGCTCGCGGTCAACATCATCATCATCCTGGGCGTCATGGCCAGCATCGGCGCCACGATGACGCTGCCCGGCCTCGCCGGCATCGTGCTGACCATCGGCATGGCGGTGGACGCGAACATCCTCATCTTCGAGCGCATGCGCGAGGAGATCGCCCTCGGCAAGAACCTCGTCAGCGCCAACCAGGGCGGCTTCAGCAAGGCGCTCACCACCATCATGGACGCGCACCTCGTGCAGCTCCTGATCTGCGGCGTCATGATCTGGCTCGGCACCGGCCCGATCAAGGGCTTCGGCTTCACCCTCCTCATCGGCGTCATCTCGACCCTGCTGTCCGTCCTCATCACCGGCCACATGTTCATGGAGATGCTGGTCGAGTCCGGCGCCCTCAAGAAGATGACCATGCGCCGCATGCTCGGCGACCTGAACGTCGACTTCGTCAAATACGGCAAGCCCGCCGCCATCGGCTCGGTGGCGCTGGTCCTCGTGAGCTTCGCCTACGTCGTCTACCAGGGCGACAAGATCTACGGCATCGACTTCGCCGGCGGCGACCAGATCACCGCCACCTTCACCCAGAAGATCGACAGCGCCAAGATCCGCGAGGTGGCCCATGCCGCCGGCGTCGGCGAGGTCAGCCCGACCTATGTCAACGACCTCGGCAACGGCCGGGAGCAGCTCAAGCTCGAGACCGCCTACGGCAAGTCCGGGCAGCTCTTCGAGGCCCTGCAGCAGGCCTACCCGTCGGCCGGCCTCGTCAAGGGCGCCACCAGCCAGATCGGCGCCACCATCGGCGCCGAGATCAAGTGGAACGCCGTCCTCGCGGTCGGCGTGTCGATGCTGGTCATCCTCGTCTACATCGCCTTCCGCTTCGAGTTCGGCTTTGGCATCGGCGCCATGGCGGCCACCCTCCACGACATCCTGATGAACATCGGCATCTTCGTGATGACGGGCCACCAGTTCTCCGCGCCCATGGTCGCGGCCATCCTCTGCGTCGCCGGCTACTCCATCAACGAGACCGTGGTCGTCTTCGACCGCATCCGCGAGGAGCTGAAGCTCAACCCGAGCGGCGCCCTGAAGGACATCATCAACACCGCCATCCGCAAGGTGTTCGCCCGCACGATCATGACGGCGACGACGACCTTCCTCGCGGCCCTGTCGCTGTGGGTGTTCGGCGGCGGCCAGCTGCACGACATCGCCTTCACCTTCCTCGTCGGCATCGTGACCTCCACCTTCT
>JAYRDK010000064.1:0-20349 GCA_041909435.1 Lacunisphaera sp.
CGGACGGCGCCAAAGTCGGCGTTACGCCGCAGGCGCTGTCCGGCGCGGAGGTGCATCCTCAGACGACCGTCAGGCGCTTGCGGCCCTTGCGGCGGCGGGCGGCGAGGACCTTGCGGCCACCGCGGGTGGCCTTGCGGGCGCGAAAACCGATCTTGCGGGCGCGTTTCTTGCGATGCGGGCGGAATGTAGGCTTCATAGATTTATGGCAAAAAGAGGGTCAGATTCGCGGGAGGGGGCGGGGGGTGTCAAGCGAGAGGTTTTCGGCTAATTTGACCCGCGGCAAGCCCCGGGTCGTTACTTTCTCGCCTCGGCTTTCCGCTGTGAACACCCTGCGTATAAATAGTTTTTGCGTTCGGGCGCGGCCGTCGTGACCTTGGGCGCGTGACCGACAAATGCAGCCCCCCGACCCCTTCACCGGACGAGAAACCTTCCTCGAAGGCGCCCTCCTCCCCGGCCCGGAAGGATGGGCCGCTGTTCTGGACGGTCACAGGCAACGACTTCGGGCGCTCGATCAGCTGGGCGAAAAAGCAGCCCAATGCTCTATCGCAACAGATAAAGACCGCACTCTCGTCCTCGCCGAGGAAGACGAAGTAGGCCTGTTGGAGATGACCGGCGGCGAATGGGCCGCCCTGGGCGACGCCATCCGCCGGTTCCGGGCCACCCTGCCGTTGGTGCGGCTGGAGGATTTCGGTTTCAGCGCGGAGGTCGACGACCCCTTCGAGGCCAACACGGTGCAGTTGCGCCGCATCGGCGGCGGCGTGGAAGCGCTGGCTTTCGTCGACGCCCGGCAATCGGTCTACAAATTTTTTCTCTTCCGCGAGGGTGGCGACGTCGGGGCGACCTTCGCCTTCAGCCGCGGTGAGGGCGACCTGCTGGTGGCGACCGCCGTGCCGGGCAGCTACCACATGCTGTTCGAGAAGCTGCGGCTCATCCACGAATTCGGCATGCCCACCGAGATCGCGGGCATCACGCCCGAGGGCATCCTGATCGCCAAGCAGACCTTCGGGCGCGCGCTGCCGGAGCAGACGAATGTGTCCGGCCTCGACCCGGCGCGGCTGATCCCGATCCCGTCGCGGTTTCTCCGCGCCGACCGCGACCATCCGCGGCTGGCGTTCCTTGATGGCGTGCCCTGGCTGGTGGCGGACACCCACGACCGCAACGTCGTCATCGACGAGCGGGGCGACTGGCGCGTCATCGACCTGGTGGCGGCGCCGCTGCCGCCGGAGTGGCTCGGGCAGATGCGGCTGTTCCACGACTGGATCGAGCGCGCGCGGCACGACCCGCGGGCGGAGGTGCTGGCGCCCGTGGATGATGCGGAGTTGTAGCCGGTAGGGGCGCTTGCCCCCAAGCGCCCGGGTCCTTGAGGGCAACGGCCCCCACCAAAAAAAGCCGCGACGAAACCGTCGCGGCTGGAAAGGGAAACCGGAAACAGCCTCAGCCCTTCTTGTCGCTGGCGAGGAAGGCGAGGACGTTGTCCGCCTGCTTGTCGGTGACGCCGGTGTCCTTGTAGACGATCTTGCCGCCCTTGATCACGTAGCATTCGCGGGAGGCGAACATCAGGGCGGACTGGCCGAAGGCCTTCAGGACCTTCTTGTCGGTGTCGGCGAGCAGCGGGAACGGGAAGTGGTTCGTGTCCTTGAACTCCTTCTGCTTCTCGACGGTGTCGGTGCTGACGCCGACGACCGCGGCGCCGTGCTTGGTGAGCTCGGCGCTGGCGTCGCGCAGCGAGCAGCCCTGCTTGGTGCAGCCGCCGGTCAGCGCCTTCGGGTAGAACCAGACGACGGTGTAGGGGTTCTTCGCGTAGACCTCGCCGAGGTTGAGCGTGGTGCCGGCGTCGGTGAGGGCGGAGATGACCGGGGCATCATCGCCGACCTTGAGGGATTCGGCGAAAAGTTTCGTGAAGGAGAACATGGCAAGGAGGGGGAGGAGGTAACGGAGGGCTTTCATGGGACGCAGACCCTAGCCAGGACCGCCCCATAGGCAAGTAGTGGAAAATCCCCGGGAAAACGCGCGGCGGACAGCGCGCACCGGGGCCGGTTCCGAAAAAATATGTTTAACCCGGCGAAGTTTTTTCGGCGCGGAACACTGTTCGCGCGGCGTGTTCTCTGTGAGCGTCGCCGCGCGCCAGGTGCGTGGCGACACCAACAAACCAAACCATCATGAAACAGAACAACCTTCTGAAAAATCTCCTCCTCTCCGCCGCGGCGGCGCTCAGCCTCGCGGGGTTCGCGCGGGCCGACGTGCCCCTCGACGACCAGCCCCTGCAGTCGACCACCGCGGTCGGCCAAGGTCTGCTCGGCCAGCAATACGCCAGTCTGACCTACAGCTACATCGACCTCGATGCGCCGGTCCACGCCGACAACTTCAGCCTCGGCTTCAACCAGCCGCTCAACACCGGGCTCGACGCCGTGTTCAGCTATGACTGGACGCAGACGGGCCTCTTCGCGGGCGACCGTCTGAACCAGCAGAGCGTCACGGCGGGCCTGCGCGCCTTCAGCAACGCCTTTGCGTGGGGCAAGCCCTACGTCGAGGCGGGCGCCGGCTTCGCCTGGCAGCGCGGCTACGGCTCTTCCGACAACTCCTTCGTCTGGGGTGTCGGCGTGGGCGCCGAGTTCCAGCTGGCCCCGGCCGTCACGGTGACGCCGTTCGTCAAGTATGCCGACGCCCCGGACTTCGCCGACAACGGCGCGGTCACCTACGGCGTGAAGGCCAACTACTGGATCGACAGCCAGTGGTCCGTCACGGGCGGCATCGACCGTGACGACGACCAGAACACATCGTTCACGATCGGAACAAACTTCCGCTTCTAAGGCTCCAACCAGCTTCTGTCGCAAGGCAGAGTGTGTGCATATGAGCCGCGGTGCAGGGGTGCACCGCGGCTCTTTTCTTTTCCCGCTTTGTTGGAGGCGGGATCATCAGTCCCGCGGGGCATGGGCTGCGAACGCGATAACCCGCGGGGCTGATGGCCCCGCCTCCAAGCAGTGGGTGGCGCGGTTGGGCGCCCCGGTGCCCGCAAGCGGGCAACCTACGGGCTCAAACTCCGATCACACCGGCGCGTGGAAGCCCGCGCTCGCGCCGACCCAGGTGCGGCCCTTGTTGAAATCCACGCCGTGCATCGCACCCTTGGTCAGGCGCACGAGCTGGTTGACGAGCTTCGGCATGCCGGTGCCGTCGCCGGCGTAGATCAGCCGCACCTCGGCCTTGGCTGGGCCATCGGGTGTCTCCATCACGGGCGCATAAGTCACCTTGCGCTGCAACAGCCACTCGGCCGGCTTTTCGATCGCGGCGATCTTCTCGCGCGTTGGCGCGATGTCCACGCCGAGGCCGGCGAAGGAGTAGAGCGGCTTGCAGACGTAGTTTTCCAGGTCGGTGGGCAAAGAGTCGGGGTGTAAAACCCCTCCCACCATGAAATCTGAGATAAAGCGGCAGTCGGGCACGAACGGGCTCCTCAGGTAGGGCAGGGTGTGCTTGCTGATGCGGAAATACCAGTTGGGGTGGCCGGCCCACTGCACGTCGAGATCGTCGAAGAAGCTGAACTTCATCGGCGGGTTCTTGCGCAGCAGCTCGTCGAAGATGACGCGGTTGAAAATACGCTCGATGCGCACCTCGCGGCCGCCGGAGCCGTAGAAGAGCTGCCGGCCGCGCTTGAGGACCTTGGTGACGCACAACGGTTTGATGCCGAGGAAGGCGTGGGTGCAGGCAAAGTCCACGCGGGTCTTCTGCTGGTCCGGCGTGATCTCGAGCAGCACCGTGTTCTCCGGCAGACAGTCGCCCACCATCGCGTGGCGGAGATCGGCGAGATAAGTCTCTTCTTGCTGCTCGTAGGTGGAACCCGGCCTCTGGACGGGTTGGCTTGGATTCGCGACTCCTGAAAGCCCGTCCGGAGGCCGGGCTCCACCCGTTGAAAAGTAGGGCGTGAACTCCGCGGGGATCTCGGGAAAATGTTTTTTATAGGTGCCGGTGAGCAGCGCCTGCCAGCAGGCGACGGTCGGGAAACCCTGCAACTCGATCAGCTGGGGCAGGACCTGGCCGGAGGTGTCGTGGCACAGCGCGAAGTCCACGGCGAGAAAGTGCGGCCACTCGGTCTCGTTGGGCACCGCCAGGCCCTGGGGAATGGCGGTCTTCGCATGCGCGCGGAAGGCCGGCTGGGCCAGCTGACCGATGATATCGTCCGAGGCGCGGACCAGCGCGCGGGTCGTGGCCTCGTCGAGGAACAGCGGTGACTCCGCCACGCGGAAATCCACCGGCCAGTAAACCGCCTTGTTCAGTTCCGCCGTGAACGCCGCATAGCGTTTTTCCGTGAACGCGGCATTAAAACGCTGGCGGAGGGAGGAGATCATGGCGGCCGGTCGGGGAAAACAAACCGGACAGGCCGCGGGACGCAACCCTGCGAAAGTATGGGCCGGGCTGGTAGGGGCCGTTGCCCCCAACGGCCCTTCGAAAGGCGCTTGAGGGCAAGCGCCCCTACCACATTTGGTCCGGCGGCGCGCATTCGGCTCGGGTGGGAGGGGTTTTATACCCCGACGGTATTGCTCCTCTTTTCTGTCGGGGTATAAAATCCCTCCCACCATTTTGCCCCGGCAACCTGTCATGAAAACGAATCGCCAAGCCGGCTTTTCCGGGCACGCTGCGGGTTGATTTCCCATGCCCCTGATCGATCTCCCCCTGCCCGAACTCCGGCGCTATGCCGGCAAGAATCCCCGCCCCGCGGATTTTGATGATTACTGGAAACGTGCCCTGGCCGAACTGGCCGCCGTCGACCCCAAGCCCGAGCTGAAGCCGGCGGCGTTCTCGGCGCCGGGCATGGAATGCTTTGACCTCTGGTTCACGGGCGTCGGCGGCGCCCGCATCTACGCCAAATACCTGCGACCGCTCGCCAAGGGCCCGCATCCGGCCGTGCTGCAATTCCACGGTTACTCGGGGAACAGCGGCGACTGGTTCGACAAACTCGGCTGGCCGGCGTCGGGACACGTCATCGCGGCGATGGATGTCCGCGGCCAGGGCGGCAAGTCCGAGGATCCGGGCGGCGTGTCGGGCACGACCCTGCGCGGGCACATCATCCGGGGCCTGGATGATCCCAATCCCGACAGGCTCGCCTACCGGCAGATTTTTTTGGACACCGCGCAGCTCGCACGGGTGGTGATGGGCTTTGCCGAGGTCGATCCGGCCCGGGTCGGCTGCTACGGGCAGTCACAGGGTGGCGCGCTGGCGCTGGCCTGCGCGGCGCTCGAGCCGCGCATCCGGCGCTGCGCCCCGGTGTTTCCCTTCCTGTGCGACTACCGGCGCGTCTGGGAAATGGACCAGGCGAAGGAAGCCTATTACGAGCTCACGTATTATTTCCGGATGTTCGACCCGCGCCACGAGCGTGAGGACGAGGTTTTCACGAAGCTCGGCTACATCGACTGCCAACACCTGGCGCCGCGCATCAAGGCCGAGGTGCTGATGTTCACCAGCCTGATGGACCCCATCTGCCCGCCGAGCACGCAATTCGCCGCCTACAACAAGATCACGGCCAAGAAGGACGTGGTGCTCTATCCCGACTTCGCCCACGAAAACCTCCCGGGCATGATCGACCGAGTTTTTGGGTTCATAGCACGTTAGGGCGTTTCAATCCGCTGGCCCGGTTGGGACCCGGATTTTCACCGCAAAGAACGCAAGGAGCGCAAAAATAATTCTTCTGAAGAACCAGCCTTGCGACTTCTGCGTTCTATGCGGTTAACCTTCAGATCAAAAACTTCCCCTTCGCCATCACCTGCTCGTCGTCGAGCCAGATGTCGAAGAAGCGGCCGACACAGTCGATGTGGGTCGTGCTCTTCCAGGTCTGGCCGGTGTGCTCGGAATACGGATGACCAAAGGCGATGTGGATGCCGGGGAGCTTCTCATCCTGCAGGATGTGGCCGATGATGTGGGTGCAGGCCAGGTTCGTGCCGATGGCGAACTCGCCGACGCGGTTCGAGTTCTCGTCCGTGTGGCAATACTTGTCGAATTCCTCGAGCAGCTCCTGGTTCGAGCAGCTCAGGCCGGCGATGCGGTTATCCTTGATGTCGATCGTCAGCGGCGTGGCGCCGATGTCGCCGTATTTCTGGCAGAGGTAATCGCCGACGACACCGTCCACGACGAAGCGGCCGTTGGAATTGAAGGGGGAGGTGAAGATCTCGCCGCCGGGCAGGTTGCCCCACTTCGCGGGGGAGATGAGGCCGGAGGTCTTGACCCAGTTCAGCTTCGGCGAGAGCTCGGCGACATAGTCGGTGCCGGCGGCGGTCTTGCAGGTCACGCGCGTGGCGCGGCGGCACTTCTCGATGAGCTTCTGGGAGAGGCGGTCGACCTCGAGGAAGTCGGCGCACATGCCCTCGACCATGATCTGCTTGTTGATGTTCACCATGTGCCCGTGGCGGATGTGGCGCGGGTTGATGACATCCATCATCTGCATGCGGGTGCGGAGCTCGCCGGTCTGGGTGATGCAGGCGTAGATGGAGACCTGGGACTGCGCGAGGTCGTCGAGGACGGGCTTGGGCATGTCGCGGTGCGGGCGGGCGCCGTATTCCTCGAGCACAAGGACGTTGTAGTCGGAGCCGGTCTTCTCGATTTCGGCCACCAGCGCGGCGGCGATCTCGGCGCTGGCCCGGTCGGTGATGAGCGTCATGCGCTCGTTCGGCTTCAGCTGCAGGCAGACATGGATGGCGTTGTGGGCGCCGGCCGCGAGCGCGGGGTCGAAGGAGGCGGGCAACGAAGTGGCGTGAGGCATGCGGACAGACGAAGGCATCAGTAGTGAGTAGTGAGTAGCGGGTAGTGAGTAGATGGCGGCAGCGCGCATAGCCGGCAGATATGCTCGCTACCCACTACTCGATGCTCGCTACTGTTTTGTTCAGAGATCAAGGCCGTGGTGAGTTTCGGAAATGATGTAATCCACCACGGCTTTGAGGTCTTTGGTGCGGTTGTAAACCTCAACCTGCCGGTCGGCGCCCGTGCCCTTGGCCAGGATCTCCTGCACATGATTGATCTCGGCGCGGGAGCCGAGTTCATCCACCACGTCATCAATGAATTCGAGCAGCTCGTTGATGAGGTCGCGGGTGGGGACCTCCTCCGATTTGCCGAAGTCGATCATCTTGCCGTTGATGCCGTAGCGGGAGGCGCGCCAGCGGTTTTCGTTGATCAGGCGGGCGCGGTAGGTGCGGAAACCGAGGTTTTTCCGGTGCAGCTTGTAGAGCTTGGCGATGACCGCCTGCATGATGGCGGCGAGGCAGATGGTCTCGTCGACGCGCATCGGGATGTCGCACACGCGGAACTCCAGCGTGTGGAAAAGCGGGTGGAGGCGGATGTCCCACCAGATCTTCTTCGCGTTGTCGATGCACCCGGTCTTGATGAGCAGGTTGACGTAGCCGTCGAACTCTTCGACCGACTCGAACAGATCCGGGATGCCGGTGCGCGGAAAGCGCTGGAAGACCTGCAGGCGGTAGGAGGCGAAGCCGGTGTTGCGGCCGACCCAGAACGGCGAGTTGGTCGACAGCGCGAAGATGTGCGGCAGGAAATAGCGCGCGGTGTTCTGCAGCTGGATGGCGGTCTCGCGGTCGGGCATGCCGACATGGACGTGGAGGCCGAAGATGAGGTTGGCGCGGGCGATCTGCTGGAGGTCGTTCAACACGCCCTGGTAGCGCTCGCCCGAGGAGATCTTCTGGTCGATCCAGTGCGAGAACGGGTGCGTGCCGGCGGCGGCGATGCGGAGGTTGGCCTTCTTCGCGAGGCCGGCGAGATCGCGGCGCAGGCCGGTGACGGACCGCCGGGCGCAGGCGATGTCCTCGCAGATGTCGGTGCCGACCTCGACGACCGACTGGTGCAGCTCGGGCCGGACGCGCTCCTTGAGGATGACCTTGCCGCCCTCGATGATCTCCTCGATGTGGGACTTCAGCTCGCGCGTGACCGGGTCGACGATCTGGAACTCCTCCTCGATGCCGAGGGTGAACTTGTGCTTTTTCTTGGCGGCCATGGCGGGAGTTGGGGTGGTGTAGGTTGCCCGCTGGCGGGCAACGTGGCGCGCGAGCGCGCCACCTACATTGGGAAAGGCGGGTTCATTTCTTCTTCGGCAGCGCCGCGGGCGCGCCGGTCTTGACCGCGCCCTGGACGTAGGAGCCCCAGACGGTGTTGTTGCGGTCGGGCGAGTGGGCCTTGGCCTTGCGGACGAGCATCTTGGCGGCGGCCTCGACGACCCAGGCAAAGTTCTCCTCGCCGACGGACTTGCGGTCGGCGTCGGGCGCCGGGTTGCAGAAGTCGATCGCGTAGGGCACGCCCCCGCTCACGCCGAACTCCACGGTGTTGAACTCGTAGCCAAGGGCGTGGTTGAGCGTGAGCACATCGCGCTCGATGCGGGCGAGCAACTCGGGCGAGCCGGGCGGGCGGTCGACGACGTAGCGCAGGTGGTGCGGGTTGCGCGGCTCATACTGCATGATGCGGACGTCGGTGCCGCCGATGCAGTAGCAGCGGTAGTAGTCGTCAAAGTGCACCTCGGACTGCAGCAGCATGACAAGCTGGCCGGTCTCGGCGTAGGCCTTGAAGAACTCGTCGGGATTGCGGACCTTGTAGACGTTCTTCCAGCCGCCGCCGGAGTGCGGTTTGAAATACGCGGGCCAGCCGATGTATTCGAAGATGCCGTCCCAATCGAGGGGGAAGGCCAGGTTGGCGAAGGACTCGGCGCTGCAGTCGGCCGGCATTTCCTTCGAGGGCAAAATGACGGTCTTCGGCACGGCGACGCCGAGCTTGGTCGCGAGGCAGTTGTTGAAGAACTTCTCGTCGGCCGACCACCAGAACGGGTTGTTGACGACCGAGGTGCCGTTGAGCGCGGCGTTCTTCAGGTAGGCGCGGTAGAAGGGGACGTCCTGCGAGATGCGGTCGAGGATGACGGCGTAGGGCGTGGGCTCGCCCTGGCGGACCTGGTTGATGAGGACCTCCTCGGCGGTGATGCCGGGTTCCTTCATGGCGTTGATGCGTTCGATGAGCGCCGCCGGGAAGCTGCGCTCCTTGCCGTGCAGTATGCCGATTTTTTTCATGGGGATGATGATTCGTGGTAGGGGCCGTTGCCCTCAACGGCCCGGGCGCTTGGGGGCATCAGCCTTCGCCAAGGCTACGGCTGACAAGAGCGCCCCGTGGGCATGACAGTTGAAGTTAGGTTCAGGGGTGGATCAAAGAAACGTAATGCGGGAACATGTCCCGCCAGTAGTTCCAATCGTGCCCGCACCACTTGCGGTCGTCGAGGAAATGCGGGATGCCCTTCGCGTTGAGCAGGTGCGAGAGGTGGAGATTGCGGTCGCGGCAGCCGTCGCGGTCGCCGGTGCCTAGCACGATGCCCATGCGGCGGATCTGGTCGAGGAACCACGGGTCGTTCAGGTTGGGCAGGTAGTCGACGGGGTTGTTGAAGTAGCAGTTGTCGTCGAAATACCCGTCGAGGAACGGCCGGATGTCGAACGACCCGCTCAGGCTGAGGCAGTAACCGACGAGGTCCGGGTGGCGCAGGGCGAGGTTGACCGCATGGTAGCCGCCAAAGCTGGCGCCGGCCAGGCACACGCGGCCTTGGCCGGTCTCGCGCATGGCCTGCGGCAGGACGTCGTGCAGGATGACATTCTCGTAGGCGATGTGGGTCCGGACGCGGTCGGCCGGGTGGATGGACTTGTTATACCAGCTCTGCTCGTCGATGCCGTCGGGGCAGTAGATCTTGATCCGGCCGGCGTCGACCTGGTCGGCGACCGAGCCGACGAGGCCGAAGTCCTTGTTCTGGTAATAACGTCCGAGCGAGGTGGGAAACAGGACGACCGGGTAACCCGCATGGCCGAAGACCAGCATCTCGAACTCCCGGCTCAGGTGTCGCGTATACCAGCGGACATGTTGTTCGTTCATGGCGGGGATGGGCCACGCCGGAAAACCGGCGCACCTCCGCTGTCTTGCAATTCCCGTGCCGGGTCAACGCCTGATCAGGGGTGGAACCGGGCCTCCGGACCGGTTTGTTCGGTGTGCGTCCTGAAAACCCGCCCGGAGGTCGGGTTCCACCTTATAGAAACCGCTTGCTTCACCCGGCGCCGCCGCTGGCATGGCGGCCACGCCCCATGCCGCGCCTGCGCAAAAATGATTCCCCGCTCCGCCTCCACCGGCGCTTCCGTTCCCATGGCCTGCGCAGCCTCCGCGACATCGTGGTCTGGCTGCCACCCGGCTACGGCCTGATCCGCGGGCGCCGGCACCCGGTCGTCTATTTCCAGGACGGGCAGAACATCTTCGACCCGCTGACGGCGTTCCTCGGCAACGCCTGGCACGCCGGCGACCGCGCGACCGACCTGATCCGCGCCCACCGGATCGCCGCCCCGATCATGGTCGGCGTCTACAACACCGGTTTCAACCGGATGAACGAATATGCGCCGACGCCCGCGGAGTTTTCCGGCTGGGACGGCGAGAAGTGCAAAAGCACCGGCGACGCCAAACGCTACGCGAAATTCGTCGTGCAGGAGCTGAAGCCGTTCATCGACTCGCACTACCTTACCCGGCCCGGCCCGCGCGACACGGCCGTCGTCGGCTCCTCGATGGGCGGGCTGGTGTCGCTGTATTTCGCGTTGTGGCACCCGCGGGTGTTCGGCCACGTGGCGGCGCTGTCACCGTCGATTTGGTGGGACAACCGCGTCGTGTTCCAGGATTTCGCCAAGCTCCGCAAGAAGCCCGAGGTGCGCCTCTGGGTCGACATGGGCACCAACGAGCCCGGCTGGGAGGCGGTCCGGCTGTTCCGCGACACGCTCACCGACCAGGGCTGGCGCGAGGGCGACGACCTGGTTTGCCGCGAGGTGCCCGGCGCCGAACACTCCGAGCACGCCTGGGCCGCGCGCATCGGCGACGTGCTGGAGTGGATGCTGCCGTTGCGGCGGGAGCGGTAGATATCTTTTCCTGATACCGCGGTATCTGTAGGGCGGGATCGCTGATCCCGCCACGGTGGGGCAGCGACAAATGACCACGGATCTAAATCCGGAGGGCGAGGGAGGAAGGCGTCAGGGTTTCGCCATGCGTCATCCAAAGAATATGTCTAAACAGTTACGGAAGAGGCTGATAAACTCATTTCATCAAGCGGGTTTGTTGGGCATCCGAGACAGGCTCCGTAGTTTAGTCGCATGAACCGGGACGAGAAATGCAACCGCTAGTCCTCTGGCGGAACCGGCTAATTTGACACTCAAACCTGTGTGGAAGTTGACAAATACCGCTTTTGAAACGGCCCCGAAAAGTAACACCTGGCGAAAGTTAACCAAACACAACCTCTCGACCTATTCGATTAAACCTGCGGAAGGATCCATTCATGCGCAAAGCGTCACAGTCCCCACTTGGTCCGGATTCACTGAGAAATCGGTGGTGGATCTTGGTGTTGGGTGTTGGCGCCATAGTCTTTCCGGTCGCGCTAAGCGACGGATACGCGGATGTTTGCCTTTCAGCGATTACTACACTGCTGGTGGGGCTTATATTATTTGCGGTCGACAAAGGCGGGATCAGCGATCCCGCCCTACAAAAAACGAGTGTGAACATTCACACTAAGACTCGCGGAAATAAAACCGCTCGATCTCGCCGGAATAAGGCCAAGTCTCAGCGGAAGGAGCGAGGCCGGCGCGGACAGGGTTATCTCGGACGTAATTCCACTTTTTGTCGTAGCTATCCGTCGAGCGCAAGACGTGGTCGAAAAACTCCGGTTGCCACACGATCGGCGCGACGATGCCGGCGTCATGGATCTTCCGGGTCGTCCACTTCTTCCAATCGCGAATAAATGCACTGAGTGATTTCGACTCCAACTGTGGTGAAGCAAAGAAATGAACGTGATCGGGCATGATTACGTAGCGACCGATAACCCATCCGTGAACCGCAGACGCTGCGTGCCAGGATTCGATTAGCACATTGGCTGGATTGCTCGTAGCTAGAATCTTTTGCCGATGAAGGGTGCAGAGCGTCAGGAAATAGATCGGATGTTTGATCCATACGCTCTCGAGTCGGCGCAGATGATCTCGTTGCGGCATAACACAACTGTAGGGCGGGGTCGCTGACCCCGCCATTGGCGCGATAGCCACAAAAAAGGCGGGATCAGCGATCCCGCCCTACAATCAATCGCGCTTGAGCAACCCCGCGACCCACGCCGAGGCGAACTGCGTGGCGATGACCGAGAAGGTGAACAGGTAGAGCCCGAGGCCGATGTGGATGTTCGCCACGGCGGCGGATTTCATCGCGACGATCAGGATGGCGACGACGAAGACGTCGAGCATCGACCACTTGCCGAGCGACTCGACCCAGCCGTGCAGCCGGCGCACGCGCGCCAGGTCGTGTTCGCGCTCCAGCCAGACGATGGCGAGCAGGCCGAGCTTCACGCAGGGAAACACGAGCGTGAACAGCGTCAG
Source organism: Lacunisphaera sp. (assembly GCA_041909435.1). GTDB lineage: Bacteria > Verrucomicrobiota > Verrucomicrobiia > Opitutales > Opitutaceae > Lacunisphaera. Next base: position 12,399 of record JAYRDK010000064.1, read on the forward strand.
CACCGCGAAGAGGAAATACTCGCCCTCGCGGAAGAGCGTGATGATGCCGCCGACCACCGAGACCGCGTCGTCGAACACCCAGAACTTCGTGACGTGGAAAAACGGGAAGAAGATGCCGGTGCCGAACAGGAGAAAGGAAGCCGCGATCAGGAACGGGATCGAACGGTGGTGCAGCGGCGTGGGGTCGGGCATGGGCGGTTTTGTAGGGCGGGGATCGGAACGCAGCCAGAGCCAAATCAGAAGGTGGAACCCGGCCTCCGGACGGGTTTTCCGAATGCCCGGCTAACTTTCAGGAGGCATATTCCACAAACCCGTCCGGAGGCCGGGTTCCACCCAAGGCCACCTCAGATGTAATACATCTCGGTCGGATTCTTGGACGCGAGCTGGTCGAGGGTGTATTCCTTGGTCTTCTCGACCATGGTGGCGCGGACCTCGTCCCAGACCTGCTTGAGGCGGCGGCCGCTGCGGCCGGCGAAGTTGCCGCTCAGGCCGAGGCACTCGCCCTCGGCCGCCATCATGATGTCGTAAAGCGAGATGTCCTCCGGCGGCCGCGCGAGCGTGTAGCCGCCAAGGTTGCCGCGCCGGCTGGTGATGAGGCCGGCGGTGCGGAGCTTGCCGAGGATCTGCGCGAGGAAGTTGGCCGGCACCGCCTCGGTTCTCGCCAGGTGCTCGATCTGCGCGAGTTCGCCCGTGCCGTGCAGCCGCGCCAGCTCCGCCATGACGCGGCAGGCATAATCGACTTTGACGGAGATTTTCACGGGGTGAGCGGAACCAAAGCGGTAGAAACCACAGATGAACACAAATGAACACAGATTTTTTCGGCCGAGCCCGGCAGAGATCTTTCCGTTCCGGATCTGTGTGAATCTGTGTTCATCTGTGGTTAAAAAACCGTCGCTCAGATCATGAAGTCGCCGCTCTCGGGCTTCACGACCTCGTGCGCCGGCAGCAGCATGCCGGCCGCGACGGTGGCGTTGGTGCCCTGCTCGATCAGGATGAAGGAGCCCGTCAGGCGGTTGACGCCATAGCCGTCGTAATAGAGCGGCTTGGAGACGCGCAGCCGGATCTCGCCGAGGTCGTTCATGGCGAGCGCGGCCGGCGCGGGCTCGGGGTCGAGCGTCTCGATGTTGAGGCGGTGCACGAGCTCGGTGACGACGGCCTGCACGGTGCTGGTCGTGTGCTTGAGGAAATATTTTTTGCCGCGCTCGAGCGGGCGGGAATGCATCCAGCAGATCTTGGCGTGCAGCTCGGTGCCGGTGCCGGCGGGATTGTCGAGCCCGATGATCATGCTGCCCCGGCTGGCATCGACGTCGTCGGCGAGCACGAGGGTGACGGACTGCGGGCAGAAGGCCTCGGGCACGCTGCCGTCGTAGGTCCAGATCTCCTTCACGGTGGTCACGATGCCGGCGGGCATCACGAGGACCTTCTGGCCCGTGCGGACGATGCCGCCGGCGATCTGGCCGCTGCAGCCGCGGAAGTCGTGGAGCTGCGCGTCGGTCGGGTTGTTTGGGCGGTTGACCCACTGCACGGGCAGGCGGAAGCCGTTCAGGTTCCAGTCACTGCCGATGTGCACGCCCTCGAGGTGGCCGAGCAGCGTGGGGCCGGGATACCAGGGCGTGTTGACGGACGGCGTGACGACGTTGTCGCCGTTGAGTGCGCTGATGGGGATGAACTTGACGTCCTTGATGTCGAGGCGCGGCAGGAAGGCCTCGAACTGCTCGCGGATCTCGTTGAAGCGCGCCTCGCTCCAGCCGACGAGGTCCATCTTGTTGACGGCGACGACGAGATGCGGGATGCGCAGCAGCGACGCGATGGCGGTGTGGCGGCGGCTCTGCTCAATCACGCCGAGGCGGGCGTCGACGAGGATGATGGAGACGTTGGCGTTGCTGGCGCCGGTCACCATGTTGCGCGTGTATTGGACGTGGCCCGGGGTGTCGGCGATGATGAACTTGCGGCGCGGCGTGGCGAAGTAGCGGTAGGCGACGTCGATCGTGATGCCCTGCTCGCGCTCGGCGCGGAGGCCGTCGGTGAGGTTGGCGAGGTTGATGGCGCCGCCGCCGGTGATGTCGGCCGAGCGCTCGAGCGCCTCGATCTGGTCCTCCATCAGCGACTTTGAGTCGTAGAGCAGGCGGCCGATGAGCGTGGACTTGCCGTCGTCGACGCTGCCGCAGGTGTTGAAGCGCAGGATGTCGACGGGCAGCGGGGCGCCGGCGGTGGAGGCCGGCGCGGAGGCCGGGGAAGGTGAGGTGAGCACGGACATGCGTTTAAGGGTTTAGAAGTAACCCGCTTTCTTGCGGTCCTCCATGGCGGCCTCGGAGGCCTTGTCGTCGGCGCGGGAGCCGCGCTCGGTGACGCGGGCGGCGGCGACCTCGCCGATGATGTCATCGACGGTGCTGGCCGGGCTCTCGACCATGCCGGTGCTGATCATGTCGGCGATGGTGCGGACGCGGCAGACCATGGTCTTGCGCGGCTCGGTCGGCTTCGGCCGGGCGCCGGCGTAGGGATCGGGCTTGGTGGCGTCGGTGTGCGGCGGCGGCACGGGCAGCCACTGGCCGCCGCGGCGGAAGCACTCGCGGGTGTGGCTGAAATAGATGCTGGGGACCTCGAGCTCCTCCTGGCGGATGTATTCCCACACGTCCATCTCGGTCCAGTTGCTCAGCGGGAACACGCGCATGTTGTCGCCCGGGTTGAGGCGGCCGTTGTAGAGGTTCCAGATCTCGGGGCGCTGGTTCTTCGGGTCCCACTGGCCGAAGCTGTCGCGGAAGCTGAAGAAGCGCTCCTTGGCGCGGGCCTTCTCCTCGTCGCGGCGGGCGCCGCCGATGGCGCAGTCGAAACGGAACTCCTCGATGGCGCCGAGCAGGACGGGGATCTGGAGCTTGTTGCGGCTGACCTCGCCCGGCGCCGGGGTGGCGGTGCCGTTGGCGATGGCCTGGTCGACGGTGCGGACGATGAGCCGGGCGCCGAGCTGCTTGGCGCGGCGGTCGCGGAACTCGATGAGCTCGGGGAACTCGTGGCCGGTCTCAACGTTGAGGAACGGCATCGGGAGGTCCGAGGGGCGAAACGCCTTCTCGGCGAGGCGCAGGAGGCAGATGGAATCCTTGCCGCCGGAGAAGAGCAGGACGGGGCGCTCGAACTCGCCGGCGACCTCGCGCATGATGTGGATCGCCTCGGTTTCGAGGTGCTGCAGGTGGTCGAGATGGTAGCTGGTCGGCATGGACTAGGGGGAGATTTTGTCGGTTGCCCGCTGGCGGGCAACGTGGCGCGCGAGCGCGCCACCTACAGGGAGAGGCATGGCGTCATCACGCGTTGACGGCCTGTTTGCCCCAGGCGGCGTGCAGGCCGCACTCGCGCTTTTCGTCGGCCTTGGCGGGATCGAAATAATCCCACTCGTTCGGCAGGTGGTGTTTCGCCAGGTAGGCCTCGAGATCGGCGTCGGTGGCGTAAAAGAAGGGGCTGACCTTGAGCGCGCCGAAGTTCCCGTCGAGCGACACGATGTCGAGGCCGGCGCGGTTCGGGTTCTGGACCTGGCGGAGCGCGGTGATCCAGACGGTCGGCGCGAGCTCGCGCATGCCGCGCTGGAAGGGCTCGAGTTTCATCAGCGCGCTGAATTTCTTCAGGCCGGCCTCGTCCTCGGTGGACGGGATCGGGCCGTGGACGGCGTCGCGGTGCGCGGGCGTCAGGCGCGGGAGGAAAGGCTTGAGGTTGAGGCCGAGCGACGTGCGCAGGACCTCGGCGTGCCGGTAGGTGGCGGGGCGGTTGTAGCCGTGGTCCACCCAGAGCACCGGGATGTCGGGCTGCACCTGCGTCGCGACGTGCAGGATGGCCGCCTCGTAGGGGCGGAAGTTGGTCGAGACGATGGCGCGGCCGCCCGCCTGGGCGACGGCCCAGCGGACGATCTCGAGCGGCGACTGGGTGCGGAGCTCGGCGTTCCAGCGGGTGAGGGCGGCGGTGGAGTGCATGGTCAGTTGGAAATTGGGGCGGGAGCGGCATCCCCGGCCGCTCCCGCTTTGATTTGTTCGGGCAACACAATCCGCGAACAAAAGTCGCCGAAGCGCTCGCCGGGCAGCCGCTCGTCCCGCCAGCGCGTGAACAGCGGGCGCAGCTCGGCCTCGATCTCGGCGTCCTTCACCGTGTCCTTGAACACCTGGTTGAGACGCGTGCCCGCGGCGTTGCCGCCCAGCCAGAGCTGGTAGCGGCCGGGGGCCTTGCCGACGAAGGCGATCTCCGCCATGTAGGGCCGGGCGCACCCGTTGGGGCAGCCGGTGGAGCGGATGGTGATTTCCTCGTCGCCGAGGCCGAGTTCGCCGCCGAGCTTCTCGATGCGGTCGATCAAACCGGGCAGCATCCGCTCGGACTCGGCGAGCGCGAGGCCGCAGGTGGGCAGCGCGGGGCAGGCCATCGAGGCGGCGCGCAGCACGGAGGCCTGGCCCTCCACCTTGACGCCGTGCGTCGCCAGCAGCGCCGTGACCCGCGGCCGGTCGGCGTCGGGCACGTTGGCGAGGATGACGTTCTGGTTGGCGGACAGCCGGAACTCGAGGTGGGGGAACTGCTCCGCGACCCGGCGCAGGGCGGTCTTCAGCGTGTGGCCGGGAACGTCCTTGATGCGGCCGGTCTCGACGAAAAGGGTGAGGAACTGCGAGCCGTCGACGGCGCGGTGCCAGCCGTAAAGGTCGCCGGTGGTCGTGAAGACGTAGGGCCGGGCCGGGGCCACGGTCACGCCGGCGCGCCGGCTGACCTCGGTGCGGATGAAATCCACGCCGCGCTCCTCGACCACGTATTTGAAGCGGGCGTGCTTGCGGTTGGCCCGGTCGCCGAAGTCGCGGAAGGTGGTGAGCACGGCCCGGGCGACGGCGATGACGTTTTCCGGCGCCACGAAGCCGAGCACATCGGCGAGGCGCGGGAAGGTCTGCACATTGCCGTGGCTGCGGCCCATGCCGCCGCCCACCGCGACATTGTAGCCGACCAGCCGGTCGTGCTCGACGATGGCGATGAAACCCAGGTCGTTGGTGAAAAGATCCATGTCGTTCACCGGCGGCACGACGAAGGAGATCTTGAATTTGCGCGGCAGGTAGGTCTGCCCGTAGAGCGGGTCGCTGAAATTCCTGTTCTCCTCGTCCTCGAGGTTGAGCTGGACGCCGTCGATCCAGATGGCGTGGTAGGCCTTCGTCACCGGCGCGAGGGCATAGGCGGTGCGCAGCGCGTCGGCATAGACGTCCTCGCGGGCGCGGGTCGTCGCCGGCGTGGGGGAGGCGGTGACGTTGCGGTTGACGTCGCCGCAGGCGGCGAGGGTGGACAGCAGCGACTCGTTGATCCGCTTGATCAACGGGCCCAGGCCGGATTTCAGGACGCCGTGAAACTGGATGCACTGGCGCGTGGTGACGCGCAGGGTGTTGTTGCCGTGCTGCGTGGCGAGATCATCGAAAACGATCCACTGCTTCGCGGTCATGACGCCGCCGGGAATGCGGCTGCGGATCATCATCATGTATTTCTTCGCCGTCTTGCGCAGGTCGCGGTCATCCTGTTGATAGATGCCGTGGAATTTCGTGAACTGCGTGTCGTCCTCCGAAAAACGGTCCGCCGTGGGGTCGGCCAGAGTCGCGGCGATCTGCCCCGCGAGGGTGGGGATGCTCTGTTTAAGGAGCTCGTTCTTGTTCACGGGCGCTGGAGTATTTTCGGACATGACGTGGAGAACGGTTGCACTTGTCGGGCAATGGGTAAAGTTGAATCGACGTCATACTGACTAAAGAAGTCATGTTAAATTCAAAAGCATCACCATCAAAGGGTTTTGTCTGGCTCGTCGGGGCCGGACCGGGCGCGGCCGACCTGATTACGCTGCGTGGGCTGCGACTTTTACAATCGGCTGAGGCCGTGGTGCACGACGAACTGTCCAGCCATGAATTGTTGGCGCACTGCCCGCCCGGCTGCGAAGTCCACGCCGTCGGCAAGCGGGCCGGACACCACAGCGCCACCCAGGCGGAGATCAACGCCCTCCTGGTGGAGCTGGGCAACGCCGGCCGGAAGGTCGTGCGGTTGAAGGGCGGCGACCCGATGATTTTCGGCCGCGCCGGCGAGGAGCTCGAGGCTCTGCGCGCCGCGGGTATCCCGTTCGAGATCGTGCCGGGCGTGACGGCGGCCACGGCGGCGGCGGCTTCGCTGGGCCTGCCGCTGACGCACCGGGATTGCTCCTCGGCCGTGGTTTTTGTCACCGGCCACCAATGCGCGGCCAACACCGGCGGCCTGGATTGGGGCGCGCTCACCAAGCTGCGCGCCACGCTTTGCTTCTACATGGGCGTCCGCCGCCTGCCGGAGATCGCGCACAATCTTTTCCAGCACGGCATGCAGGCGGATATGCCGCTCGCGTTGATCAGCGAGGCCACGACGCCGGCGCAACGGATCACGATCACCACGCTTGGTGAGGCGGCTTCCATCGCCCCGGGGGAAATCGCCCAGCCCGCGCTCGTCGTGATCGGCGAGGTGGTGCGGTTTTCGGATTTTGCCGCGCGCGTGCCGGGGTTGCTGGCGCAGGCACCCAAACTGTAGGTTGCGCGCTCGCGCGCAACGTGGCCCGCGAGCGGGCCACCTACCCCGCCTGTCGCCAGCGATCGGCCAGGAGGTCGATCAGCAGCGGGTGTTCGGCGACGAGCTTCGTCATCACCGTGCGCAGGCCGGGCGAGGCGGCTTCCGCCGCCCGGCAGATTTCCGCCACGTCGCCGGCCGGGCCGGCGTGGCGGCCGGGCAGCAGGAACTGCATCGCCACGATCACGCGGCCTGCATCCCACGGCGGGGCTGCGAGCAGGTCGGCGAGGAGGGGCTTGCAGAAATCGTATTCCGGCGCGGCGCGGCGCTCCATGCTGGCCGGCGCCACGGCGGCGGCACGCGAACCGAGCAGGCCGGAGAGCTGTTGCGCGAGTTCGTTGCGCACGGCGGTGACCACGGCCACGGGACTGCCATGGTCCACGAGCGCCACGCGGTCGGTGCCGGAGGGGTCGAGTTCGTCGCTGACGTGCTGGGCGAGGATCCGCGCGAGGCGGTCGTCGCCGGCGGCGTGCAGCGGTGGGGCGAGCCTCAGGCGCAGGTCGGGAAATTTCTGGCGCAACCGGGCCAGATTTTCCGGCAGGTATTCGGTGAGCGCGCGGCTCGGGCCGAAGAAGAGCGGCAGGAGGATGAAGTCGTTCTGCCCGGCCGCCAGCCGGCGCTCGAGCGAGGGAAAGAGGATCTCCGCGGGCTCGCCGCCGAGCTTTTGTGGATCGATGCCCGACGAGTGGAGCAGGGACACCGGGGCCACGGTCCGGCCGAGCCGCCCGGAAAGCCGGACCGCCAGCCCCCGCAGGGCGAGGGTGGCGGCGGGCTCGAGCGAGCCGTTGTCGACGAGAAGCGTGAGAGATTCGGCCATTTTGTGGAGGGTCGGTCTCCCGACCGACCGCGCGCCCCATGGATTCTTCGCTTCGCCCAGAATGACAAGCCTGTAGGGCGGGACCGCTGATCCCGCCAAAGAAGAAGGCGGGGTCGGCGACCCCGCCCTGCGGTCAATGGGACAAGGAGATCGTCAGGGCTCCAGGCCGGTGACGTTCACGTCGTTCGGATACTCGATGGTGAACTTCACGGTCAGCTCGCGCTTCTCGCCGGGCTTGAGGTCGAGCGTCCACTTGAGCGAACCCTCGTCGGTCGGCTTCAATTCGCCGGGCGCCGGGGCGAGTTGCTTGATGACGATCTTCTCGTTGCGGGAGAGCGGAATCTGGTCGGCGACGATCACCCGCTCGGCGGTCCGCTTGTTGTTCTGGACCGTGATCAGATACTCGTAGGTGATGCGCTTGCCGGAGTTGGTCAGGCCGGTGTCCTCGGTGAACCGGTTCACGCGCTTGTGCTTCACGCTGATGCCCTCGTCGGCGCCGAGCGCCAGGTCGAACTTCTCGCCGGCCATCACGGTGCGGAGCGAGCTGGTGGCGACGAAGGT